>CALFXE010000119.1 GCA_937927845.1 uncultured Paludibacter sp.
GGGAAATTAATGAGTAGTTCAATATCAATATCACAAGTTTACTCTGATTTATTAAAAATCGAAAAGGTATTAATAGAAAAATCTGCTTGCAATAATGAACTTATAAAATCATTACAATTAGCACAAAGAATTATATTATCTTTGGAAATGATTAGCATCTCTAAAGATCAAAACAAAAAAGATTGTAAACTCATTTAAACATAGCGTGATATAATTCTCTCATTGTATCAGGGACTTCAGAGTTAATGGCACTTGTAATGTGGTTTTTTATTATTTCAGGAGAACAATCTACAGAAACATAATTACTATCATAATGGAATTGCCCTGGAATGATATTGCGGAGGGCTTCCATATACGATCTCATATTAGTTACAGAATATGATTTGCTTGTTTTATCATTAACTTTCATACGGACAACTTCCAGTGTCGGTGCTTCATTATCATTCTTTTGCAAATCATATACAACTTCAATAATATCGTTATATGGAGCTTTTTCGGGAGTTTCATTAACCAACTTATCTATCCATGCTGATACCTGTAAAGGAGCATAACAAGTATCAAATAAATCTTTTAACTTAACTAATCCCAATTGTTTTGGTACTGAATAAAGTAATAGTTTTGCCATGTCCTTTACTTTTATAATTGTAACTTCTTGTTGAATGGCCTCTTTAGAAATCGCACTGTCCATATCATCTTCGCCTTGATATCCTATTGCTACTTCAACGGAATATGTTGCCTTATAATCTGCTTGATGTCGTTTTAGTCCTGAGAGTTTTGCTGTGCCTGCAGCAATATTGTTTTTAGAAGTACTCTTTGCATCAAAAGTTAATGAATAATTTTTAGATTCACCTAAAGATGAATAACCTAAAAAAGCTTGGGCAAATCCATCAGGTTTACCATTTCCTCCAATTGGACTCGATTCAAACCCCAATGCAGAAAAAGCTCTACATACTGCATTTTCTAATTCCGTAGGATTTGCGACAGCATCGTGTAACAGTTGGGCAACCGCAGGAAGACCATCCCTATCAGATAGAGCTAGTTGTCGGAGTGTTTCATCTCTACCCTTCATTATGGAATTAATATCACATTCGTCAATACCAATTTCATATAGATGTGCTTCGGTCAATACCTCAGTTATAACCAATGTTTCTAATGGAAGATTGTTTTTATAAAAATCACTATAATTAGCAATATAAGGGTGAATGGAATTGATTGTTATGGTCTTGCTTTTAAGATTAAATTTAGCGATAGGCTCATGTGCACCCAGTATTCCCCATTCTATAGTATCAATAACTTGGTTATTTTCATCTACAACTCCTTCATATTTTGGCAATAATTCATCGGAAGTTGAATCGACAGGTTTTTCTATTAAAAATGGATTAGAAATTTCGTTTGCAAAATATTTCTCAACAAACTTATATATAGGCTTTTTTGACGTTGTATATGCAGTTTGTGAAACACGATAACCAACACTTTTTCTTATCTCCTTTTTTTCTTCTTGATCAAAATAATATTTTTTAATTTCACTGTTGAATTTTCTTTTGATATATGCTTTTAATTCATTCAGTGGTCGTGATTCTTTTACCGCTTCTCGTGTAGATGTAAGATTATCATCTAATTCATCTGCATTAATAATAATTCTACAACGGTTAAAAGCACCATGAGAAAAAGCTTCCATACCAAGTAAAGGATCATCTAAATTGATAAGCCTACCACGTATGCTCAAAAAAATGCCATGGCTTCTACCATTCTCTGAGGCTTTGCCTCCTAATAACGAGTCTTCGTACAGTGTGAAAGAACCATTTACACCGTTCAGTGTTGAGAAATCAACACTATATGAATCTAACTTTTCGTCATAAATACAAGTTGCATAATCCAGAGCCTCAGCCGTAGAATCATCTTTTCCAATAATCCATGTTTTCATAATTGGTGCTGTTAGTTTTGATGATTCAATTTTTTCTCTATTATAATATAAATTGAATTGCGGATTCAAGGGCAATGCTGTCCTCAAAATCCATTTTAATCTACCTTCTTGTATTTCCGCCGCTTTTGTTTTTAAATCCGTCAATATAGAAAGCGTCCATGTATCAGTAGCCTTATCACCAAATAATTCAAAATTAACCACGCTACTACCATTAATTATAGTAAAGGATTCTACCAAGCTTTGAGCCTCTTTTTCTGGAATTTCTATCTCATCAAGAAAAATTTTTTCTGTTCCTTCTCGTATTTTGCTATAATCCATAGTAACCAATAAATATTTGCTATTTTTCTTTGAAATATATGTTATATTTCTTGATAAAATATATGTAGATAACTTACCAATTCCAAATTGTCCGATCTGCAAACGAGATTCACTTGCATCTGGGTTTTTACGTTTAGAAGACTC
>CALFXE010000120.1 GCA_937927845.1 uncultured Paludibacter sp.
GGCTTTGGAGAGCAGCCTTATCTTGTTTATCAGCACCATGACGCAGGTCACCCGCATATCCACATAGTCACCACTAACATCCAGCCTAACGGCAATCGTATTGACCTGCATCACCTCGGCATTCGCAAGTCAGAACCTGCAAGAAAAGAGATTGAAAAAATGTTTGGTCTTGTAGTGGCCGATGCCCATGCAAGAAAGCAGGCATTCAGGTTAAAACCTATTGATGCAAAGAAGGTACAATACGGGCGTACAGAAACAAAAAGAGCTATCACCAATGTACTCGATTCGGTATTGTTCAAATATCACTACACCAGTCTGCCGGAGCTAAATGCAGTATTGAAACAGTACAATGTACTGGCGGATCGGGGCAGCGAACATTCAAGAATTTTTCAAGGTGGAGGATTGGTTTACCGCATATTGGATGAGGATGGAAAGCCGGTAGGCGTACCAATAAAAGCCAGTGACTTTTATAATAAGCCCACACTGAAATTTCTGGAAGAAAAATTTACTCTCAATGATGCCAAACGACAACCATTTAAAAGCCGCGTAAAAAATGAAATAGACAGGTTGTTTATTGGTAAAACGCCAACACTGGACGAACTGGTAAATCAACTCGAAAGAAAGGGCATACACGTTGCCTTGCGTCAAAATGATGCCGGGTTGATATATGGCATAACCTACGTAGATCATCAGACCAAAACTGTCTTCAACGGAAGTGCATTGGGTAAGCAATACAGTGCCAAAGCCATACAGGAACGATGCGGCTTGAAAGAAGTGATGAAGTCAGAGTTATTACCACAGGTAGCTCAAAAAGCAGGCAAAGCTACACAGCCTACGCAAGTGACCGACCGCGACGTTAAAACGCTTCCCCAGGATCATATGCCAGCTCCAATTAGCATCCCTGTTGGCAATGCACTGGATGCCTTGATACAACCCGACCAGGTAGCTGATTATATACCCGGTCAGCTAAAGAAAAAAGGCAAGAAAAGAAAAAGAAACAAGAACATTTCCAATAACCAATAAAACGTAAAACAATGGCTGTACAGACAGGTGAGAACGAACAGGCGCTGAGGAAAATTCTGGACATGACCAGGTTGATCAGTATCGTTATTTTAGTGATACACTTCTATTATTATTGCTATGCTGCCTTTCAGGAATGGGAGTTGAGCAGTACTTTCAGCGACCGTATTTTAGGTAATATTTACCGAACAGGTATCTTCAGCAACTTTGTTAAAAGCAAGCTGATTGCTTTAGGCTTTCTGGTGATTTCGCTGCTCGGAGCAAAAGGCCGGAAGGATGAGAAACTGAATTATAAAACAGCTTTCGCCTACCTCATAACGGGGCTGTTGCTCTATTTTGCCAGCTATCTTTCCATGATGCTTCAATTGCCTGCACAGGAGAAGACAATTGTTTATATAAGCATTACCGCAATAGGTTTTTTACTGATACTTTCTGGAGGTACATTGCTTTCCCGGATCATTAAAAGCAAGTTCAACAACAAGGATATTTTTAACAAGGAAAACGAGACGTTTCCGCAGGAAGAACGTTTACTGGAAAATGAATTTTCCATCAACCTGCCGGCACGCTACCGCCTTAAAAACAAGGTTCGCAATAGCTGGATAAATATCATTAACCCTTTCAGGGCGATAATGGTATTAGGTACTCCCGGTGCAGGTAAATCCTATTTCGTAATCAGGCACGTCATTACCCAACATATCCGTAAGGGGTTTACAATGTTTGTGTACGACTTTAAGTTCGATGATCTTTCAAGGATTGCCTACAATTCCTGGTTGAAAAACAAGCACAGGTACGCCAAGCCTCCGCGATTTTTTGTGATCAATTTTGACGACTTAACAAGAAGCCATCGGTGCAATCCTTTGGAGCCATCAGCCATGACCGATATTACTGATGCTGCGGAATCAGCCCGCACCATTTTAATGGGATTAAATAGAGAGTGGATAAAGCGTCAGGGCGATTTTTTCGTGGAATCGCCAATTAATTTCCTGACGGCTGTGATATGGTATCTGAAGAAATATAAGGACGGAGAATTTTGCACGTTGCCACACGTCATAGAACTGATGCAGGCAGATTATGACAGCCTTTTTACATTGTTCAGAACCGAAGCTGCCAAAGAATGTGAGGTATTGATCAATCCGTTTTTGAATGCCTACCTGAATGATGTGATGGAACAATTAGAAGGACAGATAGCATCTGCTAAAGTGGCTATGGCAAGGCTTTCCTCACCGCAATTGTATTATGTTTTATCGGGCAATGACTTCAATCTCGATGTGAATAATCCTGATGATCCGAAGGTGGTTTGCATGGGTAATAATCCGCAAAAGATACAGATCTATGGGGCGGTGCTTTCGCTTTATGTAACACGCCTTGTAAAGCAGGTCAATAAGAAAGGAAAATTGAAAAGCAGTTTGGTTTTTGACGAGTTCCCAACTATCTATTTGAACAACATGGATAGCCTTATAGCCACAGCAAGGAGCAACAAGGTTTCCACTTGCTTAGGTATTCAGGATTTCAGCCAGCTTCGTAAAGATTATGGCAGGGAGCAGGCAGATGTAATTATGAATATCACGGGCAACATTGTAGCCGGGCAAGTTACAGGTGATACAGCCAAACAACTTTCCGAACGCTTCGGGAAAATCATGCAGGATAGGGAAAGTTATTCTATCAATAGCGGTGATACTTCTATCAGCCGCTCAAAGCAACTGGAAACCGCTATACCGCCTTCAAAAATATCTGCACTGAGTTCCGGTGAGTTCGTAGGCATGGTAGCTGACGATCCTGATAATAAAATAGACCTGAAAGCCTTCCATTGTGAAATTATCAATAACCACGATGCACTGAAAAGAGAGGAAGAAAGCTACAAGGAGATAGAGGTGATTCGCAAGCTGGATAACAGCATGGTACAGCGTAATTATTTCCAGATAAAAGAAGATATACAGGACATTATTCAATCGGAAATGGAAAGGTTGCTGAATGATCCGGGATTAAGCCACTTAGTAATAAAAAAGACATGACTACAATTCGTTGGATCAAATCTTAACTTCTACATTTTATATCCTTTTTTCTGTCAGCAGCATGAAGTTCCTAATTGTTTTGGAGGACATTTTACTGTTCCGTAACTGCAATAAACACAGCAGTCCCCCTGTTTCGGCTTTAATCTTGTCTTGCAGTTTTCGCATTCATAAAAAAACTGGCAAGCGTCTGTGGGCATTGTTTCTTCTTTTTGGTGTCTGCAATTAGGACAAATGATTACTGATTGAAGTATTGCTGTCTTGTTCATTTTTATTTGTTGATGATGGTGGATGAAATTACTTTATATCCGATGTTGTTTATAATATTTGAAAGACTGTCAACTGATGTTTTTGAATTGTCAAACTTTACGATTGCATTTGCATTTTTATAATAAGTGTTTGCTTCAATTACTCCATCCACCTTTGAAAGTGCGCCGTTAATGTGTGCTGTACAACCTTCACAGTCCATTCCATTAATGTTTAATTGAACCGTTGCTATATTGCTTTTGTCAACTACAATCACTTTTGCTTTTTGTGGCTTTGGATAAAATATTTTTGCATAGTATGGAAATGCCATTAGCAATCCAGAAACAACAGTAACGATAACTAAAAACGATTTTGATTGCCAAAATGATTTTTTATTGTCAGCCTCACAGTCGCAGCCAACTTGTTTTCGTGGTTTTATTTTTTGATACCACGCAAATGTAAAAACTGCAATTGTCAAACCGATTAAATATGGACGATACGGCTCAACCCACGAAAATGATGAAGCAAATCCGCTTGCACCACCTAAGAAAGCTAAAACAGGTGTGATGCAGCAAAGAGAAGCTGCAACTGCTGCCAACAGTCCAGCAATCCAGCCTTTACTATTTTTTATTGTCGTTGTCATACTGTCACCAAATTTTGTTGATTGATTATTTTAAAGAACGATCTTAATACTTTTAAATGTTTATTGTGTAGTGAATAGAAAATGGTTTGTCCTTGTTTTCTGGCTTCAATAATATTCCCGTCTTTTAGCTTTCGTAAATGTTGGGACACGGCAGGAATACTCATTCCCAAAATATCACTTAGGTCGCAAGGACAAAGTTCGTTTTCCTCTTCAAGCAGAAATAGTATCTTCAGTCGTACTTCATTTCCTGCCAAAGCAAGAACCTGTACTAATTGTAAAAATGATTTCGAGTTAGTCTTTAATTTTTCTCGGCAACTTTTAATTTGGTCTATGTCCGCCTGTAACCTGATGCAAGTATCGTTTGTCATTGTCAAATTTGTTTGCGAGGCAAAAGTAATAAAGGTTACTTATTTAAGCAAATACTTAAATATTAATATTAACAATTTAACACTTTGTATCTTAAAGTGTAGCAAAAGATAACGTAATCCGCGTAGCCTACTACAAGTCACCTTTAAAAACATGTTTTTTTTAAAAAGGGCATGTCCCTTCGGGTCGGTCATTCCAGGGTACGCCTCGCTTCCGTCCCTTCTTTGTCGTGACCGGCTCGTTCCTCACCGCCTTACATCCCCCTCATGCTTTACTATACAAGAGAATAACAAGCCTGATTGGTTGAGATAGCAACCAACCTGCTTTGGCATTTTCCAACGAAACGGGTAAAAAGGCAGCTAAGATAGTTACGCCTTCGTTAC
>CALFXE010000121.1 GCA_937927845.1 uncultured Paludibacter sp.
TTCTTAAAGTTTGAAAGGGGAAAAAAATATATCAACCGAGAAAATCCGCTGATCCAATAATACCCTTAGCTTTTTATAAGCAACAGCCATTTGACTTTCAACAGTATTTATTGAAATATTCAATTCTTTGGCAATTTCACTTTGCTTTTTCTTCTCTATTTTATTAAGAATGAAAATTTGACGACATCTGTCGGGTAGTTGATTTAAGGCGTCTTGAATTACTTTTTCAACATCTAATTGCGAAATATTTTCTTCGTTTAAAATTTCGAGCGCATCGAATTTAATTTTTAATAACCTGACATAGTCAGCTTGAATTTGCTCGGTTACTTTATTAGCCGTATTAATGTGCCTGATATAATCTATACATTTGTTTTTCAATGATGTAAAAAGAAATGAAAACAGGTTTTGCTGAGGGATTAAAAAGTATTTATTTTCCCACAACTCGAGAAATAAATCTTGTACAATATTCTCAGCATCTTCTTCTCTAATAACGTATTCCTTTGCAAATCTCTTAAATTTAGAGTAATATGCAATGTAGATTTTTTCAAATTTAACAATATCGTTATTATCTGTGTTCATATTAGATTAGTATATTATATCAAAAACATTAAAAGATAGAGTCTACCTTTTATATTCTTTTCTTATCCTCTCCACTTCCCTCAATAACAGCGGAAATGCCGGCTCTGTCATATCATGACCATAGCCATCCAATTCAAACAAACGGGTACTTGTGTTGCCTAAGACTTTCATCATTCTATATAGATAAGCGTTCTCTTCATATCTACCTAACATTTCCATTTCTCTATCACCGGTTATCAGTAATAGCGGAGGGGTATCTTTCCGAACATGAAAAAGAGGTGCGAATTTATCGACTAAAGGCTGAGTTTCCGAAATTTGTAGTTCTTTACGATAGGTAAAATGACTTATCATCTGACCGCTAAACGGAATTAAACCTGCAATATCATTTGCATCTTTTTGATGTTTATTTAACCATGATTTATCAAGACCTATCATAGCTGTTAAATATCCTCCTGCTGAATGTCCTGACACAAAAATCAGTGATTTGTTGCCTCCATATTTTTCGATATTGTCAAATGCCCAACTGACTGAAGCTGCGGCATCTTCAATACATTGCTGTACCGTAACTTTGGGTGAAAGTCGATAACCAACTCCTACTACTGCTATTCCTTTTTCTTTTAGTGCTGAAGGTATTTCTTTTCGACCTCCCGTTAATCCGCCACCATGAAACCATACAACTGTAGGAAAATCTTTAGAGTCTTTCGGATAATAAATATCCAAAACACATCTTTCTGAAATATAACTATCAATTGCTTGATTTTCAATCTCGTAATAAGGGATATTTTCTACTAAATCGTATTGTGTCTTTTGTGCTGACATTGAAAAGTAAATGCAGCATAAAATCATTAATGATATATATTTCTTCATGATAATGTGTTTTAAATCTTTAATCCATCTAATAATTCTATATATAAATCAATTGCATTCTCAATTTCCTTGACAAGAACAAATTCATTTGCCGTATGCGAACGAGCTGATTCTCCTGGTCCTATCTTAACACTTGGAAAAGGCAATAAAGCTTGATCTGATAATGTTGGCGAACCAAACAGTTTCAGTCCTATCGACTTTCCTTTTTCAACAACAGGATGATCCAATGGTGTTGCAGTTGAGCTAAGTCGGGTTGAACGTGCCGAAACTTCACAATCTACATTTTCTTTGATAATTTCGAGTAATTCTTCATTACTATACATTTCATTCGATCGCACATCGACTACAAATGTGCATTGATCCGGTACAACATTATGCTGTGTACCTGCATTTATCTGAGTAACAGTCATTTTAACCGGACCAAGAAACTCAGTTTGTAATGGGAGAATTGTTTTTCTGAACCAATTGATATCATCAACTGCTTTGTATAATGCATTTTCGCCTTCATTACGTGCCGCATGTCCCGATTTACCGTATGAAACACAATCTAAAACCATTAACCCTTTTTCGGCTACAGCAAGGTTCATATTTGTTGGTTCACCAATAATTGCAAAATCAATTTTAGGTAATTCTTGTAGAAGACTGCTAACTCCGTTTTCACCTGAAATTTCTTCTTCAGCTACCGCAGCATAAATCAGATTATAATTTTGACTCTCTTGTGTTAAAATGAAAAACACCTGAAGTAACGATACCACAGATGCTCCGGCATCATTGCTGCCTAAACCAAAGAGTTTACCGTTTTCAACAATAGGAATAAATGGGTCGTGTGTCCATCCTGTAACAGGTTTTACAGTGTCAATATGTGAACAAAGCAGTATGGTCGACTTGTCTGCATCAAAGCCCGGACTCATTAACCAGATATTGTTACCTTTGCGCGAAACCGAATAGCCTTGCAACTCGACATATCGCTCTAATAAATCGGCAGCTTTTGATTCTTCTTTGCTGAACGAAGGAATTGTAATCAGATTTTTAAGCAATATAACTGCTTCTTCTTTATGCTCAGTATACATATGTTCTTTGGTATATTATGTTGTGCCGCAAAGATACAATAATACTAACAGATTTTATGATTAAGGGAGCAAATTAGCGTATCACACAGCTCAACAATCTTTTATCGAGATTAATGTTCCACTTTCTCTGTTTATCTTGTCTGCACGGGTAATGATAACCTCTTTAACTCCTGCTTTCAATGCATCAAATGAATTTTCCAATTTCGGTATCATGCCTCCTTGAATTATTCCTGATTTTACATATTCTTCAAATAATTCAGGTGTTAATTTACGGATTACACTCTCATCATCATTCTCATCTCGCAGAACTCCATTTTTCTCAAAACAAAATACAAGTGTAACATCGAAAAACGCAGATAATGCTTTTGCTGCTTCACCGGCAATAGTATCAGCATTGGTATTAAGCAAATTACCGGTTTTATCGTGAGTTAAGGGTGCTAATACAGGCACAACATCTTTATAAATTAAATCTGCCAAAATAGATGCATCAACTTCTTTGACATCACCTACATAGCCATAATCAATATCCTTTATCGGTCGCTTTTCGGAGCGCATATAATTCAAATCTGCTCCCGTCAATCCCAAAGCATTAACTCCTAAGGACTGTAGACCTGCTACTATTTGCTTGTTGACTAATCCGCCGTAAACCATAGTAACAACTTTCAACATTTCTTCATCGGTAATTCGTCTGCCATCAACCATTTTGCTTTCAATTCCAAGTTGAGCTGCTATAGCTGTAGCAGAACGACCACCACCGTGTACCAGTACTTTATGTCCTTCTATTTTAGTAAAATCGGATAGTAATTTGTCTAATGAAGTTTGTTCTTCTACAATCTTACCTCCTACTTTTATTATCGTAAGCTTTTCCATTAAAATTGAATAAATGAATTAATATCAGTAACACCTTTAAGTTTTTCCTTGCCATTCAGAAAACTTAGTTCTATCAAAAAACTCACATATAAATCTTGCATTTTGAAATTCCTAAGTAGTTGTATTGCCGCATTCGCACTTCCTCCTGTTGCGAGTAAATCATCATGTAAAAGTACAATATCACCATCTTTAATTGCATCTTTGTGAATTTCCAAAGCATCCTGACCATACTCTAAATCGTAAGATAAACGAAATGTTTCTGCCGGTAATTTACCCGGTTTGCGCAACAATACGAATCCTGCACCTAATTTATAAGCTAATATACTGCCCAGTACGAAACCACGACTTTCAACACCAACTACCTTTGTAATTCCTTTATCCTTGTAGTATTCATATAGTTCATCTACTATAAACTTCAATATTTCAGGGTCTTTCATCGCTGTGGTAATGTCCTTAAACATAATTCCGGGTTTAGGAAAATCAGGTACATTCCTAATTGATGCAATAACTTGTTCTATGTTCATTTTTATAATTATATATTATTTTCCAACAACCTTTTTATCACCACTTGTGCTGAAATTTCACGATTGGCAGCTTCGGGAATAACGATGGATTGCGGACTTTCAATCACGTTATCAGTTACAATCATATTACGTCTTACAGGCAAACAGTGCATAAAATACGCATTATTGGTAACTGCCATCTGACGTTCGCTTACTGTCCAATTTCTATCAGTACTTAATATTTTACCGTAATTGGGATCTTGATATGCTGCCCAATTCTTTGCATATATAAAATCAGCTCCTTCAAAGGCTTTCATTTGGTTATACTCAACTTTTGCTCCTCGCACAAATTCTTCAGCTAATTCATATCCTTCGGGATGAGTGATGACAAAATCAACATCTGCCTCATTCATAAAATCGGCAAAGGAGTTAGGTACTGCCTGGGGTAAAGCTTTTGGGTGTGGCGCCCATGTCAGCACAACCTTAGGTCTTTGCGTCTTTTTATATTCTTCGATTGTTATCAAATCGGCAAAAGCCTGCAAAGGATGACCTGTAGCAGCTTCCATACTGAATACCGGTTTACCGGAATATTTAATAAACTGATTAATAATGGTTTCGCTGTAATCAAAGGCTTTATCTTCAAATTGAGCAAAAGCCCTTACACCGATAATATCGCAATAAGTTCCCATCACAGGAATAGCTTCGAGAATGTGCTCTGGCTTATCACCATCCATCACAACTCCTCGCTCGGTTTCCAATTTCCATGCACCTTGATTAATATCGAGCACCATAGTATTCATTCCCAAGTTCATCCCTGCCTTTTGCGTGCTCAAACGCGTGCGCAGACTCGAATTGAAAAACACCATCAGCAAAGTTTTATTCTCTCCAATATGTTTGTAGGCATACCGGTTTTGCTTAATATCCAACGCCTCCTTTACAGCAACCTGTAAATCACCCAAATCTTTTACATTAGTATATGTCCTCATTTAATTATTATTTAAATTCATTATTAATCATATTAGCATATTCGCACATTAATCACATTAGTTTGGATTATCCATAAAATGACCTAAGCTCCGCAGGAGCATTATCATGCATAACCGTATGCAAGCAAAGCGTAGCTTACGGATAGCGGATACATTTCCCCTACTCTGAGCCCTGCAAGGGCGGGATAATAATAATGCCGCCTCTGCGAGGCTTGAAGCGCCAAAGTATATACCCATACCGTAAGCTGCGGCTACGCCTTGCATACGGTTATGCATCATTACGCCACTGCGTGGCTGAGTTTGTACTGTTCTCATTTCGGTTGCATCACAATCAACGGTATCAACATTTCCTCAAGCGAAATACCTCCATGCTGAAAAGTATTTTTATAATAACTAACATAGTGATTATAGTTGTTGGGATACGCAAAAAAATCTTCGTTTCCTGCAAAGATATATGTTGAACTAACATTCGGACTCGGCAAACCAGCTTGTTTAGGATCGGGAATTTCAAAAACTTCTTTCTTGTTATAACTCAAATTCTTACCAACTTTATAGCGTAAATTCACATTAGTATTTTTATCACCTATAACCTTTACAGGATTTTTAACCTGAATAGTACCATGGTCGGTTGTCAGAATTACCTTATAACCCCTTCGAGAAATAGCTTTTAAAAGCTCAAATGTTCCTGAATGTTTAAACCATGAAACAGTTAACGAACGATACGCATTTTCATCATTTGCCAACTCTCTCATCATTTTCGATTCGGTACGCGAGTGCGACAGCATATCTATAAAGTTCAAAACACATACATTCAGACTATTAACCTCCAAATGAGGCAATCTTTCAATCAACTTTTCGCAATAGGACGCTTCATTGATTTTGTTATACGAAAATGTATAGTTCTTTCTAAATCTTTGTAGTTGTGTTTGAATTAAATCTTTCTCATTCAGATTTTTACCTTCGTCTTCTTCCTCATCAACCCATAAATCAGGAAACATCTGCTGAATCTGAACAGGCATCAGTCCTGAAAAAATCGAATTTCGTGCATATTGTGTAGCAGTAGGTAAAATACTCGAATATAAATCTTCCTCTAAAAATGAATAATACTCATTCAGCATCTCCCGAACTATCCTCCATTGATCGAAACGGAAATTATCAATCAGAATAAAAAACACTTTTTCTCCATCATCTAACAAAGGAAATACTTTAGTTTTAAAAATATCCGGACTGATAAGAGGTCTTTTCTCCGGATTTCTAAACCATTCCAAATAGTTTTTCTTTATATATTTAAGGAAAGTGCCATTTGCCTCTGTTTTCTGCATTCTCAACATTTCATCCATACCACTTTCAGTTTCAGAAAGCTCTAATTCCCAATAGACTAACTTCTTATACACTTCTACCCAGTCATCATAAGTAAGAGAATCGTTAATTTGCATTCCTATTCGTCCAAACTCAGTACGATATGATGTTTCAGTATGTTCAGTAATAATTTCTTTTTTATGAATATGCTTTTTCAAAGTCATCAAAATCTGACTTGGATTAACCGGTTTTGTAAGATAATCAGCTATTTTACTGCCAATTGCCATATTCATTAAATTCTCTTCTTCACTTTTGGTTATCATCACGAGAGGCACATTAGGATGAATTTCTTTTATTAGAGGTATCGTCTCCAAGCCACTTAAACCGGGCATATTTTCATCTAAAAAAATAATGTCGAAACTTTCAGACTTACACAAATCAACTGCATCTTTTCCGTTTGATGCTGTTGTTACATCATACCCCTTTTCCTCCAGAAACAAGATATACGCTTTTAATAAATCTATCTCGTCATCTGCCCATAAAATCTTGTCTTTCTTCATCTTTAATTAGTTTTTATCTATTTCTGTTGTATTTTCAAATTCAACTTTATAAGTTAAATAATCATCAATCGTAAATCCATTCTTTAAGAGTCCAAAATTATGTTCCGACATCACAAGAGGAAATGTTTTAAGTTGTTTCATCAATTTGACAATTTCATCATCTTCGGAAATAGCTTGCAGATACCAAGCCGCATCTTCGTAATTATCAAACTCATATACAAACAAAGCGTTTCTGGAAATATCAACTTTGCCTATATTTAATTCGAAATCTTTTAATAAAAATCGGGAGAAATTAAACACAGCCAATTGAAACTGCAACTCAAACATCGATTCTTCAGGTTCCGAAGATATTAACATCACACGATGCATCGTTTCCTTATCTGCACTGAATGACAACAATACCGTATCTCGATTCAAATCAGCAATTTGCTGCTCTTCTCTTCGAGCTAATAATGTTCCCTGTGTTGTTCCTTGTTGTGCTTCACGCCCCTGTTTAATTAATGCTAAAATATCTTTTGATATCGAACTTACATCACTGTCAGGATAATCATTCAATAATTTATTCAATGCTATTTCAAAGTTATCCTGACTTTGGTTTTTACCTATACTCAAAGCTTTTAAGAACAGAAACTTAGGCATTAAACCACTCATAGGATATTGCTCTTCAACAAGTTTGACATTTCTGAAAACCGTTTCAAACTCGTTTTTATTGAAGGCTGCATATGTTTCCTTATATATCGAATCCTGCTCTACAAGCATTTTCTGCTTAGTTTCTATATAATTTGGATTAGCCAAAATTTGAGCATATCTTGATTCATTATATTTTTCTATAAGTCTTAAACGTATCGATTCCGCATTAATATTATCACCTTGCTTGATTAATGTTAAATACAACTGATAAAGGGCATCAGGCTCTAATGGGTAATTTTCGAAACGTTTGATGTAATCTTCTAACGAAAGGATTGCTAATTGATATTCATTAAGTTTATCCTTATATACAACGCCCATGTTGTACAAAGCCTCCGACCAAAGCTGGTTCGACAACTCTATCTGTTCTGCTGTCACCGGTATCTGTTTCAAGTAGAAAGCAGGATTTTTACTATCCTCCAAAGCAACATCTTCAGTTTCTTGGGTTAATTCTGCAATATTTTCCGGCTGACCTTGTGGGATTGAATCATTAGGCGACTGTTCCTCTGCATGTGATTCATTATCATGCGTTTCAGCAAAAAGCACCGCACTCTTATTTAATCTTCGCCAATTATCTTCAAGCTTTCTCCTACCCCACTTCTTCTGAAATTCAGTCTGACCGCTTCGTATCAAATTAGGATTATAGAAATACCATTCGCCTTGCGGATTTACTCCAGCCCCAATCGGTGTAAAAGCAACCTGCTGAGCCCTTTCCTGATTGGCTTCCTCACGTAATCTCATCTTTTCTTCTCTCTCGGCAGCTAATTTCTCTTCTTCTTCGAGTTTTGCTATATATAATTTAATACTTTTCAATCTATCTTCATCCGACATTTTTGATAGTCTTTGCAAACTATCCTGAAGTTGAACCATATCGTATTGCACAACAAGTTCAGATAACACTTCAGCTCTATTAAAAACTCTCTGATAATCATCATTTTCAATAGATATTATTTTCGATGCCTCATCGTAACAAGGTTGTGCCTTAATATATTCTTTCTTTAAATAATAAATATCTCCCATTGAAATTAGCACCGCTGCCTTATCTAATCCGTTTCTTGTACTGTTGTCTACAGCTTCCTGAAAATTCTCTAATGCTCTAACTGTGTCTTTTTCATGAAGATATGACTTGCCCAATGTATAATAAAGCTGATCTAAGTAATCCCGATTATTGAAATTTTTAATCATACGATTCAACTCCTTTCTAATGTCGGACATATTCCCGGTAAACAAACTTGCGCGACTTATTCTTGCGTTAAAGTCCATTTCATAAGGTGGATTTTTCTTTATCAGTTGCGAATATTGTTCATGAGCCTTAGGCTTGTTTCCTGAATATTGGTATAGTTGCGCCAATAGAAATGAAAATCTCATTTTTAATGATTTATCCTTTTCCTTCTCAAGTACTTTTTCGAGGAAAGGAATTGCTTCTCTGTACTGATGTTTTTTAAGTAGTAAATCAGTGTATACCGCTGAATATAAAGTGATATTATCGCCAATTAAATTCTTCTGAACAATTTTCGACAGCAACTCTTCAGCCTCATAAATCCAACCCATTTCCGCATATGATCTGATAACCCAAAGTTGACATGTAACTCCTAAATCTTCATTTTCTTTGAAATGTCGGGATATATAATTAAACGTACCGACAGCACCAAGGAAATCAGCTTTATGAAACTCAGCTTTGGCTAAAAGTAACCATACTTCGTGCATGAAGGGATTATATTCTTCCTTAGGTGCAATATTTTTATTTGACTTTCTGCCTGATTTTTTACGAACATTTGCAGGTTTAGTTTTCATAGAACGAGTCTTAATAGCCTTTCGACATTTTTCTATTGTGCGGTTAAACTGCGAAGTACCTGCCTTAGCATTTTCATGTTTACTGATAGGATACATCGGAATAATCTGACTGTAATCATCTTTGTTTGCGTCATTTATCGCCTTTATGCCCTCATCATAACTCACCTTACCATTAAAATAAATATTAAAACGTGTGTTAATTGACTGAACAGTTCGGGTAGTCAAAGTGTTCTTATTCATGGAACATCCTGATATGATTAACATCAGTAAAAGGAGTCCTGTTATGTATTTGTAATTTGGCTTCAAAGCAATTAAGATAAGCTTAGTAAAAAAGTAAAACAAAAAAATAGCTTGTCTATTGTATTTTAACTTACAAAAATAGCTATTTTAAGCTATATTTAAGTAATTTTGCAGAGATTTTATTTAGTTACAAGTTATGTGGGTTCTTATATTAGTTTTTATTGCAGGTGCCGGGGCGTTAATGTTGTTTACGTACTTGGGCAGAAGAAAGAAACAAGAAGAGGTCGAAATTAATTTTCAGATGGATGAAGAATGTTGCGGTGCACATGAAGTTTGCGATCGCGATTCCTTATTAAACTCCGATTTGGAAATTGAATATTTCGATGATGAAGATTTAGATACATTAAAAGAAACAAATCCTGCATCATACACTGAGGCACAAAAAGAAATGATTGCAGACATTTTTTACACCTTAAAAGAAAGTGATGTTGCCGGATGGATACGCAGTCTACAACTCAGGAAAATTGAACTCCCCGACGAAATTAAGGAAGAAGCATTAATGATTGTCAGAGAAAGAAGGACGGTTCATGCTTAACTCAATAGTTTGATGGAATGCTGATATGGAACGCGGATAAAGCTGATGCAAGCAGCGCGGATTTAGCCCAACTTTAACGTAACGCGTATGTGAAGTGGCTATCCATAAGGGATTTACGATT
>CALFXE010000122.1 GCA_937927845.1 uncultured Paludibacter sp.
GAATAAGTTTCGGATCTTTTAGGAAATACTGAAGCAGCAGGTATTCTCCCCAGACGCGTTGATTGATGGAAGCCAGTCCGCCAAGTTTCGCCACGGGAATGAACCGGGGAGGCGAAAGTCTTGATCATTGCTTCGACAGGTAATCTACGAGCTCCTTGTCCGCGTCAAGGCCGATGAGGGGAGCCTCCTGTGCCGCGTGTTTCACGAGCAGTACACCGTCGACAAGGGCAAAGCCACCACCCGGGAGAAAGGGAAAATCGCTGCTTCGCGCCTCCAGAACCACAATGCCCCCGATGCCAAAAGCAAATACCGCTACTTCACCCCGGAGCAGGTGGAATCTTCCGGGCTGTGCAGGGCGCTCTGGGACATCCCCCAGTACGCTTCCACCTACGAAACAACAAGACCCGTTTCCGGGGAGTATATGGGATAATTATGAGGTAGGGATGGACATCCTTTTGGATGTGCTCGATGCACAAACGCAATGGCAGGAAGCTTATAGCAATATGATCGATGCCCGGGTATAATATAAAATCAGTGAAGTGGAGTACCTGAGATTAACGGGGAGATTATAGCTGCATCCTCTTTTTATATTTACCCGGACTTTCTCCGGTCAGTTTTATAAAAAGCCGGTTGAAATAGGAAATATTCTCGAACCCCAAGCCATAGGCGACATCCTTAATATTCACATTATCAACGAGTAGTCGCAGTTGGGCGTATTCAATCTTCTTTTGGTTGATGTATTTGCCCGGGGTACAGTTCATTTCTTTTTTGAAGAGGCGGATAAAATGATCTTTGGTCAAGAAACACATATCTGCCAAATGATTTATATCGATCATACTGTCAATATTTTTATGAATGTAGTGGAGAGATGTAAGTATCCGCTTTTCAATATTTTCATTTTTATGAACCGCCTGTGCTAAAAAACGAGATATGATTTGTTTAATTATAGCCTGCGTCTCCATTTCAAAGGCAATGGGACTTTGCTGTTGGAGAATCATATTTTGCTCAATATTTGCTGAATTATCGTAAAGATACGGATCGTAATACTTTAAACCCCTATCAGGATTTATTTTTATCAACCGTTCAATCAATTGTATGACCAGAGGATCCGATTCAATTTCTACCGGAAAATCAAGCAAATCAAATATATTCAGGTTTCTTCCCGGATGCTCGTATATATGAATATAATAAAGTTCCAAAATACCATTGCTTTCATAAGCATGCTTTGTATATGAAGGAGTCATATATAGATGATCTTTTTTCAGTTCGAAGACTCCATCTTCCCTGATGATCTTTGCTGTTCCGTTTTTCACATAATGTATCCGTGTAAAGGGACTGTGGACATTCTTCCAGTTCCAGTCAGCATTATGGTAAGCATAGCCTACATTCAATAAAATGAAATCTCTTCTTAATTCTTCTTTATTCATTTTCAACAATATTGAGGCGATAAATATAGTAATAATATCGATAAAGTGTAACTTTATGTCGATAACATATAAAAAATACAATGTCAACAATCTCTAATTTTGCACAGTGAGATTTTTAACTGGTTGAAAAATGAGAGTTCCGTGAATGAAAACAAAGAATTAATTGAATTATTATGAAAAATGGGAAATTTATTATGGGAAATTTATTAAAAACGGCAATAATAATGTGTTGGATGTTATGCATTTCTATTGTTGCCACCGCTCAAACATCAAAAATTGCAGGAACGATTGTCGATTCAAATGAAGAAGCGATTATTGGCGCAAATATCCAGGTGAAAGGAAGCAGCATTGGTACTGTTTCAGATATCAACGGAAATTTCACTTTGGAAGCACCTCTGGATGGAATGTTGGTAATCTCATATATTGGTTACAAAACTGAAGAGATTGCATTGGGAGAAAGTGTTTATCGTATTGTTTTAAGTGGAGACACTGAATTTTTAGATGAAGTAGTTGTCGTGGGTTATGGCACGCAGAAAAAAGTTAATTTGACTGGATCTGTATCAAGTGTAAGTTCAGACCTCTTAGAAAGCCGGCCAATAACCCAGGCATCTCAGGCTCTGTCAGGATTGGCCGCAGGAGTGACTGTTAGTCAATCAAGTAGCAGGCCGGGAAGTGACGGGGCCTCTATTCGTATTCGTGGTTTAGGCACATTTTCCGGAGCAGGTTCCAGTCCATTGGTTTTGATAGATGGCATGTACGCCTCTTTAGACGATGTTGACCCTAATAATATCAAATCAATATCGGTGCTTAAAGATGCGGCGTCGGCTTCTATTTATGGGGCCAGAGCTGCAAATGGTGTAATATTGATAGAAACAAAAAGAGGACAGCAGGGGAAAACACAAATCAGTTATGACAATTATTTTGGCTGGCAGAAAGTAACAGAGCTGCCGGATTTTGTTGATTCCTGGGAATATGCGATGTTACGGAATGAGGCAAATAGAAACCAAGGGCAAGGCATAACCTATACAGATGCTGAAATCGAAAAGTTTCGTGATGGCTCCGACCCTGATAATTATCCGAATGTACCTCATCTGAAAAATCTACTGAACTCTAACAGCGGATTCCAGACAAATCATAATTTAAGTCTTATGGGGGGTGGTGAAAGGACCAGGTACCTATTCTCCTTGGGCTATTTGCATCAGGATGGCGTAGTAGAAAAGAACTATTTTGACAGGTATAATTTCCAGTTAAACCTGGACCACCAGTTGTACTCCAACCTTCACTTTAAAGCAAGCATTAGCGGGTATTCTTCAAACAGGCATGAACCCCGCCATGGCGACGGGGATATGACCAATATGATCAATTTCGCAGTGCGGCAAGGGCCCCAGTTTGCGGGTAAAAAATCAGACGGCACTTATGGATACCAGGATAATTATTCTCCTGAAGCCTGGCTGGATAGTGAATCATTCATGAAATACCGTAAAAATCAGTTTCTCGGAAATGCGGAGCTGGAATGGGAAATCATTCCCGGATTATCTTTGAGCGGTAATGCCGGTTATAGGCATTATAACCGTTCTCAAAAAGATTTTGTCGCAGAAGTGAGATTTGATGCGAATAAAGTGTATGGTCCAAACAGGCTTAATATTGACAATGAATTTATTAATATGCTACAAATCCAGGCATTAGCGCGTTACGACAAGAAAATTGAAGAACATTCCATTGGAGGAGTAGTAGGTTTTTCCCAGGAAGAATACAGACAGGAATGGTATGTAGGCTATCGGCAAAATTTCCCCAATAATTCGCTGCATGAACTTGACGCGGGAAGTAAGAACGGCATGAGTAATAGTGGTTCCGCACAAGAATATGCATTGCGTTCATTTTTTGGAAGAGTTAATTATTCATTCAAAGATCGTTATTTAGTGGAGGTAAATGCCCGTTATGACGGAACTTCACGTTTTCCAAAAAATAACCGGTGGGGGTTGTTCCCTTCCGCATCACTTGGCTGGCGTATTTCGGAAGAGGATTTTATCAAAGATAATATTCATTGGGTAGACAATTTAAAATTACGCCTATCCTGGGGACAATTAGGGAATCAGAATATAGGTTATTATCCCTACCAAAGTGTTTTAAGTAATCAAAATTATGCATTTGGAGGAACCGTGGCTTCCGGTTTAGCCACAACCAAATATGTGAACAAGGACATTTCCTGGGAAACAACAACTGTAACCGACATAGGGGTAGATTTTTCAATTTTAAATGGTTTATGGGATGTCACATTAGATTATTTTGAGAAGAAGACTTCGGATATCCTTTACAGTACTACAGCCTCAGCCGTACTTGGATTGTCTCCGTCTGAAAGTAATAGCGCAGATGTCAGTAACAAAGGATTTGAGATTCTCTTATCTTATAAGCCACGCATTGGCAATGTGAATTTGGGAATATCTCCTAATTTCTCTTATGTAAAGAACCGCGTGGAAAAATTAGGTGGCGGTATTACAGCCGATTATGGGAAGAACTTATATGTGGGACATCCGATAAACTCAATTTACGGATATGTGGCTGATGGATTATTTGTTGACAATGACGACATAAAGAATTATTCAACGCAGCCTTACTCTGCCCAGCCCGGGTTTGTACGCTATAAAGACCTGGATGGCGATGATGTTACAGATCCTGCAAACGACCGTAAAGTATTGGGTAGTACTACCCCTAAATTCGCCTATGGGTTAACGCTGACGGCTGATTATAAGAATTTTGATTTTATGATCCTTTTGCAGGGATTGGGAGGTCATAAGCAAAGGTTGGGTTCTTATCAGGGATACGCTTTATATAACAGTGGACAAATACAACGCTGGCAAGCGGATAACAGATGGACAGAAGAAAATCCGGATAGGAATGCCATTTATCCCAAACTCACATCACTGAATGATAATGCGGGGACGATCATGACTTCCACTTATTGGCTCAGGGACGCTTCCTTTTTACGGGCAAAAAATATACAACTTGGTTATTCAATCCACCAAAGCGTACTCGAAGATTTTAAAATCACTCAACTACGGCTATTTTTTAGCGGCCAGAACTTATTCTGCATAAATTCCTCTTATCCCGGATGGGATCCTGAAATAAGTTCAGGAAATTTTTATCCTATTACGGCAACCTATACATTTGGATTGAGTCTTAAATTCTAACTATTAAAAAGAAAAATTATGAAGAACGTTATAAAAAAATCAATCATATATGTAATATCTGCATTTGCTTTTGCAGTTACATTGCAGTCCTGTTCG
This sequence comes from uncultured Paludibacter sp., assembly GCA_937927845.1. GTDB lineage: Bacteria > Bacteroidota > Bacteroidia > Bacteroidales > Paludibacteraceae > Paludibacter. Next base: position 4,712 of record CALFXE010000122.1, read on the forward strand.
GATTTTTTCGATAAAAATCCTTTAAGTGAACCATCCGATGGTACTTTCTGGAAAAATGAAAATGATGCATATTTGGCTTTAGTGGGCTGTTATAATGTCGGGGGCGACTGGAGAGGGCAATGCTTCTGGAGTCCTGATGGTGTTATTTATCTCGATCTGATGGCAGGAAACGGTTCTGAAAAAGAGTCCCGGCCTGATGGTGTCACTAACGGAGAATTAAATTCCAGTAACTGGGTTACAGCCGCCTATTATTCCCAATCCTATGAGAAAATAGCACGGTGCAACAACTTCTTGGCACATATCGAAGAGGTTGAAATGGATGCCAGCAAAAAAGCGGAATTTACAGGTGAAATACGGACCCTCAGGGCATACGCTTATATGAATTTGGCATTGCATTTCGGAGGTGTGCCTCTGAGTACCAAGAATCTTACATTGGAAGAAGCAAATACGATTAGCCGCACCCCCCAGGATGAAGTCTGGGAATTTGCCGCTACTGAATTGAAAGCCGTAGCCGATGACCTTCCGTGGGAAAGAAGCAACAGTGAAAATGGGCGAATTACCGCAGGTGCCGCATTGGCTACCCTCGGAAGGATTCAAATGATCCAGAAAAAATGGGCGGAAGCGGCAGGAACATACAAATCCATCATTGATTCAGAAGCCCATATCATAGAGCAGGTTCCTTTTGTAGAACTATTTTATTCCACCAATCAATTTAGTAAGGAATTTATATTTGCGACACAATATGCCGAAGACACGTATCCTCACGTATTCACAGTATATGTTTTCCCTGAAAAGTGGGGAGGTTGGCATCAGTATTCCCCTTACAATGAATTTGTGAAGGATTTTCTGTGCATAGATGGGCTCCCAATAGATAAGTCTCCTCTATATGACAAAGATCTCCCATACGAGAACAGGGATCCCCGACTTCTACAAACAGTTATGGTAGATGGGTATACAACATTCAGGGGTGACACGTATATCTCTTATCCCGGTTCCGGGGCCCCGGATGATGTATCTAAATATATACAATGGAGTGGCTATTCAATTCGAAAATTCATGGATCCTAATATGAATGCGAATCTATATAATTCCGGGAATAATTTTAGTTTGATCCGATATGCCGAAGTGCTGTTGAGCTATTTAGAATGCAAGCTGGAGGCCGGTGATGGTATTGACCAGGGATTATTGGATTTAACGATTAATCCGATTCGCAGGCGCGCCGGTATGCCGGTTGTAACGGAAACCAACCCGGAAGAGCTCAGAAAGATTGTACGAAGGGAACGCCGCGTCGAACTCGCTTTTGAAGGGTTGCGGTATTATGACGTACTAAGATGGGGAATTATAGCCGATGAACTGGAAAACAGGCAATTTACCGGAATGAAAGTGGCGACAAGCCCGGAAACGAACACTACGGAATATGATGTCGATCCAGAGGGGTACATAATCTATAAAAAAACCAATTTCAAGCGTGGTGTAAATGAATTATGGCCAATCCCGTTATCTGAACGCGAAATAAATCCCAATCTTACACAAAACACGGGCTATTAGTATAATCCTATATAGATTGTGATCAATAAATCCACAGCAACGAACGGTCCGCTGTAAATATGGTTTTACGGCGGACTGTAAAGTTGCTGTTACTTGTATAGACTTTCTTACAGAGCAAACAGCTATATCGATAGAGTGCAACTTTATGTCGATGGCGTACAAGAATAGTTTTTACGGGAATGCTTAATTTTGTAAACGAAGATTTTATTGACGGAAACAGGCATGGAGTATAGAGAAATAGGGAAAACAGGCATGAAGGTATCCACGATCAGCTATGGTGCGTCTTCGTTAGGCGGTGTTTTTCATCCATTAACTGAGGAAAAAGGGGTTGAGGCTGTTTACACAGCCATAGACAACGGAATTAACTTTATTGACACCTCCCCCTACTATGGATATTTGAAGGCGGAAATGGTACTTGGAAAAGCGTTAAAAAACATAGAACGCGACCGTTATTACCTTTCGACTAAAATAGGACGTTACGGTAAAGATGGCGTGAATACTTGGGATTATTCCGCAAAAAGGGCGAAAGAAAGCGTATACGAAAGTTTAGAGCGTTTACACGTCGATTATGTCGATTTAATCAATGTGCATGATATTGAATTTGCCGATTTGGAACAGATTTGTAATGAAACGCTTCCACTTTTAGTCGATCTTCGAAACGAAGGGGTGGTGAAACATGTGGGCATAACCAATCTGAATCTGCGTCATTTTAAATATGTGATTGACCATGTACCCCGGGGAACGGTTGAGTCTGTTTTATCATTTTGTCATTACACGCTGAATGATGACTCTTTGGCCGATTATTTCAATTATTTCGGGTCAAAAGAGATAGGCATTATCAATGCTTCACCCTACTCTATGGGGTTATTGACCCAACGGGGCGTACCCGATTGGCATCCTGCACCCGAGTCGTTAAAACGGCTTGCAAAAAAGGCAATCAGTTTTTGCGAAAAGAAAGGCACTTCAATTGAACAACTGGCTGTAAGCTTTTCTGTGTCAAATCCCCATATTTCCACTACATTGTTCAGTACAACCAATCCTGAAAATGTATTGAAAACTATCCGGCATGCCAATACACCTTTGGACATGGAACTGTTGAAAGAAGTCCAAAATATATTCGAACCGGGATTTCGGGATACTTGGGTTAACAACTGAAAAAAAATGAAAGCAATACAAATAACGGATCAAGGGAAAACGCGGGTTATTGAGATACCGAACCCGGAGCTTACCCCCAGGCACATACTGTTGAAAACAGGATACGTTGGATTTTGCGGTTCCGATCTCAACACTTTCAGAGGATTGAACCCTTTGGTAAAGCTTCCTATCATACCGGGACATGAAATAGGTGCCCGGATAGAAGAAGTGGCAGATGACGTTCCTTCTTTCTTCAAACCGGGCGTGAACGCCACGGTCAATCCTTACACCAGTTGCGGACATTGCCCGGCTTGTGAAAACGGGCGTCCCAATGCGTGTGAATTTAACCAGACATTAGGCGTTCAACGCAATGGAGCCATGGCGGAATATATTCTTGTCCCATGGGAAAAAGTAATGACAGACCCGGCGATTTCTGTCCGCGATTTTGCATTGGTAGAACCGATGAGCGTAGGCTTCCATGCCGTAAACCGTGCGGAAGTAACCGATACAGACACAGTCATGGTGATTGGTTGCGGCATGATTGGCGTGGGAGCCATCGTCCGTGCGGCCCTCCGGGGAGCAAAAGTCATTGCGGTGGATGTCGATAACAAAAAACTGGAACTGGCGAAACGCCTGGGTGCACAATATACTGTTAATTCAGTGGGTGAAAACTTACATGAGCGTGTACAGGAAATAACACGACAACGGGGTGCGGATGTAATTATAGAAGCAGTAGGCCGTCCCGAGACTTATATTGCCTCCATTTCGGAAGTGGCCTATACCGGCAGGGTGGTTTATATCGGATATGCCAAAGAAAAGATACCTTTCGACACACAATACTTTGTCAAAAAGGAAGTGAATATAAAAGGGTCGCGAAATGCCACGCCGGCCGACTTCAAGGCGGTCATGGAATATATAAAACAGGGTGATTTTCCGGTTGATGAATTGATTACATCTGTCTATCCCCCTGAAGAGGCACAGGCTGCATTAGAAAAATGGTCCGCTAACCCGGGTGAAGTTTTCCGAATATTAATACGTTTTTAAAATGTTTCCGATCATCGATGCCCATGCTCATCTCTGGCTGTATCAGGATACGGTTGTGGAAGGTAAGACAATAAGGACACTCGACAATGGTAAGTCCGAGTTTATGGGAGAAATACGCCAGATGCTTCCCCCTTTTATGATAGAAGGGCGAAATACGGCTGAGATTTTACTTTCAAACATGGATTATGCACAAGTATCGGCGGCAGTCATTACACAGGAGTATATCGACGGATTACAGAACGACTACCTCCTGGAAGTTCAGCAGAAATATCCCGAACGTTTCTTTTGCTGTGGAATGGTGGATGCCCGCAAACCCGGTTTCTACGTGGATGCCGAAAAATTGATCAGCCAAGGCTTTAAGGCAATAAAAATACCCGCCCAGCGATTGATTACCGCAGACAATAGGGTTTGGCTTACCTCCGATGAAATGATGAGAATGTTTCGTTTGATGGAAAAAAAACAGGCCATTCTTTCAATTGACTTGGCTGACGGCGCCACACAGGTAGCCGAGATGCAGGAAGTGGTCAAAGAATGCCCGTCCCTTCAAGTAGCGATCGGGCATTTTGGAATGGTTACCCGCAAAGATTGGCAGGAACAGGTCAAGCTGGCACGCCACAAAAATGTAATGATTGAATCCGGGGGAATCACCTGGCTCTTTCATGATGAATTTTACCCTTTCAGGGGTGCCGTTTGGGCAATAAAGGAAGCGATTGAATTAGTGGGGGTTGATAAATTAATGTGGGGTTCTGATTATCCGCGCACAATTGTCGCGATTACCTATCGGATGTCTTATGACTTTATTGTCAGATCGAATTTATTGAAGGAAGAAGAAAAAGCCCTGTTTTTAGGCAAAAACGCCGTCCGGTTTTACGGTTTTAAACGATTGGCGGAACTTCCTTACATTAAAAACATGTCGGAGTAATAATTTACACGCATAGGGAAAATTCAACAGGAAATTCATACACCAAAGATGACAGGAGATAATGTGGTAAATTAAGATTACTCAAATATGAAAAAGGCGAAAGGATATACACAGAAAAATCATACGATTCCAACAAAACGTTATTGCCAAACATTAGAACTAAAGGACGATCCGGAACTTATACAGGAATATATCATACGGCATAGTGAAACATACCATTGGCCGGAGATTAGAGAAGGAATTCGTTCCGTGGGTATTTTGGAAATGGAGATATACTTTCGTAATACGACTCTTTTTATGATTGTTGAAACACCCTTGGATTTTAATTGGGAGGTTGCTTTTGCCAAATTAGCCGGACTTCCCCGTCAAGCTGAAAGGGAAAAGTACATGTCTGTTTTTCAGGAAACATCCTGTGATGATGATTTGTCGGAAAAATGGAAAAAAATGGAACGGTTATTCCATTTATATGAATAAGTTAGATGCAAAAATAATTAAAAATTTGATTCTCATGAAAAAAAGAATGCCAGTAATTATGATAGGTTTGCTTTTACTCCTGTCATGCCAGTCCACAAAAAAAGATTTTTACAACATCGATTCTGTTGCTTCTCCCAAAGGTACGGAAGTATTTCAGCCAAACTGGGATAATATCGCTGAAAATTATCAATCCCCGGAATGGTTCGCAGATGCGAAATTCGGCATATTCATCCACTGGGGAGTTTTCACTGTCCCGGCGTTTGACAGTGAATGGTATTCACGCAATATGTACCAGAAGGATCATAAGGTTTACAAGCATCATATTGAAACATGGGGCCCGCACGACAAATTTGGGTACAAAGATTTTATACCTCTATTCAAAGCTGAACAATTCAACGCGCAGGAATGGGCCGAGTTGTTCAAAAAATCAGGCGCAAAATATGTTGTCCCGGTAGCCGAGCATCATGATGGGTTCTCAATGTATAACAGCGACCTGAATGAATGGAATGCTGTAAAAATGGGTCCTAAAAAGGATGTTATCGGACTCCTGAAAAGTGCGGTAGAGAAAGAAGGGCTTATCTTCGGCTTATCCTCGCATAGGGCCGAGAACGCATGGTTTTTTAATGGAGGAATGGAATTTCCCTCCGACGTGCAAGATATGGGTATTTCCCTCTATGGGAGGCGTTACGATGACCAGGCATATACAGAAGATTTTGCGCAGGAATGGCTGACGCATACTTATGAATTAGTCAACAAATATGAACCTAAATTATTCTATTTTGACTGGACGGTAAACAATCCCGTTTTGATGCCTTATTTTAATAAATTCATGGCATATTATTACAACAATGCCTTAGATTGGGGGGAAGGTGTTGTTGTAAATACCAAACAAGGATATCCGACCAACATACAGGTGTGGGATGTTGAGCGGGGGAAATCCGGTAAGATGATGCTATTTCCCTGGCAAACCGACACTTCTATCGGTAAGAGATCATGGTCGTATATTGAAGGGGAAGAATACAAAACCCCTCAACAAATAGTGCATGATTTGGTGGATATTGTGAGTAAAAACGGCAACCTGTTGCTGAATATAGGTCCCCGGGCCGACGGGATCATTCCCGATGAGCAGAAAAATATATTGCTTTCCATTGGAAAATGGCTGGAAGTGAACGGCGAGGCAATTTACGGCACACGCCCGTGGAAGAAATTCGGCGAGGGAGAGACAGAACCGGCCAAAGGCTCATTTTCCGATAATGAAGCAACGCCTTATACCGTACGTGACATTCGTTTCACGACGAAAGGCAATGTTTTCTATGCTATCATGCTCGATTGGGATGATGATGGGGTACTCATCCAATCATTGAACCAAGAAACTATGGCGGATGCTAAAATCATAGATATCAACCTATTGGGATCAGACGAAAAAATCAATTGGGAAATAACGGACATTGGCTTGAAAGTCTCTTTTCCTGAAAACAAACCCTGTAACTACGCTTATTCATTTAAGATCACTTTTGATAAGAAAGTGGGAGAACATTTGGAGTCGGAAGCTGTAAATGAAGTGATGAAACACGGGGCATGAATCAATGTCAACGAACAATGCCGTAACGTATTAAAAATGGCAGAAGTATAAAAGTCCTACTACAAAAACGGACATTCCAAAGTGGCCGGATGAGTGTTCGATATAGAAGATGGAGGAAAGAGACCATCTCACAATGAAGCGGTCTCTTCCCTCTCCTTGATACCGACCAGACACGGCCGATATCAGTTTACAATCAACAGAATCTGTTACAACATATTCATCAATAATATAAACCCAGATAAAATTCTGCAATCGCTACCGAGTTGGAAGCCTCGGTCCATTCATCATACCTCAACATGAAAAAACGGTAACTGCTTTCTGGTATCGTGACATTTCCTGTCACCCTGCCGGGATGGCCAGGATCTGAACTGTTGGATGCCAGATCGCTTCCCGGCAAGGCCACACTTTCCTGTATTATAGTCCACCTGTTCATGTCGGTGATACAATCGGGATCGCTGCTACCGAAAAAGCTTACCTTCTGCGGTTTCAGGTTACCATTGCTCTGCCCTCCCCTATAAACCATCCTGAAATAGTTGAACGGCTCTTCTTCACCAAGATCGATCATGAAATAAAGATCGTTTCCATCACTCGATACACCGCCAAAACTGTGCGAAACTCCGGTTTTGTTACGATTGTCCAGGTGAGTTTTCCCGTATCCTTTTACCATCGAGAGGTAGGTATTTTCATCCCCATCGAAATGTGAGCGGGGAGATATTTGCCCGTCTGTACCTGAGGCAGCGAAAAATAAGGGATGGGAAAGGTAAGCCGATTTATTCTTCTCATTCACCTGGGCTTCACTGTTATTATTCAGCGGGGCGCCGTCTGAAATGCGGGTTTCAGGAGCTGTGTACCAATTGCTCCTGTCCAGATCGACATATCGGACAGTGGAAAATTCAATACCTTCGGAAGATACCGCGACATCATCAAACTCATACAGTGCCCTATAGGTGACAGCCATGCCGTCATAGTCCTGCAAGGTAATGGTGTTCGTATGGGTTACCTGGGACCTTTGCTCTCCTGATGTTTTATCTGTCCACATAAACTCATATCCTACCCAAAAACCATCATCTAACTGCGGTAATGTAAAGGTTGTACTCTCTTTGTCGAATTCCGCCTCCGAAACCCCAGGAACTTCCATATAATATTCCCAGGAAGAATAGAACAAATCTTCACTATCAGGTTCCGGAATATAAACTGAACGGTACCGGAATGAACTTGCTTTAAAATCCTCCAGGTAACCGGTCGTCTGTGCCGAATCAATGAACTGGGTAAAAGGAGTTCCGGCCCCACCTTGTCCACCCTGTCTCCATTCAAACTCAGTACCCAGCAACCTTTCATCGATATTCACATCCCAGGTTATCTTGAAATCGTTTCCTTCCCTCTCCTGGGATGCGATAAGGCGGTTTTGTAAAATGGATTCCCATATTTCACCGTAAGATGTGGCGGTAATGGCTACCGGTATGGAGCTATTGCCTTTATCATCCAATATTGAAAGTTCAAATATGTAGGATGCTTCCACAAGGTCATCGATATATATGTTCGTTTCTTCGGAAGGATTAATGGACTCAACAAGGTGTTCCAGTTTATTCATCCAGTATATTTCGACCTTCGATGCACGGGGATCGTCCAGTTCCGGAATTACAATACGTATACGGTTGCGCCCGCCGACTCCTTTCACCTCTGACTCATCCAATTTGGTGAGGTATGTGATCGGCCCGTCTTTGATGAAGTCACTGTACTTGTGATCCATGGGAGTACATGAATAAAGCAGGGAGATCACTAAAATGATAAAAAAAGGTATTTTATGTTTCATACGATTATTTTATTTTTTTCTTGTAGGTGTATGGAATATTCGCGTTAAGCTAAATGAGCAGAGTCAAGCTTGCTTGAGCTATGCCATAGCGAGCGAATATCTAATTTCAATGAACTCGCAATAATCATGTTCCCGGGTGAGAACAATTTTCTTGCTCGTTTCATTATATGCTGATATTATTAGGTAGTACATGATTAGTTTGCTCCGAAAAAACTGATTTCACCTATCTGTATCGATCCGGCGTGGAGGCTTGTAGCAAAAGCCTTGATGAACTGCACGCGTACGTAACGCACCGGTTGGTCAATGGCATTCAGTGTCATCTCATGTCCGTTCACAAGTATCTCGTTGTCTTCAGCCGTACGATCATTTGTGCCGGGGTAGGGTTCGAATGAACCATCTGCCCTTGAAAGGTAAAACAGTCCCAGGTCCAGCCACGCCTCTTCGTCGTTGATGTCGTCCACCAACTCACTCGGACTGTCTCCGTTGTACGATGCGCCGTAAACCCGGACGATCTGGGGATGTCCGCCGCGAAACTGGTTTGATGCGTCGTTACGTGGCCACAACAGGAAGCGGCTGAGGTTATACTTGTCTCCGAGGTCGATAGTGAAATGCTGGGGAAAGGGGGCTAACGGTTTTGTATGATAGCATTCTCCGCCTGCTCCGACTACACCGTCATAAAGTCTGTCGAATGACGTCGCGGAACCTGACCATGAGTGCATTTTATGTCCCCAGAAGTTTGAGGGCAAAGTGTAACCGGTTTGGTCAGGCACTGATGAACCGTCGCCCGACAAGTTACAAAGGGCGATTTCCCTAAAGAGATCTTTCGGCAGTTCCATTTCGAACCATGGAGAGCAGACCACATCTTTCGGAGGTGACCAGTGCCCCCACCTGTCACGTACCTGCACACGGAAATTCTGGTCGATTTCGGGTTCATGCCCGCGGTTGAAATATTCCACATTCGGATTTACGGTATAATAGGTACCCACTTCGACCCATTCATCGGTGGCTTCGTCCTGTTTAAACGTGCGGAATGCCAATTTTGCTCCTGTTTCATTTTCCGCCGTAACACGGATACCCATGAAAGTAGGCGATATCTGGAGGTTATCATGTACGACCATATAGGGAGGGCGTGTCGGGTTTACCGTCACTTCTACCGGTTCGGAATAGGTCTGTCCATGGCTTACCGAATATAGTTTCACCGTATAGCTCCCCTCTTCGCCGAAGCCATCCACCAGCAGCGAGTCCGTATAAAAGGATGCCGTCTGGTTATATTCAATTCCATCGTCCGTAGTCCAGACTGCTTTTACGTACTGGAGGTTTTCGTCATTTGGGCGGTCGTAGTATATAATGGAAGCACCACTGAAATTTACCACCTCTTTGACCGTAACCTGCCGGGGTATTCCAGTGCTTCCGGTGGGATTGTTCAATTGGTCGTTACAGGCATAAAAGAGGATAAAAGCTATAAAAAATGCTGTTTTAAGCTGTTTCATCATCAAAAAATTTAATTTGTTACCAACCATAATTCTGAAGTGTATTTTTATTTCTTAAGATCTCTTCATCCGAAATAGGCCAGAAATAGTCCCTCGGGGTAAAATTACGTGTATAAATCCACGTCTCCCTGTAATACAGTGCCGGGTCAGAGGCATCCAGATTCCATCCTGTAACCGGTTTATTATATTCATCCATCGCCATCTTCCAACGGCGGAGATCCCAGAACCGGTGTCCTTCAAATACGAATTCAATCAGTTTTTCCTGCCTCACGATCTCTCTCAACCCGTTTTGCCGTTGATACTTGGTAGGATCGGTTGAATAACTGGTCCAGGATTCGGCTACCTCTTCCAATCCCGCCCTGTCGCGTACCAGGTCGATATAACGGATGGCTTCATTCCGTGCTTCCTGCGTGTTATATGCTTCGTTCAACGATTCGGCATACATCAGGTAAAGTTCGGGCAGGCGGAAAACAGGGAAGGGATAACGGGTGTATGTAACCGTGGTGGTACCCGAGCAAACAGTGAGCCAATGCAGTATTTTCTTAGGCCATATCCCGGTTACATTCCATGAATGGGAGATCTGGTTCCCGGAGTATTCTCCGGAACGTGCATGCGGTGCCTGCCCGGTTTCGCTGGTATTACCCTGACCGAACCATATCCCGCGGTCGAAACCTATACTGGCGTAGAGTCTGGGTTCCCTGTCGAAAAACATACTGGCTGTGGCTTCTCCCACTTGCAGATAATAGAGCTGGTCCGTCCCGGCTATCTTTGGACTGAACCGGCTGATATAATCCCATGTCTTGTCCTCCCTCATCGGCACCCCGTTCTTCGTATAGAACTGGTCGACGATCTTCAGGGGTACAGCGAAATTATTCCTGTTGGTGGTCTGTGAGTTTGCCTGCGTGGCATTAAAGTCACGGGGATAGGCCTGAAGCTGGTATGCCTGGGGCCAACTCCGGGAGTCGGCCCAGATGACATCATCGTTCCACCGTTCTACCAACGATCCCCGGATGCTTAGTTTAAGGCGGGTCTGTTCCGAGATATTCCCAAATTGGGTCCCTGTATAGCGATACAATTCATTTTGCCCGATCTCGTCAAAAAAGTCGATCGCCTCCTTGCAGGCATCGACTGCCCGCACCCATAGGGCGGTTTTCTCCTCTTCCGTTTTATTCGGATTGAATATTTCGATCCCCCTGCGGTCTGTCAATCCCGCATAATCGGTATTTCCGTTGAACAAGGGACTGGCGAATGTCACCAGCATTTTGGCTTTCATCGTCAATGCAACTCCCTTGGTTATCCGCCCTAATTCGGTTGCCTGGTCCTGTACGGTTATCATCAAATGGTTCCTGCTGAGGACGTCATCCATTTTATCGACACAATATTCCACGCATTCATCCATCGTATTACGGAATACATGGGTCACCTCGGTATCATCCTGTACGCTTAAATTCTCATCTTTGATGGCGATGGGGCCATACATCCGGATAAGATAAAAGTGTAGCCATGCCTTGATCACGTCTACCTCTGCCACCCAACGGTTGCGTTCTTCCAGCGTGATATCGGGTACCCTGTCGATATTGGCAAGGAAAATATTGCAGTCGCTGATTCCACGGTAAAGGTTCCGTCCTCCGTTGATCCCTCTCCAGAAGTCGAAAAGTGGACTGTCGGAACGCTGCGCTCCCAAGGCAAGGTTCTTGGCGTTATTCGCCCCCGTATATTGGGTGGCCAACCATATCTCATCACCTCCCAATAAAGCCGGATCATCATTGTATGAACCGCTCATAGGCAGGTAGGAATAACACATGAAAAAAAACTTTTCAGCCTGTGACCGCATCGAAAAGGCATTGTCTTCAATGGTAGCTATCATATCCGGCACTACATCGAGGTAGTTATTACATGCCGTAATGAAGCTGAAAAAGATAATTATAACGGAATATCTTAGATTTTTCATACGATACTATTATTTTTTAAAATGATATATTCAGTCCCACATTGAATGTTCGTTGAATGGGGTAACCCAGTCCATTTCCCGCCATTTCCACATCCCACAGTTTGAATTTACTGATGGAAAACAGGTTGGAACTGGAAAGATAGACACGTAAATTGCTTACTTTCATTTTAGATACCAGGTCTTCGGGAAGCGTATAACCCAGTTCCACGGATTTCAACCGAAGGAATGCCCCGTCACGCATGAACCACGTATTGCGTTGGTTATTATGGCTTACCTGGCTAAGCGCCGTCGCTAACCGGGGCCAGGTGGCGTAAGGATTCCGGTCGGCTTCGCTCCAGTAGCTGTCTGCGATAAATTGCATTAGGGCATTGTTCCCCTGAGGATATCCGGGAGTATTATCTACACCGGTAGTATTGAAAAAAGGAGAAGTGGTGTTGTAATTGATCCAGAACGACCGGCGGTGGACCCCGTTAAAGAAGAATGAAAAGTCGAAGGACCTATAGCCCATTGACGCACCGAAACCATACTGTATTTCCGGCGTAGTGGGATAGCCGATGGGAGCCATGTCACGGTCGTTGATGACGCCGTCCCCGTTCAGGTCGCGGTATTTGATATCACCGGCCATCACCTGTGTACTGCCGAACTGGGTAGGGGAATTAGCCACGTCCGCTTCGTCAATGAACAACCTTTCGGCAATATAGCCGTATTGCTGGGTAGTGGAGTTACCTATCCGCAGTTTCCACCATTCGGTATCATAGTCGTAATCCTCGTATTTGGTGTATTCGCTCACCGCATAGGTGAAGTTCATCCTCGATTGCATCCAGAAGGAGTTCCCGCCTACATAGTTGTGAGTAAAGGAAAAGTCGGTACCTCTTCCTTTCGCTTCTCCCAGGTTCGCATTCGGATTGACCCACAACCCCATCGAATAGGGGATCGTACGGCGCTCCTGCAATATACTCTTACGCTTCTCGGTGAAATACTCCCAAATGATATTGAAATCATCAAAAAGTGTCAATTCCATGGCCAGGTTTGTTTTGTGGGATACTTCCCACGAAATCTCAGGATCGGCATACCTTCTTATCACCATTCCGGGACGTGAATAACCATCGATCTCATAACCGAACGTGTATCCGCTTCCTCCTGTCAGGCTGACATCCGATAAATAAAGAAACCGCTGGTCACTGATATTGTCGTTACCCGCTAACCCGTAAGAGCCGCGTAACTTCAATTGTGTGACTACCTTCTTTAGCGGATCGAAGAACTTCTCGTTCGACATCATCCAGCCTCCACTGATCGACGGGAAGAATCCCCAACGGTGTTGTTTGGAAAAACGCTCGGAGCCATTATATCCGAAGTTCGCTTCCACAAAGTACTTGCTCTTATAAGCATACGAAGCCCTTCCGGCAAGTCCCACATTCCTGTAGGGAAGTGATCCCAGTACCGTAAAAACATCATCGTCGGTAGCGGGAACAGTCCTGTTACGCATTGTGAATACCAGTTGTGCATTGATGTCATGTAATTCATTGATATTCTTACCGTACATAGCAGACGATTCAAAATAAGTGGTATTTATTACCTCCGGTATTTCAACGATAGATATCAAGTTCTCCCCGCTGGCGTCCGGATTGATGATATCTACCTGATAGTCACCAGTCAAATAATTATGTTCCCCCAATTTATAATAGTAGGGAGAGTAAGATCGTGAGATCGCGCTGAGCGCTTCCCGCTTGGTATTAAACAGCGCCCTGACAGTTAACCCGTCCACCAGAAAGTCCATGTCCTGTTTTAACTCGATCTGCGCCCCCATGATGGATTTATTGTATTCCCGGTAACCCCGCACCATTTGGGCATAAGGGTTCAGGTATTGTCCGTCTTCAGCATTGCCGAAGAGCGTATGGGTGACGTATTTATGATCGTCATCTATAGGATAGTAGGCCGGAAATAAGACAGGGTTGCTCTTCATGATCAGGCCGTACATCGACGATCCGCTGTTAAGGGGGCCGCTATAGTCTTCAAACGTGCCGTCGAGGCTTACTTTCAACTCGGTTGTCTTGGAAAGGTCGATATTGACGTTCGAACGCAAGGTATATATATCGAGGTCGATATTATTGTTAAAGTTATTGCGGGAGTCGACCTTCAGGATGCCGCCATCTTTTGTGTAGGCTGCGGCCACATAATAACGGGCGATATTACCCCCTCCCCGTATATTCAGGTTTACCCGGTGGCTGGTAGAATAATCTTTCATCAGTTCCGACCGCCAGTCGGTTACGGGATACAAGAGAGGATACAAACCCCGTTCGGTGTTCTCTATCTTGTCGTCCGAATATAAAAGGGGAGCCCTCGGGTCGCGGGTGATAAATGCTTCATTATGCATTCTCATATAGGTGATGGGATCGGCCAGCTTTATCTTGTGGGTAGGTTGCGAGATATTGCTCTCAATCCTGACATTCAACTGGGCACGCCCTACCCGTCCCTCTTTGGTCTTTATCAGGATCACGCCGTTGGCGCCCCTTGCCCCATAAAGGGCAGTTGCCGCGGCATCTTTCATAATGGAAAAACTCTCTATGTCATCGGGCTGGATACGGGCCAGTTCCGTTTTCGAAATTTCAATATTGTCCACCAGAATAAGAGGATCCACATTGTAACCGAATGTAGTGACTCCACGGATGAAAAAGTCCGCATTATCTGCGCCCGGTTCACCGGAAGTTTGATAGGAGATCATCCCGGCAATCTGTCCGGCAAATGAGGTAGTAAGATTGCTCGTCGGCATTTTCAGGTCGGAAGGCTTGACGGTGGTGATCGATGCCACCACGCTTTCCTTTTTCTGTGTTCCGAAAGCAACCACTGTGACTTCATCCAGCATGCTCGTTTCCTCCAACATGATCACGTTGATTACCGGTTTGTTAGCATCAACCGCGAACTCTTGAGAAACAAAACCCATAAAACTGAAACGCAGGGTACTTCCTGCCTTCACATTACTGAGTACATAATCTCCATCGATATCTGTTGTCGTACCCGTTGTGGTTCCAACAACAACAATGGTAACTCCGGGCAAGGCGTTCCCATCAGCATCCAGTACCTTTCCTCTTATCGTTACTTGTTGTGCGATTAACGAATGGGAAAAGACACACAAAATAAATAACATGATTGTTTTTCTCATCTCTATTGATTTAGTATAATTAAAAAATGATTAAATAGGTGTGTACCTGCACAACCGAGTCAGTCGGCCTTATAGAGCCGGAAAAGAATGGCAGGTTATCTTTGAATTGTCTATAGGTTATCTTTTCGGTAATTTAATCACTTCGCTTCCCGAAAGCAGAAAAGTGCCGGTACCGTACACTTCCCAACTGTCGGGAGAGAAGTTTTTCTGCGGGTCGGCACCTATCGGCTGTACCCACCCTACCCGGCCTTCCTCATTCACACACCGGGTTAATCCCGTCCAGGCTTTTCGGACTGCCGGAAGGTAAATATCTTTGTCAAGCAACTTGTTGTTAATCCCCCAGGCCAGCGCGTAGCAAAAGAAACCCGATCCACTGACCTCCCCACCGGGATAAGATTCCGGATCGAGCAGGCTGGCTCTCCATAAACCGTCTTCCTGCTGAAGCCCTATGACCCTTTCGGCCATCTCTTTATATAATCCCTCATAAAAAGGACGTTCAGGGTAATCGGCCGGAAGCTCTTTAAGGATACGTACCAGTCCGCCCATCACCCAGCCGTTGCCGCGCGACCAGAAAATCCGCTTCCCGTTCGTTTCATAACGGTCACTGCTGTCGTTCTTTATCACGTAGTTCAGGTCGCGTGCAAAAAGTTTTTCTTCTTTATTGTACAATAAGTCGTAGCATTCTTTAAAGTATTTATCGTTTGCGGTAAAATAGGAAGGATCATCCAGGGTAACCCCTAACTTGACCAGTACGGGAGGTCCCATGAAAAGGGCGTCGCACCACCACCATTTGATGATATCCACCTTTCCACTTGTGGGATAGGGTCTTTCAATAAAGAGGCCGATCGTATCGATCGTCGGACGAATCATCTCCTGTTTTTTCTCTATCCTGTAAAGGTCGATATAGGTCTGGCAGATAGCCACATCGTCAGCATGGTAAAAACGCCTGTAAGGTTCCCATTGGTTGGTATTCCCCATTCTTAATAGAGCGTCATAAATATGATCCGACCTGGTAGTCTCCCACGTAGCGAACAGGCCGGCGTAAAAAGCCCCATTTGTCCAATCTTTCGGGTTATGCTTCGGGTTCTTCAATTGCCAGTCGGCAGCCTTAATCATGAGCGACCGGATATTCGTTTTGTCAAATTCAGGTTCGTCCGGCTGGTTAGTACATGCACTTGCCACAGCCAGTAATAGCATGGAAGCGATCAGTCCAGCCAGCGGTAAGAATAATGACCGGAATCTTGTGTCTGTATCCCGTAAGTCCACCCGTACCAACGGACGTCGTGAAGGATAATTAAATTTATCTTTTAGAATCATGGTGTATAATTAAACTATTGTGTATATAATATTTAACTCATTTTGTATATAGGAGGAACTCGTGGCGGATTTAAACAACTTCCTGTCTTTGTTGTCGATTCGCCCAATTGCGATGTAAGGGTACTCGGTATTACCCCCGTAATTTTCATTGTATGTTTAGCCTGTTGCCGTAATTGATTACTACCCTGAGTGTATTCACGCGAGCAAAATTAGATGTTCCGAACTCCGGATCAAAAAAAATAAAGTTGCACTTTTTTTTAAATCGGTTGCTTTATTTTTTATACCTTTGGAAAATCGATTCATTTCAAAAAAAATGGCAAAATGATTGCGGAATCAGAGAAAAAATCGAATAAAAATTGTACCGGACGTAAAATACAAAGGATACGTGTTTTTTTAGGCATAAAGCAAGAAACTTTGGCTGTCGGTCTCGGTATTAGCGCATCAGAGGTATCAAAGATCGAAAAACAGGATGAAATAGATGAAGAGTTATTACTCCGGATTGCAGAAGTGTTGGGAGTATCTCCTGAAGTGATAAGAGACTTCGATGTTGAAAAGGCAATTTATAATATTAATAGTTATAAGGATGCAACGATTTATGAAGGGGCAACAACGACGGTTTACGCAGCATTACAACAAATTAATCCCATTGAAAAAATAGTTGAACTCTACGAACGCTTGTTACAAAGTGAAAGGGAGAAGATTGAATTGTTGAAAAACAAATGATTCTTATTAATTTTGTCTTTGATATTCACACTAAAAACACCACAAAATGATTGCAGAACCAACAGGGAAATTGAATGAAAATCATACCGGACCCAATGTGGAAAATATACGGATACTTTTAGGCATAGATCAGGAGGTTTTAGCTACTAGTCTTGGTATTAGCAAGCAGGAAGTTTCAGTCATTGAAAAACAGGAGGAAGTAGAAGAAGGATTATTACTCCGAATTGCTGAAGTGTTAGGAGTATCTTCTGAAACGATCAGGGATTTTGATGCTGAAAAGGCAGTTTATAATATCAATAGTTATAAAGATGCAACGATTTCTGAAGGAGCAACAGCAACTGTTTATGCAGCATTACAACAGATTAATCCTATTGAAAAAATAGCTGAACTATACGAGCGTCTGTTACAAAGTGAAAGAGAGAAGATTGAATTGTTGAAAAACAGGTGATTTTTACTATCTTTGCTCTCAGTATGTGCGATATAAATATAGTGAGATATGGAAAAAACAGACTACACAGATTCAATTCATCTTGGAAGAAAAATTGAACGGGTACGCAGGCTTCGGGGAATAACCCAAACCGAATTAGCAAATATGTTGGGAGTGACAAGGCAGGCTATCTCAAAAATGGAGCAAGCAGAAAAACTGAACGATGAGCGATTGAAAGAAATCGCCTCAGCATTAGGGGTAACCATAGAAGGATTAAAGAAATACAACGAAGAAACAGTTCTATATTGCACAAATAATTTTAATGAAAATTGTCATGTGAGTGCATCCAACATAGGTCCTATCAATAGTGTTGATAATCTCAACCACTTTTCTATGGAGCAGGCAATAAAATTATTCGAGGAGTTATTAAAGATTGAAAGAGAAAAAATTGAATCTTTAAAAAAAGAGAAAGAATAGAAACTTTTGAAGTTCTCAAGACTGTATGTGACAACTATATTCCCCAAAAAGTTGTCAATGAACTTCTCTCTGCCAAAAACGAAGAGATTAAATGGTTAAAGGAGGAAATCAAATACTTGAGGCGTGAAGTTGAACAATTGCTGGAAATTGTTGATAGAAAGAGTTGACTTTTAAGTGCCGGACGTTTTAACTACGGCGAATTTGCCATAATTAAAATGATTATAGTAAAAATCCATCGAATTCGACGGGCTTAGAAAACAGGCAAACACTATAAATAATGGTTAAGAATAAAAAGATACCCGCTCATGGAATAATATGGCTTTGTATAAAGAGCGTGAAAGAGATAATTTTTTCGCTTTATTGAACGGTAAATCAATAAAATCTGTATTTTTGGATACTGGAACTTATCATACCCCAATATGCAACAACTTGCATAAATGCAAAAGACATAGAGAAAAATAAACACAAAGCACATATCTAATAATAAATTAATTTAGATCAACCGACAAAAGATAATAAAATAAGATTTACGCATGTTATAAGTTTCGTATTTACGAATGTTTCATCTCTATTACATAAATAAACGTTAGGTGCAATTGATTCGCAAAAACTTTAAATGAAAAAAGTAATAATTCTTGGAGCTGGAGCTTCAAAAAGTTATGGTGATTCTAAGACAAAGGTTAGAATGCCTATTGCTAAAGATTTTTTTGAAACCTTTAGACTTTTGGATATATCTGAAAACCCTTGGGTATTAATTGGAAATATTATAACATACATTTCTGAGAGAAATAACGCAGATATTTTAGACTTTTTGGATTTTTCAGAAGATATAGAAATATTACATTCTGAAATACAAGAAGAACTATATATAGCTTTAAGTAGAGGTGATTTTTTTAGTCATGGATATGATGTTCGTTTATTAAAAGCATTTAATGAATTAATATTTCTATTTGTCAATGTTATCAATGAGATACAAAACGGAAAAATTTCGAAAGCCCATATTAATTTAGCAAAACAATTAATGCCAGAAGATTCAATTATTACATTTAATTGGGATACTTTGATGGACAGGGCATTAAAGGCTGAAACTTCTTGGGATGTATCTGATGGATACTATATTTCCCCTACTGCAATTTATAGAAATGAGTGGGTAAATAATACGAATGCAAAAGCTAGAAACACAAATATTTTATTAAAATTACATGGTTCTAGCAATTGGCTAACAAGTCATATTCAACCTAGCAATGACGGTACTATTGAATTGAGTCAAGAAACTAATGTTGAAGATTTTTATGTATATGAATACTCAATAGAACCATATCCAACATATGCAGGTCGATATATGGATGGGTATGAAGAATTTTCATATGGATATTATCCACCGAATTTACCATTAAAAGGTAAAAAAGCTTCGGATGGTTATATATATGCAAGAACAAGAATTAATTTTCCTAACATGCCTGTAGGAACTTCTAGTAATGAAGGATTGGTTTCAATGCCTCTAATAATTCCACCAGTTAAGAAAAAAGAATATGATTTATTTGGTTCTCTATTCAAAAATATTTGGGAAAAAGCCGAAGATGAATTGATGATGGCTGATGAGATTCATATAATTGGGTATTCTTTTCCAATTACTGATATAAGAACAGATAAATTATTTAAGAAAGCGTTTAATAAAAGAAACAGTATACCCCAAATTATAATTTTAAATCCAAGTCCAGAACCAATAGTAGAAAGATTTATATATGATTATGGTATCCCTGTTGATCACATTAAAATATTAAAACAATACTTTGATAATACTTATTCTTTATAAATTTCAACTGTACCTAAAACGGGGTTGGCGTCAGGCGAGCTGACGTTCCTGCGGACTTTCCCGCCCGAACGCCAAGCCCCGGAACGTTGTGCATAATATGAAAACAGAATAAATGTTTCCAATAGAATTTATATTTCCCGGGCCTCCTTTGTCCTTGCAGTCGAAAAACAAGGCTAGAAAGAGTAATTATAAAGCAATGGTTGCAAGAGAAGCGACCAATGCTCTTCCTGTTGGTTTTGTAGCCACGAACGATGAGGTCGAAATCATTATCACTTATTACTACGAAACTCAATCAGGTGATGTAGATAATATCATTAAGCTAATTCAAGATTCACTAAACGGAATTATATATGTAGATGACGCTCAGGTGGTCGATACGAGAAGCAGAAGAAAAGATATAAACGGGAGCTATAAAATCCGTAATGTTTCCGCGAAAATTCTCGAAGGATTTAGTCAAGGGACTGACTTTATTCACGTAAAAGTTCAAAAATTCGTTAACAATCAAGGGCTAGACTAATGGATTCAAAATATATACAAGGCATAGAAAGAAAAATAAAAGAGATAGCTCGTGATTACAAAAATAAGGGCTACGAGGTAATTATTGAGCCTAGGTCTTCTTCAACAGTACCTAGTTTTATCAAAAATTTCCGTCCTGACTTAATCGCATTAAGTGAAACGGATAATGTTGTTATTAAAGTAAAATCCTCTGAATCCAAAACCGACTTTAAATCTCTTAAAAAATTAGCCAACATTGTAAATTCTAAAAATAATTGGCGATTTGAATTAGTTTTTACAAATCCTAGAAATAAGTTTTCAATCGACAACCAATTAATATTAATTGACTTAAATAAGATTCAACAAAGAATTCAAGTTTGTAAAGATTTATTAATTGATAATAATATTGAACCTGCATTCCTTTTGGCCTGGTCAACTTTAGAAGCAGGAATAAGATTTAAGCTAAACTCATTAGAACTAAAAGATGATTTGTCTAAAAGACCACCTTTACATCTAATGAAAAGTCTCTACACCTTTGGTATTATAGGACAATCTCTATTGAGAAAGTTAGAAATGCTGAATCAATTAAGAAATCAACTCATTCACGGTTTTAATACCACCTTGAATAGAGAGAACGTTTATGACCTAATTGAAACCATAGAATTACTAACTGGTAGTGGTGATAATTCGGAAATATACGATTGGTTATCAGCACTGGATTTAGAAGGTTATGAAGAAATATACTGCTTGTATAGGGCAATAACTGAAACTGATGAATACGGTCTATTCAAGGTATATGAGAAAAACGGTAAAACATTCGTGAAATCGGATATGATGGATGAAGAGTTGGAGTTAAAAGACCAAGACCAAATAAAAGAAATCCTTGAAATAATTCAAGATGAATATATGGATGGCATGGATCCAGAAGGGTTTTATGGGTTCCATAGAGCTATAGAAAAAGATGACTGAATACTATGCACAACAAAACCTACATGCATTGTTCTCTACACATTTTTCAATTTCCATGAGGAGTACGAACTACAAACTACACCAGAGCAAACCCTTGCTCCCATTAATGGGAAATTATTATAATAAAATAGAGTTTTTGCACAGACTGTCGGGGGGCTTACAAATTAACTAGGATTTAAGAAAAAAATAATCCATTTTATATTTGTGAAACAAAGAACATTTAGATGCGAACCGAAAGTACTTATATTAGTGACAAATTATCTGAATAATAGTTGCACAAGTGGTACAGAAACAATAAATTTGTATGTTAGATTAATAAATATGATGGCGGACCATACAATTAGGAGAAACAGTATCAACTATTTCTCGATGGTGTACTAATGAGAAGCAACCCACTATTGAAACATATATTGAAATAACTAACATTCTTGATGTTGATTTGAAAGATTTATTGGTTTCTACAAAAACGAAGGAGTGAATATAATGAGTATAAAGTTTAAAGCAGTGGATTTCTTTTGTGGCGGTGGAGGTATGACTTATGGGCTTCGCCAAGTAGGGATCAATGTTATTGCTGGAGTTGATTTTGATAAAGATGCTAAGGAAACATACGAAATTAATAATCCGGGGACTAAATTTGTTTTTTCTGATATTAAAAAGCTTAGAAGTAATTATTTTGAAAGAAATTTTAACATCCAAAAGAATGATGATTTTTTAATTCTTGTTGGTTGTAGCCCTTGTCAATTTTATAGTATTATAAATACCGACAAAGAGAAATCAAAAAAATCGAAAGATTTACTTCTAAACTTTTCAAGATTTATTGATTATTATAATCCGGGATACGTTGTTGTCGAAAATGTTCCAGGACTTAAAACAAATGAGAAAAGTATTCTTCCGGAATTTTTGAAATTTCTCAAAGAGAAAAATTACAAAGTATGTGAAGATGTCATAGATTTAAGTTATTATGGAGTTCCTCAATCGAGAAAACGATTCTCTTTAATTGCATCACGAGTAACGGATAATATATTTTTGCCAGAAGCAGATGGAAAACAAGCTCTATTATCAATGTTCATCGGTGAACATAACGGATTTGAGAAAATCGCTGCCGGTCATAAGGACATAACAGATTTTAATCATACAGTAGCTGGATTGCAACCGATTTGCTTGGAAAGATTAGCTGTAACCCCTCATGATGGTGGAGATAGATTTGCATGGAAAGATAACCCGCTTCTCCAATTAAAATGTTTCATAGGGAAGGATGATAGCTTTAAAGATACTTATGGTAGAATGTTTTGGAATAAACCGGCATCAACTATCACTACAAAATTTTTCAGCATATCAAATGGTCGATTTGCTCACCCGGAAGAAGATCGAGCAATTTCTTTAAGGGAAGGAGCTACTTTACAGACATTTCCTAAAAACTATATTTTTAAAACTACCAGTATTGCTGCTACGGCAAAACTCATCGGTAATGCGGTTCCGCCAGAATATGCAAAAAGAGTAGGATTATCAATAATAAACAGTTTATTTGATGGCGCAGTTTAAAACACGAGCACGAGCATTAGATTTACTTGGCAGGCAGCAAATAGCTGGCATACCTACGGCTATTAATGAGCTTATAAAAAACGCTCACGATGCTTATGCCGATAAGTTCGATATAGATTTTCTAAGAAAAGATAATTTAATCGTACTGAGGGATGATGGACTTGGTATGACTAAAAATGAATTTGAAACGAGATGGCTCACAATTGGTACTGAAAGTAAATTCGCAAATAAAAAAACAACATTACCCCCAATAGACAACTCGAAACCGTTGAGACCTGTAATGGGAGAAAAGGGAATCGGTAGATTAGCTATTGCATCCATAGGGAAACAAGTTCTTATTATCACAAAGGCTAAATTAAGAGAAAAAAATTACAAGGTAGTTGTTGTTTTTATAAATTGGGAATTATTTGAATTACCTGGTATTAATTTAGAGGACATCGTAATCCCAGTTAAAGAGTTTGAAAATCTCCCGAACAAGAATGATATAGATAATATTAAAAATGAAGTCATTATATCTTTAGATAATTTACTACGAGAAGACATTATTTTAAGAGAGGATTATATTCGATTAAAGAAAACCATTGAAGATTTTAATATATCACCTCTAGAACTTAATAGTAAATTAGTCGGCAACTTTGAATTTTCGGAAAACAAAGGAGGCACATTTTTTTATATATCACCCGTAAACGAAACTTTAGTCTTTGATATTGAGGGAGAAAAAGATAGTACAGAGGCCACATCCATTGAGAAAATGCTAATCGGGTTTCATAATACAATGACTCCAGGGCATCCAGTTCCCGTGATAGATATTTCATTTAGAGATTATAGAGGGGACGATGGTCTTTACGAAAACTTAATAGATAAAGAACAATTCTTTACACCCGAAGAATTTGAATTGGCAGACCATCATTTCCAAGGGATGTTTGACAAGTTCGGTCAATTTAAAGGAACTATAAAGATTTATGGGGAAAAAACTTATGATCATATTGTAAATTGGAGAGATAATAATTTTAAAGAAACAAATTGTGGAGAATTTAAAATAAACTTTGCCTATTTGCAAGGAGACTTAAAAAGTTCTCGGGTTGATACGGAAAATTGGGCCATAATAAAATCTAAAGGAGATAAATTTGGAGGTTTATATATCTACAAAGATAATATAAGGGTGTTACCTTATGGAAATTCCGATTATGATTTTTTAGATATAGAGAAAAATAGGACAAAAAGAATATCCACTTATTTTTTTTCATATAGGAGAATGTTTGGTGCTATTGAGATTACGGCAAAAAATAATTGTGAACTTGTAGAAAAAGCGGGACGAGAAGGTTTTATAGAGAATAAAGCATACAGACAAATGCAAGCCATACTCAAGAACTTTTTCATACAATTGGCCGCTGATTTTTTTGATGAAAAAGGAGAAAGTCCACAATCAGAGTTTTGGGTTAAAAAGAAGAACGAAATTAACACATATCACTTAGCATTAAAAAGACGAGAAGAACTAGCAAAAGGGAGAAAAGACAAGTTCCTTAAAGAGCTTGATTTATTCTTTAAAAATCTAATATCAAATAAATTTGATATTACTGTAAATGAAATCCTTACCGATACGAGAAAAAAATTCAACACCGTTGTGTATTATAAGGATATGGACGAAGCCGGACAAAGAATTATTGATTATGAATTTGAAGCACGCCAAAAAATAAACGATTATAAAAAGAAAATTACCGTTTCTACCCCTAAAGGATTCGTCATTTCAAAATCAGCGAGAATTGATTTTGACACTTATTTGAAAGAATTCCGAATATTAGAAGAAACATTATTCAAAAATGCTGTAGATGAAATAGACATTATTGTTTCCGAATACACAAAGAAGCTTAACATTGAAATAAGCAAACGGAAACGTTTAGAACAAGCCGTAGAACTCATATCGACCGAAGCAAAAAAAACTAATACGGAAAAGAAAAATGAAACTAATGAAATCGTTCATGAAGTATCGAAAAGAATAAAAGAATTTACTTCCGACTTGATCTTGGATTTGGATAATCAAATAAGAACCGTCAGAGATCGCTTCAAAAATCTGAGTATGCTTGACTCCGAAGATTTTGATTTGGTTAAAGAAAGAAAAGCTATGGAAGATGAAATTGAAATGATTAGCAGCAGGAATACTTTTGTCATGGATAAAATCATTCGTCAATTTGAAGGATTCTATATAGAAAAGGATGTGGACGGACAAATTATAACGAACGATCAAATTACGGATGCTTTATCGGAAGAATTGGAAGAACTAAGAGAGCGCGTTCAGACTGACGTAGAATTAAGTCAGTTAGGCCTAGCAGTAGGCATCCTTAACCACGAATTTAACAGTACGATCAAATCCATTAGAAGTAGCCTTAAAGATTTAAGAGCATGGTCGGATGTTGATCAACAAATTGAAGGAATATACAAAAACATTAAAGCTAATTTTGACCATTTAGATGGGTATCTGAATTTATTTACTCCACTAAACAGACGTTTAAATCGGAAACGAGAAGATATCTCTTTGTTGGAAATAAAAACATTTTTGATAGACTTATTTAAATCCAGATTTGAAAGACATGATATCAAATTTAAGCATACAAAAGGATATGCCAAGAGGAAGATTTATGGATTTCGATCTACCTTTTATCCTGTTTTTGTTAATATAGTTGATAATGCAATATACTGGCTTAAACAAAGCGATGCAGAAGAGAAAACAATAAGATTGCACGCGGATGATTCTGGTATTTATATTTCTAATAATGGAGTAGAAATTCTTCCTCAAGATAAAGAACGAATGTTTGAATTAGGCTTTTCCAGAAAGCCGAATGGACGCGGTATGGGACTAAGTATTAGTAAAGAAGTATTAAATGCAGAGAATTATAACATTTCTGTTGCGGTACCTCGAGAAGGTTGCACAGTTTCTTTTAAAATCGAAAAAATTAAATGATACTGAGATGAATACTGTTTTTTTTGAAAAATCAAAAGACATAACTAATAATTTTTTGCAAAGTATCGTATTTCTTGATGATAAGGCATTTGGAAATAATAATGTGGTTGTAGGTTCAGAACAAAACAATAGTCAGCATGCTTTTGATGCATTTAAAATATCAAAGGCGTTCGCCAAAGAAAAAAAAA
Organism: uncultured Paludibacter sp.; assembly: GCA_937927845.1. Lineage (GTDB taxonomy): Bacteria > Bacteroidota > Bacteroidia > Bacteroidales > Paludibacteraceae > Paludibacter. The sequence continues at coordinate 30,743 of CALFXE010000122.1, forward strand.
TTTGTGCAGTATATAACCCCATAACTCTATCTGATATTGAAGATTTCAAAGAAATTTCAAAAAAAGCAGATGTTGTTATCCTCGATTGGTTTATTGAACTTCGAAATGAAATAATAGACGAAGATCAAGATGTAGATGCGGATGAAGAAGACCCTAGAGGACAATATACTAAACAAATTATTAGTGAATTAGTAAGTAGTGCTGGAGATAGTAACTTAAAATTAATTGTTATATATACTGGAGAAGATATTTTAGACGAAATAACCCAAAATATTTATGAATATATATCAGTCCAAAGTCAACAATTTGAGTTAAAAGAACAGAATTGTGAAGTTTTTTCAGCAAATATCAGAATCTTAGTTAGAACAAAATCAAATGGAGATGGTGACGATATAAGATTCAATCAACGTCCTCATCTCCAAGATAAAATTTTACGATATGAAGATTTGCCATCATTTGTTTTAAATGAACTTACTGTAATGACTTCAGGGTTATTATCAAATTTTGCTTTATTGGCACTAGCTACAATCCGAAATAATTCACACAAAATACTCAGTTTGTTTTCCAAGGAATTAGATGCTTCCTATATGGGACACAAAGCTATCTTGCCGATTCAAAATGATTCGGAAGATTTATTGTTAAAGTTATTTGGAGATACTATTTCCGACTTATTAAATTACTCATCTATTTCACAAAAAATACAGCAAGAATTAATAGATACTTGGATAGATAGTAAGATAATTGATGAAGACTTTACTGTCAATAGCAAAATTTTTCGACGAACAAAGGATTTGCTTAAATTAGTAGTACATTCTAGTGAAGAAGATATTGATAAACGTTTTTCAAACACTTTTAAAAATAAAGGGCTGAGTAACGGGGAAGTAAAATCATATCGAGAATTAAAGTCAACAGAACTATTTTTAAATCTCGCAGATCATAATAAGAGGGACATGGTTGATTCTCAGTTTGCTAAATTAACCCATCATAAAAGCTTGTTTATTCCTCAAAATACAGTGCCTAAATTAACCTTAGGTACAATTATCAAAAGTTCTGTAAACCAAGACAATTATTATGTCTGCATTCAACAACGATGTGACTCTGTCAGAATAAAAAGAGATGAGGAAAGGAAATTCTTATTCTTACCATTAACAACAACAAATGAAAACAAATTTCACATAATCACACCAGAGGGAGTAAAACTAAAACTAGATAAAAAATCATATTCAATAAGAACTATTAAATTTAGGTGTAATTGTGATGAAGGCGAAGTAAAAGGAGTACTAGATAATGAAAAATATACATTTACGCAAATTTATGAAGAAGGAGAGAAATATGAATGGGTCTTAGATTTGAAAGATTTACACTCACAAAGAATAGTTACAAATTATGTTTCTTCTCTTTCTCGCATCGGACTTGACGAATCCGAATGGTTGAGAATAGCAGGGAATTAATTATAAATTAGACATTGATTATGATAGAGATTCAAGATATACAAACAAATGATGTAGATGATATTATAGCTCGTTTATTAGATGAAAAAGCACAGCCATTTGAAATTTATATACCAAGATCAACTCAAGTTTTTCACAGCTCAAATGTCAATATAGAAAATGATTATGCTATGTTGGCTTTTGCTGGACAAAAGTTAAGTGAAATTGCATATAAGTTTTCTTATCATTACGTTTCACCTTCCGATCATAGTAGTGTTTTGTTTGAAATAAAGACAAATGAAATAAACAAATTAGCAGAAGTCATACTAGATATTTCATATGGCTATGGAAATGACCCGGATGGGGAGGAGATATATTATCTTGATGATGTGTATGATTTTATTGAAAAAGTAAAAAAAGAAGAAATTACTCCTGTTTGTCTTGATTTTATAGAAGACTACCTTAGATATAACGAGTCTGGTGCTGAAAATGATGAATGATATTCGGGAGTATCCCACGAACTGTGTAAGTTGGTAATTGGAGGTTTGAAGTCCAGACTTCAAACCCATAATATTTTACTTTCAGTTTTTGATTTATTATCGCCCTCTACAGATTCTGGAGCACTAGCACTTACGTAATCATTACCTCTCAATCTTTAGACCTTTATTAGATTCGTTAGGACACTTCCCTAGGGTTGATCCCCTGCTCCTTGCAGAATCTCCCAGCAACGAACTTGTCTTGGGTATCGACTAATACGGTCATAACGGAACCGGAGTTTGCAATTCATCCAAAAACAACGATAGAAAGCCGAACAAATCCAATCATTTTTCGTATTTTTGTAAAGTATGCATAAAGACAAAGAATAGATTTAATGGCAACATACAATGACATAAAAAAACAGCTCAATATAAATGTAGACAAACACTTGAATAATGGTTTTGCTCATTTAACGCATTATTGGCAAACCTACAAGACTATTGATTCCGAACACTTTAAATATTATGCAGAACAGTATCTTCAGGAAGAAATTTTACCTGTTGTAGAAGAACCCGATCAGTTTTACATACCGTTTAAATACGACATACCCTTCCCCCCTACAGGCAAGCCCAAATTCAAATTTATTGATTTATTCGCCGGAATTGGAGGTATAAGATTAGCATACCAAAATTTGGGTGGGAAATGTGTATTTTCAAGTGAATGGAATAACTTTGCAAAAAAAACATATGAAGCTAATTTTGGAGAAGTTCCTTTTGGAGACATCACGCAAATTAATGAAAGAACCATCCCTGACCATGATATACTTTTAGGAGGTTTTCCTTGCCAGCCCTTCTCGATCGCAGGTGTTTCCAAAAAAAAGGCTCTGGGGAGAAATCACGGCTTCTTGGATGAAACGCAAGGAACACTTTTTTTCGACATCGCAAGAATTTTGGAATATAAACGTCCAAAGACTTTTATGCTGGAAAATGTCAAGAATCTTGTATCTCACGATAAAGGAAATACTTTCAAAGTTATCAGCAACACATTGACAGGTTTAGGGTATTCCATTCATTATAGAGTTTTGAACGGCAAACATTTTGTCCCTCAAAATCGTGAAAGGATTTTGATCATCGGTTTTAGAAATGATTTTTTCCATGGAGAAGAGAATTTTAGATTTCCTAAACTCCCTGAACCAAATTCATCAATTAAGGAAATTCTAGAAGAAAATGTTGAGAGTAAATACACACTCTCCGACAAACTCTGGAATTACCTGCAAACCTATGCTGAAAAACACAAAGCAAAAGGCAACGGGTTCGGATTCGGGTTAACTGACCTGAACAGTACCTCTAGAACTCTCTCTGCACGATATTATAAAGATGGTTCCGAAATCTTGATTCCTCAAGAAGGAATAAATCCTAGAAGATTAACACCCAGAGAATGTGCCAGATTGCAAGGATTTCCGGATAACTTCATCATTCCCGTATCAGACAACCAAGCATATAAGCAGTTTGGAAACTCTGTTACTGTGCCATTAATCCAAGCTGTTGGTAAACAATTAGTAAAATCTTTATTATCCATCAATGAACCTGCAAAATCTCAAGAACTTATTTATTGACAATGGCTGTCAAAAATTGTATGTGAAAAAGCTTTCACCAAATGACAACTCGAAAAATCAAGTTTATTTAGGTGGAAGTTTTGAAATATTGAATATTTTTCCTCTTTCCGAAATCCAAACAGAGGAAGCAGGAGATTGGAACAGAGAACGTTTTAAGGCTTCAATCAATTTTTCTTGGATTGGTAATGACGGAAATATTTATCCAGCACCAAACTCACAACTTATTTTATACCCAAAATATCCGGAAGTAAGATTTTCCGGCTTCCTGACCAGGTGCGAAAATCCTCCTTCTGAACTGATGACACAAAGGTTAGCCGACAGGCTCCTGTTTCTAAGTGTAACTACCAAAGGCCATATTTTAGGTTATGTTACTTCTCCAACTTCTGAAATCGCAAATGAATTCAATGCATTGCAAGCCAATGATCAGATCGGAGTTTTTAAAGTTATCGATTTACCAAGAGCAGTTAACAATAAACAGAGATTGCTTGATGAATTATATCGTATTTATCAACTAGATTGGATAACCTCAAAACGATTAGATAAAAATGGAAATATTTTACCATGCCTCTTCCCAAATTGTGGAGGTTATACATTGGAGGCTGAATTAGGAATTACTCCCAACGGCTATTCTGAGCCTGATTTTTTGGGTTGGGAAATAAAACAATATGGAGTAACAAACTTAGAGCGGATAAATTCGGCTGTTATTACCTTGATGACACCCGAGCCGACTGATGGAATTTATAAAACATGTGGAGCGGAAGAGTTCCTACATACATACGGCTATCCAGATAAAACTGGTCGGGAAGACCGTATAAATTTTGGAGGAATTCATAAAGTCGGGCTACGTCATTCTTCAACTAACCTCGAAATGAAATTAATAGGTTTCGACATTGAAAGTGGTAAAATTAGAAACTCAAACGGACGAATCGCATTAATAGATAATTGTGGAAATGAAGCGGCATCATGGAGTTTTTCATCAATGCTTTTGCATTGGAACAGAAAACACAATCAAGCGTGTTATGTTCCTTCGCTATCTCAGACAAAAAATGAACGAAAATATAAATACGGGAATAAAATCATTTTAGGTACAGGTACAGACTTTCAGCTTTTTCTACGACAGATGGCTATCGGAAACATCTATTATGATCCTGGAATAAAAATGGAAAATGTTTCTACAAATCCCAAAATCAAGAAACGAAGTCAGTTCAGAATTAAATCACAGTATCTAGGACAGCTATATAAAAACAACGAAATAGTGACATTGCCAATCGAATAAAGGAATCAACACTGTTTATCGTCACCTCTTATTTTAAGGCTTATTTTCGTTATGCTCATCACTAGGATTTATTTTATTGGGCCTTTTCTTATATTCCTCCTGTTCTTCTGCGACGAACCTGTCTTCTTCCTTATCTCCCAAGTAATATGATTGCCTTAACCCATGTCGGTCTAAATAATGTTTATGAATATAATACTCCAGTTCAGACAGGGTCTGTTTACGTACAGTAGGTTTTAGTTGGCATTCCCAGATTGTGATGACAGCCCACCCCATGGCCAGCAACTTTTTCTTGTTTTGCCCATCCCTTAACTGGTTCTTCTCAATTTTCTTACGCCAGAAATCGGTATTCGATTGTGGAATATGCCCGTCTAAAATATGTCCATGCCAAAAACACCCATGAATGAAAATTACGATACCGTATTTACGTAATACTATATCAGGGGTTCCTGGAAGTCCTTTTACGTTTTTACGATACCGATATCCCCGGGAATACAAATAGCGGCGTACGATCCATTCAGGCTTTGTATCCCGGCCTTTAATCTTAGCCATGACAGAAGAACGTTTTTTCTTATCCCAGATATCCATTTTTTGTTCTTATAAAAATCGATAAATAATCTTGATTCCCATCCGGTAGTTAGTTGAAAAACGATACATTAATAAACATTTCCAAAGTCCGTTGCAGCCATTCAGTGGCATTTTATAGAAGCTCAAATTTATGTAGTTTTTTGGAAATTCCCTTCAAGATATAAAATTATTTTTCTTTTTTATATTGACTAACGTATTGTTTCGTCAAACAACTTAAAAGACGTATCTTTGGACATATTTTTACTAATAAATGTCTTATGGTGGTGTACTCTTTTAAAGTCAAATCTTGGATTTTTAGAAAATAAGTCGGGTGCACTAAGACGATAAGATTAATAAAGGACCTAACAATACGGAGTGTTATTGTTATTCAAATACATAATATGAAATACAAAGTTGTAACACTTTTCGATACAAGAATATAGCATGTGTTCAAAATTAACAGTGATAGATATTTTCTGTGGTGCAGGAGGATTCTCAGAAGGATTCAGGCAACAAGGATATAAAATTCTACTAGGAATAGATTCTTGGGAACCTGCTATTAAAACATTCAATCATAATTTTGGATTAAACTGTAAGGCAAAGAATGTATTGGATTTTGAAGATTCAATAGAAGATATAGAAGCATTACCAGATTCTGACATAATTATAGGAAGCCCACCTTGTGTAACTTTCTCCTCTTCAAATATCTCCGGTAAAGCAGATAAAACATCCGGTATTAAATTAACTCAAATTTTCCTCAAGATTGTGGCCGTGAAAAAATGGCAACCAAGATCGAAACTCAAGGCATGGTTCATGGAAAATGTACCTAGCTCTATCAAGCATCTTGGAAATGAATATACATTTGATGAATTAGGCCTCGGTGAATGGGCCACAAAGAATAAAATTGGAAGATCCAAAGTTGCTATTCGCCTAGAAGAAAATCAGCGGATATTAAATTCAGCCGATTATGGTAGTGCACAATCTAGAGAACGGGTTTTATCTGGAGAAATTGTCAAAAGAAAACGATTAGTAATTCCTCCACCGACTCATAACAGAGAAAGAGACAACTATATGAATCTCCCTTTATGGAGAGATTTAGGTTCAATCATTGATTATCTCCCAAGTCCTAATTGTAAAAACAGTAGTCAAAAAATAGTTGATCCTAATTATCCAAACCTGTCCATAGCATTACATGAATTGACAGACAATTTCTATGATACAGGATTATTTGAATGTGAATGGCGGCAATCACGTTTTTTAAAAGTTAATCATCCATATATGGGAAAGATGGCTTTTCCTGAAAATAAAAATAGACCTAGCAGGACTATCACTGCCACTAAAATTGGGACATCAAGAGAAGCTATAATATATAAATCCGAATATAAAAGGAAAGGCAATGGGGAGTACAGGACACCAACTGTGAGAGAAGCGGCATGTATAATGGGTTTTCCCATCACATATCAATTTTGTGGTGGAGAAACTACAAAATGGAGATTGGTTGGAAACGCTGTATGCCCATCAGTATCTCGCGCTTTTGCTAAACAGACTCTTAGAGAATTAAAACTACCCGAACAATCAGTTCCAATTGTTGAAACTATCACACACATGTCAGAGAATAATCTGAACACTTTTTCTCAAAAAGATTTCTCCATTCCTCCTAAAAGAAATAAAGGTTCACGATTCAGAAGACATCCTTTTAAAGATGGAAATATAACAGTTACTTTGTCCAACTATGATATTGATAAAAATGAAAAAACTATCAGTAAATGGATTACCTCTGTTCAATACGGCAATGGAGAAGGATTTCCTATATTCAATTTTCCAGACTATTACTATAAAAATATTGAACAAACGATAATTACTTTACCTTGCGGAAAAGAGTTTATTGAAATTATGAAGAATGGTTTTTCTTCTCAAATTTCAAAAAGTAAAAAGTTACAAGAAATGTATGAGAAACAGTTGTCGCAACATCCATTTCTTGAACCAACAGAATTGGTTGAGAATATAGCCCAAATTATTGAAAATTTTGATATTGAAGATGAATTTTATGTACAATCTGAATTAGCAATTTTTTCGAATAAATTAATAGTACCACTCAAGCAAGTATTTGCTTTATATGCAATAAATAAAGTTTCCTCGTTTGCTAATAAGCCTAGATAATATGCCTGTTCGTTTTCATCCTAATAACCCAATTGACTCTTTGGAAACCATCATTCTAAAAGAGGATGGTACACCCCTTCATGGCGAGATTGATGTCTACAGAAAACTTTGGGAGGATTTAGATAGAAGTGGATTGGAATGGGATGTCTGGCACGATTTGAAATTACCCGAACATTCAGATCATTTTAATTATTATAAAAAAACAAGTGCCCAAGTTGATTTCGTTATACTTTCAATGTACGGATTGATAGTAATGGAAGTAAAAGGAGGTCCTATTTCCACTATGAATAATACTTTTTATTATGGAAAGGATTTTGAATCTCCAATGAAACAAAATCCGTTCAAGCAAGTGGAAGGATATAAATTTACCTTGAAGGATAACATTCTTAACAACGTAAAGACTTGCTTTTTTTGTGAAACCGTTGCATTTCCACACGTGGATTACCCTTTTGAATCTAAACTGATAGATACTAATTTACTTTGGACAAGATATAAAGATGCAGCGTTCAATAATTCTATCGAAGAATTCCTTTTAAATGCCATTGAATATTCGAAAAACAAACATAAGCGACACTTTAGAAATTATGAGAATCTTTCCCAAAAGGAATATTCTGCAATTATAAAGATTCTTAGTCCCAAAATAGGCGATAGAAATCATAACAACTCAATAAACACTTTGGAGTGGCTTGGGATTCAAAATATTGAGATTCTTGAGGGATTAAACAAGAATCAAAGAATAATAATTGAAGGCCCTCCCGGTTCTGGTAAAACGACTCTTGCTAAAGCTTTTATTGATAAACAAAAGAATAAGAGAGGAATTTATTTGTGCTGGAACAACCTATTGATGAACTACACCCGGTCGTTATTGGATGAACGTAAATTGTTAAACGATATCGAAGTCACAACCTATTTTCGCTTTTTTCAAAAACTCAATCCCAAAATCAATTATGATACATTGAGTAAGTTTACTGAAGAAGAGTTCTACGAACTCGTTAAAGATACGATTTCAAAGTTGAAGCGAGAAAACAAGTTATATCCCTATGATTTCGTTGTTATAGATGAAGCTCAAGACCTATTTGACCGAGGATTAGATCTTTTCATCAACTCATTCTCAGGATACAACGGGAATGGACTCAAAAATGGCAATTCGTTAGTACTGTACGATATAGACCAAAGTTATTCCAATAGTGGAAGAAATGTATTTGAATTAGCAGATCTTATTTCAGAGTATTACTCACATTTTAAATTGAATGAAATAAGGAGAAGTGCCCAAAATCCAGACATTAGAAAACTTTCATCCGAAGTTTTAGATGATCCCGGTATTATTTACGCTTCGAAGTTTGAAAACTTGTTTCCACATATATCGATTCACATACACGAGAGCTTACAAAGTGTAAAGAGGTATATCGTCAGAAATATATTAACTCCAATACGAGAGACCGATTCGTCCTTAAAAGGCAATGACTGTGTAGTCCTAATTGAGTCAACTTTTCTAAGAGGAAGCTATAAAGGAAACGAAGATTTAAAAGAATTACTTATTATCAAAGATATTGAAGAACTCTCTGCATCCAATGTTGGGGATACGGCCAATAAACTTCGCTATACCTCTATATTGAAATTTAAGGGACTAGAAAAAAAGAATGTTTATTTGGTAATTTCCGAACCTTCAGAAATCAACAAATACGAAATATTCGTTGGAATCACTCGGGCAATGCTTAATCTCGAAATAAATATTGTGAGATAATGGATCTAATAGACCAACATATTAGTACGTATCTATCTCTTTTTAAGAGTGAAGAAGATAACTGTTTTCAAGAGATATTCGCAAAGATTCAAAGTGATGTAAAAGATAAACACCAACTTTTATTACAATATATCCATTTATTGTTGGATGAAATATTTTCTGAAGAAAAATCTGAAACACAAACACTTCATTTACATTTCGATTATGAATTTAACGATGACTCATTAATCGTTATTGCTCAATACCTTTTAATACGATTTTTTAAGCCGAGTAGTAAAGTAAAAACAATATCTCAGAATAGCGAAAGGCTTGAGTTATTGAAAACAAATCTTCATTCAAAGTTGAGGAAACTTTCAACTTCATGTCCCCCTGAAGCCAGTGGAAGAGACGGAGGAAACAAATCTTTTAAAGATTGGAAAAAAGAAATAAAAAGACTGCAAATTTTAATTGAATTCTACGATCAATTAAGTTATGATGTTGAAATATCAGCCAATACTCTTTTTAATTGTCAGGTGCGAGTTTCAGAATACTTGAGTAATATTTTTTCTTCAAGACCATATGCGTGTAGAATTGAAGAATACGATAAACGCCCCTCATTTAATATATTAAATACAAGATTAACACTAAATCAAATAGACGAAATAGATAATTCTATAATTGATAATTTGGAAACGATAATTCTTTTTGATTGTGAAAGAAAAAAACTTATGCGTTATTTTTCTTTGCAAGATATCAAAGAATCTGATATCAATTTAGAAAAATATTTAATTGTCACCTTTGGTTCTAAAAAATACTCCGTTCAGAATTTACGGGATAAAATAAATTCAATCCAAAGTAGATTTAAAAATACTCGTACAGATAGTTACACTATAATCCGATCTGAAATAAATCACTATTTAGGAGAAATCCCAAAGAAAGAGATTCCAGTTACATTCATTGGGATAAACACATCCCATTTCTGGGATACTTTTGTAATTGACACCAACATTCATGATTTATATGAATTACGTTCTATCAGAATGATGAATCTTTATTCTTTGTGTTTCAACGAAGAGATTAAAAAGTATATACTTGAAGAGATATTTGCAGAAAAACATACTTCAAACCTGATATCAGATGAAACAAAGCAAAAGCTGTTAGATTTAGGACAGGATGATTTATCAACTGTAAAAGAATCATTAGGAAATGTATTGGATTTAATTATTAGTGCTAACTTGAAGCACTTTATACTTGACAAAATAAAAAGTGAAACGGTCTTTATTGTTGATGATTTCATAGTTGACTCAAAGAAGTTAACCCGGCTGATTTCTTCATCACTCCTATTGACAGAAGAAAATAAATTACTTTCTTGGTCTGACTTAAAAAAAGTTGGGAATAAGGAAATTATGATTTTATCATATCAAGATCAAGGGAGATATCCTTATTATTTCTATCCTAATTTAATTGAAACAACGATTGCAAGAAATATTGACGTAGTAGCACTTTTTCACAAGTTCCTATTTTCAGCGAGGTATCGATGGGCAAGATACAATGCATCAAAAGAAATATACAATATCATCAATCATCCATTTAGACAAAAATATTTCCAATGGTCAAGGTTAGGAGATACTATCAAAAACTTACGACCACAAAAAGAAGATGACACAAATTGGGATTTAGAACAGCAGTACTCAAGAAACTCTGAACGAGAAACAATCAAATTAAGACTGAAGAATGAGCGGGAAAGAACATTCAATAAATCTGAACTTTTCATTTATTCAACAGACAACTCAAGTTTTAAAGTTGAAAAAATAGGAGATATCATCGAGGAGATTGAAGAAGATGACAAGTATTTTGTCCATCAGCTCGATGAAATACAAGAGAGAATCAATCTGTACGAAAAAATGGTAGACACGAAGAAACTGGAAGAAGAATTAAATGTCATTCGTCAGAAATTTCAAATAGACAATACAGAAACTGGAAGGCTTTGGAAAATCCTATTAAGAAAGAGGGGGCTACTGTCTGATGAAGAAACGTTATATGATGAACTAAAGGAATATTTGCAAAAAAAAGAGCTTAAAATAGTCTCACTGAATCATTTTAAAAGCAACTGGCTAAACCCAGAAAGTAATTCTATCGCACCTCTCAACAAGAGAGTATTTGTAGAGCTATGTGAATTTCTTGGTATACCAAAAGTATATTTCACACTCATACAACGATTAAAAAATGCATCAAAACAAGCCTCTCGTCAAAGTACATTACAAATGAACCGCCTTCTACAGGATTTGTTCAATGACGGATGCTTTGATGATGGAACAAACTTAACTAAAATAATAGCTGCTAAACTAGAGAGCTACAAGAGAAAACATCCTTTGGATGAATTGGGGATCGACGAAAGGCACCTAGGTGAAAATCTAATTGCCCTAGTGGAGTTAATAAAACCAGAGTTTACCTTAAAAGAAATAATCAAATTCAAAAAGGCCGAATAATGAATAAAGTATTACAGAAAAGAAGCTCTTTAGAGGGCTTTATTCGAGAACAGACATTGGGTCCAGGAATTAACGGATATAAGTATATTGATCTGGAGGATGATATCTTAGTCAAGAAAGACCTAAAGACTGAACCATATATTAATTATGATTCTGAGATTTTAGATATTGTTCCGGCAGCCATCTATAGTACGGGGATTCTCTTTCCCCAGGATAAAAGTGGGACTTGCATTGAAGGGATTCTTTTAGATAACAATGAACAAACAGATAAAGAGGATGAAGTTGAGGAAAATGACTCACAAGACAACAGTTTGGAATCGGAAGACGTAAGCAGCGGAGTGGAACTGAATCAAATGTTCCCTAAAACGATGGGGTTAACGTGTTGTTTGAGTGAACGATGTTTAGACAGCGGAGAAATCGAATTTATTGTTTCATTCAGATATTACAGAAAACTTAAACAGGACAAGGAAGGTAAATTCAATAGGAGATACGCTTTATTATGTGAAGTTGATTCGAAGAGTTTTGGTGATTTCCTGTCAAAGCATAGTTTAAATCAATTTGAGATTATTACTACAGCACATAATCAATTTGTTGTATTGGTTAAAATGGGTACAGACCAAATTTCTGAATTAAAGTCCTCAATACGTAATATCCAGAAAAACTATGCGGAAAGTTTATATGAAAAGACAAGAGAGATAATAGACACTCCTGCTTCCTTAAGTAAGGATAAATGCTATTTGAGTAATTTGAAATCGACAATATATTACGAGTTGAAAGTCTCAATTACAAATGATGAAAAAAGGAGAAGCCTTTATGCAATAACACAAGAGATAGAGTTAATTGAGAATATCACAGATCATTTAAGAAACCTTTTAGATATCTATTCTGGAGGATATGGTCTTTGGCAATCAAATCGAGTTGAAGAGACAATAAAAATAAAAGATATCAATTTCCCAAAATCACAGAACAAAATATCTTTTTTGTATGATAAACCACAAGAGAATGAAAACATCATTGTTATCGATAAAGAAGGAGTTGAATCAAAGAGTTTAAAAGATTTCTTTCGATTTAATCTCAATGAAAAACAAGATGAATATGCCTCCCTTTCCGCAAATATTCAATTGAGTAGAGATTCCAGAAAGGAAGATGGGAAGATTTTCGTAAAAATTCAGTTGATTAATACTAGTACTCCATTTGATCTAGACAAGCAAAAAGACAGCCGATATTATTCTACTTTTAATGAAATTGTGAACCAAAGAGCTTTCTTTGGGGTTAAAGTACAGTTGGAAAACGATTTTCTGGTACCCTACTCAGACTTCTCCTACATCCCAAATGAAGCAAGTACCTATGATGAGGATACCACAACTCGATTCATTTATGATCAATTTAAGGATTATGCAATTGGACATGGTTGTTCTGTAAAATGGCATATAACTAACAAAAAAGTAGAAACAGAATATCTTCCTGAATGTGAAACACCCGATATTGATCCAATTCCAAGAGACAAAAGTAAACCTGCTACAAAAGATGGGAGTGGAGACTTCACTTTACCTTTATTTTTGGAAAACTCACGTTCCCAGGAATTCAAATGGCTTTCTGTATTTTCTGAAGCAAAGGATGATGAAGTTGTCAATGGTTTATTAGCCTTTGTAGATTCTTACGGCCAATGGATCAAAAATAAGAAAATGGATGGAAAATATCAATTCGATTTGAAAGATATTGCTTATCAAGAGTTAGATAAATGCGAGATTGATTACATGCGAATGAAAACAAATGTCGAGTCTTTATTGAAAGGAGAAAACAACAAAGACAACTTTGATTCATTTCGATTGATGAATGGTGCGATGTTTATGCAATTATGGCATTCTGTAAAAGTGAAAAACTCAGAAGTAATTCCCATACTCGAACAAGAGGGTTTTAGTCTTTTTAATTTTGACTTCTACAAGGTGGCTGATGACAAATTATTCTCAAAAACAGAATCAGCGGGATGGAGAGCTTTTCAATTAGCGTTTATTTTATTGAATCTTGATGGAATTTTTAAAGGTAAAGATGATAAAGACTGGACAAAAAGAAATGAATGGGTTGATTTAGTCTGGTTCCCAACAGGAGGTGGAAAAACAGAGGCTTATCTTGGATTAATTGCTCTTACCATTATCAACCGAAGAAAGTTACACAAAGAAGAAGGAGGTGGAGTTGCTGCCATTATGAGATATACATTACGGCTTCTCACTATGCAACAATTCCAGAGGGCAACATTAGTCATAATGGCGTTGGAATTAATAAGACGTTGGCGAAGGTATGCTTTGGGAGAAGAGCCTATAATGATTGGGTTATGGGTTGGTGACAACTCATTACCCAATAAAACTGAACACTTGATAGAGGAATATCAAAAATTAAATAGAAACGAACCGAATAAAATTCCATTTTCAAATTGTCCTTGGTGTGGCAGTGATATTGAAGGAGAAGACAAAGAAGACATTGAAGACCTCAACAATAGAGAAAATCAATGGTTCCATAAGAGAATCCATCTGAAATGTACCAACAATAAATGTTCTTTTTCTTATCCCAAAAGAAGGCCCAGAATAAGGCTAAACGACCAAGGAGCGATACCCGTATGTTTATCTGATGAAATTATTTATCAACATCCTCCAACATTGCTATTTGGTACTGTAGACAAATTTGCTCAACTAGCCCACAAGGTGAATGGAACGGATAACGGAAGAAACGCTGACTCAAGGCGCCTGTTCGGTAGAGGTAACTGGGAACAAGGAAAACCCAAACAAGGTTACTTGCCTCCCGATTTAATTATCCAAGATGAACTTCATTTACTTCTGGGTCCACTCGGTTCTGCTGTTGCTCTATTTGAATCCGCAGTCGATCAACTTTGCACACGCGAAGATGGAACAAGACCAAAAATAATTTCATCAACTGCGACTACACGGAATACCCAATTGCAAATAGCGGCTTTATTTGACAGAAAAGTCAATCTTTTCCCAAAACCTGGAGTTGAATGTGATGACTCTTTCTTTGCTTTTTATCGCAGGAAATTTGATAATGCTGAAAAAAATAATGAAAACTATTTATCTAAACGAAAATATATTGGCGTTCTTCCAACGGGCAGAACACAAATTTGGATGCAAATGAGGTTGGCTGCAATCATCATGACACATAGGGCTATTTTTGAATTACAAGAGATATCCGATAAAAGTCCAGTTGATTTTGATTCTTATAACAAGGAATTGGAAAGAGCAATGGATTTTTATCATACAATTATTTCTTATTTCAATAGTTTAAAGGAAGTAGGAAAAACGCAATCCCAGGTGCAAACCTATATTCTAAAGGAACTCCGAAGGGTTTTTAACAGGGTTATCCGTCCTCAAAAGCTTATGCATTCACTTTATACTTATGGCCCTATACGAGAAGCTGAATTGACTGGCCGATTATCTGGAGAAGAGGTGAAGAATGAACTTAAGAATGTGGAAACGAAATGGAAGGCACAAAATAGATTTGCAACTCTACAAAACGGTGAAACAGTGAGAGGCAGCATTCCTCCAGAGTTTGTTGTGGCTACAAATATGATATCCGTTGGGATTGATGTTTCTCGATTCAACACAATTATCATGAACTCAATGCCACGAAATACGGCTGAATATATTCAGGCAAGTAGCCGTGTAGCAAGGAACGAGTATGGTCTTGTTTTAACAGTACATCATCCTTTCAGAGCAAGGGATATATCCCACTATGAGAAGTTTATTGAGTTTCACGAAAAAATGTATAGCTATGTTGAACCCATCTCTATTACACCATTTACAAAAAAGTCTGTTGAAAGATATATGGGATTGTATTTAGCTACAATGATTCGACACACAACAAGATTTACTGAAAGAAAATCAGCCAGTGACATATCTTCGATAACAGAAAGTGAACTTTCTCTCATCGTTGCAGAATTGACTGATTACTTTGAAAAGAAGAAAGAAAGATTCGCTAACTTTAATAAGCTAATTAAAAATCTTTTAAAACAAGAGAATGCAAATCAAATCAGGGAATGGATTGAAGAAGCGATTAGCGAATGGAAAGAAGAAGCGAATAAGGTACAGTCTGAAAATAAAGATTTTGTTTTTAATAATAAATCGAACCGTTCTAACCCTCCACAAGAGCAACTTTATGTTGATATCGACGAATATGAGGGGAATATCCATAGTAAAAAATGGCAAATCCCAATGTCATTAAGAGTTATAGAACCAGAAGCAGCCATTAAAATATATTCTATATAAAATGAAAATCTTAAAATCAAATCAATACAATCAGGGGATCGGTAAATATAAATTACTATCCTCTACGGCAGGAGTGGGCTCAATAATCACCACAAAAGTTGGTTCTTATGTGTTGATTTCTGATATCAATAAATGGACGTTTATAAAATGGGCAAATTCTAAAGTAGATCTAACTCGCACGAATAATTCTGACAGCAAGAAGATATATGAAGCAAGCAAAGCAGAAATGTCCAATCGCGGGCTTGATTTTATCGATGACCAAAGGTTTATTCGTTTCATCAGAAACGAAAAAAATCTAAATAATTTGGTATGCTTGATTGGAGTACCTCACATGACCCTTAACGAGTCATTTAATACCCCTAACTGGAAGAATCATCCAATAAAAACAGCATTGGAAAATGCTGGAGAAAGAGGAATGCCTAGTGATTATATGATCGTTGGAACACATTTCCCTAAATGGTTTAAAAACAAGAATGGGAAATTAAAGGATATTTCAAAATGGACGGAAATGTGGGAAAAAGAGTGCCAACAAAGAAGAGGAACCCCTGCTATTAAAGATTTTGCTCCTCCGAGAGATGCCTCAGATTTTATCAAAGAGCATAAAATAAAAAGTATTGAAGGGGAGGTAATCTACAGAGAATATAGAGAACTTGAACAAACCAATCTGATTCTAATTTGTCCTAATGGACATTTATCGGATATACCATGGTCTAGATTTTTGAACTGGAAAACACAAAAAGAAACATTTAAATTAGGAAAAGAGGATAATGGAGAAGACTTGTTCAATACAGAACCTTGTTGCAGTAATCCTAATTTGGTTTGGACGGAAAGTAAAACCAAATCAGAAGGTTATGGAAGTATTTTCATAGAATGTAAGAGTTGCGGTTTGGGTTCTGGTATTTCTAAAGATAAACCTAAGATTAATTTAGAAGGTATCAATAGTCTGCACCCAAAATGCAAAGGACAAAAACCTTGGGAGATTGATATGGCCAATCCAGATTTCATTCCTTTTGAAAAGTGTAACAAACACGGGGAACAGCAAAATGATCGTGAGGAAATGCAAGTGTCATTAGTAACAGCAAATAATGTGTATTATGCAAATAGCTTTTCCAGTTTATTTATCCCAATTCAACTTGCTGAAAACATAACAAGAGATTTACAAGATGCCCTCGAAATATTGGAAGAAAGGTATAACACGAGAAATAGTAATAACCCTATCTCAAAAGACGACTTTTGGACTAAAAGAGTTGCTAATGATTTTGACGAGTTCTTAAGTGATAATGCAATCGTGATAAGCGAAGATAAAACTCAATTTGAGAATGCATTAAAAAAGATATTCTTAAATATTGATAATGGTGTTACGACTGATCCCTACGAAGAATATAGATGGCAGGAGTATCGATGCTTTTCCCAGAATATTTCTATTCCAGATATTAAAGACAATGAAGGACTCAGTTTTCAGGACATTCATTTGCCAACTGAATTAGAACCCTTTTTTGTCAAAATACAACAGATTGAAGAACTGAAAGTAACAAATATTCAACTGGACTTTACCAGAGTCAAACCTAAAGAACGAATAGTTAGAATCGAGAGGGGAGAAAAAATTGTCGAAGAAGCAACTCCTGGTCAAAATACCTTTTCAATAAAAAAAGAAGACATATTTGTACTGCCGGCAAATGAGACATATGGAGAGGGGGTATTTTTCCAATTTAACGACTTAGCAATTCATAAATGGATTGAGGATAATAATGAACTTCTGAATAGAAGATTCTCAAAATTCTTTACTAGAGAAATTAACTATAAAGAGCAAGGAGCAGGAATAAAACAGAAAATTAAGAATAATGGAATAAAACATTTTCTAATTCATTCTTTTTCTCATCTAATGATGAGAGAATTAGAATTTTCTTGTGGTTATCCGACAGCCAGTTTAAAAGAACGACTTTATATATCAAATACCCCTAATAAAGAAATGTCCGGTGTATTAATTTATACAGCAGAAGGATCAGAGGGTAGTATGGGGGGATTGGTTTCACAAGGAGAGCCTGAAAAAATATTGGAGATCATAAAAAAAGGACTTGAGAGATCCTGCAATTGTTCTTCTGATCCATTATGCTGGGAATCCGATGGACAAGGTATTTTTGACTTGAATTTATCAGCATGCTTTTCCTGTTCTCTTGTTGCAGAGACAGCCTGTGAAGAAATGAATCTTGGGCTAGATAGAAGAATATTAATTGATGAAGAGTTTGGATATTTTAAAAATCTACAGTAATCATTGTCAGGATAAAACAAACAAAACTCATGTCACAATGATTATGGAGAATATGAAATCTTTCCTATTACAATTTATGTAAATGTGTTTGCAGTTAAATCCGTTATGTCAAAATAATAATAAAATGACTATTTAAATAAGTGACAATATGAACTGGCTTGATTTTTCAAAATACGAAAATAAAAACTCCAAATTTATTTCTATTCTGTCAAATGATGGGAGACTGATTACATTTAGCTATCTGCAAAAAGGAAGGAGTAAGGAATATTTCACTTTAAGTATAGAATCATTTTTGACTTGTTTAAAAGATATTTTGAATAATCATTCTTCGTTTATAGGAAATGAAAATTATAACGAAAAAAAATGGCAAGATTTGGGAAACACTTACTATACAGATTCTACCGTAAACAATCAAAGTATTCCATTAACAAAAGCCATATTTGCTACTTTGAGTAAAATAATAATGTGGGCTAATGATTTTAAATATAATTTTATCGATCCTGAAGAGTATATTGTTCTAGATAAAGACAGTATTCAAGAAGCAATTTATAAATTAACATCTTTAGTGGATGCATATCCCCGCCAAGAGGTTTTACAGGGAGAAGTTGGTCGAGAGAATATTATATATTCAGATCATTCTATAAGAGATTTTGCCAAGTATGTTTTTACTTATTTTTTCGGGGAAAGTTGGTCCGAAGTATTATCCCAAACAACACGTAAACACGCTACCCATAAAAAAATTGATTTCTATTCCCATGATTTTGATATTTTCATTCGAATAATTGGTGAATTTTCCTCTCTTCAGACAAAAGAGACTCTTACTTCTTCAAAAACTATCAGATACTTTGTTGATCCTATTTATATTAATGAAGGAAGATATTATTATTTTTCGACTCAATGGAATGGAGAGGGCAATTATAGCCTTTCATTTTCAAATTTGAAAATATATTTTGAAAATAGATTCTCTGATTACTTACTAGAAAAAAGAGGAGAGAAATATTTTTTAATTAAAAGTTCTGAAGATTTCAATACTGCACCGTTCCTTGAAGATATATCACAATCCGGCTTAGTATTTTCCAATGAGCTCATCAACCGTTTTGTAGCTTCCTTGCTCACCAAACCATTCGTCCTGTTAACAGGTCTTTCCGGTTCGGGAAAAACAAAAATCGCACAGAGCTTTGCCAGATGGATTAGTGAAGATAAAAGTCAGTACAAAATTATCCCTGTAGGTTCTGACTGGACAAACAGGGAGCCGTTATTGGGCTATCCGAATGGATTGAAATTTGATGAATATATTTTACCCGATTCAGGGGCTTTGAGGTTAATCATTGAAGCATCAAAAGAGGAAAATCAGCAGAAGCCTTACTTCCTGATTCTCGACGAAATGAATTTAAGTCATGTCGAGCGTTATTTTGCCGACTTTCTCAGTGTGATGGAATCGGATGAAGAGATAATGCTCTATTCCGGAAAACAGAGGAAAAGTTCGGATGGAATAGAAGTTCCAAGCAAGATTTCGTGGCCAAAAAATCTGTTTGTGATCGGCACGGTAAATATAGACGAGACCACCTACATGTTCAGCCCGAAAGTACTGGATAGAGCCAATACCATCGAGTTCCGCATTGATGATAAGAACATCAAGAGCTTTTTAGGGCAGCCGTCAAAAATCGATTTGTCGGTACTGGATGGCAAAGGGGCGACAATGGCTCAACACTTCCTGGCATTGGCCCAAGATAATCAGATTGAGCAGAACAAGGTCTATACCGAAACCTTTGTGAAGTTCTTTAACGAGTTAAAGAAAATCGGGGCGGAATTCGGTTACAGGACGGCTATAGAAATGCTGTTGCTGATCAAGAAACTGAATACTGTCGGGGAGTTCACCAAAGAGCAGAGTATAGATATCGCCTTGATACAGAAATTACTTCCCAAACTCCACGGATCAAGGAGTAAAATATCCAAGGTATTGGACGCGTTGATTATCTTATGCCTGGAAGACGGGGTAACATTCTCCATCGCAAAAAGCGACGAGGTAAAACCGGAGAAGATCCTTTACCCGATAGCTTTCGAAAAGCTGGTCCGCATGTATAGAAATGCTTTGGATAATGGTTTTACCAGCTATGCAGAAGCTTAGTGTATGGAAGAGCATTGCCTACAAATACCATTGGCTGAAATTGATTCCGGATTAACACTGTCGATTTATCCGGAAGGAAATTCCGATTTCCGTATCATCGACTCTTTTGATGCCAATGAATTTTCCGAAAGTCCGTATCAAATTCTGGAAGGCAACACCTACGAATACAATTTCAGCAAAAGCAAATATCAGCTCAAAGCAAATATTCCGGGTATCGTCATTCCTTCCAGAAAACATCCTTCTTCCGGAAGGATTGTCCCGAATATCTACGTAGGAACATTGACCCTGGAGATAGTAGACAGCGAGAACGACAAGTTTATTGACAAGTTGAATCTGGAGGTGCTGGCCACCAAATTCAACAAGAAGATCGATAAAAGTTACAGGGAGAATTACCGATTCATGCTGGAAAGCATCACGGACAAGTGCTCCGAGTTGTTGATGCAGATAAACACGCCTGTCTATCAAACTTTCGAGATTGATTTTGATCGTGACAGGGGAACGGTATACCAGCGTTTTTGCTTCGTTCAATCCATCATCCACAATCCCATCTTCACCGAATCCGTCGAAAGAATCATCAGTAATCCCAAAACGAACTGGGAAGAGGAATCCGAATCGACCGATATCCGAAAAATCGGACGAATCAATAATCATCTACTTCGTCAGATTATTTCAGGCACAAATCGTATGGATTTGCCGCCGGACCATTCAATGAGAAACTACGGGATCGGTTCAATCCCGACGAGGATAGATAACTTCCGGAAAATCGAGAATATCGATACGGCCGAAAACAGATTTATCAAACATGTACTGGAAATATTCAAACGGTTTTGCGAGGAGTGTTTGGCAGTTTTCGAGAAATTCAGAATGACCAAACCGGCTGATGAAGCGGCATATCTCCTCAACAAGCTGAAGGTTCACCTGAAGCATCCTTTCTTCAAAAACATCCATCCGCCTACTTCCCTTAAACTCAACAGTCCGGTTCTGCAGAAAAGAAGTGGATACAGGGAAATCCTGAATCGATGGCTGCAATTCGATTTTGCATCCAGACTTGTATGGAAAGGTGGAGATGATATCTACAAGGCGGGTAAAAAGGATATCGCCACATTGTATGAATACTGGCTGTTCTTCACCCTGTATGAGCTGATGAAGGAGAAGTTCGAGATCAATTCGGTATCATTTGATGGTAAGGCCTACAGACATCTGATAGAACCGACGAATGACGGTCTGAACGTGATGCTGAAATCGGGAAAACAGACAGCATTGGAAGGAACCTATACAAAAAGGAACCGGGATTTAAGCATCAAATTTTCCTATAACAGGACCTTCAAAGGTGGAGTAAACTATCAGGACAAGCGAAGTGGAAGCTGGACCGCTCCCCTCAGGCCCGACTACACATTGAGTATCTGGCCGAAAATCTTTTCCGAAAAAGAAGCGGAACGTAACGAGTCGATTGTCCACATCCATTTCGATGCGAAATACAAGATCGACAATTTCTACCGGACGGTTCAACCGGATCTGGAAGATGCGGAATTGGAGATGGAACTTGACCGGACAGAGATAGACGAACGGAAAGGCACCTACAAGAATGTGGATCTACTCAAGATGCATGCCTATAAGGATGCCATCCGTCGTTCAGGAGGAGCCTATATCTTATATCCGGGAGCAACCGATGAAATTTTCAGAGGATTTCACGAAATCATTCCCGGATTAGGGGCCTTTTCGGTGAATCCTTCTCCCGATAATGCGGATATAAAGGAGTTGTCGAAATTTATAGACCAAGTGATTGACCACTTGCTTGACAGGACTTCCCAACGTGAAAAGTTATCGGACGAGACCTATCACATCTTCAAGGAGCCAAAAGAGGATGATAATGTCGTACACGAACGTATCCCCGAATATGTAGACAAGGAGAAAGTCTTTGCTGATGAAGTATCCGTCCTTATCGGATTCTATAAAAACGAGGAACATCTACAATGGATATTGAAGAACCATCTTTATAACTTCCGTACCAGTACCGATAGAGGATCGCTTCCCCTATCCGAAATGCACATTAATGCAAAATACCTGATTCTTCACGGAAAAGATGAACTGGAAACAGACAGGATTTTCAAACTCACGGCTAAAGGCCCGAGAATCTTCACCCAAAATGATTTATTGAAAAACGGCTACCCTGAACCCAAAGGA
Organism: uncultured Paludibacter sp.; assembly: GCA_937927845.1. Taxonomy (GTDB): domain Bacteria; phylum Bacteroidota; class Bacteroidia; order Bacteroidales; family Paludibacteraceae; genus Paludibacter. Next base: position 53,332 of record CALFXE010000122.1, read on the forward strand.
GAATTGTATATCGTTTTTCAACTTGAGAGAGATGCTTCCGACGATTTTGACAATATAAAAATCGATTTAAGGGGATTACCCCAGTTTGTAACATACAGAAATTCGGCCAGACCATTTTCAGCGACTTTATCGGAAGTCTTACAATCTAAAATCACGTGGGAATCTCAATGATTTTCGGTCTTCGTATCTGACGGATTCTGGCTATATTCAACTATATCTTCGGCAACTAGTACCACTTCGTTTCCCCGTTCTTCATAGATTTTTATGGAAATTTTCTTTGATTTGCCCCGGAGAATTGCAGCTTCAATAGTATCAATCAGCTTTGGAAGGTCATGCTTAAAATTATGACGGATATCACATTCCCAAACGGTTAGCACAGTCCATCCCAAAGTGATAAGCTGCCCGGTATGAATTTTATCTCTTTCCCTGTTTGTGGTAATCTTTTCCACCCAGAATTCAGTATTTGTTTTAGGGGTACTTGCATGTTTACAGCCTTCGTGCCCGTGCCAGAAACATCCGTGTACAAAAATGACGGTCTTATATTTGGGTAAAACAATATCGGGTGTTCCGGGAAGCCTTTTATCGTTTACACGATACCGGAAACCTCTTGCAAAAAGAGCTTTCCGTAATATCATTTCGGGCCTGGTATTCTTCGACCGAATCTTTGACATTACCTCTGACCGCTTTTCCTTATCCCAGATATCCATTCAGTTTTCAATAATCATACTATGCAAAAGTATAAAAAAGTACAGACAACGGTAAATATCCCAGAACCAAACCTAACTATATACTTTTTTTCATCTCCAATTTATTCGTATTCCGGAGGTGATATTTACAAGATCTTCTACACGGGCGCTGTAGCGTTATAAGTAGGATCAATAGTGATTTGTGGAATTTGGATATATAACACTTATCCATTCATGGGATGACGTTATCGAAACACGGGCATCATTCGACGATATCGACGAGCGTACAATCAAGATTTTTCTTCGGAAAGCGGAAGAAGCAGGACGTCTTCCCGATATTGAGGGGCTTTCCATACCGGAATTATTAGAAAAACTTCGTCTGGCTAAAAACGGTCAACTGAAACGTGCTGCGGTCGTACTCTTCGGCAAAGATCCAGGAACGTTCTACCCGAATACGTTTGTGAAGATCGGCAAATTTGAAGATGATGATTTTACGATCCGTTTTCAGGAATTGGAAGAAGGCAATATCATCCAGATATTGGACAAAGTATTGCGCACCCTGGATCATAAATTTTTAATACGGAATATCTCATTTGAAGGAATGAATCGGATAGAGACACTTGAATATCCTGTCGTTGCACTTCGAGAGATACTCTTAAACAGTCTTATACACCGAAATTACATGGGTGCACCGACGCAAATTCGAGTATATGACAACAAGATGTCCGTTTGGAATCACGGTACGCTACCCGAAGGCATAACATTGGACAAACTGACGCAACCACATTCCTCCTTTCCCCGCAACCCGATACTCGCCGAAGCTTGTTTTCGTGGAGGATTTATTGATTCTTGGGGAAGCGGTGTAATGAAGATTATCGATTCCTGCAAGTCGGCCAGACTGCCAACACCTTCATTGGAAGAAGATGGTGGAGGACTTAAAGTTACACTTTTCAAAGACCGGTTTTCAGAAGAAGAATTGCGAAAATTAGGATTAAGTGACAGGCAAATCAATGCTGTATCATTTATCAAAGAAAAAGGATATATTACTACTTTGGAGTATATGAAGCGATATGACATATCTGAAAGGACAGCCAGAAACGATTTGAATAATTTAATTGACAACAAGATACTACTAAGAGAAGGTGAAACAAATACAGCCAGATACATATTTACATCTCAAGGTTAATTTTCTCAACAACCCAAAAGTTGCCGAAGTTTTGCCGAAGTTGCCGAAGTTTTGCCGAAGTTTCGGCGGATAAATACCGAATAATTTTAACAAGTTATATTAACCAAGAAAAACTGATAGATGGCACACCTTTTCTAAGGCACCTACAAGAATGTGGATCTACTCAAGATGCATGCCTATAAAGATGCCATCCGCCGTTCAGGAGGAGGCTATATCTTATATCCGGGAGCAACCAATGAGACTTTCAGAGGTTTTCACGAAATCATCCCCGGATTAGGGGCCTTTTCGATGAATCCCTCTCCCGACAATGCCGATATAAAGGAGTTGTCGAAATTTATAGATCAAGTGATTGACCACTTGCTCGACAGTATAATTACCCCCGATCCCGGACAACAGATATCATTAAAAAATAGTATTTACATTGTTGTCATGAATCCCGTTTGGAAACGAAGGAGATGAAAGAGATATTCTTCTGCTTTATTGAATGGTAAATGAATAAAATCAGTATCTTTGGATACCGAGGTGCGACAAAGAGCAAAAAACACCATAAACAGCAAAACATACGTAACCAGAATATGGATGACAATGACACAATCATCTACAGTCCACTCGAACAGGGAGCTGATTTTTACATTACCGACAAATGGGACAAGACCCATCATTTCAGGATATTGAGTTTCATGGTCGGCACCGGATTGCTTTCGTGTGCGATAGAGGTCATCGAAGAGTCTGATGGGAGAGAAGCGAGGGAATATGAATTACTGTCGGATTTTGATGTGGATATTGAAGCGGCCGAACTCCGATTGAAGGAGAAAATCAAAAGGGAACTCAATATCAAATACCTTACCCGTGAGTACGGGGAACTTTCTATCCGAAACAACATAATGAAGGGCCGGTTTCTGGGAGAATATTTCGAAGTGGATGGGTATAAACTCACTTTGGAGCAATTTGTCCATACCTTCAGCGCCTTTGAAGGATTCAAATTCACAATGCAGTTTAATGACATAACTGATTGTTAACTAACCACCCGGAATTATGGTAATGAATATTGATGACATAAAAATAATGACATTAAAGGCCCTTATGGCAGATGACCTGTTAATGAGTGGTCTTGTCTTGAAAGGTGCTAATGCATTACATTTAGCATATGATATCACCAATAGGGGGTCTGTTGATATTGATTTCTCTATGGAAAACGAATTTTTAGAGAAAGATTTCAAAAGGCTTAAAAACATATTTTCTAATTTGCTAAATGAAGAGTTCAATAAAGTTGACTATGTTATTTATGATAAAGTCAAGTATGAATGAGTATTATACAAGAGCGTAAAACATCAGACTTTCATTGGGAAAAAATGCCTGTTCTGGGGTGCGGAATTGTCCGATTTGGACGATACCCCACGAAAGCCTAAAGGCGGTCAGAAGGAACAGGCATTTTTCATGTTTTTTCCCGTAAAAACATGAATAAACAGCTATCTTTGTGACAAAACGTACATATAACGACTAATATAGTTATAAATGCGATAAACACTTTCCTGTTAGGATGTATATCCACTATTTGTATTTTTTCAATAGAGGTAAGTGAGGTCCGTATTCTTTTAAAAGAAAAAATAGAGACACCAATGAGCGATAAGACAAAAATATCCATCCGTTTTTTCGATGACCGTGAAGTTCGTGCTATTTGGGACGAAGAAAACAACAAATGGTGGTTTTCCGTCTTGGATATTGTAGCCGTTCTTACAAGCCAAGACGACTATACCAAAACCCGAAATTACTGGAAATACCTCAAAGCCAAACTGAAAAAAGAAACTAACGAGTTGGTTAGTGCCACTAACCAACTGAAATTAATGGCGGCTGATGGAAAGAAATATTTAACCGACACACTTGATTATGATGGTGTTATTTCTCTTGCCAAACATTTCCCCAATAACAAAGCCATCAAATTTCTCGACTGGTTCACATACAGCGACAACAGTATTGATGGACAAAGCAAGAAGAAGGCGTATTCCCTCTTCGAAAGCAATCTTATCGAAGACGAGGAAGTCGGAACGACAAAAAGCCTACAGAAAATTCATGCCTATATTTTCGGCGGATTATACGATTTTGCCGGTCAAATCAGGCAAAAGAATATTTCGAAGGGAGGCTTCCAGTTTGCAGTAGCACAGTTTTTGGATGCCACCTTAAAACAAATTGAACAGATGCCGGAAGACAGTTTCGAGGAGATAGTCGATAAATATGTGGAAATGAATATTGCTCATCCATTCATGGAAGGTAACGGTCGAAGTACCAGAATCTGGCTGGATCTGGTCTTGAAGAAAAGACTGAAACGATGTGTCGATTGGAGCAAGATCGGTAAAGACGATTATATGAATGCAATGATACAAAGGTCCTCCAACAGTGTTAGACTAAAGATTTTGCTAAAAGATGCGCTCACAGATGAAATCAACAGCCGGGAAATATTCATGAAAGGGATTGACTATTCCTATTATTATGAAGAAAACGAGTAAAAGAATATGAAATAATGATAGACTGCTTCATTAAGCAATCTTCCTTCTCCATTTCTAACTGTATGGAATCCCATACGGTTAAAATCCCGATTGTTGACTTGTTCCCAAACCGCCAAGGAGTCATCGACGGAAAGGGTTTTAACCGGTTTATTACACCTATTTTGGGACCCATAAGGAGAAGTGTGAGCAACTTGAATTTGGAGAATAAAACAACTTCCATCCTATCTTATTGTAAACCCATTGCAAGGAGAAATACCCGGTGATACCAATTTCTTTAGTTTATAATTATCCTTAGATTCATGCTCATAGTATAAAATCAGGTGCTTTTGTAAACTGAAAGGACAATACAATGATGAAATGCGATCATTTGCCCTTTAAAAACTCCAACCCAACTCTGAATATTTCCGACGTTTTTGAAAGTTTCTCTTCAAAAACTACATAAACTTAAAATCCTTCCAGGGGTCATCGAATGGCTAAGTGTTAGATAATAATGCTTTTATTTTATGTTTTGAGGCGCGTGAGCCGAATTTAAGTCGAGTTTGGCCGAATTGAGCCGAGTAATTATAAAAATAATGAACAATAGGAACAATTAATGAACGATTATTTTTTGAGAAAATATTTTGCACCTGATGACTTTAATATGCCTTTTTCAACTATTTCTCCAAGTTCTTCTGATGATAAGGTCTGTTTAGTTTCATTGATTTCTCTATACGGTTATGAAACAATAGCCCAGATAAACCCTTCAAGTAATAGTTACCATAATCAAAGGCATATATTAATTATGTTTTTACACGTGAAAACATAATTGTTAATTGGTAGTATTTTTGATTAGTTGTAAAATTATTTCTTGGAATGTTTCCTGGATGTTTTCTTGGACGTTTCCTGGATGTTCCAACAGTCCCCCCCTTGTTCTTTTACCGGCTTTTCTTTGGTTTTTTCTGGGTAGTATCTGGGTAGTATCGATTCCTAAACCTTCTTCAAAATACATTTTAAACTACCCTCAACACAGTTGTCAACGAATCCTTGACAACTGTTGCAGACGGAAAAAAGTACCAGACTAAATATAACAAAAAGAATGTAACTTATCATAAGAAAATAATTGTATTCAATTTTTGTTTTAGGAGTTATAATATGGCTTATTTCCAATAACTTCTTAAATTTGTATATCAAAAATAATACATTAAAAATATGTCACCTGAAACTAACCGGATAGAATACAAACAACAACTTCCTGATGATTTGGAGATAGAAGCTATCGCATTCCTGAATTATCACGAAGGAGGTGTTATTTATATCGGAGTTGACAAAAAAGGAGATGTCGTCGGCGTTTCTGATATAGATGGTGATATGCTTAAAATTAAAGATCGCCTGAAAAACAACATCAGGCCATCGTGTATGGGATTATTCGATGTGGCGGTGGAGAATATAGATTCAAAAGATGTGATCAAGATCACTCTTGCCAGTGGTACTGAGAAACCTTATTATATCAAAAAGCTCGGGATGTCGGAAAGAGGCACCTTCATCCGCGTGGGAAGTGCAGCTGAGCCAATGCCAGTAAGAATGATTGAATCATTATTTGCCAAACGGACCCGGAATTCGATCGGTAAAATCAAATCTCCAAAACAAAACCTCACGTTTGAGCAGCTTAAGATCTACTATGAAGGGGTAAATAGACCATTGAACCAGCAGTTTGCTTCAAATCTTGAACTGCTAACCGAAGAAGGAAAATATAACTATGCAGCCTATTTACTGTCAGACATAAACGGGATGTCTTTCAAAGTTGCCAAATACGATGGGCTTGACCGGGTCGATCTGATGGAAAACAATGAATATGGATATTGTTCATTGGTAAAAGCCACGAAACAAATATTGGACAAGATTGAGGTAGAAAATAAGACTTTGGCAAAAATCACTTCGAAGGAAAGGGAAGAAACCCGACTATGGAATCCGGTAGCTCTGCGCGAAGCTGTGATTAATGCTATGGTTCACAATGATTATACCTCGGAAGTGCCTCCCAAGATAGAATTCTTCGATGACAGGATAGAGATCACTTCATTTGGAAGCTTACCACAAGGTATGACTGAAAAAGAATTCTTTGAAGGTTATTCTATTCCACGCAATAAAGAACTTATGCGGGTTTTCCGTGATTTGGAACTGGTCGAGCACTTGGGATCGGGTGTCCCCCGTATTTTAAGGAGTTATGGGAAAGAATGCTTTAAGTTCACTGAGAACTTTTTACGAATGATTTTTCCGGTTACCCAGCAAGTCACCCAGCAAGTCACCCAGCAAGTCACCCAGCAAGTCACCCAGCAAGTCACCCAGC
>CALFXE010000123.1 GCA_937927845.1 uncultured Paludibacter sp.
TCGTCTTCCAAACTGATCACAAGTTCAATACAATCGCCAATCCGATATTGTTCTAAAGTTATTACTTGTTGATTTCTGCATCATCTTTTAATGCTCTATTAGTTACAGCACTTATTACTTCCATTAATAATGTTTTCAATCTAAAATTTATCCATTGGATTTATTGCTGATAAGCCAACATCTACAAAATCAATATTTCCAATCAAATCATCTCAACCTGTTTTTCAGCTTTTATAATCGTCATATACTTGAAACCCATACTCTAATCTTGCACCACCAACCGCTCAAACAGGAAACCTCCCATCTGGATTAATGAGATATAGAATCTTTTTATTCCATTGCATTAATTGTTTCTTTTAAAGCATCAAAAAACTCTTTGTCATTCTTTTTTTGAGATTGCATTAAATTGATTTCATTTATTACAACTTTTTTTTCTTCGTATTTAAGCTTAGTATAAAATAAGTCAGCAATTGCATTTTTATCCAAAGGATTTGTATTTAGATATCTTTCAATCTCAGCGACAATTTCTTTGTAGCAAGCATTTCTTTTTGTGTAATCATCTCTCTGCTCAAAAGATAATCCTTCAAATGTTTTCATATATAGTGTCTTTTGATATGGTAAACTAAAATCGGTCACATTCAAAGAATCTAAATACTTGCAGCCCATTTCATATTTCTTTAAAAGAGTATACACGGTAATTTTTAGATTCACCGCACGAACTTTATACTCAGCACAAGCACTTAACTGATTCGCATAATATAATGCTGAATCAAGATGACTACTCGAACGATCTTCGTAATATTTATTTAAGTTTATCTTTGCTTTTTGATAGCTATTTTTGCAATCATTAGACTCACCTCGACAGCAAAGGAATAAAAAACAGAATATTACAATTATTAAATTCTTACTCATCGCGTTAAATTATTTATTGGGAAAAACCCAATTGTGATTAAAATTCAATGGAATCGGAGCAAGAGAATGGTAAACAACAGGAGTTTTTAAGCCTGCGGAATTCGTAACCCAACAACTTCCACTAACTCTTACATCTATAAAACTTCTTACCGAGCTTAACATTGAAGCCGGGATATTAATATTAGCTACCCCAACTCCTGTTCCTGTTTGTTTTATATAAGTTTGAACTTGCCGGGCGTTTTAGTTATTTCTTTCGTTTTAAAACAAAATCTTTGTATTTAATCTTATCATTATTGATTACCTGCAACTTATGTTCCTTCTTGCTCATATAACCACTTGAAAGCATTTCATATGGATTGGATGATTCATTGCATTCAAGTAATATAAACTCTTTATCTATTATTTTCCACTTGCCTTCACATTGAGGTTTTGCATCTTTAACCATAACAATAAAGGTAAAAGAGCTATCTAGTCTAAGTTCTAAAGTATAGGACGAACTAAAATTCTTTTCTTTATTTAGCTTATAAAAAGTTCCACACAATGCTTCTTGTCCTATTTTCTGAGTTTTACAAGAAAAAAATAGGCCTAAAGTAATAATTACGTAAACTACTGCTCTTTTCATTTTTTATAATAGATATTAGGATATGAAGTTTTCAATACAAAACTAGCAGGAAATGTTTTAATAGCTGGATTGCTTGGATAGGCATTTATAAAATCTGCTCTTGTAGAATTTATATTTAACGGACCAACACCCGTATTTGCAGTACCTCCCGGTACATAAAGAGTTCCCCCTGCCAACCCTTGCACCCATGATGGGGTAATAGAAGCAAAAGAATTTGCAAAGGATGTTGACGGAAGACCCGACACAGATGATGGGTCATAGGCAAATTGTGATTTATACGCAGACACTTCGTCATATACATCTTGCGCTAAAGTCATTCCAGTTTTTAAGTCAAATGCCATATCCCCTACCTCAAATTGTCCGGTATGGGTCATTTCATGAACAAAATTTCCTGTGTTTCCACTTCCGAATTTAATATCTACAATCTTCGTGTCTGTATTTAATGTAACTCCTCCATTTTCTCCTGTTGCTGTATGAGATAAACTGTAACCCTGACTACTACTTTCTAAAGTCCCCATAGTTCCAAGACTGGTGTTTAATCTGGCTATTCTTTCGTTTTTGTCACCTATCTTACTTGCTAATTTTTCAGTGCTCCAGCCTTTGGCTTCTGCTTTTGCTTTTAACTTGTCAACCCGTTTTTGTAAATAATCTCTTTGACTTGTAACATCACCTTTCCGCCTTTCCCATTCTTTCTGACTACCTTCCTCTATATACATTCCGGTTGGGTCAATATAAATAATCGGGTTATTGGCACAATAGGCATAAGGCGAGATATTTGGATATCTATCAGCTGCTGGATCGACAGTAGTCCAGACGGGTAACGCCGTATCATAATTTCTGGTGCCGTAATCGTACCAATCCAGTCCGTGCATGCGGTCCAACTCTTTGCCGTTGTATTTGTAGGCTTGATTTGTATTTGAAGTACCTTCTCCAAAAAGACCTCCAAACGAGGAATAACTGTTTTCTTGTGGCATTTTCATTTCTAATTTGTAACGTCAAGGCAAATATAATTGATTACTATGAATAAAGACCCAGTAATCCTTAAACGATTAAATGAAATTAATAAATTGGACAACGAGCATAAAAACCGCATTCTCCAGGCATCGGATGTTTTTTTTAAATCTGTGAAGCTTTAAATCTATGTAAGAGCATTAATTGTCTCTTTTAAAGCTTCAAAAAACTCTTTGTCATTGTTTTCTTGAGATTGCATTAAATTGATTTCATTTATTACAACTTTTTTTTCTTCGTATTTAAGCTTAGTATAAAATAAGTCAGCAATTGCATTTTTATCCAAAGGTTTTGTATTTAGATATGACGGCAAAAAAACTGGTGGATGCCCTCGAAGTTTCTTTGTATTACCTAGTGGGGGAAGGTGAGTTAAGGGTTCTGGATAAGCGGACTTTAAAACGTCTGGAAGATATTGAGCTGTTGCCGGACGAGGACAGGAACCATATTTTCTACACGCTCGACAATCTTATTAAAGCGGCAAAACTAAAAGCGATATAACAAGAAAAGCCCGGACTTGGCGGGCTTTTCTAAATTATGCAATTAAAAAGGTGCAAATTCTTTTGACCTTCGCCTTACTTTTAAACTTTTATCATCATTTGTTAAAAGCCTATTTATCTCAGGGTTTGACTTAGCATAAACAACTTCACAGGTATCTCCTACCTCAATATTCTCTATTTTAGGGAAGTATTGTTGATGTCCATCATATATTTTATCGCTTATACTAAATTCGAACCTAACAAAATTCCTTACTTTAGTTCCAACATAAGTTTCTACTATTATTGCAGTGTTATAAACAGGCTCCTCTTTTAGCAACCTATCTTCTTGGTTTGTATACCAAAAACCATAAATTACAAAACCTATTAAAGGAACAAGTATACAAACAAGGGTTATCAATTGCTTTTTCATGTCCAAATTACTTTATTAAAAATAAATCAGGGCGAACTACTCTTGTAGCATCAGCTGTAACAGCGGTTGCAATAGTTGCTTTTTTTGCAACAGTTGTAACTCCGGAACGGCTACTGCTCCTACCGCTGCTGATGCTCCAATACCAGCTCCTATTGCTATTTTTAATGCAATTGTATTAAGAGCTATCGGCTCTCGACCGTCTGGGTCAATATTACTTATCGGATTATTTCCGCAATATGCATAAGGTGAACTATTGGAGTACTTCTCAGTCAATGGATCGACACTATGAAATCGCCCCAATGCCGGGTCATAGAATCTCGCTCCGTAATCGTACCAATCCAGTCCGTGCATGCGGTCCAACTCTTTGCCGTTGTATT
>CALFXE010000124.1 GCA_937927845.1 uncultured Paludibacter sp.
GGTCGGGGGCAGAAGGGAATGCTAATATCCCGCCTGCGCAAAGCCCGGGCGTTGTACGAAATTATGAGAACCACTCTAACATATTTGGCTTTCCTTTTTATTTTCCTGCAGTGTAGACAACAACCTTCAGACAAAGGGATTGTGATAAAAAGTTACTATGACAACGGAAAATTAAAAGACAGTATTACATTAAACACAGATAGCCTAAAGAACGGTAAATGTTTCTATTTTGATGACGAAGGTGATTTGGATTCAACTGTTACTTTTCTAAATGGCAAACGTAACGGACTAAAAAGCAAATTCTTCGGAGAGTACGGAGTGTATACTTATAATTATATTAATGACACACTATTTGAGGAAAGAAATTACGACACACTAAACAGGTTAATATATATTGCCCCATTAGACGTTAACAATTTACCCAAAACTACTTATAAGCTTTTAAGTAATTCAGCATCCGTTGACAAAATAAAGGGCGACACCATTTCGCTAATAACTCCAGGATTGCCTTCTTTCAACAGAGGACTTAATATTATTGGCGCTACATTTCGAAATTTAAAAGAGGAAAATACTTATGAAATTCGTACCACTAAGCAAATTGATTCTTCAAAAAATGTCTTCATTCTAGTAAAGATTTACGACAGATGGATTGGCGAGGATCAAATTCCAACAAGGATAGACACTTTGATAATTCCGGTAAAATAACTTCGTACAACAAAAGGTTTTGTGCAATTGGGGCTCGACGTTGAAACAATCATCGGCAGTGCATATCCCAGCTTTATATTCGGCGGACGGAATTCTGCTGGGCAGTAGTTCTTAACTTCGGCTTTTAGTTATAAATTTAGCTTCAGTTCCGGGCGGACAGTTGGTCAATTCCACAACTGCACAAAGCCTCGAACGTTGGCTGCAAAATTTTGAGAACCCTACTTTCCATAATGACAATATTTATCTTGGCTGCCTCTTGCAAGTCCGGCACAGATAAGACGATTTACTCTAACTCTAAGTTTGACACATTACAAAGACCTGTTGACAGCGCCACATTTTATTTTAAGACAAAACCTAATTGGCAAGACACGACTGTTAACGCTGTTGACAGTTTTAGAAATTCTTGGTATTCAAAAATGTTGTTTGCGATGAAAGAGCCTGTTTTGAAAAACTATAATGGCGACAAAGAAGTTTATCGGTTTACTTGGTTAAGGACATTTAATCACCCAGTTTCAGTACGACTTGAAAAGCAAGGCGACATTATCAAACTATTTTCCAAAGTCTGTGATGGCGCAGGTGGTTACGAACCAGGAAAAATCATTTTTGATACAACTATTAACTTGACACAAAAGCAGGTAGACACGACAAACCTCAAACTTGACAATGCAAGGTTTTGGACTCTTCAAACTGAATCAAGAGACACGAACGGAATGGACGGCTCTGAATGGATAATTGAAGTTTACAAAAATGGCAAATATCACATGGTTGTACGATGGACACCAGAAAAAGGAACAGAGTTTAGAGAAATAGGAGAATATTTATTTTCAATTTCTCAAATAAGAAATGAAATGACAGGTAGAGACCAAGGCGATTATTAATTCTGCAGCCAACAAAAGGTTTGGCAATAGGCTGGCTGAAGGAATAACAATCGGCTGTAGTTCGCTATCAGCAATAGTTCCGGGCTGAAGAATAAAAATCAGCTTTTTGTTTTATCTTCATCTTTTGTTTTTCAAATCGGCTGAGGTTCGGGCGAAAAGTACATTGAATACCAGCCCATCGCCAAGCCTTAAACGTTGCCTGCAACCTTATAAGCTACATTCTTCCATTTAAGCTTACCACAATTTGCTAAATGCGACCCAGACAGACATCTAAAACCAACTATCTCGACAAGTTGCGAGATGAAGTAATCAGCACACAAAAAGCGATTATTCAACGACAAGCTGAAATTATTGAGACATGTAAAGCAATTTTGAAATCTAGAGGAATAATAAAGCAAAAAAGATACTCTGACAAACAGAAAGAAGAGATTATTGCAATTGTTGAATCAACGGAAAAAAGCAAGAGAACAAAATTGAAAGAGTTGGGCATCAACTCTGGTTCTTATTATTATTGGAGAAAGGAAATAACACTAAAAAGAGCAACAAACGAATTATCAGAACAAAGGCATTATAAATTTGAAAAGGAAGAATACAAAAGCGCCTTGTTTTCTATTCTCCATTCACCGCCGAAAGATTTTGGTTTCAATCGAGCTTCGTGGCGTTTAGAAGATATTCACGCAGCAATGAAATCAAAAGGTCTACCCCTTGGACACAATTACATATGCAGAATAATCAAAGATGCTGGATACAGATTTCGAAGTGCCAAAAAGGTGCTTACGAGTACAGACCCAAACTATAGAAATAAATTAAAGAAAATAACACAAATTCTATCTAATTTAAAAACGAACGAGAAATTCTTCTCTATTGACGAGTATGGACCTTTTGCAATCAAAATACAAGGTGGTAAGTCTTATGTGCCGCCTGGAAAAGCCCGAGTAGTTCCGCAACTTCAAAAAAGCAAAGGATTTTTGATTATAACAGCAGCTCTCGAATTATCGTCTAACCAAATTGTTCACTTTTATTCCAAGAAGAAAGATACAGACGAGATGATTAAGCTGTTAGAACTCCTTATTTCAAAATACTCTAATGAAAAACGAATCTACTTCTCTTGGGATGCAGCCTCTTGGCATGCGTCAAAGAAGTTTAAACAGGCAGTTGACGAACATAACAAAAGCAAAAAGCTGCCCAAAGTAAAACTTGCCCCTTTACCTGCATGTGCTCAATTTCTAAATGTTATCGAATCTGTTTTTAGTGGTATGGCGAAAGCAATTATTCATAACAGTGATTATCAAAGTGTTGATGAATGTGCTCGAGCAATTAACAGATACTTCAGTGATAGAAATAAGTTTTACATACAGAATCCCCAAAAAGCAGGAAACAAAATTTGGGGGAAGGAAAGAGTTGAGCCAAGGTTTAGCGAAAGCAATAACTGCAAAGACCCACAGTACTTACACAACTTTAAGCAGACGAAAGGCAGCAGGCAACAGTGCATTGGCGCATATGGCGGTGCGACGAATAAACCTTCAGCAACAAATCGCTAATCATCACCTGTCCGGTCAGACGCAACGCAGGTTGGGCTTTGTGAATAATCAATGAACTAATTAACTTTACTCAGCATCGGCTCAGGGGCGACACAACACGGAATACCGCCACATCGCCAATGCTTCAACGTTGTGCGTCACCTTTTCGACTAACTCATTACGAAACTCCAAAAAATGTTTACTTACTTAACAATTATAATTGCAAGTGGTATCTCACTAGTTGGAATTTTTCTAAAAACGAAAGAGGACTCAAAATCTAGTACTTTTTATAAGCTAACTAAAGGTGGATGGATTCTTGTTGTTTTGGCATTATCGCTACTAACCATTTCTATTTTAATTCAATTTCAAAAAGATAAAATACAAAATTTACAAGAGATTGCTCAAAGTAGGAAAAGATCAATTGATTCATTAAATCAAATATCACAAAGACAAAAAATTGAGCTATTACTTAATAACCAAATGGAAAAGTCAAAAACTGACTCACAAAATCTTACGAATCAAATTCACCTATTAGATTCAATTAGAAAAAGTCAAAATTTAACATTAACTGAGCAACGTTCGAATAATTCCTATTTACTAAGGCAATTACAAGAGTCAGAAATTAGAAGTAATCTTATAAACTTTCCAATTGACACCCTATATTTAAGCGCAGCAATTGAAATTCACTTGAATGATAGTTCAGCTTTAGCAATTCAAAAGGCTTTTCTTGATTATATCCCAGTAGAAAAACGATTATCTGGTAGTAATGCAATTCTAATTGACAATTCATTTCCATTTATTTATAAATACTTCCCAGATTTATACTTAATGATGAAGAATCTTAAGCTCATCATTCAAAAAAATTGGCATCAAAATTCAAATTATTTCTACGCTAAATTTACCTATAATCTGAATGAATATATTGACACAGTAAACCTATATAATAATCCTCCATTGACTCTATGTGCGACCGAAACCCAAGACTCTCCCTTTTATAGCTATCTAACTATATTAAGTTCCCATAGGTTGGTACTAACTATTCATTTAATTACGCCAGCACAAGTAGATCCAATTTATTACAAAACCTCATTAAAGGACTTTTGCGATACCGATTTAGAAATGGTTGTATTGTCCAAGAATATAGAAGATAAAAAATACATTAAATTTATTGAAAGCCCTTGCTTGACCCTCGTCAATAATAAAAAAGAACGAATTTGGTCACAAACCAATAGCTTTAAAATGATTTCTGAAGGTAAATTATCGGATTTCATTTGGCAACGGGTTTATTCCTTTAAATCTCGTTGTAACTTTTATTGATTAGGGAAATATCAATGGCGAACGCACAACAAGTGCATTGGCAATAGCAGGGGGCGACGAATATAATCTCAACTTTTTGTCCGCTATCAGCTTTGGTTCCAGCTTGACGTTAATAATTTAGCTTTTGTGCTTATCTTCATCATTGGTAATTCTATTCGGCTTCGGTTCGGGCAGACGATTTTCAAATGCCCTGCCATCGCCAATGCGTTACCGTTATATGCGATTTTAACAGACCGTTACTACAGATTACAAACAGACAAAATGATAACAGGGAAAGACTTAATAGACTTAGGGTTTAAACCAAACAAATGGTTCAAGGTCGTTATCGAATATGCGAATCAACACCAGCTTAGTGGCGACAATTTGAAAAGCTATGTTGAAAGCGTTCGACCTAAATATATTGAGCCGCATTCCGAACCGGTGGACTTTTATAAAAACATTAGACCCGAAACAGAAGAAGAAGCTGATAACGTAAAAATGGTTCTTGACACAATGCAAGACCTTATGAAAACACCAACATTGGTTGGTGGTGCGGTAATGCCTGACGCTTGCCCGACAGGGGAAGGGCAAATTCCAGTTGGTGGAGTTGTTATTGCAAAAAATGCAATCCACCCATCAATGCATAGTGCAGACATCTGCTGTTCCGTAATGATGACAAATTTCGGAATGTTATCACCAAAGACCGTTTTAGATATGGCTCATTCTGTTACTCACTTTGGTGGTGGCGGACGAGAAGAATTTTCAATTCTTCCAAAAGAGTTTGAAGAAAAAATATTGTATAACAAGTTTCTAAATTCAGAACGTAGTTTAAATTTTGCTAAAACCCACTTAGCGACACAAGGTGACGGCAACCATTTTCTTTTTGTAGGTATTTCAAAAAAGACAGGTGAAACAATGATGGTTACGCATCACGGTAGCCGTGGCTTTGGCGCAAATCTATACACTCAAGGAATGAAAATAGCGGAATACTTTAGAAAAGAAATTTCACCAAAGACAGCAGAGAAAAACGCTTGGATACCTTACGACACAGACGAAGGGAAATCTTATTGGGAAGCATTGCAGTTAGTTAGAGAGTGGACGAAATTGAACCACACTACTATTCACAACGCTACAACTCAGAAGTTAAACATTGACCCATTCGATAGGTTTTGGAACGAGCATAATTTTGTGTTTAAGGAAAATGATTTGTTCTATCATGCCAAAGGCGCAACGCCATTGGACGACAAATTTGTGCCTGACAGCAAAGACGGGTTAAGACTTGTTCCATTGAATATGAGTGAACCAGTTTTAATTGTAAAAGGCAATACAACATTAAATAATTTAGGTTTTGCACCTCACGGAGCAGGACGAAATATTAGTCGTGGGCGACACAAAAGAAACAATGCTCACAAAACAATTGAACAATTATTTAACGAAGAAACACAAGGTTTAGATATTCGTTTTTTCTCAAATCACATTGATATTTCAGAATTGCCAAGTGCATACAAAAACGCAAATATGGTAAAACGGCAAATGCAAGAATTTGGACTTGGCGAAGTGCTTGACGAAATTATGCCTTATGGTTGTCTAATGGCGGGCGACTGGGAAATTGACGCACCTTGGAAAGTTAAAGCAAGAGAGAAGTATAAGAACAGACAAGAAAATAGCGGAGTTAAAACTGACGAATGACAAGAAAAACCGCATATAACAGGTGCATTGGCAATAGCAGGGGGCGACGAATATAATCTCAACTTTTTGTTCGCCATTGGGCTTCAGTCCGGGCTGGACTTTTACTATTGGGCTTTTGTACTTACCTTCATCATTAGTAATTCTATTCGGCTTTGGTTCGGGCAGACGATTTTCAAATGCCCTGCCATCGCCAATGCTTTACCGTTATGTGGCATCCAAAACAACGACAAATTAACATGCGAAAACTTTTAATATTATTTCTTGGAAGCTTTGCAGTTTCCACTACTTCTTACGGTCAGCGAGACTCTCTCTGGAGTCAGGACGACATTTCAAACGTGACAGTATTTCTTTATCAAAAGACCTCTGATACAAGTGCAAAATCAGGTTCCGGAACCATTATTAGTCATGATGGAAAATATTTTTTACTCACTGCAAACCACGTTGCAAAAGAAATGCGCAATGACGCTAAGGTGGTTTTTCGCATAAGTGGAGATAAGCCTGGCATTATTGACCTGCTTGTTTTAAGTAAAACCCATTCATTAAATTGGACAAGCCATCCAATTGCAGATTTATCCTTAATGGAACTATCAACAACTAATAAAGACATTGAAAAAAGGTTAAAAGAATGGTCATTTCCTTCGTATTTGATTTATGGCGGTAAAGACGCAGCACCAAAAGACGTTGACATAACTTTTCTTGGTTATCCGTTATTAGATTTACAATTAGAGCACTTTTCCCCATTGATTTTTACAAGTCATTTAGCAAGTGGACTAATAACACAGACAAGAGCGGATACGAAGACAAAATGTACTTTTTTCTATTTGGACCTTCCCAGCATGCAAGGCTGTAGTGGTTCTGGTGTCTATTATTCTGTAAAAAAAGCAATGTTTATTGGCGGAAATAAAACAATATTCTTAGGAGTCGTACATGGCACACAAGGAGACAACACTGGTGGCAAGCTTGCGGCGATTACACCATCGTACTATATTTGGGACATGCTAAAAGACTGAACGCCACATAACATTCGCATTGGCAATAGCAGGGCTGACGTGCATTTCATCAGCTTTTTGTTCGCTATTGACCGTAGTTCCGGCTGAAAGTTCTCTGTTGAGCAATAGAATAAAAATCTCAGCTTTTTGTTCGTTTACTGTACTTTTGTTCCGGCTGAAAAATCATTGAATACCCTGCCATCGCCAATGCGTGGCCGTTGTGTGCTACTTTGTCGGGCACATCCGCTGCATGCCAATCACTTTTTAATTATGACATCAAACTCATTTAGATATGCGACAAAAGTTTGGTTGACAAGTGTTGTTGTTGCACCGTTCTTATATTTTTTAATCAGCGGTACTTTTGACATTAAGAAACTTCACATAGAAGCAGCAGGACTTGGATTATATACGTTGTTTGCTATTGCATTCGGACTTTTATTCTCGATACCTTGCTGGACAATATTAATATTTGCAGTTAAAATCATAAACAAACAAAATGTATCATTGACAAGCAAGAAAGTTATCATAATATTAATAGGAGTTGTGTTGACGTACCTTTTATTTTATCTATTATTTTTTAAAGACAGGATTGACAGCGAACAACTAAGCTTTAATATGAGACTCGCTACAGCTTATTGTTTGACAAATATAATCGGTATGACTTTTTACAAATTAGAGCCAGATTTAAAAGGACAAAAAAGCAGCACACAACACGTGCATTTGTAAAAGCATGGCTTGACCAGCAACACTTGTGCAGCAGTAATTCTTATCATCTTCTGTTCAAGCCGACATTTTGCTATTGAACATTTGTAATTATCTTCAGCAGTAGTTTTTCAATTATGCTTTTGTATCAGGCTGACGAAACGCAAAATTCCATGCCTTCACAAATGCTTTAACGTTGTATGTCACCCTATTGGGACACATCGTGCCTTTAATATCGAAACCTTATAAAACTTTCAAATCGGTTAGTAAATGTTTAAAACGGAGGTGACAGATACCACAACAAGCAAACTAAAAATAGACTTGGGGTTAATTGTATTATTTAAAGTGGCCATGCAGAAAATATCATATAAATAATATACTAAAAATGAAAGGCAAATTATTTCTGGTTATTTTCCTGACGTCATACTGCTATGGTATGACGCAAACTACCTCGTCAAAAAAGAAGTCGCAAGTAGATTCCCTGATTCATATCGAAATGAAAAACCAAAGAATTCCTGGGTTATCGGTTGTTGTAGTAAGAGACGGAAAAATTGAATATATAAAAGGCTATGGTAATTCTAACTTGGAGCATAATGTACCTGTAAAACCCGAGACTGTTTTTCAAACAGCATCTGTTGGTAAACAGTTTACTGCGTTTGCTGTAATGCTGTTGGTGCAGGATGGTAAATTGAGTCTCGATGATAAGCTTTCAAAATTTTTTCCCTATGCACCTGCCGGTTGGGATTCCATTACCATTGAAAACATGCTCAACCACACCAGCGGATTTGGCGACTACATTGACAACTTTAATTACCAGGCCCACTATACCGAAGACAGCTTGTACCAGGAATTTAAAAAAAGACCATTGTTGTTTAAAGCCGGTGAAAAACAGAAATACAGCAATATGGCTTATGCAACACTCGGTATCATTATGAGTAAAGTGACCGGTAAATTTTATGGCGACTTTTTAAAAGACCGTATTTTAATACCATTGGGAATGACTACTGCAAGGATCAATTCAGAAGAAGATATTGTTCCCAACCGGGCATCAGGATACAGGATGGTGAATGGTGTAATAAAGAACCAGGAATGGGTGTCACCTACTACTAACACAACAGCAGATGGCCCACTCCTTTTAACCGTACTCGATATGGCCAAATGGGAAGCAGGATTAAATGTCGGTAAACTATTGAAAAAGGAATATTACGATTTGATGTGGACGCCTGCAAAACTAAATGACGGAACTTTTGCAAGATATGGTTTTGGATGGGCAATAGATTCTTTAAATGGTAAGCGGATATTGCAACATAACGGAAGCTGGCAGGGTTTTGAATCAACAATCAAACGCTATCCCGAGAAGAAAATGGCAGTGATTGTATTTGCTAATCTCAAACGAGCCAGTACTTATAAAATTTCAACCAAAATATTACAAATTTATCATCCCGAGCTAAGCATTACCAGTTTAAAAACAATAGAAGATACAGAGCCTGAGATAACAAAGTTGGTAACCGGGTTTATAAATAATGTGATGGACAAAAAAATGCGTGCAGATCAGTTCACAGCCGAATTGGCTAAAGAAATTATGGATAGCACTATGCAGCAAAGAGGTTCGGAATATTTCAAATCAAAAGGTAACTTTTTAAAACCTGAACTGCTTTCAAGAAAGGAATTGGATAATGGCATCCGGGAGTATCATTACAGACTTTTATTCAGTAAAGAAATATTAGGGTTCATTATACAGGTCAACAAAGAAAACAAGATAGAAGATTTTAAAACGATTGAGTGAAAACTTTTGAAATTCAAAAAGGCCTCGACGAAGGGCGTACATACAACAGGGAGTTTGTTGCTATGCTGGCTGACGAATAAGTTCTCAGCTTTATATCGCTATCAGCCCATATCCAGCCGATTTCTATGAACTTTCCAAATCTATTTTTACTTCGTTTTTAAGCTGCCGAAATGCAGTTATTAACAAACGGCTTCCCATTCTTTACAACAGCAAAGGCACGTAATACAAGTTTGTTTCGTATGGCATTGATCACACTCATTTTATGTTTTCCTTCTTCCACCTTTCTATCGTAGTATGCCCGCAGTTCTTTTACATAGCGCAGTGATGATACAGCACACAGGTGCAGGAGTGCTTTCAGATTCTTGTTAGCCATCTTATGAACCCGGTGTTTTCCCTTTATACTTATGCCGCTTTGGTATTCGAAAGGCACTACCCCGCAGTAGCAGGCAAGTTGCTTGCCGGTTTCGCACAGCGTAAATGCATTTGTACATGCAATAAGATATGCTGCTGTTACAGGCCCTATGCAAGGGATAGATAAGAGCAGTTCGTATTGCCTGGATGTAAGCTTATTGCTCTTTATTTTTTTCAGGAGTGCAGCTTCAATTTTGAGGATAGTATTTTTCGTGGCAGTGATGAGCGGCTTATGTATTTTCTCCAACTCCTTCACCGCAGCCGGGTCAGTGGTGAGTTTAAGTTCTTTTAAATTGCTGCGCAGGGCACTGAGCTGGGTGATATGCCGGTTACGCAAGGTGATAAGATCTTTCACTGCCTGTATGCCTTCATGCAGTGCTGCTGCGGGTTTTAGGCGATCGGCAAACCTGAGCGCATAGGTTGCCAACCGGCGGCTATCTACCTTATCGCTTTTGCCACGGGCAATGCCCAGGCTCCACTTTACCTGTGCTCCATTTTCGATACACAATTGAATTTGATGTTTGTTGCAAAAACTTACGAGGCGGCGGTGATAAAGCCCAGTGTTCTCAATAACGAAAATAGTATTAGCATCAAGCGTAACGGACTCCTTGTTTAACCATGTTTTCATTTGGTGCAAACCAGGATCGGTATTGTCAAAAACCTTCCAGCGGGGCTCCGTTTTTTGTTCTCCTGATTGAGCAATAAAAGCTACATCAATTGTTTTTTTAGAAACATCGATACCAACATAAAATTTTCTGTTCATAACCTGTATTTTTAAGTTGACGAAAAATGAACTAACCGATTTTGCTGCCGGTTCAAGTCCTTAATAATGGGTATAAAATCCCTAATTTCTATCTGAACAAAAGGCGGCAAAAGAGTGGAGGAAGATTGCATCAGCCGATGGGTAAAAAACCCTGACGAAATAACCTAAAGCGCTTCCTCCACTGGTTAGTTTATCAACAAATTACTGTGAATAGTAAAAGAAAAAAAAAGCAAAAAAGAAAAAATAATAGTAGTAATAGAATTTAATCAATATTTTCATAGTGCAATGCTAAAGGACGGAATTCTATCGGCTTTTGTTGTTATCTTCATCATCAGTTTTTCAATCAGCAGCGGCTCCGGGCTGGACTTTAATAAATCCCAGCACAGCAGCAAGCTCTGTCCGTAAGGTGCAAGCTGGTTTGACCTGAACGAAACGTACCTTTCGTTTTCTTCGCA
>CALFXE010000125.1 GCA_937927845.1 uncultured Paludibacter sp.
TCTGCTTTAGTAAAAGTGCGGTGATGCTGACAGCCTGCCTAAAGATTTATTTCTGAGGCTGATAGATTCAAAAACACCCAAAAAACATATATCTTAGTGCTAACCTAAGTTCTTTTACAGATTATTATCCATTCGGTATGCCTATGCCGGGAAGGAACAAAAGCCTTGAAAAATACAGGTTCGGATTCAAAACCCAGGAGCAGGAAAATGAAGCGTATGGTAAGGGAAATCTCAATTCTGCGCTTTACTGGATGTATGACACCCGTATAGCAAGGAGGTGGAACAAAGATCCTAAACCTAATCCGTCCTTTAGCCAATATGCAGTTTTTGAAAATAATTCCGTTCTGTTTTCAGATAAGTCAGGCGATACAACTGATGTTTATACATTAACGGGATTGTTGCTTGGCAGAGTCAATGATAATCTTCCCAATCAGGCTCACTTCGTGGATTCTAAGGCTAAGGTTACCTTCGATACATATGTAATATCGGGAGAAAATGCGAATACTGTTGGAAAAATGATAAGAAAACACTCAATTGCTTTTATGGGTAAAAATTCCGCTAAGAGCTTAAAAGATATTTCAATGCGATCTGCTAAAATTGATATTGACCCTCACCATAGTGGTCAAGAAGTGATATTCATTGGGCAAATAGACGAAAATAAAGAGATAATTTTCACAGACATGGTTCTTCCCAATACTGCCTGTTTTAGAGGAGATGCAATAAAGGTTCCCATAAAAAACATTCTTGATTACTACGATCAAAATGGAGGAAGTCGTATTTGTCTCACAGCATTAGGTCATATTCATGTCACTGGATATTTTAGAACAGTACTTGATAAGGGTGGATACAGATCATCTCTTACCAGGCAACAATTGATGAACCATTATAGAGACCCTTCGGGTTCGCCAGGCAACACAGATTATCTCGACCATGGGACAAATGCTATCAGAATTATTGGTTCTCCCGTAGGCGCAACAATTTATAGCACAGAAGGTTATTATGATAAAGAAAAGAATGCCTATTACTATGAATGGTTTAAATAAACTTTAAAAAAATGAAATACATAAATTTATTTGGCGCGTTCGTCATAATCACAATTTTTCTGTCTTGCAATAATTCAGAGCCTTCTAAACCTATAATTTATGACTTAGGACCTGCAAACCTTGAAATCCCGACAGATTCAAATAGGGAATTCAACTTTGAAAATAGCCAACGTTTTCAATTCTACCTTAAAGATCTTACTCCAGAGAAAAAAGTTTCTGCGACAAAAGATTATTTGACTTGGTTTTATGTATTTGGTCAGGAAGGTTTTTGGAATGCAGGCGAATACGATATGTATGCTGTATATCTATATAAATTGGATGATGGCCAAAAAAGTTTTACGTATATACAGTAAAATCGAAAAATGGCTTTATGACTGCAAGTTTAGTTGTTTCTCCAAATTTTAATGTGCTCGATCCAAACAGAGCAAATGACAAAAGAAGAATGCTTTATGAAGGTAGTTCAGCATTTAGGTTTGTATCCGAAAGCACAATCAACACCTTCAAAAACATATTGAATGCTGCTGTCAGCAAAAAGAATGTTGAAAAAATCTTTTACAGTGAATATGATGATCCCTTCAGAGCTTTATATTACTACGATGGTCGCAAGTATCACATGGACGGTGATGAAACTTTAACCGAAGAAGGGCTAAATACAATAGATAGCCTGTTCCGGCAATCCGATATTTTCAAGAAATAGCTAACGGTTCTTTGTCAAAAAAAGAATGACTCTTTTACGAATGGGTTAAATAAAAACAAATGAATTACAATCTAAATTTGGACAACCTAATGTGTATGAGTGGAAATTGAAAAAACCTGATGATACAGGATTTAAGTATTTACCGGCAAAAAATAAATGAAAACCATATTAATATCCAAAAAACTATTTATGAAAAAAGTATTATTTCTTCTGTTAAAACTATTTTTGTTTAGCATAATCGTGAAAGCTGGCAATCGTCATTTATACTATACAAATAATTACTACCTGACAAATGTTATTGTTCAAAATGATACTACTCTGAAAACTATTGATATTTTGAGAGATAGAATTATTAATGATGATATTGCTGACAGTTCATTCTTTACTTTCAAGGATTATGTGAATTTGGATTACGAGGATATTGACAAAATAATGTTCTATGTCTATAATAAATCTGATAACGTAATTAGCTTAAATAGACAGAAACATAATCCCTTTTATAAATGTTGGCTTGTCAATGCGTACAAAGATTATTTTAATAGAATAAATGTACTCATCAAAGTCGTTGAGCTTGAAGATATATTGTTTTATAAGGAAAACATTAGTGTTAAATCTCATTATTCAAATTATTATCTGCATAATTCTGATTGGCAAGATTCCAGTTCAGTCTTATATTTAGTAAAAGATATTGAAGCTCACTGTGAAATAAAAAAATCCGATGAAACAGTTAACAACATTAAATCCTATGCACCACTGAAAGCAAATAGTATTGATTTTAGAAGTGTAGGATCCACAAGGTATCCCGATGTTAAGATTTATAATATTCTAAC
>CALFXE010000126.1 GCA_937927845.1 uncultured Paludibacter sp.
TGTACCTGGCGCCTCCCGTGCTCAGCCACCGTATTGTCTTAATGCCGGAAAAGGAAATGGAAGGATTTATGAACGATGATATCATTGCAGAGCTGCTTAAATCCGTACCCGTTCCAAGATAACCCTTTTTATGACCAGATTATTATCATTTAATATTAAGCAATACAACCTATGACAACATTTGAAAATTCCGTTATCATTCATAAGCCGGCAACGGAAGTATATACTTTCTTAAAGGACCTGAGCAATCATGAGCAACTGATGCCTGATAATATACAGGATTGGAAAGCCACACCTGATGAAGCTTCTTTTACTATTAAAAATATGGCCAGTCTGCACCTGGAAGTCAGCAACAGGGTCGCGAACAGGGAAGTAAGCGCGGTACCCAAGGGTAAAGCACCTATAGATATTACCTTAAAATGGACACTGGAACCACAAGCGGACGACCAGACCAAAGCGACCTTCACCATACAGGCAGAGTTGAATATGATGCTGAAAATGATCGCCTCCGGACCGCTGCAAAAGCTGGTGGATCACCAGGTACAACGACTGGGGCAGCTCCTGCAGTAGCCGCTAAAAAAAATTACAAAATATTTGTTTGTATAAGCTCCTTACTCTACATTTGCACCACACAAGCGGTACGCTTGCCCAGATGGCGAAATTGGTAGACGCGCTAGACTCAAAATCTGGTTCTCGCAAGGGAGTGCAGGTTCGATTCCTGTTCTGGGCACGGAAAACGGTTATGAAATATTTCATAACCGTTTTCGTTTTTTCGACACTTTTAAACAGCCTGGGAAGATAATGATAAAAGTACCGATTAAGAAGGCAGCTGGTCAGTGGAACAGTAAAGGTTCACTTTAGATTAGAATAGCAATGAATAAGTGAGATAGTGTTCGTTTGTAATTTAACTTAACATAATGTAAATTATAGGACAAAACGATGGCTGCGTTTTGGCCGGACAGTTAATGCAGCCAGGTGACGTTTGTCCTATAACAATATTATGTTAAATAATGTATCAGCTTTTGTATTGCTATTGAGCTTTTGATTTTCGATCAGTTCGGCTCTCATGGTTTGTCCTATAATTAGTCGTTATGTCTGCGGGCTGCAAATCAGGTTTTGCAACTTGCAGACGAACTCACACAACATTTGAAAATCTGTTTTGGGAAGGATACTTTGGTGCAGCCCTTGCCCTTGCGGGTAAATAGCCGTAATGGCAGGCGCTCCATGGGCTGGTAAAAATTCCTGTGTCGAACTGAAAACTTACACAGGATTTTTTACTGCACCCATGTTCACGCCGTGTTTGTAGCGTCTTTAAAATTTTTGCCTTTTTGCCAACGCTTCTTTTTTATGGTCGCTCGCTGGCCTGTAAACCTGCAATATGCCTGCTGTCTATAATTACAGGTTTCCAGGCGGGCGCTCGCGGTTTTTGTTTATCGTTCTTTTGCCTTGATGCAAAAGAACCAAAAAATCAAGGCTGTGAAAAAATCGGCTAAAAATGGCGCAGAAAGCCTAAACCCGCCGAAACTCGCCGCAAGGTTGCATCATAATTAAACAAATACTGCAGGCTCAAACAGCGGCGGCTTTTCCGTGCCAAGGCACGGACGGCTTCCTGCACCATTTTCTTCACGCCATTTTTTCAAGGCCGGTCCTAATAAGGCCTATAACTCATTTACAGCAGCCAGGGTGTAATGGCTCCGAAATCATCTACTTAACATAATGTAATCCACCTATACAATCTCAATCTGTTCCCTTTGAAACCGCTCTTGCAAGGCATCATACTTTTGTTCTTTGGCAATGGTGATGGTAAGCCGGCCTTTTTCGCAGGCAATATCTACCACATGGCCGGGCTTGAAACCGCTATCCTGTAACCATTTGCCCGCCAATCGCAATGCCGGGAATGATGTGGTTGTTCTGCTGTTGATGCCCCTGAACGCATAGCGGCATACCGTCATGCGGCGGATGTTTTTTGTAATGCGGGGTGTTTTTACTGTTTGCATAGCTTAGCTTTTTGTTGGTACAAAGCAACGGTCGCGGGGTTTTGTTTCCTACAAAAATTGATTGTGTGTTACAACAGAAAAGCTAGTATTTTATGTATCTTTAGGCTTGCATAATCTAATTTGAAAAAACTAAATTTGCTCCTATGACAACACATACTGCTATGCCGAACCATAAAGTACACGAGGGCCGCAACATTAAACGCTTCCGTGAAATGCTGGGTATAAAACAAGATGCCCTGGCTTTTGACCTCAACATGAGCCAGCAAGCTGTATCTTTACTTGAACAAAAGGAAACTATTGATACTCCCCTACTTCAAAAAATATCTGCCTTATTGAAAATACCGGTGGAGGCGATCCAGAATTTTGATGAGGAACAGGCGGTGAATATTATTGCTAATACGTTTGGCGATCATGCTAACTTCTTTAACTATGGTACAATGCACATTCATCCTATTGATAAATTAATTCAGCTTCATGAAGAAAAAATAGCTTTGTACGAAAGGATGCTGAAGGAGAAGGATGAGATGATGGCGAGGCTGGAGGGGTTAAAGTAGTTCTTAAATTACTGTATGTTCACTGTTGATGTTAATTATTATACTAATTTTGTAATTAAATGCGTAGTCCAAATAGACAAAGACCTCTGCCCAATAAATTGACCAAAAATCCGAACGTCAAACACCTTGAAGCAATAAAGGATAAAGTTTCATATGTTGGTAGTGTTGAACACAAGGATGCACCGAGTCGTTTGATTGAAGGGAAAATACCAAGGCCTCGACCTGATGCCTCCATGTGTCCTCGTTGGATTAATGATTTAGATTTAGT
Organism: uncultured Paludibacter sp.; assembly: GCA_937927845.1. Classification (GTDB taxonomy): domain Bacteria; phylum Bacteroidota; class Bacteroidia; order Bacteroidales; family Paludibacteraceae; genus Paludibacter. Next base: position 2,820 of record CALFXE010000126.1, read on the forward strand.
AAATAAATGGTTAAAAATAGCCTTTGAAAAAGGAGCAGTATGTGATTATTTTGAAGGTGATTTTCCTCGCTATGTATGGTTCAAATATGAGAACACAGTTTTTATGGGAAGACTAATTAATAAGGAAAGTGGAGAGTATAAAGGCTTTCCAATTAATCAATTTGAGTGGCCTCCGGGCATTAATAAGATATATGCCGAATAAATTAGATTTCACTTATAACTGGCAGGATATAACCGATACTGATGTTCAGGGGCAAGAATTAATTGCTACTTGGGCTTCTTTACGTATTTCATATAATGACGAAATAATTTCTGAATTAATTGATAGAAAATCGGATACTGTAAAGGACAATATTAATTTACCTCTATATCCATTAGCTGAATGGATCGTTCTTAATTGGTGGTTTTTATTGTATGAGCCGTTTACTCCTAATAAAATAGATCTTAAAGAATATGAGAGCAGACATAACTTATCTTACGCTAGAGAAGGTTACGCCCTGCCTAACTTAAGTATCAAACCAATAGGTGATTTAGTTCTTATAGAATGGAGAAAAGCGATACTTAAAAATCATAAACTTCAATTTCTAAGATCTGGACAGACAAAAATTTCTGTTGACCTTTTACAAGAAGACCTTTTTGACTTTGTTGATAAAGTGGTGAATCGTTTAGATGCCAAAGGCATATCTGGAACCTTATTACAACAGGAATGGGAAAGTATTCATCAGTTAACTGCTGACGAGATAAAATTTTGCAAAATATCAGCATCTGCTAGTATTGATCCTTTTAATGTAACGCCAAATCAATCGGATGCAATCATAAAGGTCTATAATCAACTTCCGAATGAAGTTTTAAATGATTTTTTTATTGCGTGTAACCCGATTAATATTCAAAGAGATGCTAGTTTAACAATGACAGCTATTTCTCGTATTAAAGAAAATAAATTTCATATAGAAAAATTAGATCGAATTCATCAAAAAATCCAATCGAAAGTTAAAGAATTTCAATTTCCATGGATAGAAGGTTATGAAGCTGCAAGGGAATTAAGAAAAGAATTGAAACTAAATGGTCACATATTAAAAGATTTTAATGATATTAGCCATGCATTAAAAGTTGCTGATAATGACTTGAATCTAATAATAGCATATGAAGATTTGCCTAATTCAATTTCCGTTGTGAGTGGAGTAAATGATGAAAATAGCCCTTTTTTTGTATTAGGCAAAAACTTGGGTACAAATTCCAACAAGACAAAGTTCGCATACTGTAGGGCACTTTATGATTACTTTTTTTCTTCAGTTGGTGAGTTATCGTTAGTAACAAAATCTCATATTGAGAATCAAAAAAGAAATAGAGCTTTTGCTGCTGAATTTCTTGTTCCTGCTGAAAAACTAAGAAAAGAAGTTTCCCATGAAATTATTACAGAAGAGGAAATAGAAGATATTGCGGATAAGTTTTATGTAGATCCCTTTGTAATTAAACATCAAATTGAGAATCATCATATTGCACAAATAGAACATGATGATTTCTATTAATTCAGTAACTTATACTTTTGTTATGCGGCTTCGCCGCTAACACCTATGCCCACCCGCCACCCAAGCGTATTGCGGGTTGTTATTGTCGTCTGTTGGTTAGGCATATTTTCAGGCATATTGTTTTTTATATGGGCGTGCCCCCTGCCCTATTTGTTATTGATATTTGGCGGGCAGGGGTCGGGCTATCCGCTGTATCTTTTGGTGCTGTTAGCGAGCCTTCCTTTCTAAAAAATAAGTAAGAAGAAATAAAGAATAATGTTCCTGTTCAGGGCTACAACCCCAGCCCCAAAAGGATGCCGCTCCTATCCCATCACGCATTTAGCCCACGCACAGAAGGCAAAATTTTAAAGGATCGGCTATTGTAACATAACGCGAAATTATAGGACAAAATGCAACCGCACAATTTCCAACGCTATTATGTCTCCGCGCTGCACAAAGCCAACGCACAGGCTCTGCAAAAATTTATTTCTTTTTCCCACCGCACATTTTTTAATTCAATTTTTTCCCCCGCACTTGCAGCACATTTGCAAGCCGCACAAAAGCCCACGCACAAACCAAAGCTTGCAAAAGAGCTGCAATTTTGCCAACGCTTCCCACCCACCACCCGACAGATTTTTACTAAAATATTTGGCACAATCGAATAATGTTTTATATTTTTGTCGAAATCGTCAAGATAAAAATTTCAAGACAATGGAAGCAAACTTTGGAGAATACGTTAGAAAGCTAAGAACCGAAAACGGTTTAACTCTTACTCAATTAGGAGCGAAACTCGGTATCGACTCGGGAGCATTAAGTAAAATTGAAACAGGAAAAAAAGCATTTGACGAAGATTGTTTACCTAATCTTGCCAAAGCATTTAATCTTGACTTAGAGACTTTGAAATCTGAATTGATAAGCGAAAAAATTGCAAATACGCTATATCAATACAAATGCAATGACAATGTACTTACACTTGCAGAGGAAAAAGTAAAGTACATCAGACAGAAAAACACAAAACAAACAACATTAAAGCTTTAAACATTATGTACAACCAAACAGACTTTGAAACAATTTCAGTTGTAGAAGAACCGCAAATGTTTATTGACTTTAGAACCAATAAACTTAAAACTTCTGCAAAGAAAAATCAGACTTTAAAAATCGTATCACTTTTTAGTGGTTGCGGTGGTTTGGATTTGGGTTTTTCGGGAAATTTTAATTTTCGGGACAGACATTTTGATAAAACTAAATTCAAAATTGAATACTCAAACGATATTGACCCAGCAGCCGAATATGTTTATAATGCCAACACTTCTTTTTTCAATAATCACGAATTACACCGTGAAGATATAAAGGACGTTGATTTTGAAAACATTCCCGATTTTGATTTTTTACTTGCAGGTTTTCCTTGTCAGCCGTTTTCAAATGCAGGATTGAGAAAAGGTATCAATGATGAAAGGGGAAATCTTTTTGAAGAGTGCGAAAAATTACTCAAAGTAGGACTGAAAAGAAAAAACAAACCTATCGGTTTTGTTTTTGAAAATGTAAAAGGAATTATGTCATCTAAAATGGAAGATGGCACAAGCATTCCCGATGAAATCGTAAAACGAACAGAAAAATTAGGGTTTAAAACTTGTTACAAACTTTTAAAAACCAGTAATTACGGAGTTCCTTCCAACCGTCAGCGATTAATCATAATTGGATTAAGAAAAGACTTGGGGTATTTTGATTTCAATTTGTTAGAACAAATTGTAGCTGAATACAATTTACCTAACGAAGTAGATAATCCTTACGATTTATATCTTGGTTCTGCATTGTGTGATATTCCCAAAAATGCTCCACAAGCAAATGATTTTTGGAAGTATTCCCCAGGTGGACAATATATGGTTGATAAAATCGGACCTTGCGATGACGGCAAAGAAGCATTAGCCAAATTCAAAAAGAAAGTTCCGCTAACTAAAATT
>CALFXE010000127.1 GCA_937927845.1 uncultured Paludibacter sp.
AACCATATTACGAAGTAAAATAAAGAAAAAATGGGCGTTTTCAAACATGATGTCTGCTTGTAAGGAAGCAGGATTACCCGAACCGGAAATCAACGAATTTCAAAATGGTTTATTATTAACGCTCTTTAAAAGTAATTCTGAAAATGAATCGGAAAGAGGTCAGAAAGAGGTCGGAAAGGGGTCGGAAAGAGGTCGGAAAGAGGTCGGAGACGAAACCGCTATTGTACTTGCTATTATTCGTACTAATCCTGAATATACAGCCAAACAAATTTCAAATATTGCGGGTAAATCTCAAAGAAAAATAGAAAAGCATATTGCTAAATTAAAGGAAGTAGGTATTCTTGTCAGAAAAGGTGGAACTTATGGCGGATATTGGGAAATAAACGATAATTAACATGCTGTTGCTATGGTCTAATACTACATTCTTCAAAATCCAATTATTAATGCATTCGCATGGCTTAACTGATATTTCTTTTCCCATTTTTAAATTTTGAACAAAAATAATGTTAATCTAAGCTATAAATTATCACCAATAACTTCTATATTTGTACATTAATTTCTAATCATAAATTATAATGTACAAGAAGTTTCAAAATCACCTTACAGAAGTTCTTAATTCGATAGAATCCGCCGGTCTGTATAAGAACGAACGTATTATTGTTTCACCTCAAAATGCAATAATCAGAGTTGCTGACGGAAAAGAAGTGCTAAATTTTTGTGCTAACAACTATCTCGGATTATCAAATAATTCGGAATTGAAGTCAGCAGCAATGAAAGCTCTTGAAACTCATGGTTTTGGTATGTCGTCAGTGCGTTTTATTTGTGGAACGCAGGACTTACACAAACAGCTTGAGTCTGCGATTTCAAATTTCTTCGGTACTGATGATGCTATTTTATACGCTGCTTGTTTCGATGCTAACGGTGGTGTCTTTGAACCATTGCTAACAGAAGAAGATGCTATTATTTCAGATGCTTTAAATCATGCTTCTATTATTGATGGGGTGCGACTGTGCAAAGCCCATCGTTATAGATATTCTAATGCTGATATGGAGGAACTCGAAAAACAACTGCAAGCAGCTCAACAACAGCGATTTCGACTGATTGTTACAGATGGAGTATTTTCGATGGATGGTAATGTTGCACCTTTGGATAAAATATATGAGCTTGCTAATAAGTACGATACAATGGTTATGGTGGACGAATCACATTCAGCCGGTGTTGTAGGTGAAACGGGTAGGGGAGTAACAGAACTTTATGACTTAAAAGGTAAGATTGAAATTATTACAGGTACATTGGGAAAAGCTTTTGGAGGTGCAATCGGCGGATTTACAACAGGAAAGAAGGAAATAATCGATTTGCTGCGTCAGCGTTCCCGACCTTATCTTTTCTCTAATTCGATACCACCAATGATTGCTGCGGCAGGTATTCAGATGTTTAAAATGATGGATGAATCCAATGAACTTCAGGACAGATTACATCAGAATACTGAATATTTTGTTTCCCGTATGAAGAATTTGGGTTTTGATATAAAGCCGACCCAATCTGCAATTTGTGCAGTAATGCTTTATGATGCGAAATTAGCTCAGAAATTTGCATCCAAAATGCTTAATGAAGGTATTTATGTTATAGGATTTTATTATCCGGTTGTACCCGATGGACAAGCCAGAATACGTGTTCAACTTTCAGCCGCACACACAAAAGAACAGATCGATAAATGTATAAACGCTTTCGAAAAAGTAAGTAAAGAATTAAGAGTTTAGCGTGTAGAGTGATTGGTGATTAGTGATTAGTGATTAGTGATAAAAGGGTCTATATAAACATTACACATTACACGTTACACATTAAACACCAGACCATTGACCACATTAGCATATTAGCACATTATTATTATTTACATATGAAATCATTAGTAAAACTAAAACCGGAAAAAGGAATATGGATGGAAGACATGCCAATTCCGCACGTTGGCATTAACGACGTGTTAATCAAGATAAAAAAAACTGCTATATGTGGAACCGACCTGCATATATATAAGTGGGATGAATGGTCGCAAAAAACTATAAAAACTCCTATGATTATCGGTCATGAATATGTTGGCGAGATAGTTGAAAAGGGTAGAGGAGTAAAAAATATACATATTGGCGACAGAGTTACAGGAGAAGGACATATTGCTTGCGGTCATTGCAGAAATTGTAGACGTGGTAAACTGCATGTTTGTGAAAATACCATTGGTGTTGGTGTAAACAGAGATGGTTGTTTTGCCGAATATCTGTCTCTACCGGCTTCCAACGTAATCAAACTCGATTCGCGTATCTCTGACGAAATGGCAGCAATCATGGATCCTTTCGGAAATGCAACTCATGCAGCTTTATCTTTTCCTCTAATTGCCGAGGATGTACTTATTACCGGCGCAGGTCTGATAGGAAGTATGGCTACAGCTATATGCCGATATGCAGGAGCAAGATATATTGTTGTTAGCGATTTAAGCGATTATCGATTGGATATTGCTAAGAAAATGGGGGCGACTATGACTGTAAATCCGGCAAAGGGCGAGACTATTGAAGGTGCTATAAAAGATTTGAAAATGCGTGGTTTCGATATTGGTTTAGAAATGTCGGGTTCGCCTGCTGCTTTTGAAAGTATGCTGAAAAATATGTATAACGGTTCGAAAATTTCTTTATTAGGCATTTTACCGAATAAAACACAAGTGGATTGGGATGAAATAATCTTTAAAGCTTTGACAATAAAAGGTATATATGGAAGAGAAATGTGGGAGACATGGTATCAAATGGAACAAATGCTGATTTCAGGAATTGATTTATCACCAATAATAACCCATCGTTTTCATGTTGATGATTTTCAGAAGGGTTTTGATGCAATGGAAAGCGGAATGTGTGGTAAAGTTGTAATGAGTTGGGATTAAACAACCTATCTCACATTCCGCTATTTTATAAGACTGAAATTATAAGAACAAAATTACAAGAATAAAAATTTATACACCCAATGATGCTCTTGCTGCTTCAATCTTTTCGTTTGCGGCAGCATCAGCAGCATCGTAATCGTCACGTGATTTCATATCTCCACGTACTTCAATATAAAATTTAATTTTTGGTTCTGTTCCTGAAGGTCGAACTGATATTTTAGTTCCATCTTCAGTAAAATATTGTAGAACATTCGAAGTGGCAGGCATATCCAAGTCTGTTATTTCTCCTGTTTTAACATTAGTCTGTTTCAAGGTTTTGTAATCTTTAATCAACTTTATATTTGAGCCGGCTAATTCTTTTGGTGGATTTGTCCTGAAATCATTCATTATTTTTTGAATTTCTTCAGCACCTGATTTACCTTTTCTTACAACGGAAATACCCTTTTCTTTTCCATAACCATATTCAAGATAAATATCCTGAAGCAATTCATATAAAGTTTTACCGTTATCCTTTGCCCATGCAGCAATTTCAGCCATCAGGGAACAAGAAGAAACAGCATCTTTATCGCGCACGAAAGTCTCAGGTAAGAATCCATAGCTTTCTTCTCCACCACCGATATAACTTTTAATACCCTCATTTTCACGCATTACAGCAGCTATCCACTTAAAACCTGTATAGCAATCGTAACATTCTACGTCATTTTTATCTGCAATATCTTTGATTATTTCAGTTGTAACAATCGTTTTAACGACATACTCTTTGCCTTGAATTTTACCAAGTTCTTTCCATCTGCGTATTAAATAATATACAAATATTAATGCAGTTTGGTTGCCATTGACTAAAATCCATTGATTTTTATCGTCTTTAATCGCTATACCCATTCTGTCGGAATCCGGATCGGTTGCCATAACTAATTCAGCATCTGTTGCAATAGCTCTTTTTATTGCCATATCTAATGCAGCCGGTTCTTCAGGATTGGGTGAGTATACAGTTGGAAAATTACCACTTATAACATCTTGTTCGGGAACATTAATTATATTGGTAAATCCATATTCTTTTAATGCCCATGGCACAAGTTTTACGCCCGTACCGTGAATTGGCGTGTAAACAATCTTCATATCCTTAAATCTTTTAATAGATTCAGGCGAAAGCGAAATTGTTTTAACTTTTTCTATATATAGTTTATCGGTTTCTTCTCCGATAATCTGAATTAAATCAGGATTGCCTTTGAATTTTATATCTTTTACATCCTTTATTTTCATTACTTCATCGATAACATTCTCATCGTGAGGAGCAATCATTTGTGCGCCATCATCCCAATAAGCTTTATAGCCATTGTATTCTTTCGGATTATGAGAAGCAGTAAGTATAATACCACTCTGGCAACCATAATGTCTTATTGCAAACGAAATTTCGGGAGTTGGTCTTAAATCTTCGAAAAGATATACTTTTATACCATTAGCTGAAAAGATGTCAGCCGATATTTCGGCAAACTTTCTACTGTTATTTCTACAATCATGTCCGATAACAACAGATATTTGAGGTAAATCAACAAATTGTGATTTTAAGTAGTTGCTTAAACCTTGAGTTGCTGCACCAACAGTATAAATATTCATACGATTCGTACCCGCACCCATAATACCTCGCAAACCGCCTGTGCCAAACTCCAAATCACGATAGAATGACTCGATAAGTTCGGTTTTGTCTTCAGCATCCATCATTCGGCGTACTTCCGACTGAGTTTCATTGTTATAACTGTCACCAAGCCAAATTTTTGCCTTTGCTAATACATCATTCAATAGTTCATTATTTTCCATATTATATATAATTTTATATTTTACAATTCACAATTTCGAATTAAAGACAACAAATTTACATGATTTTCTCATATTTACCATAATGTATTTGAAAATAATACTTATAAGGTTGTCTTGGCTTTTTATATCACTCACTTGCAGCTGTACAGGAGATTCCTCCCTTTGGTCGGAATGACACGCTCGCTTGCGGACGGTGTATACCGCCACTCTAAGTGTGTCTGTAACATCATAATTTTTGCAGTAGCGGGGCAGGAAGCCTCGCACCGGTCGTGTGTTTTGTCTGTTGTGTTTTACAATGCCAAACGACCGATTACCCATGCCCGCAAGAGAGCGTGTCATCCCGAAAGAGCTACTTGGCGAAGCCGAAGGAGCAACTGAGGGATCTCCTAATTAGCCATAGTCGATCGCATAGAGGCACGAGAGGAGCGAGCGGAGAGGGAATTTCTAAAACTGCCATAATTGCAGATATAAATAAAAAAACTTAAGGGTACTAATTTTGTTATAAGAATGTACTCTTATTAACAATTTAGAATATTTTCCTTACTTTTGTTGGAGAAGAAAAAAGATTTTTATGACATCAAACTATTCAGAACAATTAAATAAAGTGCTTATATACAGCCATCAAGAGGCTGAAAGATTAGGTAATAATTACGTAGGACCGGAGCATCTTCTCTTAGGAATATTGAGAAATAGTCAAGGTAAGGCTATTGAAATACTTCAGATATTCACTGCCAATTTGCCAAAAATCAAACAAAAGATTGAAAGTCAGATTAGAACCGATGCCGTATTGGATGGTGTTTCTATTCCTTTGCTGAAAAGTTCGGAACGAATTAAAAAGATTATGGAATTAGAAAGCCGTTTATTCGACTCGGAATTGGTTGATACCGAGCATCTTTTATTGGCAATTTTAAAAGAGAAAAATAATTTAGCCGTTGAAGTTCTTGAAAAAGAGAATATAACATACGATCAGGTGAAATCATATCTGAAATCGCCAAAACATGATGAGCCTATAGTTGGTGCAACTTTCCATGATGATGATGACGATGATGATATGCCGCGTTCACAACAAAAATCACCTCAACCAACCGGTCAGAAACACTCTGATACTCCGGCATTGGATAACTTTGGTGCTGATATTACAAAAGCTGCACTTGAAAATCGCTTAGATCCGATAGTGGGCAGAGAAAGAGAAATCGAACGTTTAGCTCAGATTCTCAGTCGCCGTAAGAAAAATAACCCTGTGTTAATCGGTGATCCGGGCGTTGGAAAATCAGCTATTGTCGAAGGTCTCGCTTTGAGAATTATTCAGAAGAAAGTATCGAGAGTTTTGTTTGGTAAACGTGTTGTTGCATTGGATATGGCTTCAATTGTTGCAGGAACTAAATATCGCGGTCAGTTTGAAGAACGTATAAAAGCTATTCTGAATGAATTGCAGAAAAATCCTCATATAATTCTCTTTATTGATGAAATTCATACTATTGTAGGAGCAGGTGGAGCACCGGGATCTCTTGATGCTGCCAATATGCTTAAACCTGCATTGGCACGAGGAGAAATTCAATGTATAGGTGCGACAACCCTTGATGAATACAGACAAAGTATTGAAAAGGACGGTGCACTTGAACGCAGGTTTCAGAAGATAATGGTCGATCCTACAACTGCTGAGGAAACATTGCAGATTTTGGAAAATATTAAAGATAGATACGAGTATCATCATAATGTAAGATATACTCCCGAAGCTATAAAAGCCTGTGTTCATCTTACAGATCGCTATATTACCGATCGTTGTTTTCCTGATAAAGCGATAGACGCATTAGATGAAGCCGGTTCAAGAGTTCATATCAGTTCGGTTGCTGTTCCTGCTGAAATAGAAGATTTGGAAAAGAAAATAGAAGAGCTGAAAAAAGAAAAGTTAAAAGTCCTGAGCGAACAAAAATATGAATTGGCAGGTCCGATCAGAGACAGAGAAAAACAATGTCAGTATCAGTTGGAAGATGCTATTATGCGTTGGGAAAAAGAATCTCAGCTTAATCCCGAAACTGTTGATGAAGAGAAGGTTGCAGAGGTTATTGCAATGATGTCGGGCGTTCCTGTACAAAGAATTGCTCAGGCTGAAGGATTAAAACTGCTTCAAATGAAAGATGAGCTTGTAAATCGAGTGATTGGACAGGATGAGGCTGTTAATAAGATAGTTAAAGCAATCCAACGTAATCGTATCGGACTTAAAGATCCGGGTAAACCAATTGGGTCGTTTATTTTTCTTGGTCCTACCGGTGTAGGTAAAACTCATCTTGCAAAAGTACTTTCAGAGTTTATGTTTGATAATCAGGATGCAATAATCAGAATGGATATGAGTGAATATATGGAGAAATTTTCCGTATCACGTCTGATTGGTGCGCCTCCCGGATATGTAGGATATGAAGAGGGTGGACAATTAACCGAAAGAGTTAGACGTAAACCTTATTCTATCGTATTGTTTGATGAGATAGAAAAGGCTCATCCTGATGTATTTAACTTGCTGTTGCAGATAATGGATGAGGGTCGTTTGACGGACAGTATCGGCAGACGAATTGATTTTAAGAATACTATTATTATAATGACATCCAACATCGGAACCAGACAGTTAAAGGATTTTGGTAGAGGTGTAGGGTTTAATATTGATAACACAGTAGAGATAAGCTCTGAATATTCGAGAGGTGTAATTCAGAAAGCACTGAATAGAACTTTCTCGCCGGAGTTTTTAAATCGTGTTGATGAAGTTGTAATGTTCGATCAGTTGAACAAAGAAAGCATAAATAAAATTATTGATATCGAGCTAAAAGGATTATTTAAACGTATCACAGATTTAGGCTACAAAATTGAATTATGTCCGGAAGCCAAAGATTTCATTGCAGACAAAGGATATGATGTCCAATTTGGTGCTCGTCCGCTTAAAAGAGCTATTCAGCGTTATCTTGAAGATGAGCTTGCCGATATAGTCTTGGCAGGTGAAATAAAAGAAGGCGACACGATAAAAATGGAATTAAATGAGACTAAGGATGGAATAAAGGCGCATTTGGTTGTATCTGCTACCAACGTGGAATCTTAATTATTAAGCAGAAGATTTAACAAAATAAAACCCCGAGTAGATTAATGCATCGGCACAAATGTACGACCCTGACCACATGCCAACTAACCTGAGCGAAGTCCACAATAAATTAGACAGAGTTGTGGAAAACTGTTACCGCTCGGCTCCATAGAACATGTTCCATGCGAGTTCTCCCGACAAATCGGGACAAGCTATGTGACAAATATCAAAAAAATAAAAATGAACGCATGAAAGACTTAACTACTTCAACAATAGACAGACAAAACATTTTAAATAATCGTTTTGCTCTTCAAAAAATCCAGGAATACATTGGATTTTCAGGTATGTTGTTTTAGGGTGAATATCGCTTTACAACTCGAATGGTTGCAGAATTCTTTGATATTGATGAGAGAACGGTCAAGCGTTATCTCGAAAATTATGAACAGGAGCTAAAACACAATGGTTACATTTTAAGTAAGGGTAAGCAACTTAAAGACTTAAAGTTACAGTTTGGTCATGTCATTAATGTCACGACCAAAACAACCGTATTGGGACTTTTTAATTTCAGAGCCTTTCTAAATTTGGGAATGCTGCTTACCGAAAGTGACAATGCTAAACTACTTCGGTCGAAACTGCTGGATATTGTACTGGAAACAATCAACGAACGAGCTGGTGGTGGAACTAAATATATAAATCGAAACGATGCTGACTATTTACCTACGGCAATCCGCGAAAGCAGATATCGAAAGGAGTTCACTTCCGCTTTGAGTCGTTATGTTGACATGGGAAACTATAAATACTCATTGTACACCGACAAAATTTATCAGTCGATTTTCAAAGAAAATGCTCAGGAATACAAAACCATACTCAAAATGGAAGCTTCGGATAATGCACGTGACACCATGTATGCTGAAATTACATGAGATAATTGAATCCATAGTAAATGAAGAAGATTTTTCAGAAGATATCAAACTTAGACTTATTGATTGCTTCTCAAAAGATTTAATCTAATAAGGCGCAAAAGTATAACGGATATTTTTTAAGTGCATATAAATGACTAAAATAAAGATAGTTGCATTTTGTTCCGACATTAATGTCGGAAACAAAAATAACCCCTTTTGGTGTTAAATGATTTGCCTATAATTGGACTGCGCAAAAATATGATTTTTACTATTTTCATTAGTTGCAAAAGTAGCACCACCAAGATAATCTACTCTATCCACAGCTCCCCAAACATTTCGAGTATGAGAATAACCGTTACCAACTATGGTTTGAGGAAGTTGCCAAGTAAATTGCGAGAAAAGTTCCCATGTTTGTCCCCAAAAACTTTTATTCGGATCGGTCTTGAACAGTCCAATGTCTATTTTCCAAGCATTGCCTACCTTCTTACCATAATCCCTCCATGCATTTTCAAACATTTTTCCAGCCTTGCCCGGATCGTCAAAACCAACAAACCAGGGAATAACTACTCCTTTCACAAAAGCTTCTACAAAACCCACAGCAATCGTAACAATAGTCCCAATAAATTCTCCATTTGAATCATTGTATTTCAGTGGATTATTCAGGGCATAGCTGTAACGGTTAAAATTCTGCGTAAAGTCCGGTGCCTGCACATACGGGTCGGGACTTAAAAACCTTCCAAGAGCCGGGTCATACAACCTTGCGTTCATATTAATCAGCCCGAACCATGGCAGATGCTCGTGTCCCGTATAGCCTCTTCCAAGGAAAAGAGCAGGCTCGCTACCCGGCGCATATATTACCTGCGTAGCAGGATTTCGCAAACGACCCCAGGCGTCGTATTCCATCTCCTGCACCACTGTGCCGGAGGCGTCGGTTACATGGGTAATACTTCCCAGATAATCACGGCAAATATAGTAAATATTCCAATTCCCCGCACCGTTTTTTATTAAAACTGAGGGTGAGGAGTAAGCATCACCGTCAAGATATAAGCGTTCGGTTGTGGTGGTCGGTGTAACATCTGTTTCATATTGTCCGCCAACATAATAACGTGTAAACTGAACACTTTGGCTTCCAAGGTCTGTTATCCGCATCCGCACACGGCCGCCGGAACCGTTGTAGGTAAACTGAGCTGCATAGCCGTTTTCACTTATTGTAGCCGGACGCATAAAGGAAGTGTAAGTTACCGTTTGGTCGCACTGTGGTATGTCGTTGCCGTACAAATCAACATCCGTTACCGCATAAGGTTTACCCGGATAATTATAACCGAATGCCCCCACCTGTGAATGGTTAGTGATGTTGCCCTTCACATCGTAACTTACTGTATAGTCAATATGATCGTAATTATTCCAACAGTAAATACCCGTCAACCGATTCATTGTACCGTAACCAAAATCTTCCATTGTTCCATATATATTATTATCACGGTAATACAAGTTTCCTGTTTGTTCATTGAAACTGTAGGCGTATTCTAAAAACAGGGACCCCTGTGCTTCTGCCTTGCGGAAAGTAGGTAGTCCGTAGGTATTGTAACCGTAATTGCGGATAACACTTCCCGTGGTAGCTTTTGTGGGCATTCCCATTTAAACTCGTCAATATAAAAATATCCAGTATAAATCAGCGATTTACAAAATTCGTCTGCTGATATTTTATGTAAAAACAAGTAAATTATTAGTTGTGCAACAGGCACGTCTCTCGCTATGCTGAACTTTATATTTTACACTCTACACTCAACGAGGATTAAATTTCGTTTGAAGTAAAACTATCTAGCAACATTATTTTCTCTTTATTTGACAATTTTAAAAAATGGGGAGAAAAGTATTTATAATACTTTTCCCTCCAAGTGTTAGTATGTTTCTGTTCAAATTTCTTAGATGTTTCAAAATTGATGCTTTTTAAATAACTTTTATTGTCTCGTATGTTAATTATTCTACTTTGTCCTTTGGAACAAACAATTTTATTTTGTTTTTTATTTATAGAATAAGAATATGTTAACTCTTTCACTTCTGTATCACTAATAAAAATCAAAAAAAGAAACTGTCCTTTTTCAATCAATTTATATTGCGTAGAGATTAAAATTTCTTTACTCACAATTTGTGGGTTAATAGCGTTTGAGTAATTCATAAAACAAAATAAGAATAATGACAATAATATATACTTTTTCATAATGAGTATCACTTGATTAGTTGATAAGATAGGACATTATATATCCCAGTGTTATACGCTGCCATGCTTGCATGCAATAAAAAAGCAAATTTTTGCTATACCAAGCAAGACACGGTTTACAAAACCGCGCCAGCCAGGGGGATAATTCCGAGGCTTGTGTTTTAAAGTTTTCTTGGGGTCTGTTCTATATATAGAGCCTTCTTTATCTCTAAAAATTTATTCCATTTCCCAGTCCTATCAATAAAAACATGACTCTCATTATTCGTTAATATTGCATAATGTTCACTTGCGTTACTGAACACATTTTCTTCAACTGATCGCGTTTTTATTTCATAAAGTACCTTAGTAATATAGTCTTGCTGCTCTTTACTTAAAATCCACTCTTCTTTTATAATAAGATAATTATTTTTGTTTCTTTCATAAAAATCAATGATTGTATCAATATTTAATACCATCCCATAACTATCATTATTATACCTTACGCTTTTCGCTCTTATTTCATCGTTGCTTTTGTATATTACTAGCCCTTCATTAATCCCTCCAAACTCCCCTGTAGCAATATAATAATTTAAATATAGGGTGTCTTTTTTTTCTATCATTTGCCCTTGAACATAAAACACACACAGAAATAATAATATCGGAATTAAAAATATTTTTTCATGACATTAAGTTAATTACCAGTTCCATGGAAATAAAAAGAATCTCAAAAATGGGTCTGGATTAATATAATTATAACTTCCTCCTCCAAATGAATAAGTGGAAGTTGTTCTACCTACTACCATAGAATACCCAGGAATAGTTAAATCTTGCGGTGAATGATAACCCCCAACAGTTGTAAATTTTTGTGAACCTGTCGGATAACTTGCAACAGAATTGTATTTTTGATAATTTGTTCCAGTACCTCCTACATCTACCCAATCAACTCCTTCTTTTGCCCAATGTGTATGAGCAGTTGCATAATCTGCATTTCGAGGATTCATTCTCATTGTAACATCAAACTTATTTCGGTCTGCCCTCGGAGAAAACGCCGAATATCGTTCCAAATATCTCTCCATCCGGGTATTTTGTTGTTTTTTTTATATAAGTTTCTGTTGACACAGAATAATTTAATTAAATTACCAATACCTGTAAACCTTTCCATTCCAATGAACTATATACGATGGGACTCTCATTAAAAATTGTGCAATCTTATCATCATCAACCGATGGAGTTTTGCTGTACCTGTGAGTATGATCATAAGAATATATTCTGGCTCTATCAAATATGGAAGTTCTCATATAATAGTTTCCATTTTGTTTTTCAAGTTCAAAATAACAAAAATTTTCCATTCTGCTATTTATTTCATAACCATCCGAGACTTCCTTCTATCTGCAACCAAGCGAAGAACACTTGGCCGGACAGCGCGTGTTACTTACGCTACAAAGAAAAGAACAAAGGCAATATTCCAACAGGGATGGAACAACGCTATTCTTCTTTTTTTTCACATAAGCTAAATTTCACAGGAAGAGTAAAACGAATGGAATATGGTTTCCCAACAAAACTAAATACTGCTGCTTTTTTGAAATCAAGATTACAAATGGTTTTGATCACCAAACTATCAATCTCTCTACTAATACTTTTTTTAATCTCACAACTGTCAACTTTACCATTTTCATCAATAGTAAAACATATTACTAAACTCCCACAAACTTGATTGACTATGTTCTTTTTTACAATAGAATCAATTTTTGTATGTATTATTTTTGTGTAAGTTTCTACATTACTCCAATTGTCTTCACCTCCAAGTTCAAAAATTGAATCATTTTTCTGAGAAAACATGTTACAACAGAAAAACAAACCACAAAACAACATTGCTATATAATATCTCATATTCAAAATTTTAAGGTTTCACGATTAATTCATTGATATAATATGTGTTATTATCAAAATAAGAACCTCTACTATATCCGTCCCAGCCAATGGCTTTAACTCGTATTCCTTTCATATTTTGGAAAGCATCATCCAAAGACAACATGGTATTTCCAGGATGAGTATGGTATACTCCGTAAACTCTATATCTATTCGCCAATCCTAAATCTAAATACAAATTATTGCCTCGTTGTTTGATATTAAACGGATATGTCCCATTTATCGTGCTTTGTACATAATAAATAGGAGTACCATTTTCTCTTACTCCCCAATAAGTATTATTAGTTTGAGAAACTTTGGATTTACTAAAATCTGCAAAAACATATCCATTTGCTGGTTCATAATAATACCCAAAATCTGTTTCATACATTATTCTTTCAACGCCACCTTCTCTTGATATATAACTAAGAAGTTGAGATGCCTCATAATAATTCCCTTGAAAAAATCTACTGTTTCCTACCGGTTCATTTACAGTTATTTCTGCTGGCTTTTGTTCTTTTAACGGCACATATCCGCCTCCACCTGCAGATGTTGACCAATGAAAATTAAAATCGGAACTCACGCCGGTAGTTGTTAAGCCACTAACCCCAACGGCTAAACTACCCCACTGACTGTTCACAGATAAACCGAAAGCAATGTTCAAAGCTCCGGGATGGAACAACCAATATCCACCTACATAACCGGCAAACATCCCAAATCCTATTCCAAAATACGTACCCGGATCTTTCCAGTCCCATCCGCCGGGATTTAACTCGCCATGGTTTGTGGCAACGCCACCTAAATAGCCACCAAGAAGTACTAAACCAATAATCACAAGTGGATTATTTCCATTCGGATCGATATACTTGAACGGATTATTCAGGGCATAGCTGTAACGGTTAAAATTCTGCGTAAAGTCCGGTGCCTGCACATACGGGTCGGGACTTAAAAACCTTCCAAGAGCCGGGTCATACAACCTTGCGTTCATATTAATCAGCCCGAACCATGGCAGATGCTCGTGTCCCGTATAGCCTCTTCCAAGGAAAAGAGCAGGCTCGCTACCCGGCGCATATATTACCTGCGTAGCAGGATTTCGCAAACGACCCCAGGCGTCGTATTCCATCTCCTGCACCACTGTGCCGGAGGCGTCGGTTACATGGGTAATACTTCCCAGATAATCACGGCAAATATAGTAAATATTCCAATTCCCCGCACCGTTTTTTATTAAAACTGAGGGTGAGGAGTAAGCATCACCGTCAAGATATAAGCGTTCGGTTGTGGTGGTCGGTGTAACATCTGTTTCATATTGTCCGCCAACATAATAACGTGTAAACTGAACACTTTGGCTTCCAAGGTCTGTTATCCGCATCCGCACACGGCCGCCGGAACCGTTGTAGGTAAACTGAGCTGCATAGCCGTTTTCACTTATTGTAGCCGGACGCATAAAGGAAGTGTAAGTTACCGTTTGGTCGCACTGTGGTATGTCGTTGCCGTACAAATCAACATCCGTTACCGCATAAGGTTTACCCGGATAATTATAACCGAATGCCCCCACCTGTGAATGGTTAGTGATGTTGCCCTTCACATCGTAACTTACTGTATAGTCAATATGATCGTAATTATTCCAACAGTAAATACCCGTCAACCGATTCATTGTACCGTAACCAAAATCTTCCATTGTTCCATATATATTATTATCACGGTAATACAAGTTTCCTGTTTGTTCATTGAAACTGTAGGCGTATTCTAAAAACAGGGACCCCTGTGCTTCTGCCTTGCGGAAAGTAGGTAGTCCGTAGGTATTGTAACCGTAATTGCGGATAACACTTCCCGTGGTAGCTTTTGTGGGCATTCCCATGTCATTTTCCGTATTAAGCTTCCATATAGATGTCTGCTCGTTCAGCTTTATTTCCGTTGGATGCCCGTTGGCGTAATAATAGTTTTCGGTGACGATGCTACCCGACTGCGCCGCATAAGCAACGGACTGGATGTTTCCCTGGACATAGGAATAGCTTTTTTGCAACCATTTACCGTCCGGGGTGTTTTCTCTTGCCGAGCTTATACGTCTGAGGTTATCGTAGGTATATATGATAGAAGTTCCGTTGTTGGTTGTTTCGGAAGTCAGCTGCCCGTGCGAATCATATCCGTAGGTTGTGGCAAATTCGGGACACGATTTCTGGGTTATCCTGCCATAGTTATCGTAAGTCATATTAGTCTGTTCACCATTGGCGTCGACTTGTGTCGAAAGATAACCTGCCGAATTGTAGGCAAATGTCTGCAATCCAGCGCTGGGGTCATTTATTTCGACTTGCCGTCCGTAGTCGTCGTAGCTGAAAGTGGTAGCAACACCGGCTGTCATAATCGTAGAAGGCTGCCCGTCAGGACGCAGAGTATAGGTAATGGCTCCGCCCGGGTCACTTGAGGAGAGAAGCTCTCCTTTGGCATTGTAGGTCTTGGCGGTGCTGATACCGTCCTTTACTGTTGTTACACTGTTGCCGTTGTAAGTCCATGTGTCGGTCTTACCCGAAGCATAGGTGAGTTTTACGGGACGATGGTAGGCATCGTACTCGTATGTATTCCACAAGGCGGCGCTCGATCCTTTGAAAGGCAGGGAGGTTTTCTGCAACCGCCCCTTATTGTCGTAAACCTTGTCGGTTTTCATCTCCGAGCCGTCGAAACGGGTCAGGATGCTACGTATCTCACGTCCCACCCCGTCGTAAAGAGTCTTTGTGACAGGTTTTCCCGTGGCGGTCTGAGTGACGGAATACTGTGCGTCATACGGATTCGATTCCCAGGCCAAAACGGACGTGCTTGTCGTTCCGTCGGGATTGGTCTGCTTTATCTGCCGTCCGAAACTGTCGTATTCATAGTGCACCGCATTTCCCCAGTGGTCTTTTACCGAAATAAGCCTGCCCTTGGAAGGATTATAGCCGTATTCCGTAAACAAACCCAGAGGATCTGTTTTTCTCACAAGAAAACGCTTATCGGCCGAATACACGTAAGTGGTTGTCAGTACCGTGCCCGCATTATAGGTTTTCACGCCTGAGGTGAGCGTATTCCCCACGGCATCGTAGGTAAAGTTTTCTTCGCCGGTCTGCTTTGTCCCATCCTTGGTATAGGTTGTTTTTTTCGAGGGCAGGTACTGTCCGTTGTATTCCACCGACAATTTTTCCGTCCACGACTGTCCGCTTTTGGCTTTTACTGTCTGCATCGTTTGAGGTAGCCCGAGTATCCGCTTATCGCCTGAAGTTATGTTCATAAAAGTCCGGGTCATGGTTTCACTATTACCATCGTTGTAGGATTTTACAACTGTTTTCGGATTACCGTATTCCATATTGCTGCTGTTTACGGTTTGCGACACTCCCGTTAAAGCATTGACGCTGACTTGCGAAGAAACATAAGGAAAAACCCGTTTGTTACCTACATATACATAAGTATTCGTATTAGTTACCGTAGAAATCAGATTTCCCGAAGTTGTTGAAACTGCCTGTTCCGTGATATAGGGAAAATAATATGAACTGTTGTAGCCGTATTTAGTAACTGTTTTCTGTGATTTGTTGTAATCGGTAGCCGTTATTTCGCCAAAGCACAGGAATCCTTTTCCTTGCCGGTGCATGCGCAGGTCTTTATAACTGTAATATGCCGAGGAATAATAACTCCCTGCCCACTGTGTAAGATTTTTTACTATTGATAAAGGTATTTTGTTGTTTGCAATAGGGAAACCGGGTGGTGAAGAAGCCGTTTCGTTGTATGTGGCGTCATCGCTTACGATGGCATACTCGTAGGAGGTAGTGCGACCCATTCCGTCAATGATGTTTTTTACCTGCAGGTTTTGTTTGTCGGTCAAATAGGATATTATACTGGCATCCGAGTATGCAGCCAAACAAAGTTCCGACCGTCCATCGCCGTCAAAGTCGGCAAGGCACATATTTGAACTTGCTCCGTTTTCCCTGATTTTTGTTCGGTCAATCCAAGTGGAGGTATTGCTGCTGAGGGTAAATCCCGAACCGTTATATATACCCAATTGGGGATCCATGATATTTCCCGAACTGCGTGCTTTCAGGAACGCGATTTCCGATTTGCCGTCGCGGTTGCAGTCTCCAACAAAGGGTTTGGACTGTAACTCGGGAAGACTTATTGTCTGTTTTTCAAAACTACTGCCGTTGGAAAACAGAATAAAAACATTGCTGAGATCATATGCGTATTGGGCGAGGATATCCGTTTTGCCGTCGCCGTTAAAGTCTCCCGGATAAGTAAAGTATGAGTTTTTCAAAAGGGTAGTCGAGAAGGATGTCAATTTGCTGAAAGAACTTCCGTTCAGTTCGTATACCCAGCAGGATGAACCGTTCATAACCAGAATATCCGTTTTCCCGTTTCCGTTAAAATCGGTCAGGTAAAGATTGTTCGGATAACAATGCGGAATATAGTCTATCCCCCAACTGTCAATGCCCCCGGTGGCAATAACGGAACCTTCGCCATTGTAAACTTTTTGATTGCTTTTTATTAATATTTCAAATTTGCCATCACCATTAAAATCGCCTGCCAAACCGTCACCGCTATCTGTATTAAATCCTTTATAGTTGTACGTCAACTTTGTCCCGTCCCACATATAATAATTATACCTGTAGGTGCCGTTGGGAGCCAGTGTAATTCTTATCAGATCATTTCTTCCTTCTCCATCCATATCACCGATTAAAAATCCTTTAAAATTTTCTATTAACGGAACCGTACATTTCTTTGAAAAACTCACCATTCCGTAATACGAATATGCCAGATACAGCGTTGCTACATCCGACGAAGTGTAAGACGATTTGTTGGGATAAGCCAGCATATCAGTTTTTCCGTCACCGTCGAAATCGGCAAAAATTGGGTATATACCCTCCCTTACATCCGATAAAAAGGCAATGTCTTCCATTCCGTACCTCGAATACTCCCCGTAATAATCGCCCCAGTCTATTTTCGTGGAATTATAACGGACGTTTTCACCACTGTACTCGGTTATTTCCGTCAGTTTAGAACAGAAATCGTCATAAAAATAATTCAATATGTATAGCCTGTCTGTCACTCCCGAAATGGAAGTCTTGATCTTGTTAAGGATAACACTCGAGGTAAGCCGCTTCCCTGCTATATAGGATTTCTGTACATCACTGCGGGTTTCGTAAAAAAACTCCACCTTGCATGCGGGTGAGACACCTGCGGCGGTATTCCCCGTATAGTGGATGCTTTTCAGATAAAACTCGCCGGTCGAATTGTTTTCCTGATAGCTGTAAGTGATATAGTTGCCGTTTTTGTCGGTTACCTTGGACAGCAGCCAATAAACAGGGGTACTACTTCCTTGCGCTTCAATAAACGAATCGGCTGTGGAACCGTATTCCATTACGCTTCCATCCGGGGTTTTCATCTCAAAACAGAGGTAATTGCCTATTGTCTTGTAGGTAATTTCGCTATACGTGTCTATTTCCGTCCCGTATTTGGCGTTCGCTGTCAGGTTGCTACCGGATGCAAGCATCAGGCGTTGTCCGTCAAGCATCAGGTTGTCGCCTGTGCTTAAATCGGGTGCTGTGGCGCTACCGTCGTGGTAATAGGTTTTTCCCGTCCGGCTGATTACCGAGAATGCCGACAAATTCCAGCCGTAGCCCAGTAAACCGTTTCCCGACTGGCTGTTGTAAACTATGGAAACTGCCGGCTGTATGCCGTTGATACCCGCTGGAAGTTGAATGGGAATCTGGTATATCCCACCTCCGGAAGGTGTAACGCTTGCGCTGCCTTCAATGCTTCCTA
Organism: uncultured Paludibacter sp.; assembly: GCA_937927845.1. Taxonomy (GTDB): domain Bacteria; phylum Bacteroidota; class Bacteroidia; order Bacteroidales; family Paludibacteraceae; genus Paludibacter. The sequence continues at coordinate 18,597 of CALFXE010000127.1, forward strand.
CAGGAAAGGATGTATCCGGATCACTGTACGGGTCAGGTAATTGGTATTCCGTCTGGTATTGGGCGGGAAAGAGCAGGCTTTCGTCAATCCGCGCATTGAAATTCTTATCGCTTGCGGCCGTATAGCTGAAACCGGGTTTCATGGATACGTAATCGCGGACCACGTAAGTTTTCGAAGCGCCTGTTTCGTTTGTCTGCAGGATATAGCTCGGGGCGGGCGATTGTCCCAACAACACCGCGTATCCGTATAAAAACAGTACGGATGAGATAATATGTCTGTGTCTTTGTATCATAGCTGTAGATGTTAAAAAAAATTATTTAGAAACTCTCTTAAAAGTCCAATTTGTCATTGCGAGCATAGCGAAGCAATCTACATTTACGTTCCATACCTTTTCACAAGACTGCTTTTTCAGTTCTTCCTTGCAATGAAATGGAAAATACCAATTTATTTTACCTTTTGCTCAAGTACTTCTATTTTTGCGTTTTGCAGATCAATAGTTTTCTGTAAGTCTATTGCGTACAATGTCAGTTCCTCTATCTTCAGCAAGAGCTTTACCTGCATTTCCACCAGGCTCATGCCGTTTTCTTTCACTTCAGTGGCAGAAGGTATACCGGGTAGGTGCTTGTTGTTTTTAATAAAGGAATTGACTTCTGTCAACGGGCGAAGACGGTAGTCATCGTCGAACACGAAGTCCGCAAACTGATCCACGCTCTGTACCAATACTTCGGTGGCGCGTATCGTGCCTTTGACATCAAGTTTATGTTGGGGATTGCTAATACCAATTCCAACATTTCCACTATCCATAAGAGTAAGCCGGCTATTACACATACCTCCTCCACATCCGGTATTATCGTACGCCCAGAATTGCAATGAATTACCATAAGTACCGCCCATGTTATAGATATTCCAAGTTGATGCTTGCCCTGGTTCAGTTTTGGCAGGATTGACAATCGAAACTGTTCCGCCGATATCTATATTATGTCTACTTACGATTACTTCATCATTTGTGTATATTTTGCCGTTTACATCAAGCACATATTGTGGGTTTGTTGTTCCTATCCCAACGTTGCCAATAGTGTTTATTGTGAAAAATGGAGATGTAAAATTGGCATCATTAGACACTCCTTTGCCTATTGCAAAATTACTGGTGTTGTATACTGTTCCTATCGACCATGGATATTGTCCTGAACGCACTAAGTTAATATATTGTCCACTGGAAGCCGGTCTGGTTATCATTATTTCTCCGTTGTAACCTTCGTCTGAGGTGATGCTTGATGGATAAACTGCAATTTTACTTTTTGCACGTAATTTTCCACCTGTTATTTCCACATCTCCACCTGAAAAATATCCGGACCAACGTTGATTGTTGCTACCTCCACCGCTGACATAAGAATAGATACCAAGTACAGGACCTGAAGGATTATAAGTTGATGAATGAATGCCGTAAACTGTACTTGATGTGCTTTTGTATGTGTAAGCTCTAAATCCTGTATATTCTTGATTATAGTTGTAGACATACAGCTTATTATTTGACGGAGTTGTGCCAATACCTACGCGCTCACTGAAAATTGCATTGCCATTTACATCCAGATTCTCTCTGGGCGTTGATGTCCCAAGTCCTAATTTCCCGTTTATATTTACATTGTTATTAAAATTAGCATCGCCCGTCACGTTCACTCCGTTAGTAACTTGGTAACGGTCATCTACTGAAAAATTAACATCAAATCCAGTATAACCGTCTTGATAATCGATACTATGGTCGGTTGTAAAAGTTATTTTTACTTTACCGTTAGGCGTTAGGGTATAAATGGTTCCGGACTGTGCCCCCACCATGGCAGCTAATTGGGTAAGGTTACCTGAGTTGTCTACATTGTATATCCTTAAATAATCACAACAAGTTTCGAGATCTGTATTAAACACGAGCTTTACCGCCTTGTTGACACCGATATTGATATTCCACTCGTCGGACATATTGTTTACATAAGTCTGGTGTACTGAAATGGCACCACTCGACTGATTGATGTTATAGACAGTTGCGTGCAACGGATAATAAACAATAGCAAGCATCAGTCATAATGTTGGCTGTATAATATATTTTGTTTTCATATGATATGTTTTTTATTTGACTATGTAGTTTATTTGCAGCAATTGTTTGGATTGTTGTTCCGTCTTGCCTCTTCACGTTTTACCTGCAATGTTGTCTGTTGTTCTTCTGTGAGTAGATTATCGACTGCCGCTTTATAAGTTGCTTCTGCTTCTATTCTCATTGAATGAGCGACTTCAACCGTTTTTGACCGGGCAGCGTTTTGGCGCTTATTCAGATAGTCTTCGGCAATTTTTTGTATAGCCACTTTTTGACTGTCGGTAAGAACAATGTCTATTTCCAATTTTTCCACCATTAAGGTGGCAAGTTCTGTTTTGTTTACCTTTGGAGGCTGGTCATCAGCAAATAATACGTTAATTCCCAAGAAAATGGCAACGTATGCCACAAGTAATTTGAATGTTTTCATGTCTGATTTTTTAGAATTACAATAAATATTTAAGATAGATTATTAATATATAGTGGTCGAGCAACTACTAACTGGTTTCTCACTGTTTAATAATCTTATAATCGATTATTTTATCTCCTGCATGTAATCGTAAAATATAGGTCGCTATCGGATAAGCGGACATATCTACTTGTTTCGTACTACCTACGACAGATTCAATTTGCTGAAGTATTATTCCTTGTAGGTTGTATAGCGTAAACCGGATGTCGTCTTCGGTATTACCGCCTATTATCTCCACAGTCAATATTCCTTTAGTGGGATTCGGATATATTTTTAACTGTCGCTCATCGCCCAATTGTTCGGTAACGGATTCATAAATTTTGACAGCTTGAGGTGCACTTGAGGGTGGAATGAGAATTGTTCGTGAAACGCGATTACCTGCCGCGTCGTAACCAAATGTTATCTGCTGTGAGTTTAATGCTCCGGCAAAAAGCAACACAGATAGCAGTAATAAAGGATAGTGTTTTTTCATAACCATAATAATTAAGAGTTTTTCTTGGATAAATTGAAATAAACTTTTATTTTTACAAACTAATGTTCGGTTGTTTTTTTAACGCCCGAAAGATACTAAATAATATTATTTGGATCCAAAGAAATATTTATATTTTTTTTATGTTTAAAAACATCTTTTTCCTCGTTTTTGTCTGGATAATCAACAAATTCTGCTATTTGATAAAATTCAGAATCAAGTTACTTTGAGGCTGGCGGTCATATAAGAGAAGCGTCCACTTTCAGGAATCGCTAAAATTATACGTTCTCCTTTTATTAATTTACCCGAATTAAATAATTCTTCCAAAGCAATATATATAGAAGCAGAGCCTACATTACCTATCTCTGGTAAATTAAAAAACCACTTTTCATATGGTATCTCTATTCCGTTTTCCTTCATTTCTTCTTTTAATTTGTTTCCAAAGAACATTGATGAAAAGTGGGGAACAAAATAATCGATACTCTCAAAAGTATCAATATCGTGCTTTTTAAAACTGGTTGTCAGATGCTCGATCCAGCAACCAATAACTTCTTTTCCCAGCAATTTAAAATCCTGTCGTATGGCAAAAATGGATTTATCCAACCATTCCTGTCCTCTCATAACTTTCCAACTTTTCAATTCTCCGTTAGGTAATTTTTCGCCACCCAGATACATGCATGTTTCATTTTTATTTGCGTAAGAAACCGATTCAATCCATTCTATTTTAAGGGATATATTTCCTCGCTTTTTATTTTCCAAAAGTGCAGCTCCCGCTCCATCAGAAAGCATGAAACGAAGAAAGTCTTTATCGAAAGCAATATACGGATTGCCTTCAATTTCTTCTGTTTTTGCACATTCAGCTTCATATTTGCTTGCATGAAAGCCGGGAGAAACCATTTCAGAACCTGAACAGACTGCACAACAGCTTTCTCCTGATTTTATTGCCATATATGCCACTTTCATCGCGTGAGCACTACTCAAACATACACCCGATGGAGACACGATTTCCAATGCATGTCCCTTCAATATTCCATGAACCATGGAAGTATGCGAAGGCAAAAATTGATCGGGGGCACTTGTTCCACAGCATAGCAATTGAACATTTTCAAGTTTTACATTACTGTCAAACAACCTTTGAATCGCTTCTGCTGCCAATTCTGCATTTGTGTGTGAAATTTTGAGTTCCGTGCTCTTTGTATTTATTTTCTGATTTGGAAATAAAGAGTAGTACCTTTGTTTGATTCCGTTTTGACGAAGTACAATGCTGCGGGCTCTTGAGGGTTTATCGTTGATCATCCCTAATACATTTTCCATTTCATCATTACCTATAGGTGAATTAGGTAAAAATTTTGATACTTTGTTAATGAATACATCCATACATTTATTTTTTACAGGTTTTTTAATATTTTATTTTAAACGACAAAAATAAAAAAAGCACCTAACGTTAGGTGCTTTAATTAACTATTTAGTGTATTTTATTTATTGTTAACATTTATATGCTATGTTGCATATGAAAATTATTCGAGTATATCATTTATCAAACCTTTATTGTATCGTATATGTTATACAATAACGCTTTTGCATCCTCAATTGTAATCCCTCCCTTTGCAGTATATGTGTACGACATTCCCAAATAACTGTATCTGAACATTTGAGCTACAGCAAGAGCATTGATATCTTGACGGACTTCTCTGGTTTGTATTGCGTTATTAATCACCTTTTCCCAATGAACTATTTCATCCTCGCAGAATGATAATGCTCCCTTAGCATAATCTTCAAATTCATTTACAGCTTCTAAAATAAATGAAAAATAATGTAATGATGTCTTATTGTTTCCCTGTATTACATTGTGTAAAAAATACATTGTACGGCTTACCGAATGAAGATATTGTTCGATAAACTCTTGTAATGAAATGTTCTCAATAGAGCCGAATTTTTCTTTAGGTGTCTGCACCTTGAAGAGATAGTTTTCTATAACGAGTCTATATATTTCCTCTTTATTCTTAAAATGAGCAAATAAACTGGATTTTTGTATATTAGCAGCATTTGCAATATCCGTCAGTGTTGTTTTTGAGTATCCTTTTTGCAAAAAAACTTTTACAGCTATTTGTACAATTTCATCTTTTCTTGACATGAAGTTAAACAATTAAAAGAAACTACTGTGTACAAGAGTATTTACAGCAGTGTGAGAAAGCGGGGGAATACTCCCCCTACCTTCTCAATTAGTACTTAACTCTTTTGAAATCAGAATGGCAATCCATCTTCTGTTTCTTCTTCTGCAACAGGTGACATTGATGCTTCTGGTGCAGCTTCATCGGCAGGTTTTGTTACACTTAACGGAGCAATTTCACCTGCATCGGATTTTTTTCCTAAAAGCTGGATGGTGTCAGCATATATTTCTGTTACATACCTTTTAATTCCATCTTTTTCCCACGAACGAGTTTGGATTTTTCCTTCAACATAAAGTTGTGAACCTTTACGGATGAATTTTTCAGAAAGTTCAGCTAATCCTCGCCAAGCAACAATATTGTGCCATTCTGTACGATCAGGTACTTGTGTTCCACTTTGAAGGGTATAACCTCTTTCTGTTGTTGCTAATGTGAAGTTTGCAACTGCTACATTCTTGTCTAAATAACGTACTTCAGGGTCTTTACCTACGTTACCTACTAAAATTACTTTGTTTACAGACATAATTTCTTTATTTTTTTTAGGTTGATAATAGAAAAAATTTCAGCGTAAAATTAGAACATTTTTTATAACCTGTCAACCTAATATTTATTAATAAATTCTTAAAATTAACTAATTTGCTTAGTCTTTGACTGCAACTGTTTCTATTTCAATCAGTGAGCCTAATGGGAGTTCCTTAACTGCAAATGCAGCACGAGTCGGAAAATCCGATGTAAAGTATTGCTTGTATACTTCATTCATTTTTGCAAAACTATTAATATCAGATAGATATACTCGATTGCTGACAACATCTTTTAAATTATAACCTGCTGCTTCGAGTATCGCACTGATATTTTTAAAAACTTGATGTGTCTGTCCAACTATATCAGTTTCTTCAATTTTTCCACCGGCAGGATTGATTGGAAGCTGTCCCGATATGTATAATGTGCCTTTTACTTCAACAGCTTGACTATATGGACCGATTGCTGCAGGAGCATTTGGAGTTGAAATTATTCGTTTCATTGTAGTAAAATATGTTTGATTGTTTTCTATGTATTATTTACTGAACAAAAGTAGTATTTTTTTTTTATCTTTGCACTCCGAAATTAATAAGTATATCAATTACCATATCAGACATGTAAGATATATAGAAGTGACTGTTTTTCACCACTTAAAATTCAATAAGTTTCTATTTTTTTATCTTATGTTACTTATATGGTTTGTTAAAAAATAAACACAATGGAGTTGGCAAGTAAATATGATCCTGCTGATATTGAATCAAAATGGTATCAATACTGGTTAAATAATGATTTTTTCAAATCTGTGCCTGATAATCGTGAACCCTATACTGTGGTTATCCCACCGCCTAATGTTACCGGTGTATTGCATATGGGGCATATGTTGAATAATACTATTCAGGATGTGTTGGTCAGACGTGCACGTATGAAAGGTAAAAATGCCTGCTGGGTACCTGGAACCGACCATGCTTCTATTGCTACTGAGGCTAAAGTTGTAGCTAAACTTGCTTCTGAGGGTATTAAGAAAACCGACTTGTCGCGTGAAGAGTTTTTAGAACATGCTTGGGACTGGACACACAAACACGGCGGGATTATTTTAGAGCAATTGAAAAAACTTGGTGCTTCTTGTGATTGGGATAGGACTGCTTTTACTATGGATGAACCTCGCTCTGAAAGTGTTATCAAAGTATTTATCGATCTGTATGAAAAGGGCTTGATTTACAGAGGGGTGAGAATGGTTAACTGGGATCCTAAAGCGTTGACAGCATTATCTGATGAGGAGGTAATTCATAAGGAAGTAAATGGTAAATTGTACTATTTACGCTATAAAATTGAAGGTGAAGATGGTTATGCTGTTGTGGCTACTACTCGTCCGGAAACTATTATGGGCGATACTGCTATGTGTATAAATCCTAATGACCCAAAAAATCAGCATTTACGAGGTAAAAAGGTGCTTGTTCCATTGATAAATCGACCGATACCGGTTATAGAAGATGATTATGTGGATGTAGAGTTTGGTACCGGTTGCCTGAAAGTTACTCCTGCTCATGATGTGAATGACTATGTTCTTGGTGAGAAATATAATCTTCCATCAATAGATATATTCAATGATAATGGTACGTTAAACGAGCATGGAGCTATGTATGCTGGCATGGATCGTTTCGATGTTCGTGTAAAAATCGAGAAAGATTTGGAAGAAGCCGGTTTGCTTGAAAAGATAGAACCTTACACTAATAAGGTTGGCTTTTCTGAACGAACTGATGTGGTTATAGAACCTAAATTATCGATGCAGTGGTTTTTGAAGATGGAACAATTATCTCAACCTGCATTGCAAGCAGTTTTAAATGATGATATAAAACTGTATCCTGCGAAATTTAAGAATACTTATCGTCATTGGATGGAAAATGTAAAGGACTGGTGTATCTCCCGTCAATTGTGGTGGGGACATAGAATTCCTGCATGGTTTCTTCCTCAGGGCGGCTTTGTAGTTGCTGCCACACGTAATGAAGCATTTGCAAAAGCTAAGCAAATGGTAAATTATACGATTTGCGCAGATGATTTACGTCAAGATGAAGATTGTTTGGATACTTGGTTTTCTTCATGGCTGTGGCCTATTTCAGTTTTTGATGGAATTAATAAGCCGGATAATGAGGATATCAAATATTATTATCCTACTGATGATTTGGTAACTGCACCGGAAATTTTATTTTTTTGGGTTGCTCGAATGATAATTGCAGGTTATGAGTACGAAGGTACTTTGCCATTTAAGAATGTTTATTTAACGGGTATTGTAAGAGATAAATTAGGGCGTAAAATGTCGAAATCACTTGGTAATTCTCCCGACCCTCTTGATTTGATTGCACATTATGGTGCTGATGCAGTTCGACTTGGAATGTTATTTACATCTCCTGCAGGGAATGATTTACCTTATGATGATTCTTTGTGTGAACAAGGTCGAAATTTTAACAATAAAATCTGGAATGCTTTCCGTTTGGTTAAAGGCTGGGAGGTAAAAGATGTTCCTCAGTCTGATGCTGCTGCCATAGCAATTAAATGGTTTGAGTCGCAGTTGTCAAAGACTTTAGCTGAAATTGATGATTTATTTTCCAAATATCGTTTGTCTGAAGCTCTGATGGCTGTGTATAAACTGTTTTGGGATGAGTTTTCAGCATGGTATTTAGAAATGATTAAACCTGGTTTCCAGCAGCCGATTGATAAGAAAAGTTATGAAGCTACGTTAAACTTTTTCGATATCCTATTGAAAACTTTACATCCTTTTATGCCGTTTATTACTGAAGAATTGTGGCAGGCTTTAAAGGAAAGAAAGGATGGTGAAAGTATTATGGTAACAACTTTACCTGAATTGCAACCTTCTGATGATAATTTAGTTACTCTTTTTGAAAAGATAAAAGATGTTATTGCAGGTGTTCGTACCGTCAGAGTACAAAATAATATTCCTGTAAAAGAGAAGCTAAATCTGCAAATAATTGGAGAACATAATTCAATATTTGACTCTATCATTATGAAATTATGTAATCTTAATTCAATTGAGAATCATAATGAGAAGTCAATCGCTGCAAGTTCTTTTCTTGTAGGTACAACAGAATATGCCGTACCTTTAGAGAATTACATCAATATTGAAGAAGAGATAAAGAAGATGGAGACAGAAATTGTATATCTTGAAGGTTTTATTGTTTCTGTTATGAAAAAGCTTGGAAATGAGAAGTTTGTAGCAAATGCAAAACCTGAAATTGTCGAAAATGAACGAAAGAAACATGCAGATGCTGAAAGTAAAATTGTTTCATTGAAAGAAGCTATTGCAGGTCTTAGAAGGTGATTGGTGATTGGTGATTGGTGATTAGTGATTGGTTAATAGTCAATAGTCAATAGTCAATAGTCAATAGTCAATAGTTATAAACCATAGACCATAGACCATAGACCATAGACCATAGACTATAGACTATAGACCACATTAGCACATTAGCATATTAGCACATTCTCACATTAACATATTAACACATTATTAAAAAATGATTATATACGAAGATATTTGTAAAAAAACATGTGATATAGCTAAACAAGCAGGGAGTTTTATAGCAGAACAGCGGAAAAGTTTTGATCAGTCGCAGGTTGAGCATAAAGGTGTACATGATTTAGTAAGTTATGTTGACAAGGAGGCTGAAAGGCTTATAATAAGCAACTTACGTAATGTCTTGCCTGAAGCGGGATTTATTGCCGAAGAGGGTACAGGTAATGTTAAGGGTGAAAAATATAACTGGATTATTGATCCTCTTGATGGTACGACAAACTTTATTCAAGGTATACCGACCTATGCTGTAAGTATTGCTTTAATGGAAGATGACACTCTGGTGGTCGGTGTTGTATATGAAATCGGTCAGAATGAGTGTTTTTATGCTTGGAAAAATGGAGGTGCTTTTTTGAATGGGAATAGAATACATGTCTCTGACAAAAGCGACTTAAATTTGTCTTTATTGGCAACAGGTTTTCCATATAGGTTTTTCGACAGATTAGAATCTTATTTGGTATTTCTTAAATGGATATTACAAAATTCAAGAGGAGTTAGAAGGATTGGCTCTGCTGCTACTGATTTGGCTTATGTTGCGTGCGGACGTTTTGAAGCATTTTGGGAATATGGTTTAGGTACATGGGATGTTGCTGCCGGTGCTTTGCTGATTAAAGAAGCCGGAGGAGTTGTTACTGATTTTGAAGGTGGTGATAAGTTTATTACCGGTAAAGATATATTAGCATCAAATTCTTATTTGCATAATATTATTTTAGAAAAGATAAAGAAGTATATCAGTTAAAAATATGGATAAGTTATGGACGAGAAGTTTCTTGAGTGCTTGCTTGGGAAACTTTCTTCTTTTTTTCGCTTTCTATTTGTTGATACCGATTTTTCCTTTGTATCTTATAGATACTTTTAGTGCATCAAAGTCGTTGGTTGGATTGGTTTTGTCTGCTTATACTTTGGCAGCTTTACTGATAAGACCTGTTTCTGGATTTTTATTGGATTTATTTCCGCGTAAGCCCCAGTATATCATTGCTTTCTTGCTTTTTGTGCTTACTTTCATAGGCTATCCTGTTGTGGCAACTATCAACCTGTTTTTGCTGATTAGAATTATTCATGGTGCTTCCTTTGGTTTTGTAACTACTGCCGGTAATAGCTTGGTTGTGGATATACTTCCTGCATCAAGAAGGGGAGAGGGGCTTGGCTTTTTTGGTGTAGCAAATAATCTGGCTATGGTTGTAGGTCCGATGACAAGTTTGCTATTGCATGAACATGGAGTTAGTTATAACTTTATTTTCACACTTTCAATTATTTCCGGATTGGTGGGATTTATTTTTGCAATGGCTATCAGAGTTGATAAACCTTTTAAACCTTCAGTAAGAGAGGCTGTTAGCTTCGATCGTTTTTTCTTGTTCAAAGGTTTTAAAGCCGGCTTGACTTTGCTCTTAACCGGAATACCATATGGTATGTTTATGACTTATCTTGCAATTTATGGTAAAGAATTAAACATAAATGTAGGTTTAGGATTATTTTTTACACTTTTAGCAGTTGGATTAATAACTTCACGTTTGTTTTCCGGAAAGATGGTTGATAGAGGTAAATTAACAAAAGCTATAGAATTAGGCTTGATTATCAGTATGATAGGCTTGTTTATGTTGGCATCATTAAATAGGATTAATGGCTTTAATCATACTTTAGTTTATGTTTTGTTCTTTATCATTCCGGTGATTTTGGGATTAGGTTATGGCTTGACTTTCCCTGCTTATAATACTTTGTTTGTAAATCTTGCTCCTAATAACAGACGTGCAACTGCCAGCTCTACATTTATGACGAGCTGGGATTTGGGAGTAGGGATAGGATTAATACTCGGAGGAAATTTTGCAGATTCAACAGGAGGTCTACCTTTAGCCTTTTTAATTGGTGCGTTATTAATTCTATTGTCGTATGTGTATTTCGTAAAATCAGCAGGACCTCACTTCAATAAATACAAATTAAGATAAATTATTATGGGATGATATCAGGATGAATATATGATATATTATTATTGTTATTATGTGTTCCCTCCTCTTTGTTGTTGTACGATTTAACAGCGTTAACAAATTCAGAAACTTTTGAAAAATCTTTTTCAAAGGTATTACCTATTACAACTATATCAGCTCCTGCATTATAAGCATTAAGCATTTTTTCTACTGAATCAATGCCGCCTCCAACTATTAAAGGTGTAGATATTGAATTGTGAACCCTGAAAATAACATCTTTAGATACAGGTTGAATAGCCCCACTTCCTGCTTCAAGATATGTTAAGTGCATTCCTAACAACTCACCGGCAATTGCAGTAGATTTTATAATCTCAATTTGGTCGGAAGGTATTGCACGTGTGTTGCTTATATATTCCACTGAGCTTAATTTACCCCCTTCAATTAAAATATAACCGGTTGGTATTACTTCCACTTCTGATTGTTTGATAATATTTGCAGATTTAATATGCTGTCCAATCAAATAATCCGGATTTCTCCCTGATGTTAATGATAAAAATAATAGAGCATCAGCATTATCTGAAAACTGAGAAGCATCTCCGGGAAATAGAACTACAGAAGAATCAACCTCTTCTTTTATTACTTCAATAATATTATTTATCGAATTTGAAATGTGGCTACCACCAATGAATATAAAATCAGGTGGAGATATTTTCAGATATGCAACCATAGATGCAAGATGTCGACCGTTGCATTTTTCAGGATCAATCAATACGGCAAACATCTTTTTGCCTAATTCACGATTGAGAAGAATCTTCCGATAAATGGTGTTTTGTTTCATAACTTAATTCTTTTGTCTACACATAATACTAAAGTGTAGATTTCATTTTGATAATATCTTAATTTATATATTCTTGAACCTGATACATGTAAAACGTATAATGTACCTTTTTCGTTCACAGTAAACTGAAAAACTTCTAATTCAGCTGCAAAATCTCTGACTTTATTGCCAATTATTTTAAATAATGCTTCTTTTGCCGACCAAGCTATCTCAAGTTTATTGTTTTCTTTGCTAAATATGCTTTGTTCTCTTATGTTCAAAAAACGTTTAACTATATTTTTCACTCTATCAGTTCTAAGTTCTATGTCTATTCCAACCTGACATGAAGGATGTGTAATTACTGCAACATAATTTTTACTGTGTGTGATGCTAATAAATGAAGATTTATCTTTTAAATACGGTTTATTGTCTTCATTATAAATCACATGCACTTCTTTTTCTACTGCTTTATTCAATAAAATTCTTGCTGCCAAAAATTCTATTTTCCTTTTCTCAGTTTTTATTTTTGAATATTCTTCTTCGTATATTGCAATATTCTTAAGCTGACTTTTAAGCGATCGAATATCTTCCTCTACACATCCAACCAACACTTTGGCTTCATTATATTGTATTTCTTCAATCTTCATTTCCAGCTAAATGTCTCCATTAATCTGACAATATCCGTTTTGATATACTCAGCCATCGGAGCAATTGAATCTTTGTTAGGAACATGATTGAAATACACAGCTCCTCTAAAAAAATGCTCGATACTGTCTGTTAAAACAAACTGAGCTACTGATGCAACATTACCACGCAAATCGTAAAATATACCATATACATTGTTTTGCTGATTTACAAATGCCTTTTCAATTATGTCATCGGCTTTCACAAGATGTTTATATACAGAACGATGAGCATCTTCTGAAAGTATGTATATGTCGTTGTCAACTGATTTATAACTACAATGAACCGTTGCATTTAAGGTAGGATAATTAATATCTATCCAATATTTTTCTTTGCTATTGCTTTTAGTTGTAGTATATGCAATTGACGAAATTTCAAATGAATAAGGAAAAGTTGTATCAATTTTTTGATATTGATGTTCAGGCAAATCTACCCTGAAATAGCCATAAGGCTTTGGATAATAATTGTTTGCACACCCATATGAGATGAACAGCATAATTATCAGAAGACATAAATCAATATATATATTAAATATCTTCATCCTCTTTCGATTCCTTAATATGAAGTTTAACTTTTTTAATCCTCCTTTTGTCGACAGATAATATCTCGAAAACATATTTTTCAAAATCAATCTGTTCATTTATCTTCGGAATTTCTCCTTTAATCTCTAAAATTAAGCCTGCAAGTGTCTCAACATCATCGGTATACTTTCTAAAATCATTTTCGCTTATTTCTTCAATTTTAAACACGTCGTTAAGAAGAATTTTTGCATCAAAAATAAATGTATGGTTGTCGATTTTTGAATACAAAGCCTCTTCATCATCATATTCGTCACTTATATCTCCAATTATTTCTTCTATAATATCTTCAAGCGTAATCAAACCGGAAGTACCGCCATACTCGTCGACCACTATCGCCAAATGAACCCTATTTTGCTGAAATTCACTTAATAAATCATCTACCATTTTTGTTTCAGGAACATAATAAGCCTGACGGATAAGCGTTTGCCATCTGAAAGAATCGGGCTTGTCGAGATGTGGTAATAAATCTTTACTGTATAATATTCCTTTAATATTGTCATGTGTTCCTGAGAAAACAGGAATACGCGAATAGCCTGAGCTTACTATCTTATCTAAAAGTTTTTTATAAGTTGTTTTTATGTCAACATCTACAATATCGACCCTTGACGTCATAATTTCAACAACTTGAATATTGCTAAACTTAATTATACCTTCGAGTATTTCAGTATCTTCATCATTACTTCCTGAAGTTAGTTCTAAAGCATGTGATAATTCGTCAATCGATATATTTGATTTGTTATGCTTAGCTAAACGCCTGTTTATCACTGAGGTAGAATTTACTAACAAATAAATAAATGGTTTGAAAATACTTAATAAGAAAAATAAGAGTGGTGTGGTGAATTTTGCTACTTTCTTACCATCTTGTGATGCAAATACTTTTGGCATGATTTCTCCAAAAAGTAATAGTAGAAAGGTAATTACAACAGTTTTAAAGATAAATCCAAGTATAGGAGCATCGTCAAAATTTAATATATTATTTGTTATAACCGTGAGTATAAGTATGATTGCTACATTTACAAAGTTGTTTCCTATCAGGATTGCAGCAAGTAGTTTCTGTGGGTGTTTGAGTAATCTTAGAACATCCTTGTCGTGCTTTTTATCACTTTGTTCAAATTCATCTAAAGTTTGTGGACTAAATGAAAAAAAAGCTACTTCTGATGCTGAAATTAAGCCGGAGATAGTTAATAACCCCACTGTAATCAATAATGAAAAAGCATCATTAAGTGAAAATGAGATGAATTTGATATTTAATAATGGGTTTAAAGTGATTAATAAAAAATCGACAAATAATATGTGGCTCATAAACGAAAAAAGTTATTGCACAAAAATAGATATTTTTTGCGACTTTAAACTAATTTTCATTATTATATGTTATATTTGTAGCGAAAACTGCTATTTACCTCTAAAAAAATCAGCATCATGGATGATAAATTAGTAACATTAGCCATTCGTACATATCACAGGGCACAAATGATAAAAACAGTACTTCAGGAAGAAGGAATTGAAACTGTAATTCACAATTTGAATCTTGAAAATCCTGAAATGGCAGTTGGTGTGCGCGTAAGAATTAAAGAAAGCGATTTACCTCGTGCCTTAAAAATCGTTGAAGAAATGGAAAGTGCGTGGGAGGAAGAAACTCCTGCAAAAGAATCTAAAACTGTTCTTATCCCTATAGATTTTGCAGATCAGGTTACGAAGACAATAGATTTTGGCTTTAAAATGGCTGAAAATATTTCTGCTGAAGTAGTCTTTTTATACGTGTATTTCAGTCCGGCTTTTACAATCTCAATGAATAATGATTTGAGCACCTATAGTATCAGTGATAGCGAATTGCTTCGCAGAATCATAAGTTCGGCTAATGCTGATGTTGAAAATATGGGTAATCAAATTAAAAAGAGAATTAAATCCGGTGATTTACCTAATATCAATTTTAAGTTTGAGTTAAAAGAAGGAGTGCCTGAAGATCAAATTCTTGACTACTGTAAAAAATATAAACCGGATTTGGTGGTTATGGGTTCAAGAGGCAAAAAGATTTCTAACGAACTACTTGGAAGCGTTACTGCAGAAGTTATGGAATCATGCGCATCTCCTGTTTTTGCTGTACCAATCATGACTAAGCAAGAAAGTTTCTCAGAGCTAAAAAAGATTGCATTTATTACAAATTTCGATCAAAAAGATTTGATTGCTGTCGACAAAGTAATATCTACTTTTAACAACCCCGATATGGAGCTGTGCTTTATTCATGCTTCTGACTCAAAACAACCATGGGATGAGATTTTACTTTCAGGAATAAAGGTCTATTTTTCAAATCATTATCCTAATTTAAAAACTAATTACGAATTAGTGGAATCAACTGAATCGCCGGAAAAGATAAATGAGTTTATCGAGAAAATGCAAATTGATGTATTAGCTTTCAATACACGTAGGAAAAAATTGTTTGCACGAATTTTCAATCCGGGATTAGCATATAAAATGATTTACAGTTCGAATATTCCTTTGTTTGTAACTCATGTGTAAAGTGGATTTTCATAGTGAAGAAACCGGAAATTTCATTACTTTTGTAACCTTATAAATAATAATAAACTCTCTATCTCGTTTAAAGAGATATATTATGTAAATATGGTTAAGAAGTATATTTCTTTAATAATTTGTTTATTAATTTTCAATAATTTGTCGGCTCAAGGAAATCTAACAGACTTAGATTATAAGGTTTTTAGATTAGGTTTTTCAATAGGTACAAATTTTATGGATTTGGATATTCAGCATACTGAGCTTGTACAAGACGGTAAGATATATTATGCAGATGCTCCTGTTTTAATTCCGGGCTTTTCAGTAGGTTTGATAACGGACTTACGATTACATCGCTATTTTAATTTGAGATGTACACCTACTCTTTTGTTGGGCGAACGCAATATAAAATTTAAGACTTATGATGTTGCTACGGGAATTTATCAAGATGACAAAACAGTTAATTTATTTTCTTTACCTATAGATATTCCGATTATTCTAAGATATAGCGCAGAAAGATATGGGAACTTTAAACCCTATGTTCAAATTGGTACCGGAGTTCTTTTTGATCTTGGCAGAGATGAGCAAACTGATGTAACTCAAAGACTAATTGATTATTATGTCGGTTGTGGTGTTGGATGTGATTTGTATTTTAAATTCTTTAAATTGTCGCCGGAGTTAAAATTGAATGTAGGACAGTTAAATATCTTATCACCTAAGTATCCGACTCCTGATACCATGTCGAATTTAGTTTATACAAATGCAATTTCTAAAATACTCTCACGTATATTGGTTTTCTCATTGAATATTGAATGATTATGACTTGTTTTAAAACAAAAATATATTTGCCATTTTTACTTGCGGTTTTAGCTATCACAGTATTCTTTTCTTGTGAAAGTGTATTAGATGTATCCTCGCCGAATAAATTTGTGCAGTTTTCAAAGGATACATTGACATTTGATACTGTTTTCACTACTATAGGAAGTGCCACCTCTAAAATTATGGTTTATAATAATCAAAGGAAAGATATAGTAATTGAAAATATTAGATTATCAGGTGGTAAAAATTCTCCTTTTAGAATTAATGTCGATGGCAGTAAGGATGATAATCATAGTTTTTCTGATATCACTATCAAAGCTAAAGATTCATTATATATTTTCGTTGAGATAAATATAGATCCAAATAATAATGATAACCCTGTTTTGGTGCAGGATAGTATTGTTTTTACCACTAACAATATAAATAAAAGAGTTGTGCTTGAAGCATTCGGACAGGATGTTGAAATTTTGAAGGGTAAAGTTATCAGAGTTGATACAACTTTAAATAGTAATAAACCTTATTTGATATATGATTCTCTGAAAGTTATTAAAGATGTTTCTTTAACACTACATGCAGGTACAAAAATCTATTTTCATAATAATGCAAGTTTATTGGTTTATGGTAATTTAAAAGTAGATGGAACTTTTGAAAACCCTGTTGAAATAAAGGGTGATAGACTTGATAAAGCAATGTTTGATACACCAATACCATATAAGTATATAGCAGGTCAGTGGGGCGGTGTTTTCCTTCTATCAAAAACAGGAAACCATATACTGAATAATCTAAATATAAGTAGTGGGTATGTAGGACTGTATTTTTACAATGAAGACAGAAACTATAAGCCATATCTCGAAATAAATAACTGTAAGATTCATAATTTCCTTGTATATAATTTAATTGCTGTGAATGGCGATTTGCGTGTAACGAACTCAGAAATTACAAATTCCGGTAGCTATACAGTCTATTTAAGTGGTGGAAAACATGAATTCTATCATTGTACAATTGCAAATTTCTATAGCAACAGTTCAGGGCGACCAAATAATAGAGATAACACTCCGGCAGTAATGCTAATGGATTTGAATAAAGTCCTACCTATGGAGACGATATTTAAAAATTGCATCATAAGTGGTACATCTTCAAATGAATTTATTCTTGCAAGCAAATTCAGAGAACAATATAAAGGTGAGTTTTCACATACATATATAAAAAGATCTGAGGCCGACTCATTACCAATTTTTAATGAAATCCGCTGGTGGGATAAGAATGATACTACCTTTGTAAATAATAGATATGATTATAAAGATGGTCAATACTTTAACTTTGTGCCTGATTCCATATCACCTGCTCGTGGTATAGCCGACCCAGCAATATCTACACAATTTCCAATAGACTTAAATGGAAAAAGCAGATTAGAAGATGGTGAGCCGGATGCAGGAGCATATGAGTGGTATCCAAAATCTAATTAATAACTGCGAAACGAATATGAAACGAACATGAAATAATTTAATCAATTATTTCGTCCATGCGAATGATTAAATTATTTCATCGAGAGTTCCATCCGACAACTAAAAAATAAAATTTAAACGTATGAAATCAAATATTAATATATCCATTTCAAATTGGAAGACAATTCAAAATCAAACTTATGATATTGTAATTTTGCCATGGGGTGCAACTGAACCTCATAACTATCATCTCCCATATGGCACTGATACAATACTTTCAGAGGCAATCGCTTCCCTTGCAGTTGAGAAGGCAATGACTAAAGGTGTGAATTGCATGGTGCTACCGGCAGTACCTTTTGGAACTCAAAATCCGGGTCAGATTGAATATCCTTTTTGTATTCACACTCGTGCCGAAACTCAGAAAGCTATCTTACACGACATTGTGTTTTCACTCTACCATCAAGGTTTTCGTAAGTTGCTTATAATTAATGGACATGGGGGTAATAACTTTAAAAACTTTGTTCGTGATTTAGCTGTTGATTTCCCTGATTTCTGTATTGTAACTGCTGATTGGTATACAGTAGAGAATGATACTGAGGTTTTTGACAATCCGGGGGAGCATGCAGGTGAGTTGGAGACATCTGTGATGATGCATTTTCATCCTGAATGGGTATTGTCTTTAGATGAAGCCGGAGTTGGAGATGTTAAACCATTTGTTATCAGTGCACTAAATGATAAAAAGCTTTGGCTACCTCGTAATTGGAAGCAAGTGAGTGAAGATACAGGTATAGGAAATCCTAAAAAATCAAGTGCCGTAAAAGGTAAAATTTTTGCAGAAAAGGTTACGGATACTTTATCTGAATTTATTTGTGATTTTGCACACACTAATATTGATGATTTTTACGAAAAATGATGTATGTTTGTAGTCTCAAAAAACTACTATTATGCGTATCTGTTTGTTATCTTTTAGTATCATCCTTTCTTTTTATCTTCTTTCTCAAGATAGAAATACTTTTCGTGTAATGTGCTATAATGTAGAAAACTACTTCGACTGTATAGATGATAGTTTGACACGTGATGAAGAATTTCTGCCCGGCGGTATGCGAGGTTGGAACTACTCACGCTATGTGCAAAAGCAATATAATATAGCTCGTGTCATTGTTTCTGCTGATTCTTGGGAACCACCTGAAATTATTGGGTTGTGTGAAGTTGAGAGTCATAAATGTTTATTTGACCTGATTAAAGGTCCTTTGAAAAATTTACATTATCGTTTTTCACATTTCGAATCACCTGATGCTCGTGGTGTTGATGTAGCACTGCTATACCAACCTGAGAGCTTTAAACCGTTTCATGAAGAACCGTTCACGATAACTTTTCCCGATGCTCCTCACAGTAAAACCCGTGATATCTTATATGTTGCAGGAATTGTTCGTGCAACCGGTGATACTCTGCATATTTTTGTGTGTCATTTTCCCTCACGCTTGGGCGGAGAACTCGAAACAGAAGGTAAACGTATGCACGTTGCTCAAGTATTAAAATCTAAGGTGGATGAGATATTTACTTCACAATCGGATGCTAATATCCTTATTATGGGCGATTTTAACGATTATCCCGATAATAAAAGTATGATGCAGGTATTACAAGCCATATCGCCTAAAATAGATAGTTTCGATTCTAAACAATTGTTTAATCTGATGTTACCTTTGCATAAACAAGGTATGGGTACACATAAGCACGATGGTGAATGGGGTGCACTCGATCAATTTATTATATCAGGAAGTTTGTTGAAAAAGGATAATAGATTGTTTACTCGGTTATCTGATGTACATATACATAAACCTGAGTTTTTACTCGAAGATGATACAAAATATTTGGGGCAAAAGCCCTTCAGAACATATGTTGGTTTTAAATATCATGGTGGTTATTCCGATCATCTGCCGGTTTATGTAGATTTTAATATAAATACCTACGGACGATAATGTGAATGTTCCAGTATTGATTGATAGTTGGTATTGTTCATTAATTCTTGCAAATCTGTAGTCTTGTTATTTTGCATATAACTTTTTATGATTTGCCAACCTGTCCATACACCTAAACGTTCGGGTGAATCTTGCGATACGGGAGAAGTAAATGGTGCTACATTAATGTACTGATTTATTAGAAAATAATCGGTAGAATACAAATGTTTTTGTTCGATAATACGTGACCATATATGCTTTTCATGAATTTTACACCATTTAATATCTTCTTCATTATATCCGATAATTAAGTTTTCCTGTTTAGATGTAAACTCTTGAATTAGGAATAATATCTTACCCTCATAAATCATAGAATTAAGTAAATTCACTTCACCTTTAAAAGGAAATTGCTTGTGAAGAAACAAACTCAACAAGTCAGTTACAATCAATTCTCTTCTCATATTGGGAATTAAATATTCATGCGTAATCTCTTTGTACAAAGGAAGATCAGCACCCAGGTATAAATCAGTACCAATACCTATAAATTCATTATTAATAAGATATTGCTGATTAAATCCGGAAACATAAAAGTAAATCTCAGGAATAGAAATATCAGGGAAGTAGTGTTTTATATAAGAAAATGCTGTAGATAATTCCTTTTCGACAGAACTTACATCTTTAAATTCTTCAAGGACTTGTGTATTAACATCAATGAATGTTTTATCATGAAGAAAATCTTTGATTTGCTGTGTATTACCTGTAGTATCATAAGGATTCATCATCAGTACGTCAGTAATAAAAACAGGAAAGAACGAAGGATATTTATGTGCGAGAGCCGACAGATTTTCTGATACTTGATTAGTGTCAATATTAATAAAATCAATATCAAATCTATTGATTTTAATATTAACAGGGTTATCAAAACTTGCAATATAAAACCTGCTATGTTGTTGACAACCAACTATAAGAAATAACAAAACAGCAAAAACACCTAAGCGCACAATATATAAAATTGAAAGATCAATATTACTATAGTCAATTTATTATTCGGGTAACCACAAAGGATTGCCCCAACAAAATTATTATTCGGGTAACCACAAGGGATTACCCCAACAAAATTACCACGTTCTTACCTCTTTTTCGCTCTTTCTTTCATCATCTTTTCCTGCTCACGTTGCATTTTTTCCAAACGTTCCATAAAACTACTTTTCTTTTTTGTTTTCTGACCTTTTGCGTTTGCAGCTCTTTTTGCATGTAGTTGTGCTAAAAGCTTCTTTTCATCAATAGTTGCACGTATAGCATAAGTTTGACCAACAGTGATTAATGTTGAAATGAAATAGTAATAACTCAATCCGGATGCGTAGTTGTTGAAGATGAACATAAACATTATTGGCATTAAATACATCATCCATTTCATCATACCTGCTCCGGGTTGATCAGGAGTGGCTGTATTTGCCATATTCAATTTCGTTGATAGTAATGTTGTAATAGTCATGAGCAAAGTAAACAAACTTACATGATTTCCATAATAATTTGATATAAACGGAATGTATGTCTCCCAGCTTATAATCGCATCATAAGATGATAAATCCTTTGCCCATAAGAAACTTTCGCCTCTTAATTCAATTGATGATGGAAAGAACATGAACATAGCAAATAAGATTGGCATTTGCAGTAGGGTAGGGAGACAGCCACTGAACGGACTGACACCTACTTTGTTATAAAGTTCCATTGTTGCTTTCTGACGTTCTGCTGCTTTATCCGCTGGGATACGAGCATTAATTTCATCAATTTCAGGTTTTAAAACACGCATTTTTGCACTCGAAACATATGATTTATAAGTCAGTGGAAATAAAACGGTTTTTATCACTATTGTCATCAATAAAATTATAATACCGAAATTGCCAATAAAAGAACTAAACAAGTTAAACATTGGAATAATAGCAAAGCGATTTACCCAACCGAAAATTCCCCAGCCTAAGGGGATGATATTACGCAGTTTCAGTTTTTGCTCTGCCGGTACACCTTTGTCGTACGAAGCAAGAGTTTTATAATGGTTTGGTCCAAAGTAGAATTTGAAGTTTAAATCTTCTTTACCGGCAGGGTTATAATCTATAGTCATTTCAGCCGAATATGATTTCATGTAACCGCTGTTTTTAGTTTCCACTTTGCTTGCTAATGTGCTGTTGTTAAAGTCCTTGTCTGCAATTAATATTGAACTGAAATACTGATCTTTAAATGCAATCCATTTTAATTTATTTGCGATATTTTTCTTGTCATCTTTCGATTCGCTCAGTTTCTCCATGTCATCAGCAACATACTTATAATTGAGCGTTGAGTATCTCTCCTCAAACTGTCGACCTTTTTCTTGCTGACGAATTTTAGCATCCCAGTTTACAATCATGTAATTGCTACCCAATGGCATGATTGTCTGCATATCTTTTGATTTAATTGCAAAATCGAGCATATAATCATCGGATGGCAATGTATAAACAAATTCAAAACCTGCTCCTGTTTCACTTTTTAATAGAAATGTTATACTCTGATTACCATTTAAATCAGTCGTTACCTCTGAAGCCGGATCAAAATATAAATCTGAAGTATTGATAATATGGTTGTTACGTAAAGCCATAGTGAAACTGAAATCAGCTTCCTCTTGATTAAACAATTCTACGGGTAATGAATCTTGAGATATATATTTTTTCAATTTGGCTGATATAACTTTACCGCCTTTATTGCTTAGAGTAATCTCAACCAAGTCATTTTCAAGTGTATAATGCTTTTCTGTTCCAAGTGCAGATGATTTAAAATCCCCGAAGGCATTAAGTTGAGTTTCAATAGCTGTAGAATCAGTCTTCTGGTTATTTAATACAGCAACCTCATTTTGTAGTTTTTCAGCTTCTCTAATTTCTTGTTGTACTAAGCTAATCGAGTCATTATAAGCTTTCTGCTTTGCTATTTCCTCTTCACTTGGTCGGTTTAATATAGAAAAACCAATCAATATAGCCGCTATCAGCGCAAAACCTATTATTGTGTTTTTATCCATTTCGTTGTTCGTTATTTATAATACTCAAAACTAATATTTATTGTTGTAAAATTGTTATTTTATTTGTTATCAATTAATTGCAGCTCTTATGAAATTGATAAAAATTGGATGTGGATTTACAACTGTACTTCTGTATTCCGGATGAAACTGAACTCCTAAGTACCATTTATGTGATTTTAACTCAATTATTTCAACTAAATTTGACTCTTCATTTATTCCACTACAAATCATCCCTGCGTTTTCAAATGATTCTTTGTATTTGTTGTTAAATTCGTATCTATGGCGATGACGCTCTGAAATTAATTCTTGACCATATATTATGTATGCCAGACTGTCTTTTGAAATACTACATTCATAAGAACCAAGTCTCATTCCTCCTTTAATATCCAAAACAGATTTTTGCTCATCCATTATGTCGATTATATTATAAGGAGTATTAACTTCTAATTCAGTTGTGTTAGCTTCCCTCATATCCAAGACGTTACGAGCAAATTCAATAGACATTATTTGCATACCTAATCCTATGCCCAAACAAGGAATATTATGTTCTCTTGCATATTTGACAGCAGTAAATTTTCCTTCAACACCACGTACACCAAATCCCGGTGCAACTAAGATTCCATCCATTTTTGCAAGTTTCTTTTCTACATTTTCATCATTCAACTTGTCAGATAAAATCATTTCAAGTTTTAGTTTGCGATTATTATATGTAGCTGCTTGAATAAGTGATTCCATAATCGATTTGTATGCATCAGGCAGTTGAATATACTTGCCTATTAAAGCTATGCGTACTTCTTCCTTTGCAGTCTCTAATTTTTCAACAAATTCAATCCATTTCTCCATTTTAACAGGAGCTATCTGCGATATATCATATCCCATTTTTGTCAATACAACTTCATCAAGTTTTTCTTGCTGCATATTAAGCGGGACTCTGTAAATAGACGGTACATCAATAGATTGCATTACCGCATATGGCTCTACATTACAAAACAGCGCTACCTTGTTTCTTATTTCCTGATTGATATTGTGTTCTGTTCTTAAAACCAAAACATCAGGTTGTACTCCTTGTTCTTGAAGTGTTTTTACTGAATGTTGGGTTGGTTTTGTTTTTAATTCTTTAGCTGCTGAAAGATAAGGAACATATGTCAGATGGATTATTATACAGTTTTTACCAAGTTCCCACCTTAATTGACGTACACTTTCAATATATGGAAGTGATTCTATATCGCCCACTGTACCGCCAATTTCAGTAATTACAAAATCAAACTCGCCTTTACTGCCTAATGATTTGATATTTCGCTTAATTTCATCAGTAATATGTGGAATTACTTGTACAGTTTTTCCTAAATAATCGCCACGACGTTCTTTATTTATTACATTTTGATAGATTCGACCTGTTGTAACATTATTTGATTTACGAGTTTCTACTCCTAAAAAACGCTCATAATGTCCCAAATCAAGATCGGCTTCATGTCCGTCAACTGTTACAAAACATTCACCATGTTCGTATGGGTTTAATGTTCCTGGATTGATGTTAATATATGGGTCTAACTTCTGGTTCGTAACTCTAAATCCACGAGCTTGTAGAAGTTTACCAAGAGAGGCTGCTATAATTCCTTTTCCTAAAGAAGAAGTAACACCACCTGTAACGAAAATGTACTTTGTTTTATCCACTTTGTAATAATCTTAAAAAAAATCTTTTTAAGCGTGCAAATTTCGTAAAAAAAAACAACTTTACAAAATATAAAGTCAACTGTTAACTTATTTTCGTTTACATATGGAGTGGTGTGTGTTATTAAGGATAGAGAATGATGATTCAACACTATCATTTTTGTTTTTGCTTTAAAATATAAAAATTAGATATGTTTTTTCTACAGAATTTTTACAAAAGTTGCATGATGTTGCAACTTTTGTGTATATTTGCAATGTGGAAAGAAAAATAAGAACATACGGAGGTTTCTTTGAAGCTTTTATGGTCTCACTTAGCATAAAACAATCCTATTATGAAGACAAAAGATCATTTAAATAACCATCAAATTGTAGATTTTGATGCAGTACTTGATGAGAAATTTGGCAAAGTTGGCTCGTCTTCCCGTGAGGAGTTTCGTAAAGAAGCTTATGTCTACTACATGGGACAAATAATACATAATGCACGTAAGAGTGAAAAGATAACACAAGCTGAATTGGCAAGTAGAATAGGTGTAGATAAGTCTTATATCTCAAAAATTGAAAATGGGGATATAGAGCCTGGAACAGGAACTTTCTATCGTATCATACAAGCATTGGGTTTACGTTTTGATGTAGTAAAGCCTGTTTGCTATTAATGCAAAACAAAAAATCCTTGCTGATAAGCCTTATTTGCTTAATCTGCAAGGATTTTGTTTTGTCGGGGTGGCGGGATTCGAACTCGCGACCCCCTGCTCCCAAAGCAGGTGCGCTAACCGGACTGCGCTACACCCCGATTGCTTTTTTCAAAAGCGAGTGCAAAGATAGAATGTTTTTGTTTATAAACCAAATAAAATTTACTTTTTTATTTGATTCCTAATTTCTTTTTTACTAATGGCGTAATATCCACAGCTTTAGGTGATTTGTAGACTACAGCTTGTGTGCTTAAATCAAATACATAAGTGTAGTTGTTTTCGTTACCTATCTCTGTAACTGCCTTTACTATCTTTTCTCTTACTGCGGTCAGTAATTCTATTTGCTTGTGCTGTAAATCTTCTCCTGCAGTCTGCTGGAATGTGCCGATTCTCTTTTCTATATCAACGATCTCACCTTGTCTCCTTGTTTTAATTGACTCAGCCATAGTGTTAATATTATCTTGATATTCCTTTACCTTTGCATAATATTCTTCATGCATTTTATTTAACTCTTTGTTATATTGCTCATTCAAATCAGCAATGGTTTTTTCAATATCAGATAGCTCGGGCATTACTTGTAGTATTTCTTGAACATCTACATAAGCTAATTTGTCTTGTGCAAATAAATTAAATGGTAATGCCATAAGCACCATAAAAGCAATTTTCTTAATCATGTCTATAAATTTTGTTGTTTTGTTAAATTTAAAATCTTGCAAAAATAATTCATTATTTCGAATATCCCAATTTTAGAAGAATCTGATCGCTAATGTCAATTTTAGGAGAGCTGAATATTATGTTCATTGATGAACTCTTATCTATTATCAGACCATAATCTTTTTCTCTACTTAATTCTTGAATGATATTATATATCTCATCTTGAATAGGTTTCATTAAGCTTTGACGCTTTTTGAACAGTTCACCCTCCGGACCAAAATAATTGCGTTTTAATTCCTGCGCCTCTTTTTCTTTGGCAATTATTTCTTCTTCTCGTTTAACTTTCATATCATCTGATAAAAAAACAAGTTCAGTTTGATAGTTTTTATACATTGTCTGTACTTCCTGCATCTTTGTTTCTACTTCAGTCTGCCATTTTTTTGAAATGATATTTAATTGTTCGTTTGCAGTTTCATAAGAAGGAATATTTTTTAATATGTATTCCATGTCGACAATAGCAAATTTTTGGGCACTGACAAGTATGGTAGATGCTATTATCAGATTAAGTATTAAAATGTATTTTCGCATAATTTAATGATTTATATTTTTTAACTCGAAGGGCTGATTATTCAAATACCTTGCCATCTTTATAATTCTTGACCTAATACGAAGTGGAATTGACTGCCACTAACATTTCCGGTAGTAGTTTTATCAAAGCCATAACCCCAGTCAATTCCCATCATTCCAAACATTGGCAGGAATATCCTTACACCTACACCGGCTGCTCTTTTTAAATTAAAGGGATTGAAATCTGTTAGCTTATTAAAACTGTTACCTGCTTCCATAAATCCTAATACATATATGGTTGCCGATTGTTCAAGGGATAGTGGATATCTTAACTCCATAGTGAACTTATCGTATAAATATCCAATTCGGGTTCTGCGCGCTACGTCAATTGGAACTAAGGAACCGCTCTCATAACCACGCATAGCAATATATTCTGTACCATAACTTGTGTATGCCGACATACCATCACCACCCATATAATAAGTTTCGTATGGCGAACGTGCATTTTTATTATAATGTCCAAGATATCCGAACATTACTCTTGTCATCAATATAAGTTTTTCATCTGATGTGAGAGGTGTAAATGTTTTACCGTTTAATGTCCACTTGTGATATTCAATGAATTTATATCTTTCCTGATCAGTCATTGTTGGGTCTGAATAGTCTTTTCCGTTGAATGATGAATAGGGTGGTGTGATTTTTAATCCTAAACTAAACGATGAACCTCTCCTTGTATATATAGGATTGAAAATGGAATTTCTACTTAGCATCAAGTTTAAGCTTAAGTTGTTAAATACTCCATCCGATAAAGGTGGTAGATAAGCCCAATTACTCAACATAAAACGCTGTAAGGATAGTTCGCCATAAAATGAAAAGTAGTCATCCGGCCAATTTAATCTTTTTCCATAACCCAATGACACACCGAGTGTTCGCATGTATATATCGGGGTCCATCTCATTTTGATAAAGAGTTGAGTATGCATCGCTATAATCATTATATCCACCATAACCACCATATCCTCCATAACCATATCCTCCGTATCCATATCCGCTGCCATACATGTAAGCAGAAGAATAATAATTTTGCATACTTTCGTAAAAACGCTTGCTAACTCCTGTTTGTGATGCATAATAAATTGATGCGGAAAGTGAATTTGGTCGTTTTCCACCTAACCATGGTTCAATAAATGATGCACTTACGGATGAATAAGACTGTCCGTTTGTTCGTGCATTGATAGAGAATGTCTGTCCTTCACCTTGTGGAACTATACGATAAGTCTCCGGTTTAAACAAGTTTTGAATAGCAAAGTTAGTGAATTTTAGACCTAATGTACCTACAATTCCTGTTGCTCCCCAACCTGCAGAAAATTCTATCTGGTCGCTACCTTTGGTTTCAAGTTCGTAAGTGATATCTACCGTGCCGTTTTCAGGATCGGGCTGAATATCGGGCTTGATTTTTTCAGGATCGAAATGTCCCATACCGGCTAATTCTCTGTATGTACGCATTATATCCGACTGACTGTATAACTGTCCAGGTTTAGTGTATAATTCACGCCTCACAACATGGTCGTAAACTCTCGTATTACCGGTTATATTAATTGCATTTATGGTTGCTTGCTTGCCTTCGTAAATACGCATTTCAAAATCAATAGAGTCATTTTCTATCTTAACTTCAACCGGTTCGATATGAGAGAATAAATAGCCTCTATCTTGATAAAGTTTGCTTACAGCCTCATTCTCATCAGTTTGAAGTCGTTTAATCAACTCTTTGTAGTTATATACATCTCCTTTTTTAATATTAAGTATATTATCTAAATACTCATATGGATAAATAGTATTCCCTACCCATTTTATATCTCTGAAATAGTATTTCTTACCTTCGTCTACTGTAATATAAACACGAACACTTTTTTCATCTATGGCTACTACGCTGTCTGCTACTATATAAGCATCTCTATAACCTATCTCATTATATTTTTCAATTAATGCTGTTTTATCTTTGTCGTATTCTTCACGTACAAATTTTTTTGTTCTGAAAAAATTTCTCCAATTATTATCATTGGTTTTTTTCATTACAAAATTAATTTTGTTGAATGACAAAGCTTCATTGCCGGTGATAATAATTTCTTTCACCCTATTCTTGACTTTCTTGTCAACTTCCACATCTACAATTACATGATTAGCCTTTTCAGGGTCATCTTTTTGATAGACCTTTACGTCTACATTTAAGAAACCTTTATCTTCAAGGAATTTTTTGATTACAAGTATAGCTTTGTCTGAAATGTTAGGTGTTATCTGGTTACCTTCAACTATTCCTAATTTCGGACTTAGCTCATCTATCTCACTTTTTTTCAGACCATTATAATTAACTTTAGAAACTTGAGGGCGTTGTTTAAGGCTTATTGTCAACCATATCTTTCCATCTTCAATTTTATCAGCATATATTTTAACATCTGAGAATAACCCTTGTTTCCAGAATCTCTTTATTACATCTGTAATTGCATCTCCGGGTACTGTGATTACATCTCCTATAGATAAGCCCGAAAAACCTATTAGTACGAAATCTTCATAATTATCTGCACCGGTTACAGATATACCTGCAATTTCATACTTTTGAGGTGTAGTACCGTAGTCGATAGCAGGTACACTAATCGAATCATTATCGTCAGATTGAATTGCAAAAGTAGTTTTATTAAAAACCAAACAGAAGATAATAATTATCAGGAAGTATCTTTGTAACATATGGTTGTTTTATTCTTTTATCTTATGAAAATTATTTACCAAAACGACGATCTCTCATCTGATAACTTATTATTGCTTTATAGAACTCATCTTTTCTGAATGCAGGCCAGTGCTTATCAGTAAAATATAATTCCGAATAAGCTATCTGCCAAAGCAGAAAATTGCTAATTCTTAGTTCGCCGCTTGTTCTTATCAGTAAATCAGGATCAGGAATATCTTTAGTCAGCATATATGAAGAAATCAATTCATCAGATATGTCAGATGATGTGATTTTCTTGGTTTCGATATCTTTGACGATATTTCTAATTGCATTTTTAATTTCCCATCTTGACGAATAACTTAAAGCTAATATCAGGCTTAATCCTGTGTTTTCTGAAGTATATTTGCAACATTCTTCAAGTTTGATTCTAACTTTTTCAGGCAAACGATTCGTATCACCTATTGTTAACAGTCTGATATTGTTTTTATGTAATCGTTCTGTTTCCTTTTCTATCGAATTAACAAGCAATTCCATAAGCGCATTTACCTCTTCAATTGGTCGACC
Source organism: uncultured Paludibacter sp. (assembly GCA_937927845.1). Lineage (GTDB taxonomy): Bacteria > Bacteroidota > Bacteroidia > Bacteroidales > Paludibacteraceae > Paludibacter. Next base: position 48,531 of record CALFXE010000127.1, read on the forward strand.
CCAGTTTTCTGTAGAAAAAACATATAAAGTCAGATATTTAATACCAATTTCAGTTGCCGCTTCGGTAATAACGCTAACCGATTCGACACCATTTTTATGTCCGAACACCCTTGGATAGCCCTTTTCTTTAGCCCATCTGCCGTTGCCATCCATTATAATGGCAATATGTTCGGGTAATTTTGATAAATCTATTTTGTCTTTATATGTTGACATGAATAATATTTACTTATAACTTTGGCACTTACATTTCCTTCTGAATAAGCCGTAACTCAGTCCTATGGTTGTAGTCCCTAAATGATCGTTATTATTTATATTCGTACCGTTCAATGATAACGGATTATTCAAAATATCTACTCCTTCAATATTGTCACTTAACATCAATCTATGTGTATATTGAATATTTAAGTGCAATCGTTCCGACAGTTTAAACTTATAACCAATCCCTACAGGAAGTGAGAAACTAAAATTATCTATATTACTATTATTAAAATACATTAGTCCGACTCCCATGAATATGTAAGCAGATTGGTTACTGCTGTTTAGGATATAATCAAGCTGGCCGTAATCTAAAAAACTAAAAGCAAAAGTGAAATCTAATGCATTAATTGATTGATTAATTGATACATTTGTACTGCCTAAAGAAGAGTTTGGTTGAGTATAATTACCTCTAATTATTGTGTTATTATAATCAGCCTGAAGAGTCATTCTTTGATTAAAAACATATCTGAACATAACTCCAATATCCGGCTTTATGTCGAATGCTTTTGCTTTTACATCTCCTATAAAATAAGATCCACCTCCGTGAAACCCTAATTCAGCAGTGTATATTTCTTGTGAAAATATATTGCTCGATATAAAAATCATTACCGTTATATGTAAATACCTAACTAATTTAAGCATCATCTTTAATTGTCGTTCAACTAATTGTTATCAGATATTTAACGGTTTTTTTTATATTTAATTGTTTATTCCTAAAAATGCAGCAACAAAAGTAATGATTATCTTTTAATGTAGAAAAAAACGTTTGTTTGATATGTTTAATTTAACAATTTTTGCGTAAGAAAGGGGTTGTAATTAATGTATGTTTAGCGTCTCTACTGCTGATTATTTTATAAAAACTGAATATTTTACTCCCCGTAAAACATCGATAATGCTTCGTTTTCTTTTTGTGTCATATTTGCTTGTTCTTCATCTGTTTTGTCGCCCTGCCCACATAGGTGAAGTATTCCATGAATAATCACTCTGTGTAGCTCCTTGTCGAATTCTACTTTGTATTTTTCTGAATTTGAATGTACAGTATCTATACTTATAAATATATCTCCGGAAATAATATCACTATAAGAGTAGTCGAAGGTTATAATGTCTGTATAATAATCATGCTGAAGATATGTACGGTTTATTTCTAAAATCTTTTCATCATTACAAAATATAAAAGCAATATCACCCGTTTCTTTTCCATATTTCTTAGCAATACTTTTTATCCATGAACTTACTTCACGTTTTTTTAAAGCAGGTGCTTTGATATTTTCGTTTAAATATTGTATCATAATATATGTCGTTCTGAATATATTTTTCTGAATACTTTATTCTGAAATTAAAAGAAAAATAAATATCCCATAATTATCGCAGCGGTTATGCCGGCTAAATCGGCTAATAATCCACAACCTAATGCATATCTCGTTTTTTTGATACCTACCGAACCAAAATAAACAGCTAAAATATAGAAAGTTGTTTCGGTAGAGCCTTGTACAATACAAGCCAAACGTCCTACAAAAGAATCAACGCCATAGGTTGTCATTGTGTCTATCATCATACCTCTTGCACCGCTACCGCTAAGGGGTTTCATCAAAGCAGTAGGCAATGCCCCGATAAAGTCGGTATTTATACCTAATAACGCTACTCCTTTGCTTATTCCATCAATAATAAAATCCATTGCTCCCGATGCTCTAAATACTCCGATAGCGAGTAAAATTGCAATCAAGTAGGGTATTATACCAATTGCGACTTTAAATCCTTCTTTGGCTCCTTCAATAAACGATTCGTATACATTTACTTTTTTTACTGCTGCCATTACTACAAAGGAGATAATTACTGAAAAAAGCACGAATGCTGCCACAAAATTTGAATATAATGCTAATTGATCTTTGGAAACTTGACTTAAAAAGAATATCAAACCACCAATAGCAGCTATTAATCCTGTTAATGTCAGCAAAATAGTTTTATTGAAAAGATTTATCTTTTGCATAATAGCAACACTTAAAAACCCGACCAAAGTTGAAAAGAAAGTTGCTAACAAAATCGGAAGAAATATATCTGATGGATTAGCTGCTCCCAATTGTGCTCTGTATACCATAATACTAATCGGAATAATCGTCAATCCGGATGTGTTTAATACTAAGAACATAATCATGGGATTAGATGCCCTTTCTTTATCGGGATTGATTTCCTGTAACTCTTTCATAGCCTTCAAACCCATTGGTGTTGCAGCGTTATCTAATCCTAACATATTAGCAGAAATATTCATGAATATGCTTCCCATCGCCGGATGATCTTTAGGTATTTCAGGAAATATTTTAGTGAAAAAAGGTGCCACCAATCTTGAAAAAGCTTTTATTACTCCACCATTTTCTCCAATTTTCATAATTCCTAACCAAAGCGATAGAACTCCGGTCAGACCAAGTGAAATTTCAAATCCTGTCTTTGCAGAATCAAAAGTAGAATTTACAATATCGCTGAATATCTGTAAATTACCATAGAATATTGCTTGGATACACGCAACTATAAAGGCAATTATCACAAAACCTATCCAAATATAATTTAAAATCATCTGTTCATTTTAAGATGTTTGTAAGTCGTGGTGCAAAGTAAATAAAAATAATATAATTTTTCTAAGAAAATACAAATTCATTTTTAACATTAAACCTTTTGTTACTTTTGCAGTCTCTAAAAGCTGACAATAATCAACAGTTAAAAATTAGAATTAAAAGATAATGTCTGATTATCTTTATAAGCTCATAAATATGAATAGGTTAGCAGTTATCCTGATTTTTATTATTACAAGTACCTTAGTTTTCTCACAGAAATCTATACAATCTACTGTTTTTGATGCAAAGAATGGAATGTCTTTAGAACTTGTTACAGTACGATTATTAAATGCCTCTGACTCAACATTAGTTCAGGGGGTACAGACAAACAATAAAGGTTGGTTTAGTCTTTCGAAAATAAATCCCGGTAAATACGTGTTGATTGTAAGTTCGGTTGGTTACGAAGAATATAGTGAGAATATCACTATGGAGCGAAGGGATGTTATTTTGAAGAATATTCAATTAAAAGAGGATGTTCAGCTTTTAAAAGAACTCGAAGTTAAGGATACTGCGGCTCAGTTAGTTGTGAAAGGTGATACTTTAGAGTATAATGCAACTGCTTTTAAAGTGCAGGAAAATGCTGTTGCAGAAGATTTGTTGAAAAAACTGCCCGGTGTTGAAATTACCCAAGATGGAAAGATTACCGTCAATGGTCAAGAAATCAAAAAGATAAGAGTTGATGGTAAAAAATTCTTCGATGGTGATTTGGAAATGGCTACAAAAAACCTTCCGGCAGAAATGATAGAAAAAATCCAAGTCCTGGAACAAAAATCAGATATGGCGAAACTAACTGGTTTCGAAGATGATGATACCGAGCGTATTATTAATCTTACTACTAAATCTAATCGACGAAAAGGTGTTTTCGGTAGTGTGATGGGTGGTGCAGGTTTAGATACTGAAAATATCGTCAGGTATGATGGTAATGCTAATATAAATTTCATGAATGATGATTCACAAACCTCTTTAGTAGTTGGTGCAAATAATGTGAACACCTCACGAAGTGGCAGAGGCAGAGGTGGTTGGGGAGCAAATAACGGTATTACCGAAACACAAAATTTTGGATTAAATAACAATACCATTGTAAATGAGAAGCTCAAAATAGGTGGCGATGGTTCTTTTAATCATTCGCAAAACTTTAGCGAAACAAAAGGTACTCAAGAGAGTTATTTGAAAAACTCAATTTTTAACGACTCTACATATAACACTTCTAAAAGCAATCAATACTCTGCTAATATGCGCTTAGAGGCTGAGTGGAAGCCTGATACGCTTACTACGATTATTCTACAGCCAAATTTGAATTATAGTATGAGCTTTTCTGATAGTTACAGAGATTATTTATATTTACAGGATTTGGATACTACAAGTTACGGTGATGCACGAAATTCCAGTACAGGCAACACCTTGTCAGCCGGTCTGCGCGTTATTGCAAGTAGAAAATTTTCTGAAAAGCTTGGGCGCACTTTAACTGCTAATGTATCGTCAGGATTTTCTCAAAGTGATAATGAAAGATACAATTTTTCTACTAAGACTTCTGATTCAACTGTTATTGTAAATCAATTTACTTTGAATAAATCCAATAGGTTTAATGTAGATGCAAGAATTTCTTTTGTGGAACCTCTATGGAATAATAAGAATATTTTAGAGGCTGTTTTATCTTTTTCTACAACAAATCAGAATAGCTTGAAAGATCAATATAAATCCGATGATTTAACTGCATTTTTCCGCAAAGATCCTTTGGCATATACGGCTGATCCGGATAATTATGTTGAAGATTACAGTAATAGTTTTGTAAATAAATTCTATAGAGAAACTGCTGAAATAAATTATAAATATTCAGAACAAGATTATAAACTTACTATCGGATTTAAAGCTGAACCATCACAGACATACAGTCAGACCTACTACAAAAACGGTGATATTCGTGATGTTAGCAATGAAGTGGTAAACTTTGCACCCAACGGTCGCTTTCAATATAATTTTGGCAAGAAAGAGTTTATAAGAATAGATTATAGAGGTAACACACGTCAGCCTTCCATTAACCAAATGCAACCGGTTAAAAATAATGATAACCTTATGCAAGAAACCGTTGGAAATCCAGCTTTAAATCCATCTTTTTCTAATTATATGAGATTGATGTACAGTACTTTTAATGAAAAAACTTTTTCTTCTTTCAGTACATGGTTGTCAGGCGATTTCGTAAAAGATGAATTAGTTACAAACAGAATATATGATAATACGGGTAAGCAATATACTCAAACAGTAAACTCCAATGAATTGCCGGTTTCTTTCAATGGTAATATTATGTTTAATACTCCAATAATTCAGAAGCGTTTACATTTTAACACAAGTACCAATGTGGGATATAATACCAATTATGGTTACACTTCAAAAGGCGTAGACACAGATGCTATTGATATAGATAATCTGCATTTGGGAGATTTAAGTTTTACTCGTAGATATAATGCACAGGAGCAGTTATCATTGACGTTTACACATGATGTTATCGAATTGGGTGGGAGAGGAGTTATAAGATATTCTAATTCGTTAAATAATTTAAGTGACAGGTTGACTGAAACTTTCGATTGGACAATAAGAGGAAATATAGTAGTCAGACTACCATATGATATTACATTAAATAGCGATTTAAATTATTCTGACAGAAGAGGCTATTCTAATTTTGATCAGTCGGAACTTTTATGGAATGCCTCAATTGATAAATCATTATTTAAAAGTCGTGGAGTGTTATCGTTGAAATGGAATGATATTCTTCGTCAACAATTGAATATCAGACAAGTTGTAGGTGATAATTCAGTTTCTTTTACGAAATACAACACTCTGACATCATATTTCTTAGTTAGCTTCAGTTATAAACTTAGAAGTTTTGGAGGAGGAGGTAGAGGTGAAAGAACTGAAGGTGAGCGGTTTGGACCGGGTATGATGCGAGGAGGCGGTCAGGGTGGAATGAGAGGCGGGGGTACACCTCCCGGACCACCGGTTTTCTAATAGCTTTTACTCCTCATTTTCAGTAGTTTTAAACACTGTAAGTTGACGATTAAACACTTCATTTAATGAAATCTGAAAAGTTTCGGTATTTGATATTCCACTAATTTTTGTAACTCTATCAACTATTATTTGCAATAAGTGCTTATTGTCTCGAGCATATATCTTAATGAAAAATGAATACTTTCCCGTTGAATAATGACATTCAACAATTTCCGGAATATTTTGTAATTCTTCAGCTACTTTAGCAAAAGATTTAATATCGGATAAGGTGATACCGATAAATGCACAGGTTTGATAGCCAACCTTATAGTTGTCAATCACAAACTGTGAACCCTTAATTATCCCACTATTTTTTAATTTCTGTATACGTTGATGAATTGCTGCACCTGAAACATTACATTCTCTTGCTATTTCTAAAAAAGGTATACGTGCATCTTTTGATATAAACTCTAATATTTTCTTATCTAAACTATCAATTTTTTCGCTTGTCATGGATATGTAATTAAATTTGATACAAAAGTATGATTTTTTTATCCATTTATGAAATACTCACTCTAATTATAAACGAAAATTTATAATGCACTTTTATGTGTCATGTATGCTATTTTAGTTAGCCTTTTAAAAATGCTTATTGTAGCTATTCAGAGAAGTCGTCTTGACTTTTCACATCAACCGACTTTGCGAAGCCAAAGGAGCGACTGAGGGAACTCCCAATCAGCCGCAGTGGGTTAGATAACGCGAAGTGAGGTAACTCCTGTGCTATTGTAGTCGGTTGGATAGCGAGCAGCAAGAGAATCCCCTCTATCTAAAAAATTATCTGAAAACCGCTTCTTAAAATTAAAAAGAAAGTTTGAATAGTAAATTTCTAAATCCATTTAGACAAACAAAATAATCTTTCTAAATACATTTAGCTAAAAACATCATTTTCTCTAATTGCATTTCGTAAAAAAGGATTTTGAGTAAATAGATATACGGCGACATTGAAGTTGTAGGTGTTGTAGATATTACTTGTATCACGTATTACCGACGTATCAAAATCGACAATAAAAACTAAATATATGTTAAATTAAATCCAGAAATATGTCTTTTCAAATCACAATTTATACATTTGCACACTTAATCGGGAAAATGAAAAATGACCTGATAATAATTTAAATTTATATTGTTTTACTACCTAAAACTCATGTTATGATTAAGTATATGCTTGTTGAGAATGCTATTACAGCAGAAACCGAATCCTGCTATGCCGTTGTTTCAAGTCCGGGAACCAAAAAACTTGACGACATCATCACCCACATGATAAATGAAGGTTCCGGTCTTACACGTCCGCAAGCAATGGCTTATTTCGAGAGACTTACACAATCAGTAATACATTTTGCTAATCAGGGCTATAGCATTGCGACTCCCCTATTTCGGACACGCCCCACTATTTGTGGTACGTTTAACAGTAAAGAAGATAAATTCGACCCCAAACGCCATCAGATTAAAATTCGAGGAATGGAGGGTCAACGATTACGGGAAATGCCTATAAAAATCACTAAGATCGTGAAGATAACAGATTCTAAGCAATCACCGGTTCTATACACGTTCACAGATATTTGCAGCGAAACAAAAAATAAAACAATCACAGTCGGAGGAATTGGAATGTTAAGTGGCAAACGACTGCGCATAGATACAAAAGATCCCAGGTTAGGATTGTTCTTTGTTCCGACTGATGCTCCTGAAGATAAAATCAGAGTAAATCTATATTCCTACAATAAACCTTCAGAAATACACTTTCAGATACCTGAATTGGCGGCGGGAGAATATAATCTTATAGTGCAGACTTTGTCGCGTAACGGCAAAGACATTCTGAGCGGTAAATTAAAGGAAAGTCTAAAAATAAGCTAATTAACCGGCAACTTAAAGCTTATTCATAGTATATCAGTAGTATTCTTACTTATAGTGCGGGTTATCGGTAACATATCTACAGGTGCTCTGCACAACAATTACCGATGCTCCGTAAATGCCTTACCGATGCTCTACAATTACTCCACAGATGCTCCGCAGTTACTTTACCGATAATCCGCAAATAGACTACCGATAGTCGGCAGTAAGTCTATAAAGGGATTAAATAGGCAATTTACAGTGCTTAAATCATCAATTTGCAGTGCTTAAATCATCGATTTACAGTAAGCATTCTTAAAAAAGCAATGGGTAAGTTGGTCTGCAATCCATCTTGAATCCGAAGGATTCATATGTTTGTAGATGTGTATCAATAACATATAACATTAGACCCCTATTCGGGGTCGTACCATTTATACCATTCGTTATTTTCTATAAATATATTATCCCTTTGGGATAAAGAGACACTGCTCGTTATCCAGCCGATTGCAACTGCACAGGAGTTCCCTCACTTAGCTACGTTCGTTCGTGAGGACACGCTCGTTTGACAATAGTGTAAGATGAAAAGTTTTTACATTTTGTGCAAAAATATCGTTTTAATTTTTTAAGTTTGCAAACGATACTTCACAAATGAAAATACAGGAAATGAGTAAAAGAGAAAATAGGAGATTTTTAAGGGAGAATAAACGATGAAGTCCCCTTCACATATCTTGTATCTGAATTTCGTATGTATATTCACAAATATAAGTCTTTCTATACTCTAATTACACTGTCCTTTATTGGTAATTTGAAGATAGATGAGATACAGTCAGTATTTTGTAAGTTCGTCTAATGTTAAATCAAATAAATTTTTCCCTTTTACAAAATCAAACAAAGTCAGGCGACGAATTTGATAGTAACTTAATAACCAGTAGGCTTTTAAGGTATTAATATAGTTTCTATGTGCCTCACGCTGACGGTTCATAGTAAGGGTCAGACTATTTACATCTGATTTTCCAACGATGAATCGTTGTTTAGTTGTATTGTATGCACCTGCAGCCAAAGTAATAGCTTTTTTAATCCCCAATCCAGCATTGGTATTGTGATTCCGACATTTATCACTTCTTGTTGTGAGGGATTATTATAAATACCATAAAAATAGTTTAAAATTTGTTTGCGAATATCGACTTTTTATTTTTACTTTGCATAGGTTTTTATAGTTAATTTTAAATAATTAAATCAAATGAAATATAGATATACAATAATCATCTGTTTTAAAATATGGGAAAGTTATTCAGGACAATCCTGATTTATTTGGAGCTACAGAGCCAATGAATATGTCATACAATCGTATCAAAAGTAACTTTAAATATGGGAAACTTTTAAGTGCAGCTTCGGAGCAAGACATTGAAGATTTGAAAATGATGCTTCATTATTATCCGAGAGAAGAGGCCCGGTCATTATTTAACGCTGATTATATGTTGTCTTATCCATACAACATGGCAGGAATGGTTTGCAAGGAAAACTTAACTCGCGCAAGAGGCGTGGTAATCGGCAAAGATGGAATGGATATATTTTTATATTTCATAATGTCAGACACCGGCATCAAAGACTTTGATCAATATCTTACAGACTTTAAAGGTACTTTTTGGTTCAAGGATAAATAAAACTTTAATTCGATATAGTAACAATGTGGATCAAAGATGATTACACGCGAAGACTTCATTTTCTGAATATTGTATCTAATGTTGATCGATTTGTAGAACAATTCCGGTTAATACCTGATGACTTAATATATGATGAAGTCTATATGGAAAGGTTTGTCATTGAAAAAATAGGATTAAACAATGAAGCCTTAAATGAACAGCCGGTAGAATTGTCAGAATACTATGGAACAGGTCTATATGTTTGGCAAAATCCAAAACAATTTTCAAAATACTTGATTTGGTTATTGAATAACGCTCAAAAATACTCGTCTTACCTTGAAATTGGATGTCGATGGGGCGGTACATTTATCGCTACTTGTGAAGTATTACGTAGATCAAATCCAAACTTTAAAACAGCTATAGCTATAGATTTGATGGAGAAAACACCCTTTATTGAACGATATATAGAAATATCTCAAAATGACAATTTTGAGATACATTATTTTCAAGGTTCTTCAAGATCAGAGCAGTTTATTGAGTTAATAAAGAAACAAAAACCCGAGATTTCTTTTATTGATGGTGATCATAGGATTATGGGTGCTTTACAAGATTATATGCTTGTAAGGGACTATTCTAAGATAATAGTACATCATGACATTTTCTCCGATGCTTGCCAAGAAACAACATTTTTGTGGGACTGCTTAAAGAAATTGGAGAAGACTAAGAACTATATTGAATTTATAGAGCAATATCCATCTGTCAAAGGAAAGTATTTGGGTATAGGCGTATTATTTGATTAGTAATTTTATTAAGTTAGGCAATATGAATTAGGTGAGAATATAAAGTTCAGTCATCAGTACTTGATCGTACATCAATATTCCAATTGTAGGCAGATTAAAAAGTTCGGGCAACGCACCGCTTTTCAAAACGAACCAAAATTACTCATTGGTTCTAAAGCCATCAAGATACCATATTTTCCATCGTCTTTATACCATTTATCTACAAATTCCCGATGAGTATAGTCAATATGTCCTATAGCAGGATCGGAGACCATGACTTTGTTTTCTGTAATATGATAAACAACAATAAAATGATCATTATTCCAATGTGCTATAGCTGGAAGTGTTACCTTGTCTACTAAATCCTTTAAAGTAATCTGTATTGCAATTGTACGTAATCCTATTTTTTCTGCTGCATGGCTTATATCCATCAATGAAACGCCGTCTTTGGTCATCCCACATAAATCTTGTAAATATTGAAGAGGATAATCTTTACCATAATATTGAGCAATAATTTTTAAACAGGCAGGACCACAGTTTCTAGCATCTAATTGAAACTCATGAGGAAATAATTGAATTGACATACATAAATATTGTTAAAATTATTTGCAAATATCGTTTTAATTTTTTAAGTTTGCAAACGATGCTTCACAAATGAAAATCAAATCATAATGTATAAGAAAATTTATATATTAGTTGCTATACTGTTAACCGTAGGGAAAGCTAATGCACAAAACGTCCCACTAAATGCTGCCGTTGAGGTTTCGGCATATATAGACGGAGGACGAGAGAGGCTATCTTTTAATACACACAATAAAGATTTTTGCGATTACTATGTTAGAATTCAATTTCTTGAAGCCAACGGATTTGAGGGAATATCGCATAATCAATTTATATCAACCACAGTTGGCCGTGGAAAATTAGAAATTAGAACTTTCAAGGTAAAATCACACCCTTTTACCTATAGATATAGTAGAGAAATATATCGGGGCAACATTACAAAAAAATCAAATACCGACTTCATTTATGCGCTGCCGGTAGCGGTCAAAGACACGATAGGAGCAACAGTATTGGGAATTTGAGAGGAAACATATTTTAACTTACCTTCGGATACGCTTTATGCATGCCGAGGCGGCGTGATGTGCGACGATAATTTGACCGATCAGGCTGGTAAAAATTTTAAACCTGCCGGTGATATATCACAAATCACTCTGTATCACGATGATGGAAGTTTCAGTGGATATATCTTCATTGGCAAACCTCTGGTTTCTGCCGGACAAAAAATCAACATGGGCAGTCCGATTGCCGTTATTGAGAAATATTTAGACAGATATACGGTTAATTTTACAGCTTATTTTTTGGACAGGAATAAGATGGTAAACAATTCTCCTCGAAAACACACGCATTTTCATCCGTTTTTCCAAACTGCCAATGAAGGAAAAACGAAGTTGAAAACTGGTGGAACATATACCTGCGAACTGACGGATGAAATGAAAATGGAGGAAATGAGCAAAAGAGAAAAGAAGAAATTTACAAAAAATAAACAATTATGAAAACAATCACAAGAAACGATTTAAAAGGACTTGGTAGGGTTTTTCCGGAATTGAGTAATGAAGAAAAACAAGGAATAGTGGGTGGTAGCGAAGCCACGGATTTAGTAACCTGGTTGAATGAACACGGTATTGGTAGTTATGATGAAGAAGGAGTATATCGTTGGTTTATATATGGTTATGGTGAAAATCCATATCCATATCCATATCCATATCCAGATCTTTATGATGTTACTTACCATACTCCTCATAGCTGGGGCGATAGTTATTCTTATGTTGGAGATACTCCCATGATGATTATTTCATTTTTGAGTTGTTTGTCGCATATAACAGGGAGAAGTTTGACGACTTATTACAATGAATACAAGGCATATCTTTCGACTATACCCCGTAATTTTTTTGCGCTGTATCCGGGACATAGTTATATACCGGGTTATTTTGAAACAAAAAATTATGGCTATAGTATCAATAATATAAAAGGAGAATTGGATGCAACCGGAAAACCCGTTTTGGCAAAGTTATATTCAGAACAACAAGTAACTTCAGGTCTCTATAAATATTCGGCTAACCGTTACGTAGTGATTACCAGTTATTTTCAAAGTGGTGGAACAACATATTACACGTATTATGATCCTATTTTGGGTGGAACACATTCTGAAGCATACAATAAGTTTTCTTCCCCGATATATAAGCTAACAGCTAATTCCTCAACAGATTATTAATGGTAGCTTTTAATTGTTATGATCAATGGAGTTACAGTTATTATGCCGACATACAATCAATCGGCATTTATACGTAGGGCTATTTTAAGTTTGCTGAAACAAACTTATAAAGAGTGGGAACTTGTTATTATCAATGACGGATGCACGGATGATACCGAAGCGTGTTTATTCGATTTGTTACAGAATAAAAAAATTACGTATATCAAGAATAAAAAAAACCAAGGTTTGGGTTATGCTCTAAATCAGGGGTTGGACAGAGCTAAATATGACTATATCGCTTATCTGCCTTCCGATGATTATTACTACGAAGATCACTTGGAATCGTTAGTGGAAAAAATCGAAAAATACGGCGATATTGCTTTAGCATATAGTGGCATGATTTACGCGATAGCCGACACAATATCGATTGCCCCTGAAAATCAAACCATCCGGACACGCCCCGGATATTGTCTGCAATTAGTACAGACAATGCATAAGAAAACGACTGACCGGTGGCTGGAGCGGAAGGACTGGATTACAGAAGATCTATTCCTAATGTTTTGGCACAAATTATTGGATAAAGGTTCTTTCGTAGCCACGCGAGCCATTACTTGTGTTTGGACAAGACACCCTCATCAGCGTCATAGAATTTTAGCAGAAAAATACGGTGGCGGATTGAGTTATTACCGTTTGTTTTATCAAGTGGATAAACCAATCAAAATACGTGTTTCCAAATACAAATTTATTGATGAGGAAGTATTATACAAAGACTTCCGCAAGCAGGTCAATCCCGATAAACATCCATTAAAAATTTTATTGGTCGGAGAACTGGCATATAATTCCGAACGAATCTATGCCTTAGAAGAAGCAGGGCATAAGCTATATGGTTTGTGGATACAACGTCCTGCGTTTACTTTTAATGCAGTAGGCCCGGTTTCTTTCGGTCATATCGAAGACATTCCGTTTGAAAATTGGGAGCAACGAATTAAAGAAATTAATCCGGATGTTATATACGCTCTATTAAATTGGCCAGCCGTTCCTTTAGCTTATGATGTCTTGAAGAAAAATAGAGACATCCCTTTTGTCTGGCATTTTAAAGAGGGACCTTCAGCATGCCTAAAAGACGGATGGTGGAATCAATTGATCTATTTATATACTTTTGCCGATGGTAAGATATTTCTCAACCAAACGGTAAAAGAATGGTATGAACAGTTTATTCCCGAAAGTGGTTTAAATTACATTCTTGATGGAGATTTACCCAAACAGAATTATTTCCACAAACCTTTAAACAAACGTATATCTGAATCGGAAGGAGGTATTCATACGCTTGTTGCCGGACGAATGGTTGGTATTACTCCTACAGAATTAGCAGTAATAGCCGAACAAAATATCCACATACACTTATATACCGAAAACTATCATGAAGCACATGAAAAGGGAAATAACATCTTATTACAAGTAGCACCTAACCATTTACACATCCATCCACACTGTTCTATTCTCAATTGGGTAGAAGAATTGTCGCGCTATGACGCAGCATGGCTACATAATTTGGAAAGTAAAAATAACGGTAATATACTGAAAGCTTCATGGGATGATTTGAATATACCCGCACGCATCAATACCTATATGTCGGCAGGATTACCTGTAATTCTACGCGACAATACCGGTCATATTGTTGCTACGCAAAAACGAATTGAGGAATTAAATATCGGTATCCTATATACCGACTATGAAGATTTAAAGAAACAATTAACAGACGAGGTAAAAATGGAACAGTTACGGTCTAATGTCATGAAAAATCGCCTGCGGTTTAGTTTCGATTATCATGTACCGGACTTAATCGACTTCTTCAGAAAAGTAATCCAATATAAGAAAGACAAAAAACATGGATAAAATACTTCAGAAAATAGCTAATCTATTAATTCTCAATTTGCAAAACTGTGAAAATAACGGATTAATAAAAGGGAAAATGGGGATTGCCGTGTTTCTGTATCATTATTCCCGATATGCATCCCAACCGGTTTATAACAAACAAGCAGATGATTTACTGGATGAGATATTTGCTATGCTGGAAATGATTGTAACCCCCTCATTATCAGACGGTGTGGCTGGTATCGGATTGGGATTAAATCATTTGATAGAAAACCATTTCATAGCAACAAACGAAAAACGGGATGAATTGTTTAAAGACGTTGATGTGAAATTATCCCAAGATTATAGCGGACAATTTACGTTTGATACAAAAACTAATTTTCCTGTTTTTTCTGCCGGTTTTTACGCCTTGTCCCGAATAAAAACAGGAAGTAGAAGCATACAAAAGAATAAATTGGTTTCATCTCTGTTGGAAGGCCTCGATTTGATTTATACTATTAACAAATTGACACTAAATCCCATGTTCATCAATTCCGCAATTCATTTTTTAATTGGCGTTTACGATTGTGGAATGTACAAACAGAAAGCAGAAAGAACAATGAAGAAATTTTTATCATTTGTATTAGCAACATTTCCAGAAATGAAATATCACTTTTCGGATGTGGAAATAATGCAAAATACGCTATCATCAACCAAACTATGCCCTGCGTTGACAGGTGAAATACTTTCTCGTATAAAGCAACTCGATATATCTCCAAGCAATACTGATGATATGGATGTCGTCATCAAAGATTTACAACAATATACTTTATATCCAAATTTAGATAAAACATCGTTGTCTCAATTTTCTGTAGAAGAATATATTGATAAACAAATTACTGATTCATTTTTTCCTGATTTGTCGTCACTCACTTATATCGGATTAAACATCATAGGAGTAAAACTATGCTAACATACGATTTCCTCCTTGTTGGTGCAGGGCTTTTCAATGCCATTTTTGCTCGTGAAGCCACGAAGCAAGGCAAGAAATGCCTTGTTGTAGAAAAGAGAAACCATATTGGCGGAAATCTCTATTGTGAAAACATAGAAGGAATCAATGTGCATAAATATGGTGCGCATATCTTTCATACCTCTAATAAGGAAGTATGGGACTACATGAACGAGTTATGCGAATTTAACCATTACGTTAATTCGCCATTAGCAAGATATAAAAACAAAGTTTATAACTTACCGTTCAACATGCATACTTTTTATCAGCTTTGGGGAACGACAACGCCCGAAGAGGCAGAAGCAAAAATCGAATCGCAACGAGTGAAAATAGACGACCCGAAGAATGTGGAAGAACAGGCTTTATCATTAGTTGGAAGCGACATCTATGAAAAACTGATAAAAGGATATACCGAAAAACAATGGGGAATAGCTGCAACGCAACTGCCTGCCTTTATCATCAAACGATTACCTCTCCGCTTCACATACAACAATAACTATTTCAACGACCCGTATCAAGGAATTCCTAAAGGAGGTTACAACCCTATTTTTGAAAAATGCTTCTCACAATGCGATGTATTATTAAACACGGATTTTTTGCAAAACCGACATCTGGCTAAAGAAGCCGAAACGGTTATATTTACCGGGATGATTGATACCTATTATGAGTATTGTTTTGGAGCATTGGAATACAGATCTCTATATTTTGAAAACGAGGTGCTCGATACCGACAATTTTCAAGGTAATGCCGTAGTTAATTACACTGAAAGAAAAATCCCTTTCACACGAATTATTGAACATAAACACTTCGAGTTAGGACAACAACCTAAAACAGTAATAACACGTGAATATCCGCAAGCATGGGAAATTGGGTTAGAACCGTTTTATCCTATAAACACAGAACAAAATAATTGTTTGTATCAACGCTATAAAACATTGGCAGAAAAAGAAAAGAATGTTTTCTTCGGAGGTCGTCTTGGTGGATACAGGTATTTTGACATGGATCAGATTGTAAAATCAGCAATTGAGTTATTCAATAATATGAAATTACACAACAGAGAGAATTAGTCTGCTATAAATAACACGCTGCTACGCAGCTAATATGCTCGCTATTCAACCGACTACAATTGGACAGGAGGACACGCTCGTTAGCAGACGGTATATACCGCCACTCGAAGTGTTTCTGTAACATCATTCTTTTTGCAGTGGCGGCGCAGGAAACCTTGCACCGGTCGTGCGTCTTGGCTGTTATGTTTTACAATGCCAAACGACCGGTTACCCCTGTCCGCAAGCGAGCGTGTCATCCCGATGGAGCGACTTGGCGAAGCCAAAGGAGCGACTGAGGGAACTCCCAATCAGCCGCAGTGGGTTAGATAACGCGAAGCAAGGGAATTCCTTCGCAATTGTAGTTGATTGATTTGAAAAGTCAAGATGACTTCTGATAAAAACAAGTAGAGAAAATTACCATTTGTTTATTTCCAACTTCTTGCAGATTTACCGGTTTTTGATAAATTTCCTGACTATACTTTTATCTCCACTTGTAAGCTTTAACAAGTAAAAACCACCCTGATAGTTACTTACATCCAATGTCAGATTGTTTTCGCCATTTAGTTGTGAATGATATATTTTCTGTCCGTTCATATTATAAATCTCAATATCGGAAAAATTGGAAATATTATGAATTGAGAGCATTGCATCTATAGGATTAGAATGTATAAAGATGTCATTTTCAGATATATGTAATTCATTCACCGATGACACATTATCATCATAGACAGTAACTTTGAAATTGTCAAAATAAACTTCAGTACTATGCACTCGAAGGGCAGGCCGTCCTGTCACAAAAGGATTTGGATCGGTGTATTCCATCACAAGCACATCATCTACATACACCTTGATATCAGCACCTATAATACTTGCTTTGAGTGTGTATTTTTTACTTGACACATAGTTTCCGGGTACTGATTTTAATTGAGTCCAGCTATAGTTTTGTTTTCCCAATATAACGGCACTGCGGTCTATGTTCACGTAATAGCCTTGCAGAAAATCAGTTCCTGCTTGCGCACTGCTACCATCATTTCCTAAGGATAGATTTCTTGCTCGTAAAAGAATTCCGCCATTCATATTACTGATATAGGTAACATCTACTTGAACAGTATAGTCTGTCCACGGTGCAGTTCCGGTTATCATTGTACGTTTTCCATAGCCTTTTATATAAGCCTGCCCTGAACGCGTTTCCCACGTACCGTCGCTATAATACCAGCCGGTAAATCCAGAATCGAAGTTATCTTCTTTGGTCAAAGGAGTGTTGAGAGCCAAATCAAATTGCATATCGTATAAGGAGAATTCGCCTGAAATAGCTTCTATTTTCAGAGTGTGATAGCCATTGGTCAAGTTTAGATTCTTCACAATAACTGTTTTCCATACACCTCCTGTTGAAGGCAATTCTATATTATCTGAAAGTACTTTATCATCCTGTAATATTCTAAAACTGGAGTTTTGTGTTGAAGCATAACGTATTCCGGCATTATACGTCAAAGGATATCGTGTGTTGACATTGTAGGCATACCATTCTCCTGCCTGAATTGAACTAATAGCATATCCTCCTTCACTACAATTACTGATATCAACATTATCTTCTCGAATATACTTCCCGCCTGCATTGCCCGGAGTCAGCTCGTAATAACCTACACCTTCTCCTCCTGTATTGTAATGAACGGCTTCTATTGTTCCCGGAATCGGTTTATATACATCGAAGATACCCGAACCGTTGACTTTGTTACTGAAAGCGATATATCCGAAATTGGCTTTACTTTCGTTAGTCATATAACCAATTCTACCACCTGCCAATTGACTTGTCAAAGCAGCCTTCTGCATACCGTCTATGAAAAATTTATAATTTTCTCCTGATTTTTCAATTCGTATAGCATGCCAGCTTGCACCGTTGAATTCAGAGGGTAAATCGGCTGATACTGTTGATGACCAAATACCGTTTATCTTAAAACTTATTTCCAACTTCTTGCTTTGATCACGTACAGCTACAATACCGTAATTCGATTCGTCTGTATAGCCGAATACAGCTCCAAATTTAGAGTTTGCATTTGTACTTCCAACTCTTTGAAGAGTAAACTCAGCGGTGTAGTTTTTTTCGGTAGCTACATTATTTATAATTTTTGTTTCACCGGCTGAGACATTTTGATACAGAAAATCTTTATTTGTAATTCCCCAATTTCCACCAGATGTAATCCAATTTTCACCTACCTCAGTTCGTTCGAAGAAGTCGGTAAAATCAGCCAATTCGGGTGCTTGTTGCGCCCAAACGGTAGGACCGAGTATAGTCATTTTATCTCCATTCCATGCTATACGGTCGTAGTTAAACATCCTAACAGTACCATCAAGATTGTGATAGGCATAGTAGTATGAATCCAAATCGGGTCCGATAAATGGACAACCATGACCCAATCCGACATTAGCTCCTTCAGTATTAATTAGAATAGGGTTTTGTTTTGATTGAGGAGTGTAAGTAGCAAGCGGTCCGGTTGTGTTTTTAGCATAATCAATCCGGTATCCTTTACTTAGGAAGTGGTTTCCTGTGTATATGATGTAATAAACGCCGTTTCTTTTAATAACTGAAGCTCCTTCTGTCCAATTATTGTTCATGGAAGCACCTATGTTTCTTCCGCTCCCAATAACAGTCGGACTGCTCATCTCGCTGCCTTGCATGCCTCCCGCACCTCCTCCGGCATAGTAAAAATACCATTTTCCATCGTCCTCGATGAATACATTACCATCAATACTTTTTCCTAAGTTCCCGGTAGCACGAGTAAAAGGTCCGGTCGGACTCGTACTGGTTAGTACGTAATGTCCATTGCCTGAAGGTGATGTATACATGTAAAATAAGCCGTTCCAGTAAACGACTTCGGGTGCATAAGCTCCACCTTCAGTAGCACATGTATAGGAATTAGACCAGTTAACCAAATCTTTTGATACCCAACATTTAATTCCTGTACTGCTACCTGTGCCGTATAAATAATATGATCCTCTATATTTTAATATATATGGGTCGGCAATACCTATACCGCTCCATTCCCCCACCATTCTTATAGGATTTGTCCATTTTTGTGCTGAAACTTCACCTACCGTGAATATGAGAAATAATATATACAAAAAACTTTTTTTCATGCTTTGATTTACTGATTCTTTATAAATTTCCGAACTACACTTTTATCATTACCTGTCAGCTCTACCAAATAGAGACCATCTTGATAATCACTCATATTCAATGTCAAGTAACTTTCACCATTTAGTTGTGAATGAAACACTTTCTGTCCGTTCACATCATAAATTGAAATATCGGAAGCATCAGAAATATTATGAATTGAAAGCATTGTATCTACAGGATTAGGATATATAAAAATATTATTTTTAGATATATTTAATTCTTTGACTGATGAAACATCACCATCATGAACGGTTACTTTGAAGTTATCAAAATAGACCTCGGTATTATGTACTCGCAGACCGGGGCGTCCTGTTACAAAAGGATTTGGATCGGTGTATTCCATCACAAGCACATCATCAACATATACCTTGATATCAGCACCAATGATACTTGCTTTAAGCGTGTATTTTTTGTTTGTAACATAATTTCCCGGTGCCGATTTCAGTTGAGCCCAATTATAGTTTTGTTTTCCTAATACAACTGCATTTGAGGATAAGCTGATATAATAGCCTTGTAGAAAATCGGTTCCTGCTTGTGGACTGGTACCATTACTTCCCAAAGCTAAATTTTTTGCCCGCAAAAGAAGTCCACCGTTCATGCCATTGATATATGTAACATCCACCTGAACCGTATAATCAGTCCACGGTGCAGTGCCTGTTGTCATCGTACGTTTTCCGTAACCCTTAATATATGCTTGTCCTGAACGAATCTCCCATGCTCCATCGATGTAATACCACCCTGCAGTTCCTCCATCGAAGTTATCTTCTTTGGTTGTAGGAGTATTGAGGGCTAAATCAAACTGCATATCGTATAAGGAAAATTCGCCTGAAATAGCTTCTACTTTCAAGGTATGGTAGCCGTTTGTCAAGTTTAGATCTTTTACTATAACCGTTTTCCATGCACCGTTTGTTGATGATAATTCAATATTATCTGCAATTACATTATCATCTTGTAAAATTCTAAAGCTTGCGTTTTGCGTTGAAGCATAGCGTATTCCGGCATTATAAGTCAAAGGATAGCGAGTATTAACGTTGTAGGCATACCATTCTCCTGCCTGAATAGAGGTAATGGCATATCCTCCCTCGCTACAGTTGCTAATATCTACATCGTCTTCACGAATATATTTTCCTCCGGCATTACCCGGTGTCAGTTCGTGATAACCTACGCCTTCTCCACCTGTATTGTAATGAACTGCTTCTATCGTTCCAGGGATTGGTTTATATATATCAAAGATACCCGAACCATTTACTTTATTACTGAAAGCGATATATCCGAAGTCGCTATGACTCCAACTGTTCATATATCCGATTTTACCGGCTCCCAAAGCACTTGTCGATGTGTTTTTCAGCATGCCATCAACAAAAAACTTATAGTTAGTACCCGATTTTTCTATTCTTATACTATGCCATTTGGTGTAGTCATAACCGGCAGGTAAATTAACCATTTTCGGAGTTCCCCACACACCATTGATTTGGAAATTGATTTCTATTTGATTGGTTTTGCTACGAAACAGTGCGATACCGTAGTTTTGTTCGTCTGTATAGCCAAATACAGCACCATATTTTGCATTGTCATTGTGGCGACTAACTTCCTTAGCAGTAAATTCTGCGGTGTAGTTGGATTCTGTTTCGGTAATATAAAGTGCTTTGCGCCAAGTTTCCTCTGTATCGTCAAATTTATCCTGATACATCAGTTCGGAATTATAAATTCCCCAGTTACCGCCGTTGGGCATAGTCCAGTCGCTGCCAATTTCTGCTCGTTCAAAAAAATCGTAACCAGTTGGCATTTCCGGTGCTTCTTGTGCCCATACCGTGGGACCAAGTATAGTCATTTTATCTCCATTCCATGCGATACGGTCGTAGTTGAACCTTCTGTACGGACCCCAACCGTAATCTCCGGCGAGACTGTGGTAAGTATAATAATAAGAATCCAAATCGGGACCGATAAACGCACTTCCATGACCAAGTCCCACGTTAGTTCCTTCGGTATTTACTAAGATGGGATTTTGTTTTGCTTGCGGAGTAAATGTAGCAAGCGGTCCGCTTGTGTTTTTGGCATAATCAATCCGATAGCCTTTGCTAATAACGTGATTGCCTGTATAAATCATGTAATACACACCATTTCTTTTGATAAGGGTAGGTCCTTCCGTCCAATCGTTATTCATGGAAACCCCTATGTTTCTTCCGGCTCCTACGGTAGTCGGACTGCTCATCGTGCAGCCTTGCATGCCTCCACCTCCTCCTCCGGCATGGTAAAAATACCATGTTCCGTCATCCTCAATAAAGACACTACCATCGATACTTTTCCCAAAGTTTTCAGTAACACGGGTGAAAGGTCCGGTCGGACTCGTACTGGTCAACACATAATGCCCATTACCTGCCGGCGAGGTGTACATATAAAAAGTACCGTTCCAATAAACGACTTCGGGGGCATAAGCCCCACGAGTAATCGGATCGGTCGAGCACATATATGCAGCAGACCAGTTGACTAAATCTTTCGAAACAAAACATTTTACACCTTCTGTTCTATCCCTGGTGCTACAATACAAATAATACGATCCGTTGTATTTCAATATATAAGGATCACCTATTCCGTATTGCCCCCATTCATTCCCTAATGTGAAAGGGTTTGTCCATTTTTGAGCGGAGACTTCTCCAAAGGTAAAAATAAAAAATAATAGATATAAAAAATTTTTCTTCATGCTTGATTTTTTAAATTAATTAATTTTTGTTTATCTTTCGTCGAGTGTAAAAGTGAACTCATCATAACTCTCAGTTCGCCAAGCGTATTTCTGCGTTGTAGGAGAAGCGGCAAATAAAGGCGAGAAAGTTTTCACTTTCACCGTTCTACCGTCGGGTAGAAATTCCAATATGCGTAACCAGCCATCGCCACCGTTACCATGCCAACCACCACCGAGTGCTTGCGCGTTGAAAGTCATTTGATTTACCTTTCTACCTCCGGCATTGATATCTGTTCGAAAGCCGACATGCGCCCTTTCATCATTTGCTACACCGATATGTCCTGAAAAAACCATTTCAATATTTTTTGATGATTTGACCAGTTTTTCCCATACAGCTTTTCCGTAATTCGCTCCTTCTATTGGATAACCTTCTGTCTCTATGTGCTTGTTGTTTGATCCTAAATACGAGTGAATCAGCAAAATAACTGAATGGTCAGCATATTTTGGTTTGTCTATGGTGTTTTTTGCCCAAACAAGTGTTTCGTCCCGAGGCGCAAACTCCAATACCAACACCAGAAATTTCTTTCCATGCGTAGAAATGAATTCGTAAGTCGCATTGGTTAAACTCGGTTTGCCGTTGATGTCGCGTCCTACATCTTTCAGCATTCGTTGGCTTTTCCAGTTTTTATCTACTGGAAAGTATTGGTCGTAATTAGAATATCTATTTTCAGCATTGCCAAATCCAATATCATGGTTTCCAGTGGTCGATATGTAGGGGATTTTTCCGTCCAAGCGTCCAAATAGTCGAGCGGCAGCTTCCCATTGCGCTTTGCTTGACTGGTTAAAATGGATATAATCCGGATTTAGATAATCGTTCATATCCACGATATCGCCTGTGCAAAGTACTAATTGAGTATTTAATGCCTCTTGACTACGCGTAATCCACGCCAACATCAGGTCGAACAAAGGCTGGTTGTAATCATACTTCATATACGTCTGCGGGTCGGGAAGCAGTATCATCGACCATGAATCGGGATTGTCCGACTTTGGTGGGATAAATCCGTCTTTTTGCGCGAGAACATTTTGCAAGCCGAAAAACAGCAGGAAGGAAATGGCGGTTATCCTCAAAATTTTATTCATAATGAACTTATTTAGATTTTGATTTAAACATTTAAATGACTTCTTTCTTTCATTATACTAAGGTGAATCATTTATTTCTGGTTCTCCGTGTAATACTCGCGTATCTTCAAAGCATCTACCGGTTTGTCCGTAGTGATAAATTGAACGCCAAGATTAGTCATGAATGCCATGTCGCTGATAGTATTCACCGTCCATACATTAACATCCATTCCCAAGTCTTTAGCTTCCTGTATCCATTGCGGATTATTTCGGAATTCTGCCTGATGATAGTCAATACCTGTAATGCCGAAGTCTTTAAGAGTAGCAGGAGCCATCCCGCCTTTCAAATAAGATGATTTTGCGGTAGGATCGATTCTCACCACTTCTTTACAAGTTTCCAAGTCGAATGCAATATACTCTACACAATCCTGAAGACCTTCGGCTGCAACAGCCGCCATCGCTGCTTGAACAACAGCCATGTTTCGTGCCTGGGTCGAATGGGTTTTGAATTCGATGATCAGTTTTGTTTGCTTATTCGTTTTCAAAAGTTCAAGACAGTCTTGCAGTTGCGGCATTTTTTCGCCGTTGCTCAGCGTTAGGTTTTTAACCTGCGCGTACGTGGAGTTCTGAATAGAAACTCCGCCAAACGACTCATCGTGGTTCAACATCAGATAACCGTCGGTTGTGATCCAAATATCAATTTCCGCTCCGTAAACTTCTATTTCCTGCGCTTTTCGGATAGATTCCAGCGAGTTTTGAGCAGAGCCTGCGACATCCCAATATCCTCGGTGCGCAATAATTTTTGCCGGTTTCGGAAATTCCGTAACCACTACAATCGATGCTAATCCTAAATCCTGTATTTGCTCTCCCCGCACCAACAGAAGACGGTATTGGTCTGTGATGAATCCTGCCGGAATAGTTACTTTTATGCCTGCTTCATCAACAGATTCGGCACCAAGCACCACCACATTCGCTTCGTCTTTTATCGACTGGAAACGAATGTTGTCGCCCGCTTCAAATCCTTTGCCCGCAACGGCATAAGAACTGCCCTTCAGCACCGCTATGCCCGAATAAAACTCCACATCCGTAACCATCTCGGATTTAGCGTTTTCCTGCATCTTTTTCACTTGACTCCACAGAGCGGAAACTTCTTTTTGAGTAAGCGGCTCATCGTAAATTCGCGCCGAAACGATTTCCCATTTTCCGCCAAACTGACCGCCGTTAGGACCGGCATCGCAACCTATGCCAAACCATTGAGCATTGACATTGGGCGGAAAGTTGAAATTACCAACGGCAGCCACGGTATTTTTCAATTCGCCGTTTACATAGATATATGCCTCGCCTTTATCCTTGTTCCAAACCCCTACTACGTGATAGAATACTTCGGGTTCGGGGACAACGCCGCTGGTTGCCCATTTCCAGGAGTTAGCCGGCTGTGGAGAAACATTAGGCAAGAAAGTCAATTCGTTTCTTCTACCGTTCATATCTATTTTACAAATCATAAAACCGGTGCCGCCGGCTTCGTGCGCGGAAAACCACTTAGCTTCCTCATTTGCGATGGGAGGCGTATAAACAGCCTTGAACAAGGTTTCGAGCGTATAACCGTCGGCTAAGGCGTTTTTGAAAGCTTCGTTTTCCTTATAATCTATTTTGCAATAATTCGGCGTACTCCCCAAAGAGCCTGTTCCCCAGGCATTGTCTAATTTAGCCACATAGCAGCCGTACGTTTCATTAAAATAGGTATCTAATGTAGAATTGGGCGCAATAACTTCCACGATGTTGTTCATCGGAGAAATGTCCGTGGCAGTTCCGTTGGCGTTAAAAACTACATCCAGCAGGTTTGCAACCGGTTTTTGGGGTGTATTGCCTTCGTCGTCGTTGTCATCCCCATACAATAAATTAAGCAATCTTTGCATTATGTGCGGATAATCCGTGCTTATGCAATCGACGCCGCGGGTTACAAACTCCATAAATTCATCAACAGAATTGACGATAGTCCAGACAGAAACAAATAAACCTTTGTCGTGTGCTTCTTTTACCCAACTCGGATTGCTTCTTATTTTCCCTTTCTCGTAATTCATCCAGTTAATGCCTGTTGCAAAATTGTTTGGAAGAACATCGCCGTTGTTGTAACCAACCAAAGTTCCTGCCGGGACAACAGACGCGGTATATTGGCAAAGAGCATAACTGAAAGCAATGTATTCCACTTTATCTTCCAAACCGGCGGCCGCTACCGCAGCGACAATAGCATCAACCAAATTATTGTTGTTCGGCTTCAGCTCGATAAGGAGTTTCATGTCCAAATTTTTGTACTCATCGCTATTCATCACATCCAAGTAATCTTGGAAAACGGGGATCGATTCGCCATTGGCTAATTTAACGTTTTCCAAATCACCATAATAATTGGAAGATGGAATGTCTTTGCCTTGAATTGATTGGTCGTGGCAACACACGATAACATTATCTTTCGTCAGCCAAAAATCGGACTCGGAATTGTAAACTCCTAATCCATAAGCGGCTTTGAATCCGGCGATGGAGTTCTGCGGAACACCGCTTTGCCAGTATCCTCTGTGAGCCGTAATTTTCACGCGCTCCACCACGTCGCCTACCGTAAGAGATGTTGTGCCCAGCGGAACGGCGTCTTCGCCGCGCACTACAAACATTTTATATTCACCCGACTCGAAATTTTCGCCTATCGTAATTCTCAAAGTTTTTTCAGACTCAGTGTAAACCGCGTCAAAATCAAGTACCTTGCTCTCGTCGGCCGTGGACATCAATCGTACCTTGTCGCCATCGCTAAATCCGTCGGCTATGATGGTAAATTTTGAACCCGTTTTTACTGTGGTTTTAGGCAAAAAGATGATGTTTTTTACCGAAAACGGCGTATTTACAATTTTATCTTCAACATCCATCCAGAGTGCTTGCACTTCTTCATCCGTGAGCGGATCGTCGTATGCCCGGACAATGGCAATATCACCTCTCCATGCCGCTTCCGCCGCTATCGTAGAGGAAGGAGTAGCATCTCCTCCAATGGCAAACCAGTTGGAACCGCTTGCGGCAAATTGCAAAGATCCGGCATTCGCTTTCGTATCTTTCAACTCCCCGTTCACGTATATGCGCGACTCTTTATTCTCTTTATCCCAAACACCGATCACGTGGTAGTAAGTCCCTTTTGCCGGGCGTGTTTTTCCGTATGAGTAGTGCCAGCTTCCGCCCAGGTGCGAAATGAAATTTATGTTATTATCGTTGCCCGCAGGATTGTTGGAAAGTAAAAATCCGGTGCCACCTGCCTGCATCGCACTGAATGGCTTCACTTCTTTGCCGATAGGCAGATTATCGTTATAAGTAAACAAGACTTCGAGTGTATGCCCGTCGGCCAAAGCCGCGCGGAATGCCGCATTGCTTTCGAAATTGACTTTATAATATCCGGAATAGGCATTATCCCCGGGAGTGTTGTCAAACCAAGCAACGTGCCGGCCGAGCGACTCATTATAATAAGTCATTGACTTGGGCCCCTTTATAAACTCCACGCTGCTCCCCATCTCCGAGACGTCGGTAGCGGTTCCATCAGCATTGAAAATAACATCCAGCAGGTCTGCAACCAGCTTTTGGGGTGCATCCAGCGTAATGCTGTCTATATCTGCCAAAAGCGCGCTGTAAAGCGCGGCATTAGCTTGATTGTAGATTGTGAGTTTAGTTTTATTTTCTTCAATCGCTACGCTGTCGATATTTTCCGTATTTTCACTGAAGACAACGGCGTTATTCTTATATACCGACAATAGGTCTTGGGCAGTCAGGGCTATCGCACCGAGCAACACGCAAACAGCTACCCATATTTTCGTATAATTCTTATTTTTCGACATAGCCTATTTTTTTACGATTTTACATGTTACTATTTTTCCTCCGGATGCAATATTCACTAAGTATGCACCGGCAGGATATGAAGCCAGCGATAAGGCAGGATTATGCTGCATCGGTTTTTCCGTTTGCAATTTAGTGCCTTGTATCGAATACAATTCAACATTCGAAATCGTATTTTCACTGTGAATGCGCAACACGTTGCTGCCGTCAAAAGAAACGGAGATGCCGTTGCCGGCCTCTTGTGGAAAGGTAGAGGAAATTGCCTTTGGCTCAAAGGTAAAAAAGTCGAAATCTGCGAGAGGAATCGCCGCTGCTGCATTACCGGACTGGGCTACATTCATCTCAGTACTCGTAAATGTAATCTTTCGTACACCGGTCAGCGTATGCCGCAAACCTCCTTCGCCGCTATATACATACACATCTTTCCCGAAAGAAGACGTGCCAAAAGAAGACAGCAACAATACAGCAATTAAAAACTTGATATTTCTTTTCATATTTTCATTTTTAGGTTTACTGATTCTTCACTTTTACTTTTATTGTAGATTCAGCTTGCATATCCGGATTATCCGGCGAAGTTGAAACCATACGATAACTTACATTTTGAGTGAAATCAACCGCTGAACTTCCTGATATTTGTTCTACATCTCCGATATACACTTTATCCGTGGGTGAGAACAGAGAAAATTCAGGAACAAGATTAGTTACATCAGTACCTGTCGGTAAAGTTACTCCTATTTCAAAATAGCTGTAGTCGAATTCCGAACGTACAACCGTTCCTGCAACACCGTTTAATTTAAAGGTGTCAAATTCGGGATAGTAAATCGTATATAGCTTATACGGACGAACCGTTCCATAATTCGAAGTAACCTGAATATCGACCGGATTAGTTAGATTATATTTTGTTGCACTTACATACGGATTTCCGTTGATAAGCACTTTAGTTGAATCCGACTGGATATAGAATTTTAATCGTTGACCTGTAAGTGGTATAGCTACTGCAGCAGTACTGTATTTTACCTTTCTGGGTAAGACCATTAACCATTCATCATTTGGATATTTCTGTGCAAACACTTCGTCATACAATACTTGAGCACAAGAAAGCTTATCAATTTCAGTTACATCATCAGTTACCGTAACGATGAAAGAGCATGTGTCCTGTCTTATTTCTTCAGCTTTATCTGAATAAGTAGATGCTACACATACTACTTTATATTGCCCGGAAACCGAATATGAATAGGTGAATAAACCTTTATTAACCACAAATCCCGTATTACTTTCTGTTCTGAGATCGTATTTATGCATATTATCTCCGGTATAAATAGACACCTGATCGGCAACACCTGTAAAATGAATAACCATTGTCTCATTAATCGAAAACTCTTGTTGATTGACGGTTACCGATGCTACCGGAGTAGAAATAGATTCCTCGTCACAAGATACGAATAATAAGGAGATGCATACACTTAAACATACTTTTATAATTGTCTTCATATTTATCATATTTATTTAAAAGATCAATAACCAGGATTTTGTTCAACCACTCCGTTTGAAATATCAATTTCGTTCTGAGGAATGGGGAATAATTCATTAATTCCTTCACGGAAATAGAAACCTCGTTTGTTAGCTCGTAAAAATCCATACTCTTTAATAACGGTAGCGGCTCTTTTCTGGCGTACCAAATCAAAAAATCGATCCCATTCGTAGCAAAGTTCCATACGGCGTTCTTTCCATATCTGGTCACGCATATATCCATAGCCTCCACCCACATATAAAGCTGTAGCACCGGTTATCGTATTCGCTTTTGATTTGGTCTTGTTCAACTCAATCAAGGCGCGTGAGCCTTCTCCGCATTCGTTAAGCGCTTCTGCATACATTAAAATTACTTCTGCATAGCGCATTACTCGTCTATTTTTGCTATTATCGCCTCCGTTTTGTGGGCGTTCCTTGATAGGAGTGTACCACTTTAATGAAACGTTACGTGATTCTCCACATACGCATATCGTACCATCTGGAGCATATGAATTATGACCAATCATATAAGTACGACGTGGGTCTGTTCCAAACAAATCTTGTATAATGGTTTGAGTAGTCCAAATTTGTGGAGAAGACGAATAGAAAGTGTCATAAAGAAATGAACCTTCATTGGTATCTCCTAAGGAACCATCAGCAGATTCTTTAAACACAACTTCGAATACAGAACCTCTACAAAATTCACCAGCTCCTGTAAATTGATCAAGATAAGTGATGTTCATTCCATAACTATCTTTAAAATCAAGAGAATAAGCATTTTGCAAAGCTGGAAGTTGCGTATTCTTAGTTTCATACGGATCAGTGGGTTGATTTAATTCTTGTGGTTTAAACCAAAGGCGCTTGCGAAGTGCTTCCCAATCTTCTTGAGCTTCATCATATTTGAGAATATCACCGTAAGTCATACTTACTCCGTCGATAAAAAACTCTCCTAATCTCTTCATTTCTTTCCATTTAGAAGAAGGTTCACCAGGTGTTGCTTGATACATCAGTACTTTCATTAGATAAGCGATGGCTGTTCCGCTGCCTACCTTACCGGCACTTACACCTGTATAGCGTGCAGGAAGCATGATAGCTGCTTCTCTTAAATCTTTTTCAATATAGGCATATACCTCTGCTGCTGTACTGCGTGGAATAACAAAATTATCAATAGTTTCTACTTCCGGACGGATAGGTACTCCGCCATAGGTTTTTACCAAGTTGAAATAATAGAAAGCCCTTAAAAACTTAGCCTGTCCCAAAATTTCACGAACATCTCTGTATTCGCCATACAAAGGAAGTGATAACTGTACTTTATCAACATTGGCTATTACTTGATTAACTCTGCGGACTCCTTTGTAATTTATGTAGTACCTGTCGGCTATCCAACTATTCGAGGTGTTAAATCTGAAATTGACCAATTGTCCCATTTGACTTGCCAATCCTTCATCTCCTCCCCATACATCATCGGCTGTTGCTTCGCCAAAGCGCCATTCACACTCATTAAAAAGATCCGATTGTAATATATCGTAACCCGCATTTAAAGCTGATTGCAATTTGTATTTCGTGTCGTAGTAATTTTTGTCAGTAGAATTACCAAGAATCTCCTTATCAAGAAAATTATCGCATCCACTAAAAACTAATAACGAACAACTAATTAATATGATATTGAATAAACTCTTATTCATAATTGTTATTTTTTGTAATTATAAAACAAATTTAATCCCTAAAGTAAACGTCCGCGATTGTGGATAGTTTCCATGATCGACTCCCATATTGAGGTTGTTATCTTCAGTTCCCGACACTCTACCAACTTCTGGATCGAAACCATTATACTTCGTAATAGTTAGCAAGTTATACGCACCTACAAATGCTGCCAAATTTGATAAATGTAACTGCCTGCATACCTCAGGTTTAAAACTGTAAGTAAACCGTAGTTCTTTCAGACGAAGATAAGAACCATCTTTTACATAAAAATCAGAAGCTCTGAAGTTACGTGCAGCATCAGACGGATCTAAATCCGGAATGGTAGCGTTCAGGTTCATCGGGAAGAAACCTCTATCCGGATTTACTTGTCCCGACCAATGTTTATCACGAATATCAGCATACAGATTGCCTGAAGCTGCATTATTCAGATAAAAATCCATCACGTTGAAAATTTTGTTCCCGGTTTGTCCTTGGAAGAGAGCATCCATTGTAACACCGCCATAGCTAAGCGAAATAGGCATACCAAAAACGAAATCGGGTAGGGGTGAGCCTAAGAAAGTACGATCTTCTGCGGTAATAACACCATCATCATTTAAGTCTTTAAAGCGGAAATCACCGGGACGAGTAGTTTGCTCAAAGTCGTTTTTACCATATTCGTATTGCGGACTGGCTTTTACTTCTTCATAAGTATTGAAGATACCATCCGTTACATAGCCGTAAAAACCACCTATCGGTCTTCCAACCTCTGTTTTGGTAACATAAGCAAGAACGCTTGATTCATTTAAGTATCCACCGTAAATAGGCTCATTTCCTGTTCCCAGACTTACGACTTTATTCTTTATGTATGAAACATTAAATCCGATTTCATATTTGAATTTATTGATATTGTCTTTATAATTAACCATTAACTCCACACCTTTATTACTTACAGAACCGGCATTTACCATCGGAGCATAATCCAATGCAGCCGATAAGGTTACAGGAACTCGCAATAACATATCAGTCGTTAATTTATCGAAATATTCTGCACTAAAGGTAAGTCTGTTCTTGAAAAAGCCTAAATCTACACCTATATTGAATGTTTCTGTTTTTTCCCAACGAATGTCTGCATTCCCTACAGAAGTGGCTGTAGACCCGGGTTGAAGTATGTGATTTCCCACACCATAAGGATAGTTATATCCTGTGTATATAAGCGTATGGGCTGAAGTTTCATCAATTCTATTATTCCCTAATTTACCCCATCCTAACCGAAGTTTTCCTAAATAGAGCCAATCTACATCTTCCATAAAAGATTCGGAACTAAACTTCCATCCGAGAGAAACAGAAGGAAAATACCCCCATCGTTCTTGTTTAGAGAAAATAGATGAAGCATCAGCACGGAAGTTTGCCTGTAATAAATAGCGATCTAATAAGTTGTAATTTAGTCGACTGACATAACCGACAGCAGTCCATTCTCTATCAAGCCCATAGGTCTTATCCCCTGTGTAGGCACTCGACAGATACCATAAATTAGGATCGTTTGAAGCTGTTCCCTTTCGGATAGATTCTTGATAATTACGTTTATATCCTTCTAAAACTTGTCCTCCAAGAATTGTTATATCGTGTATGTCATTGTTCCACTGAAAGGTTAACAGATTATTGATTTCCCATTTATTTGCTTCCCTTTTATATTGATAAACCGAAGAAAGATCAGTCATGACAAAATCTTCGGATAATTTATTCACTTCAGTAAAATTAGTGTTATTGTCAGTTGTATAAGAATCTGATATTTTGAATTGGTAAGTAAGTAATTTACCAATCTGAGCTGTAAGGCTAAGGTTCAAATCTACACGATGATTCATTCTATCATCATGATTACGCTCTAAAGTTGCAATAGGATGACTTGCTGCATAATATCCCTTTGGATCATAAGTATAGGTAAAGGGATTTTGGTATAAAGCACTTTTCAGAATACTGTTTCCACCTTCAGGCACAACATGGCGTTTTTCATTTGTGTACATAGTATTTGCATTCAGTTTAAGCCAGGGAAGTATTTGACTGTTTATATTAGCACGAGTATTTAATCGATTGTATGCAGAGGTTTTAATAACTCCTGTTTCATCATAGTAACTTCCACTTACCATGTATTGATTTTTTTCACTTCCTCCGGATACTGTAACATTATATTGTTGCTTTATTCCTGTATGCGTGATTGCATCCCACCAGTTGGAAGGAGAGTTTCTTCTAATCGTATCCAAGCTGTAGTATTTGCCGGCATCATAAGATAGTATACCCGTTATTGGGTCTTTTGTTTGATATATTTGTCCTTCAGCGGAATAGAAAGATGTACCGTTAATATAATCCTGTACGAGTGCGTATCCTTCTATATCTAATACATTTATTTTTTTCCAAGGATTGGATGCACCCCAAAAACTATCAAATGTAATTTTGGTAGTACCTTTTTCACCGCTTTTTGTTGTTATCGATACAACGCCATTTGCGGCACGTGCTCCATATATGGCACTTGAAGCAGCATCTTTGAAAATTTCAACATTAGCAATGTCGTTAGGATTCAGGTGATCTATCTCATCTACAATAAAACCATCTACTACGTAAAGCGGATTGGAGTCATTGATGGTTCCTGTTCCTCTAATCTTAATAGTTGTTTGACCTCCGGGAGCTCCGCTATTCTGAATAATATTAACACCGGTTGCCTTACCTTGTAAAGCTTGTAAGGCAGATGGCACCGGAACACTATTGATGTCTTTTGCAGAAACAGAAGATATGGAGCCTGTGATATCGCTTTTTCGTTGAACTCCATATCCGATAACTATAACTTCATCTAATAATTCGGTTTTTTCTGCTAAAAATACAGTTAATTCTCGACTGTCAACAATACTTACTTCCTTAGGTTCATAACCTATGAAAGTAAAAACAAGTGTGGCTCCCGGATCTACTCGTAAGGAGAATTTGCCATCTACATTGGTTATAGTTCCACTGGATTTCCCTTTTTCTCCAATCGAAACTCCAATAAGCTCCTCGTGAGTTTTACTGTCCATAACAATACCGGATACCGATATTTGACTCTGTCCGTAGGAAGCCGTAGAATATAATATGGTAATCATAAAAACTACCATACTAAAAAGTTTATTTTTAATCATTTGCTAACCGCTTTAAGGTGATAGTGTTTTAATACACAACAAAAATACGAAAAACTCATAAGTAAAGAGAATCTGTCTCAAAAACCATAAAGCTTTTGAGACAGATTCTTTTCAAAGTTTATTATTTAACAATCAAAGATGAAACGTACTGATTTTTCACCGTATTGATTACTACAGTATAAATACCTTCGCAAAGAGTTGATACATTTACAGAATTAGTAAACAGGTTTTCACTTTTCACTATTCTTCCTGTAATATCTAAGATTTTCACACTGATAACTTCTTCATCAACATCAAATTTGAACACATCATTAGTTGGATTTGGATAAACAGTTAGTTTATTACTTATTTTCGGAGTAATAACGCCACTAATCTCAGCACGAGTTCTATATTCAAGATCCAAGTCATCTGCATCTTTTGCAGGATCATATCCTTCTTTTCTGTAATGATAGCGGTATAATTGACTATCATCAGAAGTTATAAAGAGAATATCACCACCCAAATTACGTAAAGTTTTTACTTTATCACCATCAGGATTCAAATTGGTTACAGGTACAGGAATACCGTCTTTAGAGTCAAGTCTCATCAATTTTTCTTTGTGCTCAGGAACTTGATTTGACGAGTTCCAGAAATACAAACTACCAGATGCTACAGTAAGTTCTCTTGCCCATGTGTTCATTGTACCTGGAGCTAAATCGTATTGTAGTGTCACTGTTTCGCCATCGGTATAATGAAGTTCGCCGCCAAAGTGACTTTCTCCTGCTGGTACATTACCTCCACTATTTGCACAGAACATAAGCACTCCGTCGAATACCACACCAGGATCGGGCCAAGAGGGGCGTTCATTTGTCGGCTCATGTTTATTTATATCTATAATACCAAAATCGCCTTTATCTGTATTTGTGAAAGCAAGCTCATAGTTGGTTTCCGGAGTATATCCTCTGAAATAAATTTTACCATTAAAAGGACCTCCTGTTGCAAAAACACTTCCTCCTCGTCCGATACCGTTAGGATCTGCTGTTGGATCTGAGTCAAAAATCATATAAGTTCCTTCAGGAGTTCCATCGCTTGCCCATGGCTCGTTGCCATAATCAGGTTGCCATGCTTTGAAGAACAGTCGCTCATTATAAAAGTTAAGCATTTGATCGATTGCCGAATCTCTTGTTTGCCCCGGTTGAGCACCTGCTTCCAAGTTTATATCCATAATCAATTGAGTACCTTCACGTGTGCCATCTGTTACCCAAAGTTCTCCTCCCATAGTGCTTTCAAGGTCATCTGCTTTGAAAAACACCTTACGTCCTACGCGACAAAGATGGTCATTATATGTATTGAAGTCCTGTCCAGGATACATCATTTTACATTCGTAAATCATTTCCGTTCCATCTTCCGTTCCATCACTCACCCATAGCCATTTCTGATTGCCATAGAGTTCACTATCCAAATCCATAGCTGCAAAAACGAATTGAGTCTCATTAACTTGTTTGAATGCCAAAGGGCTGGATGAGCCTATTAAATGAATATTTTTAACCATATAAGTTCCGACTTCTGTTCCATCCGATATCCATAACTCTTCGCCGTTTTCGCCATCATTAGCAGCAAAAACCACTTTGTCATTAAAACGAGCTAAATAACTTACGTTTGAACTTCCGGCTCCCGGATTAATGTCTTTTACCATAAAAGTGCCTGCGGCAGTTCCATCTGTCACCCACAATTCCTCACCGTGTGTACCGTCATTTGCAGCAAAAAAGGCTTTGTAACCTTTTGATTTTTCACCGGCTACAACTAAATTTTTGAGCTGTGTCATTCTTTCCTGACCGTCAATTACAGCCGTAACCCCATCGGGCAAAAGTTTAACCATGCCTTCAGGCAAGGTTTGAGCAAATATACTTCCTGCACCTAAACACAGGAGAAAAAATAAAATAGTCTTCTTTTTCATGATGTATAAATTTTAAAAATTACTACTAAAACCATATTTTAATAACTTGATATATTATTATCTACTTGGCACTGAAATGATTTAAAAAGTATGCTGACTTACGAGTATCAGCATACTTTTTATTCACCACAATCTATTTTACAATGAAACGTTTTGTTGTGTTCGAATCATCAGATATTTTCACCAAGTATGAACCCTTTACAAGATTACTGGTGTCAATAATTTTTGATAGTCCTTTTTGCATTGATTGTCCTGACATATTGAATACTTCAAAACTAACACTATTATCAATACCCCTAATTTCTATAGCATTTCCACGATTAACCTGCACAGGATATAAATAAGCAGTGCTGATAAATGTTGCTTCTGTTCCGGCGGCTGATGTAATATTTACAGCAACAGTTTCTTCAGCATTATCATCGTCAGACTTAACTGTTATATTTACTGTACCTTGGGCAACTCCTGTAAGTATTCCTGTTTCAGCATCAATTGTAGCTATGTTAGCATCATCTACAGAATAAGTTACATGTGCGGGAGCGTGTGTAGGATAAACATTAGCAATGCTTAATTGTTGAGATTCTCCAATCTTTAATGTGGCAGGAGCATTTACAATATCAAAACTTTGTGTCTTGAGATTATATTCGTTTACCACAATATTGTCAATCCATATTTTTGAATCGGCAGGTATTTGATTAGCTCCTTCGGTAAAAGAAGTAAAGACTTTCATTCTTCCTAACCAATGAGGGTCAAATGCATAGTTTCCTGTTGCCGTGTTATTACCGCCAACTTTAGAATCGGGACTAAGTTCAACTCTTTGTACTTCAGCATTTACTATAACATCGTTCACTAAATGGTCTCCGCCAATAGGTCTATCCCAAGGTTCGGAAGCTAAACGAGTTGAAATCATACCTTCATTTGTACTTTTGATGTCGAAGAATATTTGTGATTTTACTTGTTCGATTGTCCAAAATTGGAAAAGGAATACAAAATCCCAAAAATTACCATTTCCGCTGTTCCTGTTAATTACTAAGGATTTATCTCCGCTAATAGGATCTTCTTCTGATACTTCCCATGTATCTGTACGTGCGCTGTTTTTTTCTATACGGAAATTCTGGACTTCATTATCGCCTTGCCACAACAGAGGAGCAATACCTTCTTCGAAATCGCCGTAAGGGAAAAGATTTCCGTCCCAATCACCTTCTTCTGCATATTCAATACGAACATTGTCAATCCATACAGTCGTTCCAGGCTCAGTTCTACCAAAACAAAAAGCAAGACTGTAATTCCAATCGGTAATATTTGATCCGTCTGTTACTATCCAATACTCCTGTGTTTCAGTAGTAATAGGGAATGTTCCGCATAAATCGTTATCATCTAATCCTGAACGAGCAGCATTACCTGCCACATCTACAGGCGTAAAATCACTAATTGATGTAGATTCATATTTCAGCAAAGTCCATGGTGCACGATTGAACGTGAGTTCAATACCAATATTTGCATCTTCAGAAGCTTTAGCTTGAAATGAAATTTTATACTTAACACCACTCGTCATTGGGAAGAAATATTTTAGAGAAGCATCCCATAAGGTGAGTGCAGAGTATTTTACAAGAACTTTCGCTGATTTCTCCCCGGAAAGAGGATCCTCTGTTTCTGTGGAAAAGGCTACTCTACCGTTGGCATCGTAGCTACGCCAATGTTTTAATCCGTCTTCAAAATTAGCATTCGCAACTATGTTGCGCTTAATTTGCTGTCCATTTACACTTCCAAAAATTGCGAGTGCAAAGATTACAATAAAGAAATAATTTTTTTTCATGATGTATAAATTTAAAAATTTAGTATATATTTAATTAAAAATCAGTCTTTTACATGAGGGATTATTACAGCGTCACCATCTGCTGAAATATCATATAATCCTGTATCTGTATTTTTCTTAAAAGTAAGCGGAACAATCCGTGTCCTTCTTGGCGCAACTACTGAATCTGAGTTGTGTACATGATACACATAATACGGTTTATTCTCTTTGTCGAAAAATAAATCACCGTGTCCCGAGCCGTTCTCGCCTACAATAGAACGATGGATTATAGGATTGTTGGACGATTTTTCCCATGGTCCGTAAGGTGAATCAGCAACCGCATACCCTACACCATAATCAATACTTTGAAAATGGTTAGCTGAATAGAACATATAGTATTTGCCATCCATTTTTATAACAGTTGGTCCTTCCATGATGGGAGCAGACTGATACACAGGACTTGTTTCCCATGGTTGTGTCGCTCCGAAACATTGCACGAGGCTTTCTTTGTTTATCTTACCGGTTGCCATATCAAAGTCGGCAACCCACAAATAATTTCCGTCGTTAAATCTCACATGATACAGGTAATATTTTCCATCATCATCCTTAAATATATAGGAGTCGATGTTTTTCTCGCTCGAATCAATGGGTTCGATAACATCTTGTGTGTACAGTCCGTTTAACTGATTTGAACTTGCTATTACTACCTGTTCATTAGCCGTATAAGTTAAGAGATACTGTCCATTCTCGTTCAATATCTGCGGTGCCCAAAATCCATGTTCTCCGTAAACATTCGATCCTTTTTTCAAAATCATTTTCTCCGGTGCTACCGATGATAGAGTCCATGTTTTAAGATCTTTGGATTCAAGCATGGTAAACCCAAGAGGCTCTTTGTTACGAGTTCCTGTTAAATAATACACGCCATTTTCACTGTAAATAGTAGGATCAGCGAAGAAAATCTCGTTCGCGTTACTTGTCTTTTTCGAAGAAGATGGGGTACAAGCTTGAAATAAACAAAAAGCTGAAAGCAGAAAAATACTTGCAAATAAGAGTTGTTTCATGATTTAATATTAAGTTTATATGTTTTAAAAAATTTGAACTACATGTCATGAGCTAATAAAGTATAGCATTGAACATCGCAAATATACATAATCATAAAAACAGTATCTTGTAAAAAAATGTATTTTCCTTGTACAATTATACAAATGTCTTCCAGTGTGGAAAAAATAAGTATAAGTACAACGATAACGGTACATTATTACAAGAACTAAATGTATTTCCATATTTTAAAACATGATAATTCTGTATATTTGCAAACGTCTAACACAACACTGAATAAAAACTACAAAGCATGAACAAACATATATTCCTATGTATATGCCTTTTATTCTTATCGGTAGCCGCACAGATAAAAGGGCAGCACAATAAATTCGTTTTTGATTATATAACAAATAATAGCGGATTGACTCATAATACTGTATATGATATTTGCCAGGATGAGAAAGGTTTTATGTGGTTCGCTACCGAAGTTGGACTTAACCGATATGATGGGCAAAACATCAAGCAATACAGACATTCTCCAGATGATCCGCATTCTCTTCCATCTTATACTATTACGAGTTTAGTTTTTACTCCTGATAATAAATTGTTTGTAGGCACTAATGACGGTCTTGCTCTTTATCGTTCGGAGACTGATAATTTTGATCGAGTTCTGTTTAATGGAAAATCTATAGGACGCATATATGCCTTGAGGAAAGGATTTGATTCAGAACTGCTGATTTCAACAGAAACCAATGGAAC
The DNA here is from genome assembly GCA_937927845.1 of uncultured Paludibacter sp. GTDB lineage: Bacteria > Bacteroidota > Bacteroidia > Bacteroidales > Paludibacteraceae > Paludibacter. The sequence continues at coordinate 87,562 of CALFXE010000127.1, forward strand.
ATTGGTCTATAATTACGAAACTAAACATATTGTCACATTAAAAACTGAAGATAAATTACTTGGAATAACTGTGGATAAGAGTTCCTATTGGACTTTTTCACTGCATCATGTATATCGATTCGGTAAATTTGGCGTATTGTTAGGCAGCTATCAAGTATCTGCTTTGTATCCCGGTATTTCTATTTCATGTATTATGACTGATGAAAAAGGTAATGTTTGGATTGGTACTTTTGATGACGGACTTCTATACTACGATACGGGAAAAGATAAGTTTATCCAAGCTGATATTTGTAAAAACACTAAAATACACTATATCCGTACGATAGAAGAAGGTGAAAAAGATGGAGAATATTGGTTAGGAACGGAAAATGGTTTATATATAATAAATATTAAGGCGGGGGAATGTGAACATTATGTTCAGTCCTTCAACAATATGAGAAAAACTATTAACGACAATGCCATATATCGAATCTATCGGAATAAACAGGGAACTTTCTTTGCCGGAACTTATTTTGGCGGTGTGAATATAATTAATCATCAAGATATTGGATTTAATGCAATTCTCCCCAAAGAAGGCTCTAACTATCTACCAGGAAAAGCTATAAGTACTATGGCGAAAGCCCCCGACGGTCATTTGTGGATTGCTACGGAAGATGCCGGAATAGCAATTTTTGATAACGATACGCATAATTTCAAGCATTTGCAATTCAGTACTAAAAATCCTCACTCTATTTCGTCCAACAACGTACATGCTCTATTGATGGATGGAAATATATGTTGGGTAGGACATTTTATGGGAGGAGTATCCAAGGTGGATATAAATAGTGGTAAAGCAAAACGCTATGTTCATGATACTGATAATCCGTCTTCGTTAAACAATAATTTTGTATTTGCTCTTCACTTTCTTTCGCCCGATTCCATTTTAGTAGGATCGCTTTCAGGGGTAGATATTTTAAATAAACGCACGGAGACTTTCAGTCGCTTTCGTGAAAATGAATTTGCCGATTGTTTTATTTATGACATTTTTACCGCACCCGATAGGAAAGTATGGTTTTGTACTTACGAGAAAGGTATTTATATTTTAGATAAAGCTAATAACGGACTGATGACGCACTATCAAATGGGTGATGGTTCAGGATTATCAAGTAATTCTATCATCAGTTATCTAATTGATTCCAAAAAACAAATATGGATTGGAACACGTGATGCCGGTATGTTCAAATACATTCGGGAAGAAGAACGTTTTGAAAAAATCAAATCAGGTATGTTGGTTGATAATGTTGTTTATGGTATTATAGAAGATAATGAAGGTTTTTTCTGGGTCAGCACCAACAAGGGTATCAGCCGATTGAACTTTCAAGACTCCACTGCTGTGCATTTCAACGTAAAACATGGACTTTCGGGTAACCAACACAATTATAAATCATATTTTAAGGATAATGGTATCATTTATTTTGGTAGTGTGACCGGACTCACATGGTTCGATCCGAAAACCATCCTTATGCCTAAAGAAACACCATCGGTTTATTTTACCAACTTGCGGATTTCTAATGAAATAATTCGTCCTGATTCTACCGGAGTACTCAATCAGCAAATTGATTTTACTAAACATCTTATATTGAAGTATAACCAAAATTCGTTTACGCTCGATTATGCTTCTATCAATTATTTCTCTAACGATATTGTATATCAGTATTATCTTGAAGGACTTGAAAATACATGGTCGCCTGCTACCGAAAGAACACAAGCAAATTATACTAATATTGTTCCCGGCGACTATATATTTCACATTCGTGCAACAAATATGATAAGTGGTTCGGTAAGTGAAGAGCGTAGTATTATGATTACTATTAAACCACCTATATGGGCTTCATGGTATGCTTATCTGCTCTATTCTTTCTTTGCGGCAGGAGTATTTTACTACTTCTATCGAACATACAAAAACCGTCAACATGAAAAAATGGCTCTTACCATCGAAAAAATTGAAAAGGAAAACCTGAAATTGCTGCACCAGCACAAAATGAACTTTTTCACCTATATCTCCCATGAATTTAAAACACCGCTTAGCATCATTGTGGCTTCTATAGAAATGCTTTCTTCACAAAACAGAAAGACGGATGCTAAGAGTCATGACGACATACAACAATCCATTAAGCGGAGTGCCAACAAGCTGCTTTCGCTTGTAAGCCAATTGATGGAATTTCGTAAGATAGAAACCGACCATGCAGTAATACATATTACAAAAGGTAATGTAATCGACTTTGCTAATCAAATCATCGATATTTATCGCCCTTTGTTAGAAAAGAAAGAAATTCAGTTAGATGTTAAGGTCAACTATACCCGTACCGATATCTTTTTCGATTTCGACAAACTTGAAAAAATAATAACTAATTTGCTGACAAATGCTATCAAGTACACCCCTCAGAACGGCAGTATTGATTTTACCTTGAAGGTAGACGGCAATATGCTTCTGTTTTCGATAAAAGATAGTGGTGGAGGTATTTCCGAAAAGAAAAAAGATAAAATATTCGAAGCTTTTTACAGTGATGATTTTTCTAATGATATAGTCGAAAGTAGCGGAATAGGGCTGGCACTTACAGCAAGCTTAGTGAAATTACTCAAAGGTCAAATAACAGTAGATAGCAAGCAGGGCAAAGGCTCATGCTTCAAGGTGTCATTGCCATACGAAGCAAATCCGGCTCCTCTTTCGGTTGCTGAGATGCATACAACAGATAGTAGACAGGAAGATACTATACAGGTAGAAATCAGTGCGGAAAGCACCACAGAAGAAATAGATACAGACACAAGCAACACTGATTACACCCTTGTAATAGCCGAAGATAATAAAGACCTTCTGATGTTGCTACAACAGCATTTCAAAGATAAATACCGTGTAAAATGTCTTGAAAACGGACAAGAAGCATGGGAATATATCAATCGGAAAATGCCGGATATCATCATTACCGACATTATGATGCCTGTAATGAGTGGGATAGAGCTATGCCAAAAGATTAAAACTGATGTGAATCTATGTCACATTCCGGTAATTATGTTGACAGCAAAAGATACAAAAGAAGCAAAATTGGAAGGCTTACAAGTGGGTGCAGATGCCTATATCTCGAAGCCTTTTTCGATGGCAGAATTAGAAATACGTCTGAACAATATTATCAACAATCAGAAAGCACTGAAAATACGTCTTAAGGAATTAGCTCGTTTTGAAGGTTTCGATATTCCTGCCACAAACCACGAACAGGCATTTGTGGAGAAACTTTTTTCTATTATCCAAAACAACATGGAAAAGAATGAATTGGACGTACAATTTATCGCAGGTGAATTGAATATTAGTCGCTCGAACCTTCACAACAAGATGAAAGCGATGAATATGAACATACCAGAATTTATCAATACTGTGCGTGTAAACAAAGCTAAAGAACTTATGCATGGGGAAGAAGCTACTTTTGCTGAAATAGCCTATAAGATAGGATATAATGATCCGGCTTATTTCTCTCGTATATTCAAAAAACATACAGGAAAAACTCCAAAAGAATATCGTCAGGAAATAAAAGAGAAGTAATATAGTATTGAAGTCGTCTTGACTTTTCACATCAACTGACTACGGTTGCAGAGGAGTTCCCTCACTTCGCTGTGCTTGTTCGGGAGGACACGAGCGTTAGCGGGCAGAGGGTGGAAAAGCCGACTACGGTTGCAGAGGAGTTCCCTCACTTCGCTTCGCTCGTTCGGGATGACACGAGCGTTAGCGGG
>CALFXE010000128.1 GCA_937927845.1 uncultured Paludibacter sp.
ATCCGATAAATCCTGATATCATAAACAGGATAGCTGCTGAAATTGTAGTAGATCTTTTCATACGTTATTATATTACTAATAAATTGTATTTGTCAAAACTAATCAATAGGCTCCAATCTATAACGAAATAGTTGTTCACTTTTTGTTCACAAATTTCATTTCATATAAAATCTTGTGAGCTTCCCTTTATTCTAAGACATATTTCCTTCTATAAAATGATTGGTAAAAGGTAATTACATAGCTGTCAATCCAATCAATCTACAATCACAAATTGAAACGAAAGTCATGAAACACCTCATTATTTTGAATTAAATGCTTTTCAGATTGTTTTGTCGTATACTTAAAAGACTAAGAAAGTAATTTTGTGAACAAGATGTGAACAACTTTTTAATTATTAATGAAATATTGTATTTACTTTTGACGTAACCAATTTATCTCATTATAAAATTAAAAGTCTTTCTATGTGTAAATATTTAAATATTATATTTCTACTTTGCCTGGTAAGTAATCCAATACAAAGTCAAACTTTAACGAAGAAGCAAATGCAGGATGATTTGCTATTTCTGCAAGGTCATATTCATCAGTATTTTTCTCCTTTACCTTTATTAGAGGAGCGAACAGGTATAAATGTAGATAAAGAATTTAAAAAATTATACGGAGAAATAACGACTACAACTTCCATTGATGAATTTACACAAATTATTCGTCAAGGGCTTAATATGTTGTACGACGGACATTCACAAATCATTCCCGGATATTCATTAAAAAATTATGTTTCCTCTGAATATTTTTTATCAACAATAGGCAACGTTACTCTATCAGATACAACAAATGCAGACCATTTTTATCGGCTAACAACTGAATATGTAAATTCAAGAGTAAAAATTAATTTATTGACAAAATATATGAACGGAGATTATTATAATATTCTTCCTTTTACATATAATGAAATTCATATTGATACCGGAGAAAAGATAGGTTCTATTAATGGCATACCAATGAATCAATTTGTTAAAAACAATTATTCTAAAATGTACTATTTACGTTGGGATCCCATAAATAATAAACCTTATACTCGTCTTTTTCCAATGGCTCTTCCCCTAATAGGCTTTGATAAATTTACTCTTTCAATCGGAGGTAAAGAAATCGAATTAGATGTGAGTAAAAAAGTAAATACACAGGGGAAGATGCATGCTCAATCAAATTTCGGAAAAGTAATGCCTCTTAATAATAACATTCTATATATACGAATACCGGAGATGATTGAAGAAAAATGGTATACAAATGAATTTCTAACAACTTACTCACATAATATTGAAAAGATAATAATTGACGTACGATCAAATCCGGGAGGTTCGGACGGCGCTTGGATAAGTTTATTAAAAAAAATAATAGATAAACCTTTAAAATACAAATACCATGTAGGGTTCAATCATAACGAAGCCATTGAAAATGCTATTCAATCTTCATTTAGCGAGTTGAAAATAATACGAAAAGGACGAAAAACAGAAGTATACCAGGACGTTGTACTTCTGCCGGATAGTAACAGTGTACATTTTAATGGAAAAATATATATTCTTCAAGACGAATCCAGTTATTCGGCAGCTACTGCATTAGCATCAATTGCTTGGGAAAACGATCATATTATATCAGTTGGTGCAACTTCTGCTTTGATAGGAGGTTATACTTTACCCTCAATTGCTTTTAAACTTCCAAATTCAGGTATCGTATTTACTTTGGCTTTTGCAACAGATCTAAGAGGAGGAGCAAATAATCCATATATGGATAAAGTTGAAGTTGAAATTTCTGAAGAGGACATTAATATTTTTGCAGACAAAATACTGAATTATGATTATTATAGTAAAGAATATCTTTCAACCAAAGATCCCTTGATAAGGTATGTGATAGAGAACTAACGTAAATGTGAAGCATCTTAAACAAGGCACAATATGTTTTGCTTTCTTTTAGGTAAAGATCAGTATGAAAATGTAAGTAAATGAACTTTTTATTCTCTAAAACATATGTCTATTGCAATTTTATTTTTCGAAGCTCCCTTATTAGGTCTGTCGTTGTAATTCCATTGCCACTTACTTAAGTAGTTGTTTCTAATGGTATATATTCAAGGTTTGACGATACAGCCGACAACTTTAGCGGAGAAATATGGTCCGTACCTTCCGCAATTTTTATTTCGTTTATTTCAGACTTGGAGCTATCCGTACATGAAACAAACAAGTACAAAACAAATGCTGTCAAATAAAATTTCATAGCATGCTCTTTAATGTTTGTCAGTTAACCAGCTTATAAATAATAAAGATTGGATTTGCATCGGCATTCTTCATTTGAAGTTCTTGAGGAATGACAATTTTTGTTTGTTCTTTAAACATCTCTAGTTCGTAAGGTGTAACTACCTGCACTAGATTATTACCTAAAACACGTCCCCAAATGGGAAATTGTTTGTACCCCTTGGTTCCAACCAATCCCAACTGTATATTGAAGTCGGCTAAATTAGAAACTTTAGTATCGGGTATATCACACTGTTCTACCAGAGTTAAGCCACTTAGTTTTTCCACTGAAGCCACATAATACTTTCCGTTCAGCATCATTCGTAAATAGTAATATCTTGGTGTCTCAAAGATATCAGTAACAAAAACATCTCCATCAGCAGGTAATTTTTTAATGTCCCTTATATTAAGACCTCTAATTATCTCTTCGTTTGAATTACCTAACTTGGCAATCAATGCCGGATGAATGGTGTCGGACGTTAAGCGGAAAATAGTATCGTTACTAGCTGTTTTGAACAAAACCGACTGCTTGTCACAATCCGAAGGAGAACTCATTACCCCAAATGTAAAACCAGAATCCTCTTGGGGTACCAACTGTGAATAGAAATCGTTCTTAGTCATTATTGCTTCGCCATCTTCCCGAAATATTCCAATTCCAAAACCACCTTCCTGGAAAGGCATAAAAGGTATTGAGACTGCACCAATGCTCCCCTTTCCGAGATAATGTGCATAGATGATGGGATAATTTATCGGAAAATCTTCAATAAACTCACCTTCTAATGTATAAACACCAATTTTATCTCCAATTACATAGAAACGATCGTTGGCTTCGTCGACTTGTATAAAACCTATCATCCCTCTAAAATCGTTTGGACCTTGACCTTGATGTAAGAAAGTACGCAAAAAATGGCCTTTACGGTCAAACAAAACAATACGAGGCTGCTTATCGACCAACACATAAATATATTTGCTTGTGATGGCAAAATCTACTACCCCGTCTATTAATGAAGCATCATTGTTAGTTACTTCTAAAGGGATATATTCAGCAGACTCAATTTCATCCGCAATCGACAAGGTAGTTGGCAAATTTAATGCCTCTCGAACAGATGCAGTTAATAATTCTGATTTTTGGGATTTATTGCATCCGATAAATCCTGACATCATAAACAGCATAGCTGCTGAAATTATAGTAGATCTTTTCATACGGTATTATATTACTAATAAATTGTATTTGTCAAAACTAACTAATATA
>CALFXE010000129.1 GCA_937927845.1 uncultured Paludibacter sp.
TACTGTCGCCAGCATCAAGGGAATAGTATGCCTTGTAGACACGCCTATGCTCGAAGTCTGCATGTTCTTTTCGATTAAATTGTATGAACTGTTCCGCTATCTCGTCTGTCACTTCAATGAAAAAGTCAGATTGATAGAATGGATAGTAATCTCTTAAATTGATCCTTTTCATAGGAGAACCTCCATTTTGATTTTTTTTGTAAGAAACCAAAACAGAGGGAGGAGAGCGACAGCCTGATGAATACCTTATATATGCAAAAAAGTCGGGCTTGTCCACTTCTAAAGATCGTAAAAAAAAGGAGGGTAATTTTAGACTTATCAGTCGAAAATACGAGTATTTTGTCAATAAGAAAACCGCAATTTGATTGTTACAAATTGCGGTTTTCCGGGTTATGTGACATGTATTGAATTGTGGGATAATTGGGAATCGCAATTTATCCCATAAGAACAGAAGGTAAGTATAACCTTCTAAATCTGCTATTTTAACTCCTTTATCATAAATGTATTTTTCATCTGTCAGCACCTCACTCACTTAAAATGAAAAATAAAAGTCATAATAATGACATTATCAATATCACTGCGAGATGGTGTCGAAATATATCGAATATCCCAATGTTCTCAAATTAGTAATTGCATTCCTGACATATGTACAAAAAAAACTGCCGCTAAAGGGGCAGTTTTAGACTTATGTAGTCTCTGCGGCAGCCAGGCTATCATAGTACGGGTAAGTACCTTAGACCCTATGGCATTGCGTCCCTGTCTTTAGACAGGTTTGCCCTTAGCGCTAATAATTTAATTGTTATTTACACCAGTGGCACCTAAGTATATAAATAAGAACAAACTTCAGGGCAGCCCAACCAGCAGCTGCACTTTTTAAAGAAATAAAGCGATTTATTTATCACATTAGGTTTTCTTTCTGGCCATTCTGAGGTTTAATAGCTAAACTTAGAAGCTCTGCCTTCCCATGCATAGCTCACATCTCCTTATTTACATCTCCTACCATTATCCTCAATTTAATTATGTCGCTCTCATTTCATCACAATAACTTCTCTATATTTCCTCTATTCCCATATATTAGACGTAGAAACTATTTGTTTTGTTTCTAAAATTATTTAACAATAGAAAAAATCCAGTAAGGCAGTATCTCGTCGAAAAATAAATTGCTTTAATGAAAATCGAGATTTTATTCCTCTTATCAAACTGTTAATATCATTTAAAGCATTGAAAAAAAAATATAGTATTAAAATTTCGTCCCACTTTGCAAGATCCTAATTTTACTGTTTCATACCATTGTACTTAAATGGTTATGAAGTTCGTAAAAAACGGCTTGTTACGCACTTTCAGTTCACATTATTATAGTAGTGTCATATCGTTTCACCCCCTGTACAGGAACTATAAACTGTATAAGAGGTGATCTGATGGAACGCAATGATTCTGACAAATTAGGTAGTATTCTGAAAGCAGCTCGGATAGCTAAGAACATTACACGAGAGCATTTATCCGAAGTTATAAACATAACGCCACGTTATCTTATGTCGATAGAAAACGAAAATAAAAAACCGAGTTTTAATGTCTTGTTTCAGCTTGTCCGGGAGTTAAGCATACCGGCAGATACAATCTTTTATCCCGAGAGTGAGAATAACAATACCGAAGTTGAACAGCTTATTCGCTTGCTTTATCTCTGCGATGAACGTGATCTGAAAATTGCAACTGCTACAGTTAGAGCTTTGGTAGATAACAAATAACAAAAGTTATTTTACAACGGTTTTCACGCATGGTTATTACATAAAAATCAATCGGAACGAATACTCACAATCGCATAGGACAAATTTACCAGCCGGATACCTCCGGCTTCTATTTTTTTATTGGCTATGACAGCCCTGTGGCGGTCTTTTGGTAGTAATGGAAGTAATATTTAAGGGGGAAACCGCTGATGTTCTGCCGGTCGTCATTTGCTGCAATTCCAGCTCTTTTTATCCCTCCCTTACCACTTTTCAAAAAAGGGGCAAATTTCTCTAATGTCGCCTTTGTCGATAGCCTTGCTGTTATAGAGTGCAATCACCAGATTTTTGAAAGAATTGCCGTACAGCTTTTCAAGTATGGATTTGCCTTCGTTCTGTTTATATTCTTCTTCTCCTACAGCCGCATGATAAAGATTGTTGCGTCCCTTCTTTTCACATATTAAAAAGCCCTTTTGTGTAAGGCGGGACAATACCGTCATCAAGGTGGCTAATGCCCATTTCCGTTGACCAAACAACTGTTCCAAAATCCAGGAGGAATTAATGGGCGATTCCTCTTTCCAGACGACCAACATGACTTCCAGTTCCGCATCTGGAAGTCGTTTTAATCTCTCCTTCATTATTTATTTCCTCCAATTATACAAATGTATAATGAACTATTATTATTATACTTTGACAGAGTCAAAATGTAAATAATTTCCTTTTGTTCGGAGTATATATATTAGCCGCCAGAAGCAATACACGAACTATAGGTGCCTATTAAGTGGAAATGTAGGTGTATGCAAGCAGGGAAAAATGGCAACAATAAGATAAAAGGTTAAAAACAATGCGGAAGGTTTGATAGATGGCATTATAAACAACAGTAGTTCGTTAGTAAAGAAGACGGTTAGGATTTTTAGGTTCAAAAAAAGAAGCAAAGCGAAAAGGCAAGAACAATCAAATGTAAAAAAAGATGAGAACGAAAATATCACTCAACAAGCCGTTCCGTCTACCATCCCGCAATGCGAGGAGCTTGTAAAAAGCATATTTCGCAACAACTCTGACATAACCATAAAGACCTTTGAAACTCAAAAAGAAAAGGCCATGATTGTTTATATTGACGACCTTATTAACAGGGACCTTATAGATCGGGATACCATAGCACCGCTAAAATCCAGTGATTTTGATGGTGACATTTCTTTAGCCATAAAAACTCATTATGACGAGGTCAATGATATACAGACCTTTGTCGGAGCAGTACTTCAAGGTAATATTGCGGTTATTATGAAAACAGCAAAAAAATAATCATCACAGACATAAAAGTATGGGATAGGCGCTCGGCGGAAACCCCTGATTATGTAAAAAAATTAAATGGCGGAATTGAATGTCTAAGAAGAGTATCACATGTGGGAGTGATTATTTTGAAAGACCGTTTTACAATTGGATTTTTATCAGGATTAGCTGGCTGGTTGCCGCAATTTCTTTTCATGACTGCCATGTATTACGTTTTTCACTTGACAAAATTGCTTTATTTTGATTTTGCGGCAATAATTGCTTACGGGCACAAACCACAAAACTGGCAAGAGACATCATTTGCAGTATTAATAGTCATTGGTTTTCTTGGAGTTCTGGGGGCAGTATTTGCTTTCGCAATAAAAATTATACAAAGCCCCAACATTTTGTTCAAAGGCGCAGTATTTGGAGCAGGTGACTGGTTCTTAATTTATGCCATTACTTACGTTTTCAAGGTGGAAGGTCTGTATAAACAAATGGATTTCCCTACTGCAGTTATAAACTTAATAGGAGGTACGATTTGGGGAATATCCACAGCCCTGATGCTTGTATTTTTGAATAGACGGTACCGGAGCGAGACCATGGTTAAAGAAGATCACCATCATACTACACCGAAAAAGTATTACTTTGCTCCTTCTCATTCAAGAAAGCATGATGAAGAGATCAAACCTGTTCGGCTTAAAAAGCCGATAAAGATAAAGCAGGATTAAATGTTTAGCAGGAACATAAAAGATCGCAAGTTGTCTATAAAAAAAATAAGGTGATGATAAAATGGTTAAAGACCGGATCTTGGCTGGAACAATTGCGGGGATGATTGCAACCTTGTTTAAGACTATTCCTAACATAATTCTCTGGAAGATGGGGATAGTTCAATATTTATATTTACGTTTGGCCGCTGCGGTATTAATAAGCCCCCAAGATGTCGATACACCTTTAGGATTAATTATTGGTGCAGTAGTCGACATCGTTACAGGAGGAACACTTGGCTTATTGATAATCTACCTGTTCAAATTTACAGGCAGGGATTACTGGTGGTATAAGGGGTTAATTTTCGGTAATGTAATCTGGCTTTGGGGGCTTGGAGTAATAGTAAATTTTGGCGCTTCCAGAATAGTTCCCCTTGACCCGGTATTTAGATTAACATCTCTTATTGAGCATCAAATTTTTGGACTTGTTGTGGCTTATCTTATTATCAAGTGGTATCCTGAAAGCAAAAACGGCTAGAAATTCTAGCCGTTTTTAAATCGCACGATTACAATTGTACCATTTATAGATGTATCAATACTAAGGTCGGCCTTATGCTTGGCCACAATACTTCGGCACACAGTCAGCCCCAGGCCTGTGCCGTTTTCTTTAGTGGTGAAGAAAGGAGTCCCCAGCTTTTCCATGATATGAGGAGGAATCCCCTTGCCTTGATTTCTCACTTTTAAAATCACTTCATTTTTTTCCAGAGAAGTTGTAATGGTTAATTTGCCTCTGGCATTCATGGCCTCGATACCGTTACGGACCAGATTGAGTATAAGCAGCGAAGGCTGCTGAATTTCGTTATTAACTGAGAAAAAGCTGCGGATCAATATCCTTTGAACATCCATGATTCCGTAAAATAAACGAAAATAGCCAGAGTCCATTTATCTTACGGAAATCCGGCTAAACCTATATCTGCTCGTCAATCACCCATGTAATAAAATGGTCGATTAATTTTAACTTTTTCTTGTTGCATAATTTTATTTTTTCATTGATTTCTGAAAGCAGGCTGTCATCAATATTTTTATAAACACCCAAAAGAAAATAGTCCGGTGTTGTATTCAATACTTTACAGATTTTCATTAGCGTTTCAACACTTGGAATAGAATGATTATTTTCAATATTTGATATAAAATTGTTGCTCAGTTCGGTAGCTTCAGCAACATCGTCCTGCGTCAGATTTAATACCTTACGCCGCTTTGCAATCCTTTTGCCCAATTGAGTAAAATCCATTTCCATATTTTATCACCCTATTTTACTGTATCAATTCGGCGTTTCATGTGTAACCAATCAAAAAGGTATTTATACACTTGTATATTAAATTTCAAAGATTTATAATCAAAATAGTACCCTGTAAGTTGTAGTTTTTTGTAAAAATAAAAGCGTGGCAATTGCCGAGTATTTTTATTGGGATACAACTACAAGTTAGCAATATGATAATGAGGAGAAAAAACAATGAAATGTGAAAAACTTGCAGGATGTCTTTTTATCAGGAAAAGATGTCTATGGAAAGCGGATTGGGGGCTATGTATCGCAAGAATTACTGTGAAACCGATAAGACAAAATGCGCAAGATATTTAGTAGCAACCAGCTTAGGGCTCCAATGCGTTCTGACAGATTTATATCCCTAATATGAATAAAAGGGCTGAGCAAATCATCGCAGAAAAGACGAAATCATCAAATCTGTCATCATCGAGATCGTGATAACGTTTCTATTGCAAAGTACATAAAAATGCTTTTACTTTAAAGGAAAGGAGCATATAGACAGTGATATGGATAATCAGTTACCATTGGAGAAAGACTTAGCTTTGGATGGACAACATTCTTTTTATTATGATATTTTTCAAAGCTCATCGATTGGACAGATTGTTGTCAATCTAAATCTAAATATTGTATCCGCAAATAGCCGAATGTTTCAGTATTTTCAGATAAATCCCCATGACGCAAAGGGTCTTCCGTTTGGTTGTGTTTTTAACTGCACGGAGCTCAACCATAATTACCGAGAATGCGGAAAAACGAAAAACTGCAAAAGCTGCGGGATATTGAATGCTGTGCGGGATATTCTACTATCCGATACTTCGATTAAGGGCAGCGTAATCCAATATTCGTTCCGGATAGAAAAACGCCATGCTGCAAAATGGTTTTATTTAAGTGGCGCAAATGTTGCAACAAGCAGTGGTGACCATTATGCCGCGCTTGTCTTTACGGATATTACCGAACTCAAACAGCAGGAAAAGCGATTGAGAGAAAAACTCACGCTTGACCTCGCTACGGGAACAATGAATAAACACAGTTTAGTGGATGCCTTGCAGAAACTGGTGGAACCCGGTATAACAAGTTGCCGTTTTACCATCTGCATGATTGATTTTGATAATTTTAAGAAAATCAATGATCAGTGTGGCCATCTAATGGGAGACAAGGTATTGAAAGTCTTTTCGGATATTGCCCGAAAACATATTCGCAAAAATGATATTTTGGGCAGGTATGGCGGAGAGGAATTCATCTTTGTTTTTAATGGGACAGACCACATCCAGTCATTGCAAATATTAAAACGAATACATAAGGAGCTGATGGACCGTTTTGCCCAGGAGTTTAACGCTCCAGTCACATTTAGTGCGGGTGTTGTTTATGTTGATAATGCGGCGTGCTTCTTGCCGCAATGCGCTGACTTGCTTGGTGATGTTGATCGAATGTTGTATCAGGCAAAAAATCGTGGCAGAGGCAGAGCTATGAGCAGCACGGGCGAAACCTTGTTTATCAGTTCGGATATATAAAGCAAAAAGAACATGAGCAGGTATGTTCTTTTGCATATTCGGGGATAATCGGTGAAATCTCTGTATAAGAAAAAACGCTCGATTTTACCGTTTTTCGGTATTAGCTATACATAATTATTTGAACATCAGCAGTTGACTTGGATCAACGTCCAGGGCTTTAGCAATTCTGTAAACGGCAACAATGGACAGGCCATAGACGGAGGTACTCTCAATATGGCTTATAGTGGTATAGCTTAAATCTGCTTTTTCAGCCAGCTCATTTTGGCTGAGACCTCGTTTTTTCCGAAAAAATTGAATCTTGAATCCTATATTTTTCAGAAATTGATTTTCATCCTCTGAATATGATTTTCTGTTGATTGGGGGCATTCCTCTTCCTCCGTTTATGTAAAATATATTCTTTCGTGAATTTGTATATAATTTTATCTAATATACAATTGCAAACCTACGTAGTATTGAGGTATAATACTGTGGTATAACTACAAGTAAAATTTTGGATGTACTATATGAAAGGTAAAAACGATATATCTGATAAAAAGAATCAAAGAGTGAAGGCAAATGTTATTATCCTGTCGGATCGTCTTGTAGCTCGGGCGAAGGAACTGTCAGACTATATACGCTCCTGCACCGATAGCATTAATGTGATTGGCATTGCTACGAATAGTCAGGAAGTAATGTTTTTAGCGATAAATCAATCTGTTGATTTCCTGATAATAGCCGGCTATTTAAAAAATGAAAGAAGCTATGGTGTTATTAAAGAGCTTTTTGAACAGCAAAAGAATTGTGTTCCCGTACATTGGGCTATACTTGATTCCCTGATCCTTACTTTGTGTCAAAAATACAATATCTCATTAATGTTTGACCGCACTCTGCCCAAATCAGACTTTATTGATTACCTAAAAGAACACAAAGATTACGAATATGAACATGACAAAGAGGCACCAAACACACCTACTTTCTTGGAAAATAAGAAAGCAGGTAAAGCATGGCTCGAATATTTAAGAAAATTTAAAAAGTCTGTTTAAGATGCTGAATTTAATTATGAAGATCAATGAAGCATGCAATAAGTGTTTCAGCGGGGGGCAATCATATTGTTGAATATTGCTTTATGCGATGACATGCCGGTTTTGCGTGATATACTTGAGATGATCATCCATGAGTATGAAACGGAGAATAATGTTCAGTTCCATATTGACCATTTCGGCAGCGGAGAGGAACTTATCGAGAAATACAGAGAAGGTCATAGCAATTTTGACCTTCTCTTTCTCGATAACTATATGAAAAAGCTAACTGGAATAAAAACCGCTTTATTTATCCGGAAATATAACGAATCATGCCCTATCGTGTTTGTAACGGCAAGCGATGCTCAGCACGAATTTATGGCAGCAGCACCGTTAGCAATAATAGGAAAGCCCTTTAAAAAAGAGTGCATATTTGAAGTATTGGATAAGGTTTTGACTGGGAGATATCGGCAATACGGATAATATAAAATGAATATTTCCCTAACAGGAAGGATGTTTTTGGTGATCGTATAATGAAACAGAATCATGATTTCATATTGAAAGAATCAGAATCTTTTTTTTATAGTGTTTTTCTGAATTCTATGGTAGGCCAGGTGATTGTGGACGAAAATTTAAACATTGCATTGGCAAATAACCGAATGTTTGAGTATTTCGATGTTGAGCCTTACAACACCAACGGTCTGCCTTTTGGACGCGCTTTTTTCTGTATGGAACTCGGACGCAATTGCTACGAATGCGGCAAAAGCATGATTGAAAATTTCAAAGGCTGCGGAATTATCAACGCAATGAGGGATATACAAGATGGTAAAACCATAATCAGTGACAGCGTAATCCAATACTCTTTTCATTATAGAAATCATTTGAAATTAAAATGCTTCCAGATAAACGGGTGCAATATTACATATGATGATAAAACTTGCACTGCGCTTGTTTTCTCAGATGTAACAGAATTAAAGCTGCGGGAAAATCAGTTGAAGGAATGGCTTTCGCTTGACCTTGCTACGGGAGCAATGAATAAACACAGTCTTCTGAATGCCATTCAGAAGCTGGCGGAATCCGAAAGATCAGGCAGCCGGCATAGCATCATTAGCATGGTAGATTTTGATAATTTCAAGTTATTGAACGATCATCACGGACATTTGCTTGGAGACAAGGTACTGGAGAAAT
>CALFXE010000130.1 GCA_937927845.1 uncultured Paludibacter sp.
GATGCAACTGAAGGATTACCTACCTGTATTTTATTTTTTATTTTATATAAATTAATTACAAAAGCTACTAGGGTGAACTTATTTCTAATCGTCTTTATATTGTAAAGGCGAATATTCCTTTTACAAATATATATAGTAGATGAATCAGGAGAAATTAAGAAAATATATTGAAGGAACATTATCCAGTACAGAAAAAAAGGACATTGTGCATTGGATTAATGAAAGTAAAGAGCATATGCAAGAGTATATGTCAATGCGCCGATTATACGATCTTCTTATCTGGAACGAAGATTCAGTAAAAGCTAAATCTAAATTAAGTACTAAAAGAGACTTTGTTGTCGAGGTGTTAAAAATAGCAGCAGTTGTCATACTCGTTTTTAGTTTAACTTACTATCTTTTTATTCCCAACGACTTAATATCCCAAAAACAAACAATCTATGTTCCTGCTGGTCAAAGAGCTAGAATAACATTGATAGATGGAACCGAAGTTTGGCTAAATGCGAAGTCTTCGCTTACGTTTCCCAGCCAATTTACTTCTGATAATAGAGAAGTACATTTAAATGGAGAAGGCTATTTTAAGGTTACACCGAATAAGGAAAAACCATTCCGTGTAGTTACTTCAAAATACAATATAAAAGTTTTGGGGACAGAGTTCAATGTGTTGGCATACGATAATACTTCTATTTTTGAAACAGCATTAATTAAAGGAGCTGTAGATATTGAAAGTAATGGGAACAGATTAATTTCATTAAAGCCTGAAACAAAAGTAATATTGAGCAAAGACGGTCTTAAAGTTTTATCTATTAAACATCATAACTATTTTCTGTGGAAAGACGGAATAATTAGTTTTGAGAACGAAAACTTAGAGGCTTTAATGAAAAAATTGGAATTATACTACGATATAAAAATACAAATTAAAAGCCAAAAAATATCTACAAAACGTTTCACTGGAAAATTCAGAACAAAAGATGGGGTCGAGCACGTCTTGCGAGTACTTCAACTTAGCATTGATTTTATATATGAAAAAGATGAGCAAAATAATATTATAACAATCAGATAAAATTTTAGATGTTAACTTAAAAAATAATGAAGCCTATGATATAACCTTGAATCTAGTAACGAAAGCCGGGCAGTGCTCGCAACACTTCCCGGCTTAATGAGTCAACACCAGACTTATTAATAATAAATCAATAGTATTAACTCTATGTAGACTGCAAAAGTATGAAAGATATTTTGTATTGGAATTATTTTACCCTGTTTAAAACTAATTTTAAACAAACATTGCGTATTATGAAGATGACTGTTATGTTGGTTTTCGTTTTTGCCTCTGCCTTGCTTGCAACTGAAGCCAGTTCGCAAATGGCTAAAGTGTCGATAGTCGCAAAAAAAACAACTGCTCAAACGATTATTTATGAAATAGAAAAACAAACTGATTATTTATTTATTTATGACGAAAGTGAAGTAAATCTGAACCAGATTACCTCTCTAAAAGCCGAAAATAAAACTGTTTCAGAAGTTCTAGACAAAGTCTTTGAAGGAACAAATGTAAGCTATGCCATCGAAGGAAGTAATATCATGTTAATGAAGAAAACTTCTGTTAATCAGCAAAAACCAACTAAAAAGATTTCCGGTATTGTTTTGGATATTACTGGAGTGCCAGTTATTGGAGCAAGTATAATGGAAGTTGGAACATCAAATGGAACCATAACAGATTTGGATGGGAAGTTTTCTTTAACAATCTCTGAAAGTTCAAAATTAATGATTTCATATATTGGATATTTAACGCAGACAATAACTGTTGGAGATCGTAGTCAATTTGATATTAAATTGGTGGAAGATTCTCAGAAACTAGATGAAGTAATTGTTGTTGGATATGGTACAAACACTAAGCGATCATTAATTTCTTCTGTTTCAACTGTTGACGCTTCTGAGATAAAAAATATTCCAGTAACTAATATTACCCAAGGTCTTGCAGGTAGATCACCTGGATTGATTGTTCAAGCAAGTGGAGGAGGGGTTAATAAGACAAGTCAGATTTCAATCGTTGATGGGTTTGAGAGTTCCATCTAAGCCGTAAGTCCGGATGATATTGAAAATCTAGCCATATTAAAAGACGCTTCCGCTACTGCTGTATATGGTTCTCGTGCAGCAAATGGAATTTTACAAGTTACGACCAAACGTGGAAAGCTAGGTTCTAAGCCCATGGTCGAGTACAATTTTAATCAAAGCTTTTCACAACCTAATATTTGGCCAAAGAAGTTGAATTCTTACGACAGGGCTTATTATATGAACTTTGCTGCTAAAAGCGATGGTTTATCTACTCTTCCCTTTTCTGATGACGACCTGAATAAATTTAAAGACGGCTCTGATCCTTTTGGACATGCAGATGTAGATTGGCAAAGTCTTGTTCTGAAAGATTATGCTCCACAACAAAAACACAATATCAAAATGTCCGGAGGCTCTGAAACAAATAATTATTTTGTGTCTTTGGGATATATTGATCAAGGATCACTTTATAGAAATGATTCACATGAAATGCAACGAACAAACTTCCGTCTAAACCAATCTTCAGTTGTTAAAGCTATAGGTTTGAAGACGACAGCTCAAATAGATGGTTATGTACAAGAAACGACACATCCTTATACATCAACCAGCAATAGTTATTATAATGTTTTCTCTCATATTCAGAACAAGAAACCATGGGATTTAGCGCAAAATTCATTTGGGGATATTTATGCAGCATCAGATAACCCATTGGCGGAGACTTCAAAAGATGGGGGTTTCCTGCTAGGGAAACAGAAGGTTGCGAATGGATTACTTGCTTTTGATTGGAGCTTACCTTGGGTAAAGGGATTGAGCTTGAAAGCAAACGGTAATTATCGATATGTATCATACGAAAACAAACAGTGGGAAGGTACTGATCCTGTTGCAGGATCAAAATCTCAACTATACAAGAGTACAGAAAATGAAAATTCGTATACATTGCAATTTTTTGTAAATTACGAAAAAACTATCAAGCAACATTCGTTCAGTTTGTTAGGAGGTTATGAGGCTACATATGGATTTGCTTCAAGTTTGTGGGGATCAAGAGATACTTATCAGTTTGATATTGATCAGATGAATGCTGGTCCGGAATCAACTATGAAAAACAATGGTGGAGAGTCTGAATATGGTCGTGCTGGTTGGATTGGTCAGCTAAAGTATAATTATGCAGATAAATATTTTGCAGAGGCCAGTATACGTTACGATGGAAGTGATAATTTCCCTGTCAACAAACGCTGGGGTACATTTTATTCCGGTTCAATTGGATGGTCGGTCGCTGATGAAGCCTTTTTTGAGTCATTGAAAGAGAAAAATATCTTTAATACATTAAAATTAAGGGCATCTTACGGGAAAGTTGGTTTAGATAATTGGAGTGGAACCTATGCAATTAGTAGGTTTGCCTATTTATCATCTTATTCATACTCGGGCCAAGCATATGTTATCAATAATATAATGCAGCCTGGATTTTCTGAAGGAGCAATTCCCAGTCCGGATTTAACATGGTTTACGACAGATCAGTTAGATTATGGAATAGACTTTAGTTCTCTAAATAGTCGCTTATATGGGTCGGTTGATTATTTTTTCTACAAAACCAAAGGATTTCTATATCAACCAGACCAACTTCAAACAGGTTATGTAGATCCATTAGGTACTGGTTTGCCAAAAGTTTCAACAGATGGGGAACACCGTCGTGCCGGTTGGGAATTCCAACTAGGATATAGAAATCAATTAGGTCAGCTTGAATACGACTTTGCCTTTAACTTTACTGCTTTTAATTCATTGTGGGCTAAAGATCCAAGTGAAAGTCTTGATTCAAAGAAAAATCCATATAAACGTACAACTCAGGAAAAGGGATATTGGGGTATTGGTTATGAGAATGATGGCCTTTATTCAGGTCCAGATGATATTTATAGCTCAGTTAAAAGATTAAATTCTACTAATCTTACTTCAGGAGATATCAAATATTCTGATTTTAATGGAGACGGTGTAATTGATGGTCAGGATCAAATTAGGATTGGAAACAATAGTTTTCCACGTGGTAATTTTGGATTAAATATTGGACTTAGATATCAAGGTTTTTTCCTTAACGCATTGTTCCAGGGGGCTACTGAATTTGATATGTATATGGGATCTGCCATTATGATGAATGATAGCCAAACCGGAACAACACCTATTTACGATTTTCAAACAGATTTTTGGAGGTTAGATAACACAGATGCCAAATATCCTAGAATCATATCTTCAGGAGGAGTTAATGGAAATAATAATGCTGTTACAAGTGATTATTGGCTAATTAATGGGGCTTATCTGCGATTAAAAGATGTTCAGTTTGGCTATGACTTCAAAAAGAAGTTGCTAAAAAACACCCCTTGGATCTCACAACTAACACTGGCTCTGAGTGGACAGAATATCTTTACGATTTCTGAGGCGACTAAATATGGAATGGATCCAGAAAATTCCAGTACCAATAATTATGGGTATCCAATGGAACGAGTTTTTGCTTTTAGTTTAAATGTTGGATTTTAAAGAAATTGAATTATGAATAAATATATTAAGAAAGGGTTAATTTATCTTGCCGGAGGACTATTTTTTGTTTCTTGTGACGTGATGGACACAGAGCCGTTCGAATCCTATAGTGAGGATCTGGTATGGAATAGTAAATCTACTGCCGATGCATTTGTTTTACAAACATATAACAGTACAGCAGCGTTATTTGCAGGTACTGCAAATGTTGAATCCTGGACTCCTAACGCTATTCATAGTGACCTGATGAATCTGGATGATTTTCCAATAGAGCGAAAGGACCGTTATTATGACTCGGGATTTAACCGATTCGGAGCTCTTCGTAGGTGTAATCTGATAATCGAAAAGGCTGCAGCATCTGCGGGGCTTACAGAAGGTCAGAAAAAAGAATTGATAGCAGAAGGACACATGTTACGAGGATTGGTGTACTTTCATCAAGCACAACGTATGGGCAGATTTGTTCCTGTTCAAAAGGTGTTAACCCCAAGTGATACAATTGACTTTAAGACACCTCTTACTAAAGATGTTGCAGAGAGTTACCGATTGATTTTGGAAGATATCAATGCCGCTATTTCCGGACTACCTCAAGAATCAGCTCCTGGAAGACTAAATGTATATGTAGCACAAGGTTATAAAAGTCGTATTTGTCTTCAGGCATATGCATATACAGGAGATAAAGCATATTTGGATGAGTGTATTAAAGCTTCAGA
>CALFXE010000131.1 GCA_937927845.1 uncultured Paludibacter sp.
GCGTGTCATCCCGATGGAGCGCAGCGACTGAGGGAACTCCTCTACAGTTGTAGTGGGTTGGATAATGCGAAGTGAGGGAACTCCTCTACAGTTACAGTCGGTTGATGTGAAAAATCAAGATGACTTCAGAATTTATTTGCTATCATTTTTTAGATTTAATTTTGTACCTAAATATGTTTCTGCATTTTCAGAAAGTGTTGGTAAAAATTGAGGTATATCATTTAATACTTTTTCAACGATTTCTTTACCATAAAAAGTGATGATTTCCCCTATTTCAATATCATTGCCTCGTTCAAATATCCTTCTAATAACAGCTTTCTTATGTTTTTGCCAGTCTATTTTATTTATATCGGTGTCCCAAAATAAGATACTTCTTATTTTAGTCAAATCTGGCTTTGATTGTTCTTTCAATAATTCTTTACGTTTCTTCTCAACCTCATAGTAGGCTTGAAGAAGCATAAAATATTCCTCATTAGCTCCAAGTGCATTGCCCAGTTTGATAGATAGTGCGGGATTGATTCCTCTACGACCTTTACTGATAGCATTAATTGTTTGTGGGTACTCCCCTAAAGATAGTGCAAATTGTTTACTCTCTAATCCTCTTCGTTTCAATTCCCTATCAAGAACAGCTCCGGGATGAACTCCTTTTATTTTTGTTATTTCCGGCAACAAAATTGTTTATCATTTAGCGAAGTTAAACACTGTGTAACACTGTGCCACACATTGTGCAACACTGTGTAACTTCAAAAGAAATAGTATCACAGAGTAACACGGAGTAAACACAGAGTATCACAGAGTAAACATTGTGCAACACTCTGCCATACATTGTGTAACACTGTGTAACTTTTCAAAAATCAAATCTCACAACAAACGGTTATAAACAAACAATTTACCACTAAAATTATCTCTAAGAATAACCCAAAATAGGGATGTTAAAATTAGATTGAAATTATTATCTTTGCATCTAAACAATTAAGCTAAAATAATATGAGTGAGCTGATTAATAATTCGCACGAAAGAAAAAAAACATTAAAAGAACTGATCTTGAAACTTCATGCAGGAGAGTCAGAAGAGGAGGTTCGTCAACAGCTATTACGCAATTTAAGTTCCATACCTTATGGTGAGGTTGTTGAAGTTGAGCAAGAATTGATAAGTGAAGGTTTGCCTGAGGAAGAGGTGCTTAGGTTATGTGATATGCACTCTGCGGTGCTGGAAGGACGTATCGATTTATCCGAAATGATGGATATTCCTGAGGGGCATCCGATTGATGTGATGCTAAATGAAAATAAAGAGCTTCGAAAAGTTGCCGAACAAATCTTAGAGATTTTGGAAGATATTGAATATGATAAACCTGATGATGTTTCGAAAGAAATTCTGAAACTCAGAGGGTTGTTTAATAATCTGTATGATGCTGATAAGCTGTATCAGCGTAAAGAATATTTGATTTTCCCATATCTCGAAAAAGCAGGTATTACCGGACCGCCTAAAGTTATGTGGGGTAAACATGATGAAATCAGAGAGTTAATCAAGGGTGGAATTGAAGTTCTGCAAGTTCCTGATATTTCACGCGATGATTTGTTAGTTTCTGCTGACATAGTACTTAAACCTGCTGTAAGACAGGTTGTTGAAATGGGGACTAAGGAGTCTGAGATTTTGTTTCCAATGGCGATGGATACCTTAAATGAAGCAGAATGGTATGAAATCAAGAAACAGTCGATTGAAATTGGTTATTGTCTCTACGATCCTCCTAAAGAATGGCGTCCTGAATGGGCTACTGAAAGCACGCTCGCTGAACTTAATAAGTCAGGAGAACATGTGCAACTGCCGTCAGGAGGTTTTTCAGTTGAGGAACTGATGGCAATACTCAACACAGTGCCTTTGGATATGACCTTCGTCGATAAAGATGATAAAGTGAAATATTTCACACAAGGAACAGAAAGGATTTTTCAGCGTAACAGAGCTATTTTAAATAGAGATGTTCGTCATTGCCATCCACCTGCAAGTGCTCATATTGTTGATAAAATTATCGATGATTTTAAAACCGGTAAAGCTTCCCGTGCCCCGTTCTGGATTAGTAAAGGTGGTAAAATGGTTCATATTGAATACTTTGCATTACGTAATGAAAAAGGTGAATATTTAGGCACCCTTGAAGTATCTCATGACGTAACAGTATATCGTGAATTAGAAGGAGAGCAACGAATTTTATCATATTCAAAATAAGACATATCTTTTTGAGATTTAATAAAAAATATAAATATGATTATAACGCCAAAAACAAAAGTTCTTCAACTTATTGAAACATATCCTGAGTTAGAAGACGTATTAATCAACATGGTACCGGCTTTTGAAAAACTTAAAAACCCTGTTTTGCGAAAAACGGTAGCAAAAATCGCAACTTTGCAACAAGCAGCATCAATTGGGCATCTAAAGACGGAGGAGCTGATAAACAAGCTGCGTAAGGCAGTCGGACAAGAACAAGTTGAGAATATGGGTACAGATACGCATTTTATAACTCAACAGCCCGAATGGTTTGATGCTACAAAAGTTGTAGTAGAGTTTGATGTCAGAGAGATGCTACAAGCAGGCGAACACCCTGTTAATCAGGTGACATCCGATTTGAACAAACTTGTAGCAGGTGAAATATATAAATTGACAGCTCCTTTTTTACCGGCTCCCTTAATTGAAAAAGCTGGGAGTTTGAAAATCCAACATTGGGTGGTTCAAGAAAATGACGAGTTGTTTTATATATATTTTTCACGATAAAATTTAGAGCTATGTTAAAAATTTTTAGAGACACACATTATCAATTCAGAGAAGAAATACGCAAATTGTATTTAGATACTTTCTCGAAAGGGGAATCAGCACAACATGTTGATTCAGAGGAGTTGGACAATGAAATCAGATTAGCTTACGAAGAAGGCATGATGATGGTTGCTGTTGATGAAAATGATGAAACTAAGCTCAATGGTGCCTTATTTGTGTATCCGCTTCATTATGTTGAGAGATTTAACCCTCAATTATCTGAAGTCCAGGATAAAATGCATACTCCTTATATTGCGGAAATCATGGTTCACGAGAAACTTCGTGGTCAAGGTATAGGTCGAAAGATGTTAAATAAAACTATGTCTTTGTTGAAAGAAAATCGTTCAAAAGAAGTGTTTATAAGAGTTTGGAAGAGAAATGTAAACGCTTTGAAATTATATAAAGATACCGGATTTGAAATAGTAGGGAAAATGTTACACACTAAATTGTTTCCCGATCGTCAGACAAAATTCTTTATGGATAAACTGTATTTGAAGCGTGGTTTGTAAACAAATTATATTTGATTTTCGTTGTAAACAAATAGAATGTCTCAATTTATAAGCTATTAAGCATGGATTTAAACAAATTAATTACTCAAACCATAATCTTAGACAAAGGTAATCCCGAAACAAAAAAAGCAGAAATACGTAATTATTTCTTGAAGACGTGGGAAATAGACGAACTTCTTTATAATCAACTAAAATCAGACGATATTTTTTATCATCGCGGTGATCCGTTACGGCATGTGATCCTTTTTTATTTAGGTCATACTGCCGTTTTCTTTATTAATAAAATGATACTTGCGGGTTTGATTAAGGAACGTGTCAATCCTGATTTTGAATCTATCTTTGCTATTGGTGTGGATGAAATGAGTTGGGATGATTTGGATGAAAAGAATTATAATTGGCCTTCTGTCAAAGCTGTACGTGAATATAGAGATAAAGTCAAAAAGATTGTCCTCGATTTCATAGATAAAACTCCTCTTGTATTTCCTGTCGACTGGAAAAATCCTTTCTGGATTATAATGATGGGTATAGAACATGAACGTATCCATTTAGAAACCTCATCTGTCTTGATTAGACAATTGCCTTTGAATGAAGTTGTTGCAGGTAGATTTGGAGAGATCTGTAAGGATAGGGGAGAAGCACCCATCAATAATTTGGTAACAGTTCCTGCTGCTAAAGTGAATTTAGGTAAACCCGAAAATCATCCGCTTTATGGTTGGGATAATGAGTATGGAACTTACTCAGAAGATGTAAAGGAATATAAGGCTTCCGAAATGCTGATTTCTAACGGAGAATTTTTAGCGTTTGTTGAAGATGGGGGCTATAAACATAAGAATTATTGGACTGAAGAAGGTTGGAACTGGTGTCAATTCAAAGAGGCTGAAATGCCTTTGTTCTGGCGGAAGAAAGCAGATGGTTATTGGTTGAGATTGGTTGCAGAGGAAATTTCTATGCCTTGGAACTGGCCTGTTGAAGTGAATTATTTAGAAGCAAAAGCTTTTTGTAATTGGAAAACTGTTAAGACAGGTAAGACATTTCGACTACCGACAGAAGCTGAATGGTACAGATTGGCTGAGCATTGTAAAGTTCAGAATCAGCCGGAATGGGATAAAGCACCCGGTAATATAAATTTGGAATACTTTGCATCACCTTGTCCGGTGAATATGTTTAAGTTTGGCGATTTCTATGATGTACTCGGTAATGTATGGCAGTGGACAGAAACTCCAATTACAGGTTTCCCAGGTTTTAAAGTACATTTGATGTATGACGATTTTTCAACTCCAACTTTCGATGGTAAGCATAACTTAATTAAAGGCGGTTCGTGGATTTCGACCGGAAATGAGGCTACATTGCATTCGCGTTATGCGTTCAGGCGACATTTCTATCAACATGCAGGATTTAGATTGGTGCAGTCGGAAGAGCCGCTTGTGATACAGGATGAAACTTACGAAACAGATTTGGAAGTAGCTAACTCATGTGAGAATATGTGGGGACAGACAACCCAATCTAATTTTCATCAGCAATTTGCTAAAGCAATACGTGAGAATATAACAGGTTTAGAGCAAATGAACGTGCTTGATTTGAATACAGATACAGGTCGATTAGCGTTTGAACTTGCTCCGTTTGTGAAACAATTGATGGCACTTGATTTTTCAGCTCGCTTTATTCGGATTCCAATTCGTTTGCAGGAGCGAGGTTTTATGCGTTATATAGTGCGTGATGAAAACGACTTGGTGTTTTACCGTGAAGTTGTGCTAAAAGATACCGGTCTGACTGAAGGATTGAGTAAAATCAAATTTATGCAGGATAATGCTAATAATTTGAAACCTATTCATTCTAATTACGATTTGATTATTGCACCATTTGTTTTAGAAGAATTAAACTGTCCGAATAAGTTTCTATCAGAAATTCATACTCGTGTAAATGATGGAGGTTACTTAGTAATAGCATCTGATTATAACTGGGATAGAAATAAAATACAGCATGATTGTCGCCCAGGAGGCTTTAAAAAAGATGGTGAACCGGTTACATCTTTAGATGGAATAAACGCTATTCTCTCAAAGAATTTTGAACTTCAGTCAAGTCCGGTTAATCTATCGAAATATGAATGGTTAAATTCTCGTCAACAACTCCAAAGTGTTTGTGAAATTAGTATCTGGAAGAAGAAGTGATTGTAACTTGACATAATATGACTTTAATAATTTACTTGTAATTTTAAATCTAATATATAATGAGATCGAAAATCCTGTTATCTGCAATCTTTTTAAGTATTCAATGGTCATTGCATTTGTTGAATGCTTCTTCTATCACGCCGACACAACTAACTTGTGAGTATATTGACAATCCATCTGTAATTGATGTTTTACACCCTCGATTAAGTTGGATAAACGAAGCTAATGGTAATCAGAAAGGAGTGTCGCAGTCGGCATACGAAGTTGAAGTTGCAACTGAATATGAGAAATTATTACAAGGTAAGCCTGATTTATGGAAGACTAAAAAGGTAAATAGTGATGCCTCTGTATTAATAAGTTATAATGGTAAAGATTTGAATTCAAGGACGGATTGCTGGTGGCGTGTGCGAGTTTGGGATAATAAAGGAAAAGTATCGACATGGAGTGAGCCGGCTTATTGGCATGTCGGACTGTTGAATAAATCTGATTGGAAAGCAGAATGGATTGGTGCACCTTGGCAGGGCGAGCGACCGGTTACCTATAATACCGATGAATTACCTCATCCGGCACCACTATTACGAAAATCTTTCAGCGTAGAAAAGACTATTAAATCAGCAAAAATATACACTACAGGTTTAGGTTATTTCGAACTTTATTGTAATGGTAGAAAAGTTAGTGATGACGTTTTAGTGCCGAATCAAACACAATGGACTAAGCGTGAAAACCTTCATGAATACGGTATTCCTGTACATGATGATTTTACTGAGTATTGTGTTTTATATCTCTGTTATGATCTAAAACCTTTATTGCATCAAGGCAAAAATGCAATTGGAGCAATTCTGGGAAATGGTTTTTACAGTGCATCTTCGAGATGGGTACTGGGATATGGCTCACCACGTTTTATTGCACAATTAGAGATTGAATATGTTGATGGCAGTAAAGAAACAATCATTTCAGACACTGATTGGAAAGTTGAGAAAAGTCCGATTGTATATGATATGATATATCAAGGTGAGCAGTATGATGCGCGCTTAGAATATAAAGATTGGTGTAAAGCGGAGTATAATGACGATAATTGGAAAAATGCTATTATAAGAAATGCACCTGTAGGTCAATTACAAGCTCAAATGTCGCCATCTGATAAGGTTATGGAGAAACTAAAGCCTGTTAATATTGAAAAATTAGATGGTAAGGGTAACTATAGAATAGATTTCGGAGAAGAGATTTCAGGTTGGTTGCGTATGGATAATATTAATGGAGTTTCAGGACATCGTATCAGGATAAAATATCTAAGCGAATCGGCAAATGGTACTAATAGTTACACTTTAAATGGTTCAAAAGATGAAAGTTATGCAACCCGATTTACATGGTATGTGTTTAGGTCGGTTGAAATTTATGACTATCCCGGAGAACTGAAAGCTGAAGATATAACAGCCGAAGCGGTGTATACGGATGTAAAAACTGTTGGTCATTTCAACTGCTCGAATGAACTCCTTAATAAAATTCAAAAGATATGGAAACGCAGTCAGACTGATAATATGCATGGTGGTATAGCAAGCGATTGCCCACATCGTGAAAGGTTAGCTTATACGGGCGATGGTCAAGTTGCGATGAATACAGTTATGCATAATTATGATGTTGCAAGTTTTTATAGAAAATGGATAAAAGATATAGTAGGTTCTCAAAATATTACTACCGGATATGTTCCTAATAGTGCCCCTTGGCAACCCGGTGCAGGCGGCGGAGTTGCATGGGGAGCATCAATAGTTATTATGCCTTGGGAATATTATCAAACATATGGAGATTTGCAGATTTTGTCATACTCTTATGAAGGCATGAAGAAATATCTTGCTTATATGCAGCAATGGCTTGATGATGACGGTATTATGTTTCAGCAAGCACCAAGTAAGGACAATGTTCAATATTGGATGAATTTAGGAGAATGGTGTCCGCCGGGAGAATTTCCACCGAATGAATTAGTGCATACTTTTTATTTGTGGTTATGTACACATAATATAGCAAATTCAGCATCAGCATTAGGAAAGAATGAAGATGCACGTATGTACAGACAACAAGAAGCACAAGTAAAAGAAGCTTTCATTAAACGTTTTTACAATAAAGATGAAGGTACATTTGGTAAATATGGAGCAAATATCTTTGCATTAAAAATGGGATTGGATGAGTCTATGATAAAACGTGTAGTAGACACTGTAAGTAAAGATATTGAACAAGCAAATGGACATTTAGATACAGGGATTTTCGGAACTCGATATTTGTTTGAAGTATTATGTGAGTATGGTTTAAATGAACAGGCATATGAAATAATAAATCAAACGACATTCCCAAGTATCGGACATTGGATAGCTCAAGGAGCTACAACCACATGGGAACAGTGGGATGGCGTACATTCACGTAATCATCCTATGTTTGGAGGCGGTTTGGTTTGGCTTTATCGAGATTTGGCAGGTATGAAAGAAGCAAAGCCGGGTTATAAACAGATTATATTTAAGCCATGTCCAACCGATGATTTGGGATATGCATCATATTCAAAACTAACTCCTTATGGAGAAGCCGGAATATGGTGGGAGAAAATAGATAATCAGATAGAAATAAAAGTAAAGGTGCCGGTTGGTAGTAGCGCATTAATATACGTGCCACACAATCCCTCATATGAAATGAAACTGCATAAGGAAAAAAATGTAGTTTTCAAAAGCAAATCAGATGGATATATTTGCTATGAAATAGGATCAGGTGAATATAAATTCTATGGTAGTTTGTGATATTTCTTTTTCGTTCTATATCTTTTATACCAAATGATAAACCCTGATATATGTAGATATAGTGTAAATAATCCTGTTAGAGGTACTATCAGAATATAGAAATCACCTAAGAAAAATTGGAAGATTCGACCTGTATGAACTTCTTGCGCAACATTCCATATAGGCATAGGATTTTTCTTGATAATTTCAGTTGTCATATCAGGAAAAATATCCTTGTTGAACGAGCTTTTAGCACCCTCATCATAATCGAAAATCAAAGGATGTTCGCCAAAGTGTGCAGAATAACCTGATATTTTATGAGTGCCTACAGGATGTCCTCTTTTAGATGGGCGTACCCATACTTCTTTATCGATTAAATTATATATTTCATCAGTTTCATAATTCCAACTGAAAAGTCCTTCGAACGAACCAATCATCAAAGTGTTTTTGCCATATTCTTCCAAAACGGTAATACCCATAACACTTGCAGGTGGTTGCTTATCGAAACAAATCATTGTTTTAAGATTGTCGTCAGAATAATAAAATGCATCTTGAGTCGAAATTATATATCGGTTTTCATCTTCAATATAAATAATTCTACGAAGTAAATCATACCACGGATTAGGCGTATCTAAAACTGTGTATGGAACTTTACCGACCTTTGCTTCAGCAATCGGAATTAAGAAAGGAGGTCGCAGGAAAATACCTGTTGCGGTAGTTATAATTAAAAGAAGGATAGTAGTATAACCCACTCTATTATGCCATTTTAAGTGCCATTGATATTGACGTTTAATCCTTTGCCTTCTGATCTTTTCGACACCTTTCTTTTTCAGTGACTTCTTATTAACAAACATAATAAAGCCACCAATACTTAGAAAAACGATAATTATTGCAATTAAATCGACAATCAGTTTCCCTATTAAACCGTAGATTTCGCCGCTATGAATAACCCAGAATGTTTTAAATAGACCTACTTTATTATCATAATCGGCAGGAGCGGGAAGATTTATTTGAATGAAATTTTGGTAATCTACTGAAGAAAATAAGTTTGAACGCGTCAGTACTAACAAAGTATCACCTCTCAGCATTAAATCGACAACATTCTCCTCATTGTTAGGTAGATGAATTTTATCCCATCTATCGGTATTTGTTGAGTAAATATGTAACCCGAACAAAGAACCGGCAGCCATAGTTTCATCATTAATTTTTACGACTTTTGACATCTTGTGATTGTCAACGCCTTTAGGAAAGCCTTTGTTAAATTCCGAAAAATTGGTAAATGCACTATCTGTTAGCCATATACCAATGTTACCATAAATAAGGATACTATCATTTGAAAATCTTTCTGTAGAACGAACAGCAGCAAAATTCCAATCTTTATACGAATAGTTAGGAGGAAGATATTGCCTGTTTATACCGATACCGGAAACTGTTTTCCGATGATTCATAATAATGCCGGAAATACTAAAAAGAACCAGAAAGAACAATAAAATAACACCTAACCAACGGTGATGCTTCCTAAAAAATCGAATCATTTATCAAAAATCTTAAAAAAACAGCACACAGAGCAATTTAAAAAGAATTTAAAAACTTGTGTGCTGTTCAAATACATATTAATACATTAATACAGCTTAGTTTTTACTTGGCTTTCTTTGCTAAGAAAGTTTTTTGCACTAAGTCATAGAAAATAATTAAACCACCGATAATCATCAAACCATCAGGCAGTAAGCGTGCCCACATCCATCCACTCATAACTTCTACGGTCTCACGAAGACGTGCAATGAAATATCCTGATTCCATAGCTACGTTGGCTTGATGTATACCAATAATATATGTTGGTATTGCAAATAGTAAAGTGCCGATTGTCAGTACCCAGAAGCCGACTTTACTTAACTTGTCGCTCCATACTAAATTATTGGCCAAAGCATTAGCACGTGCAGCTAAGTATAAGAAAGCGATAGCGATATAGCCGAATGCACCTAAAAGAGCAACGTGACCGTGAGGCATAATCAAATAAGTGCCGTGAGCATAGTAGTCGATAGTTGGAGTATTGATTACCATTCCGAAGAAACCTGCACCAATCCAGTTTAGAACTGCCGAACCGGCAAGCCAGGTAAATGGAATTGTGTAATTAAATCCTTCGGCAGAATAAACTTTTTCTCTGTGGTTTTTCCAAGCTTCAACAATCATAAGTGCAAGTGGTAGTGGTTCTAATGCAGAGAAAATACCTCCGATTGCAATCCAATACTCATCAAGACCTTGGAACCAGTAGTGGTGACCGACACCTAAAGTACCGCTTAAAGAAATCAGGAATAGCTCGAAGAACATAATCCTTACGGCAGTTTTGTGAGTTATCAAACCGAGAGAAACCGAGAAGAAAGCTATAACCCCTGCGGCGAACAGTTCAAATGTAAGCTCTACCCACAAGTGAATTACCCACCAACGATAATAATCATCAATCGTGTAGTTAGGCATTATTTTGTGCACAGGCATCATACCGGCAATATATAATGTAGCAATTGCGAAAGCCGACCAGATAATTGTGCTGACAATAGGATTGTTTGTAGCAGCTTTTCTGATTAGAGAAATAATTAAGATAAACCAGAAAACAAGTCCGACTACCAAGCCGATATCCCAGACGCGACCAAGATTAATCAATTCGCGACCTTCATTACCAAGCCAGAACCATGTTTCACGAAGTTGACCTGTAGCACCCATGTACAAACCAATCATACTTCCCACAGCCACAACTACAAGGGCAGTCCAAAGCACATCAATAAGCCATGGATATTTGTGATCTTTGTTTGCAACCCAAGGAGCAATCAACAGACCGCCGACTAACCATCCAACAGCTACCCAAAGAATAGCTAACTGAGTATGCATAGAACGAAGAACGTTGAATGGTAGAAGATCTTGAGAAATTACGAAATCCTGTGTAGGTTCGGTATAAAGGTGAGCTAAATATCCGCCGATAAACAATTGCACAACAAATAATCCGGCAACGATTGGAATATATTTTAGCAGTTTCTTTTGAGATTTAAACAATGAAGTTACATGCAAAGGCTCTTCAAGTTTCTCTCCGTCATCCTTTTTAAGAAGGAATTCATAAGAAAGGAAGATAACCACTATGGTTAAAGTCCACAGCAATAAGAACTCCCAGAGAGACACTTTATGATAGAGGAATGTAAGATCTTGATCGAGACGAGGTTCTGGAGGCCAGTTGTTCGACCATGTACGATCGGTGCCCGGACGAATAGACGAAGCAACTAATTGCGACCAATCGACAAATGCAGCAATTTTCTCAGCTTCAGCCGGTTGGATAATACCACCCCTCCATGCTCTTTCAGGATCTCCATTAACCAATAAATCAACCAGATACTTAACATTTTCATGATAAGCAGCAGCAGAAGCATCAGTATAGACGGTAGTTTCTTCAAGCAAAGTAGTTTGCTTCTTTACATCCTCTTTCACCCTCTCCTTCACAGCTCCACGTTCTATGTCGGTAAGTTCAGAATCATTTTTACCATACATTTCCTGTCCATAGAAGTCGTATAGATACATTGTTCTATAATACAAGAAATCAGTTGAGAAGTCGGGACCAATATAAGCACCCATACCAAGAAGAGAACCCCAGTCGGTAAGGTCAAATTCCTGGAAATAACCTTTACCTTGAATGATGTCGTCATAAGTATACAGAACCTCTCCACTTACTGACTTAACTTCCTTTGGTAGAGGAGGAACTTCCTTCTGTAGATTCGCAGTGTAGCGAATGAGCATTGTAACCATCACGAGAGCAATAATCCAAAAGGCGGTATACAAGCCCTTTTTGCTCATGAATTTGTCAAGCCATGTTTCTTTCATAAAATAATAATTTTAATAATTTAGAGATTAATTCAATTAATACATTTAAGTAGTATATATATAAAAAATTTAAAATTTACTTACTGTCATAATATCCATATCGCTTATAGTTTTTGAATTAAAAACTTTTAGAAACTCATCTCTTACCGGTGACCATGTAGAATGCATTACACAAGGGTTTTCGTCACTACATTCGCAAAAACCCAATACACATCCCATATATTTATCCATACCTTCAACAGAATCAATAACATCAGCAAGATATATTTCGTTCGTTTTTTTTAGAAATTTATATCCACCGTCTCTACCTTGAGAA
The DNA here is from genome assembly GCA_937927845.1 of uncultured Paludibacter sp. Classification (GTDB taxonomy): domain Bacteria; phylum Bacteroidota; class Bacteroidia; order Bacteroidales; family Paludibacteraceae; genus Paludibacter. The sequence continues at coordinate 12,416 of CALFXE010000131.1, forward strand.
CTTGATATAAAGCCTGATTTGGTGAGCTTAGTCATAAGACGTCTGAGGTATTTGTCGGATATCTGTAGTTCATCTATCAGATACTTAGCTGAATATAACTTGTTTTCGTCCTTTGCCATAAAGCAAAGAATCCGTAAAGCGTATTCTGAAGTATTGGATAGTTTCATTAAATGCTACTTTAAAGTAATATTTGTGCAAATGTAAAAAGAAAGTTTGAAGTTGCAAACAAAAGTGCATATTTTTTTTTACCTTTGCAATTCTGAAATTCAAATTCAACATCATTAAATTTTATTTATGAGTAGTCATACTGAAATACAATTCGAACAGGTTGCTGCTATCTGTAAAGATGTTTTTACAAAGAAAATGAAGGATTATGGTGCGTCATGGAGAATTATGCGTACACAATCAATTACAGATCAGATATTTATTAAAGCAAGTAGAATCAGAAGTATTGAGTCTAAAGGTTTTGCTAAAGTTGATGAGGGCATTAGAGCCGAGCTGATTGCTATTGTTAATTATGGCATAATAGGGTTGATTCAGTTAGAACTTGGTGTTTCTGATAATGATGACCTCGATTTTGAGAAAGGTGTTGAATTGTATAGCAAGTATATTACTGAGGCAAAGAATTTAATGATGGATAAAAACCATGATTATGATGAAGCTTGGAGATCTATGCGTATGGAGTCATATACGGATTTAATTTTAATGAAAATCAACAGAACGAAACAAATAGAAGATAATAAGGGAGTTACTATTATGTCGGAAGGGGTTGATGCAAATTATTTCGATATGATTAATTATGCTGTTTTTGGGTTAATTAAATTGGAGGAGCAAAATTGAAACGAAAAAGAATAGATAGACGGAAACAATCATCTTCAAAACTAATTGGCACAAAGCAAGTGATACTACATATTGTGCGATTGTTGCTTGCATCTGTTTTTATATTTTCAGGCTCTGTTAAAGCTATTGACCCATTGGGTACCGTGTATAAAATCGAGGATTATCTTCTTGCTTTTGATGGTTTTTTTGTAAATCTCACCTTTCTTGCGTTTCCTGTTGCATTGACTTTGATTACAATAGAATTACTCATAGGCTTTTGTTTATTTTTTCAAATTAGATTTAAGTTTTTTAGTTGGTCGGTAATGGCTTTTATGCTGATTATCACACCTCTGACTTACTATATTGCGATTAAAAATCCTGTAACTGACTGTGGATGTTTTGGCGATGCTGTTACAATTTCAAATTGGGCTACATTTTATAAAAATATAGTATTGTCGGCTTTTGCAGTTATCCTGATAGTTTTTAATAAGCACTTTCGCCAGATATTTATCCCTTCTATAGAATGGGCAATGGTTATCGTTTTCGTTTTTGCTTCTGCCGGCTTTATGGTTTATAGCATCACTCATTTGCCGATTATCGATTTCCGTCCATATAAGGTTGGCGTAAATATTCCTGAAGCTATGACTATCCCTGCTGATGCTCCCTCCGATCAGTTTAAATATAATTTTATATATGAAAAAGATGGAAAACAGCAGAGTTTTAATATAAATGAATTACCTGATTCTACATGGACATTTGTTAGTCAGGAGACAAAGCTTATTTCTGAAGGATATAAACCTCCAATTCATGATTTTGCTATTCTTACAATCGATTTCGAAGATGTTACTGATGAAGTTTTAAGTTACCCCGGCAAGTCTGTCGTAATAATAATGTATGATTTAAATAAAACATCAATCAAAGGTGTCGAAAAAGTGAAACAATATATAGCGAAACAAAAATCCTCAGTGAAAGTTTATGCTTTAACATCATCATCCTCAGCAGATATTCAAGAATTCAAATCAGAACATAAGCTTCAATTTCCTTTTTATAAAGCTGATCCAATAACACTTAAAACTATTATGCGTGCTAATCCCGGAGTAATGATACTCCAGAATGGCACAATAAAAGAGAAGTGGAATGGAGCAAGGTTATAGATTATTACAAATCATCCGTAACACATCCCTCTGATGCTGAGGAGACAGTCTTGGCATATTTATATAGAACCCCGCTTTTAGCTTTGAGAGGTGGAATTACCAATGTAGCTCTACGTTTATCTAACTCTTCAGCCGAAACTAAAACATCTATAGTGTTGTTGATAGCATCAATTATGATCTTATCTCCATTCTGTATCAAGGCAATATTACCGCCGTTTTGAGCTTCGGGAGTTACATGTCCGACTACAAAACCATGTGATCCTCCGCTGAATCTGCCATCTGTTATGAGTGCAACTTGTTTCCCTAATCCTTCTCCCATTAATACCGAAGTGGGTTTAAGCATTTCCGGCATTCCTGGTCCGCCTCGCGGTCCTACATACCTTATCACGACAACATTGCCGGCTTTTACAGTTTTATTTTGCATAGCATCAATTGCCGATTGTTCGTCATCAAAACATATGGCTTCACCTTCAAATCTCTCACCTTCTTTTCCTGTAATTTTAGCTACTGCTCCTTCTGTAGCTATGTTTCCATATAAAATTCTGATATGACCTGTCTTTTTAATAGGATTATAAAGCGGATATACTATGTCCTGATCGGCAGGTAGACCCGGTAAGTCAGCAAGATTTTCAGCAACAGTTTTGCCGGTAACAGTCATACAATCACCATGAAGCATACCTTCTGCTAAAAGCATTTTCATAACGGCAGGTACGCCACCAATTTTGTGCAAGTCTTCCATTACATACTTACCACTTGGACGAAAATCTGATAATACCGGAGTGATTTCAGCAAGACGTATAAAGTCTTTCAACGAAATATCGACACCTATAGTTTTAGCCATGGCAATCAAGTGCATCACGGCATTAGTACTGCCACCTAAAACAAACACTAAGCGTATTGCATTTTCAAATGCTTTGAAAGTCATTATGTCTGAAGGCTTAATATCCTTCTCCATAAGATTTTTTATGGCAACAGCCGCAGCTTTCATTTCTTTCTTTTTGTCTTCCGACACTGCGGGATTACTTGCAGAATAGGGTAGACTCATGCCCATAGCCTCTATTGCAGAAGCCATTGTGTTTGCTGTGTACATTCCGCCACAAGCACCGGCGCCCGGACAAGCATGCTCGATTACACCTTTATAATCTGTGTCTGATATTTTACCGGCAAATTTCTGACCCAATGCCTCAAATGCCGACACAACATCTAATTTGGTGTTGTTATAATAACCTGCTGCAATCGTTCCTCCATAAATCATTAGTGATGGACGGTTTAGGCGCGACATACCCATCATAACACCCGGCATATTTTTATCACATCCGGCAATGGAAATAAGTGCGTCATAGTACTGTGCACCGGCATTTGTCTCAATCGAATCGGCGATAACGTCTCTGGAAACCAATGAGTAACGCATACCTGAAGTTCCCATCGAAATACCATCGGATACACCTATTGTAAAAAAGTTTAACCCGATTAATCCTTCCTGATTGACTAAAGTACGTAAGTTATGAGCTAATCCGTTGAGGTGCATATTACATGGATTGCCGTCCCAACCGGTAGAGCAAATGCCAACTTGTCCTTTTTTGAAATCGTCATCCGACATTCCTATTGCATGCAACATTGCTTGTGCAGCCGGCTGTGTATCATCTTGTGTAATGGTTTTGGAATATTTATTTAATTCTGACATGATGTTGTTAAATGAATTTATATTTAATAGCACTAAAACAATCGATGTCTGGAAAAAGTTTGAAAGGATGGAAAAGTATGTGATAAAATTTTAAGTTACATAGTAGTTACTCTGTGATATTGTTTTTTACAGGTTACACAATGTTTTATAGTATTATACGGTGAGACCTCAAATGATAAACAATGATTACATGTTTTTTTTGAAAGTTTTTTGTAGTTTTGTGGATAATTTGATATATACATATGAATTTTACACCGGGACAACGCATTAGCAATAGGGGCGAGGATTTCATTATCAATGATGTTGAGGAGAACAACGGGAGTTGGATACTGAAAGTGGAAGGGATTTCTGAATTAAAACTGAATTACCTATCAATAAAAATCCTTTCGACTATTACGATAAAACCATTGTTTCTATCGATACGCTGAAAAATAACGCTAAATATCAGCATTATATCGAAAAATCACGCTGGGATATTATCGTGATTGATGAGTGCCATACCGTTGCTAATATCGATTCGCAACGTGGCAGTTTAGCACAACTACTCAGCACTAAATGTGAATCTTTAGTGCTTACATCGGCTACTCCTCATAATGGCAAAAAAGAAAACTTTGCTAATCTGATTCACATGATTGAGCCTTTAGCCATCAAAGATGAAGATAATTATACCAAAGATCAGATTTTACCCTACTATGTGCGCCGTTTTAAAAATGATATTGATGATGAAACGGTAAAGTCTAACTTCCGCGACCGTGAAATCCGTTCCATACATGCTCCGCTTAGTCCTGCAGAAGAGGATTTTTTGAATATGCAGCAGAAAATCAAGTTTGCTGCTCTTTCTGTTTTACAAGAAGAGGTGGATATGGAAAATCTTTTTGGCGAGAAAGTATCTTCTATAACAAACAGAAAAGAACGGCGTGATTTACTTTTCGCCATCAGCCTTTTTAAATCCTATATGTCTTCGCCTGAAGCGGCTCTGAAATCAGTGGAAAATCGAATGGCTAAATTACAGGAAAACGAAATTCGTCAGGGTTTGGTGGAAGAGAATATTGAGGTGCTACATGAGTTGAAAACTAAATTAGAAACCATCATCATGATGGGGCAAGATGCCAAATACAACGCATTTAAAAATGAACTGATTCGCCTGAAATGGAATGGCAGACGCAATGATTTCCGCATAGTCGTATTCGCAGAGCGGATAGAAACTTTGAAGGCTTTGAAAGAGAAGTTGCAGCATGATTTTAAGTTAGATGATAAGGTCATTGCTGAATTTCATGGCTCTTTAACGGATATGGAGCAGCAGCGCATTGTAGAAGATTTCGGTAAGGAAGATTCTGATTATCGCATTTTGCTTACTTCGGATGCGGGTTCGCAGGGTGTCAATTTGCACTACTATTCAAGGGTATCAATCAAGAGGATGAAGATGATTTGTTGGCAGCCTTTATTGGAGATGAGTGCGTAGGATTATGTTCACCTGTTTATGTGCCTGAACACAATGCTTATTTCACATTCTTTACGGTGTATGGCAATAGCGAGCATGCAGGTCAAGCCCTTACACTGAAAATCTGGGATGCAAGCACCGGCAATGTTTATCCTGAAGTGGAAACACGTCTGCGCGGTAGTCTGCAAAATTTGAAATTTGCTGCTAATGCCATTCACGGTGATAGCGATAATCCTACAATTCACAATGCGTTGGATGTAGTACAGCAAACCATAGAATTAGGTAATGGTTGGAACTGGGTATCATTCAATGTTTTGGGTGTTGAACCTCCTTTGTTCAATCAGGTATTAGACCATGTCGGAAATGCAGGTAAACTGCTGAAATCGCAGTCTGATGGCTACATACAACGAGCTACTTCATGGGTTGGCGACAGCTTTATGCTCAAAGCAAATCAAATGTACCTGCTCCAAACTAATACGGAACATAGCTTACATGTGAAAGGCGAACCGATAAAACCGGCAAGTTCACCTATTACGTTGGCAGCTAATGGTTGGACATGGATAGGATACACACCACAATTTACGCTACCGATTAATAGTGCGTTGGCAGGACTTAATCCGCAAGTGGGCGATCAGATCAAAGGACATACAGCTTATCGCACGTATATGGGATCGAGTGGTTGGCTTGGAAATATGAACTACATGCGTCCGGGCGAAGGATATATGTATTATTCCAAGAATGGTAGTCCGCAAACATTCTATTATCCAAGTGCCACAAGTCAGTATTACAAGGTAAAAAGACAAGAAGTTCCTGAAGTAGACAAATATTGGAGTACTAATATTTATAAATATTCGGATAATATGACCATTACAGGATATGTGGAAATTAATGGAGCTGCAGTACAAAGTGACCAGATTGAGATAGGAGCATTCGTAGGCGATGAATGTCGCGGAAGCATCATGCTTAAGAACTATGACAATCAAGCAGATTTACCGCACCCATATTTGGCGTTCTTGATGATTTATGGTGATAGCAATCAGGAGATACATTTCAGGGTATACTCACATGAAGATGGTAAAGAATATCCGGTTCAGAATGATCCTATTACATATGTTACAAACCAAACACTTGGTAATCCAGAAGATCCATATAGATTTATACTCGATAATTTAAGTGGTATAGATGCATCGAAAAATATGATGGAAATCTATCCGAACCCTGTACGCAATATCTTGCATATCAATCATAGTTACAGTAAGATAGATGTAGCGGAAATAACAGATTTAAGTGGTCATATTCTCTTCAGAGAAGTTGATTTCGACAAAAACAGAATCAATGTTTCTTCATTCCCGAATGGTATGTATCTATTCAAAATAATTGTAAACGACGAAAGCCATGTGTATAAGTTTATGAAGAAATAAACTGAAAAGCAGATATCAAGGTTAAACTTTAAAACTATCCCGCAATTAATGATGATAATGTCATTGATTGTGGGATAGTTTGGTTGATTTATCATGATAAAAGCATATAATAACCTTGCCGGTAAATCTTGTCTGTATGTTAATTCCGGAACTTGGTTGATTCAAACCAAACTTCCGGTAAAATAATCTTAAATTCACGTTCGAATTCTTCCTTTTTCCAATAAACGATAAAATTTATTTTACACTCTTTGATGTCATAGCCTAACGAGTGCATCTCCTCAATTTTTGAAAGAAACTGACGGGAGAATTTTAGAACAGATTGTCCGTTTTGGTTCAGACATTCGTCATCTTTGATAGTTAATTTATCGCCACTTTGCAATTTAGAAATTATACTTTGCCGGTTTATAAAATAATCTAACCAGACATCTTTATGATTCAAGTGAATTAATATTTCAGTTGGAGATTCATATTCTTCACTATCAGTGTGTTTTATCATATTTTCAACAGGCTTGATTTTGCTGAAAATATTTTGGTTTGTATGTATTGATAGATTGTTTTTTGCTCGTGTCATTGCTACGTAAATCAGCCGTTTTTCTGCATCTGACATATGATTGGCATTATCGAGCAATAGAAAAATATTATCAAACTCCTTTCCTTTAGCCTTATGAATAGTTGAAACGAATATTGTTTCTCCCGTTTCGTTATAAAAATCTTCTAATTTCGATTCTTTTATATATACATCAAAATCTGATTTGTACTTCTTATTTCTATTTGTTGCTTCAAAATTTTGAATTAAATTAATACAAATCTCCAATTTATTGCTGTGCTGAAAGGAAATTCTAAGTTTCTTTTTTGCCTCTTCCCAAACATCATCATTGATAACATAATCACTTTCTTTCAAATTTAAAAAATCTAAAAAACTTCTTATTTCAATCAGATTATAAAGGCTGAAACCATCATTACTCTGAATGAGTTTAGCTGATATTTTGTTTTTTATCAGCAATCCGCTTATTTGTAAAGCTTCTTCATTTGTTCTTGTCAACACACAGGTAGTGCCTGTTAAATCTGACTGTAAAATATTGGATACTAATGGTGTAATTAGGTTTTTTTCAGTATACTGTGCTAAACTAATTTGACCATTGTATTTTTGGACGGCAAGTACCGGAGTGTGTTTTAATCTGTTGTGAATATGACTGACAAATTGATTTGTAAACTCGACTAAATTGTTTTTACTGCGATAATTTTCAACTAATTCATATTTTATCGAATTTTTAGATTGAAGAATTTGAGTTAAGTATTTTGAATCTGCTCCTCGAAATTCAAAAATATTCTGATCGTCATCACCAACTGCTATAACTCGCATTTCCTCATTTTTCTCAATCAAAGCCATTATAAGATTGAATTCATCCTTGTTAATGTCTTGTGCCTCATCAATTACCAAAACCGTTTTAGTCATACGATTTGTTTCAACATCACCACTTATTATTTTCTCAACAGTATTTTTAATGATAGTATCCGACTTGTCTAAATTACCGACTTTACCCAACAAATCGAAACAAAATGTATGAAAAGTCTTTATGTTGACAAAAGATGCAGCATTCCCGATAAGACTATATAATCTTTTTTTGAACTCTGTAACCGCTGCACGTGAGAAAGTTAGCATCAGAAGCTGTTCGTGTTTCACATCTTCCATTAAAAGCAACGAAGCTAATTTATGCACCAACACTCGTGTCTTCCCACTTCCGGGTCCTGCAGCAACTACAATATATTTCGATTCATTATCATTGATTATTTTCAATTGTGTAGGTGATAACTCTCCAAATAGTTTTTTAAATTTGGCAGGTGTCATTCTTAATTTTAGCTCGTTAGCTTTACTTCCGGGAAAATATTTATTCAGGAAAGAACTGTAGTTCAACTTAAAATAATCTTCTGCAAACTGTAATGCATCGCGATAATCTTCAATCATTTTACGTGCATATTCACCTACAATATGTATTTGTTGTACTTTATTCTCGTAGAAAAGATTGAGTTTTTCGTAATCATCTTTGGTGTAACGTTTATTGGTGTTCTGCTCAAGCCTCTCAATATTTAGGCGATTATATACAACTAAAAAGCCACCTTCAATTTTCACAGCTTCTATCCTCGATAAATAAAACAAAGAATCTTCAATATCATCAAGCGAAATATTTTGTTTGAATAAAGATAAACTTGTCTCATAAGCCACTTTTAATTCGAGAATGGAGAACTCTAATAATGCTTCATCCTTATCTTTTTCTGTATCAGATGTATAAAGATTGCTTTTGTCATAAAGATATTCAATAATGAAACGCGATAACTCATGTCGTTTTTCAATTTTTGTTTGTAAAGTATCTTTTGATTGAAGATAAATCGCAGCAAAATAATTTTTGGAATAATCAAGATTTTGTCTTTTTAACCAGTTTTTTATCGACCAATAATTTAAAATTGTTTTAATTTTATTGATCCCGACATCAGCAGAAATATTTAACTCAACAGTTTCGTTAAGTTCTTTAATCTGAAATGTCTTTTCTTGCTCCTCAAATAGTGGGAAAAGAGCTTTTTCAATTTTATTGTATGTCTCGACTATATTTAGCGAACGGTTTTTGTTTTCTGATTTTCTGATATATGCTGTTAAATCTTTCGCATCTGCCAAAATTTTTTCTTCACGTAAAAGGTTTATTATTTCGATTACATCTTCACGCACAATCCCTAAATGATCGCTGATATAGTCAACTCTCGTTTCGGCAATATCATCATTATCTTGCTTTCTACTTTTGCTCGAAAAAAGTTTTTTAATTATTCGTGAGCCGTAAGCTTTCTGTTTTTCCTCAAACTTTTCTGAAACATTGATTTTTTCAATAGCTTCCTGAGCATTTTTACATAAGATGCTATTTGCAAATACTCGAGGCATATTCTGTCCGCGCCTTATATATCCTGCATCTTCAAGTGCAGCTATCGCAGTAATAACCCTTGTTTCTATGTCTAAAACATTATCGTCCCATCCGGCTTTTCGTGCAATTTCAAGGGCTGAATTTGATACTGAGGATCTGAATTTTGTAACCTCTTTTATAGCCCTCCATACTTGCTGAATTTCTTTTATTGACAGTTTAGTCTGATTTAATAAAATGAAATGTTTACTTAAATCCTCTTCGTTGAAAAGTACATAGCAATCTGCTGTAATATTCTCATCGCGACCTGCTCGTCCTGCTTCTTGTATATAGTTTTCGAGTGAGTCTGATATTTCAAAGTGGACTACCATCCCCACGTCTTTTTTATCTACACCCATGCCAAAAGCTGATGTTGCCACCATTATCTGAACGTCTCCATTTATAAATTCATTCTGATTGGCAGATTTCTCCTGTACGTCCATTTTGCCATGATAAGGTTTGGCTTTAAAACCATCATTTGAAAGTCTCTCAGCTAACAAATACGCTTTTCGGGTTCGTGAAACATAAACTATGGTAGGACAATTGTTTTCGATAATCAAATCGCGCAACTTCTGATATTTTTCTTCTTCATCATTGTTTTCAAATACTTTGTATGTCAGGTTGGTACGCGATACTTTTGAAGTAAATAATTCCAGTTCTATCGATAATTTATCTTTGAAGTAAGCAATAATATCCTCTATTACTTTTTGTTTGGCAGTGGCAGTAAAACATGATACGGGTATGCTGTCTTGCAAATTCTTTTTCTTTTGAATATTTCTGATAAAGTCGCCAATATAAAAGTAATCAACTCTAAAATCATGTCCCCATGCCGAAAAGCAATGTGCTTCGTCAATTACAAAACGGGCAATTTTTCGACCTAAAATCAAATTCTCAATAGTTTTCGATCGAAGAGATTCCGGAGAAATATATAGCATAGATGCGGAACCATCAGCCACACGTTCAAAAGATTTAGCTTTCTCAATCGGATCTAATAGCCCATTAATAGTCACAGCCTGCGTTATACCGTTTTTTTCAAGATTGTCGACTTGGTCTTTCATCAACGACTGAAGTGGTGAGATAACAACAGTTAACGCATTTGAATTTTCGCCTGCCATCAATGCCGGAACTTGAAAGGTAATTGATTTGCCGCCTCCGGTAGGGAAAACAGCAAGTAAAGATTTATTGTTGATTGCAGCTTGAACAGCCTTTGCCTGAAGATTTTCGCCTCCGAAAGTGCGATAGGCATCGAATCCGAAAAAGTGCTTTAACCCTTTGTGAATATCTAATGAGTTATTGCAATATGCACAACCTGTTACACAAGGCTTATTGCGAAGTTTCAATATCAACTGTTCAACATCAGGATATTTTCTTAAAACCCAAGGTGGAGTTATAGAATGGATCTTTTTATATTGAACAAACGAATTTATCAGCGAGAGACAATAAGCAAGCTCAATAGGCTGTTCGGTTATTAATTTCGATAAATTGACATTTGCACATATCTCATTTGCAAATCTTTTGTTGATAAGACTTTCGACTAAACTGTTGAGTCGAGGTATAAATGACAGGTATTTAAAGAAACCTTTAAACTCACGTTTGTCGTGCAATAAATAATAATATATATGTTGTAAGTCGCTATCAATCAGATTAAACGAAGATATTTCATCGTAGAATAAATCTTTTGCTTTAATAGCATCATTCAGAGGGTTGTTGACCTCATCCGTTTGCAGTTTATCATCTTTTACAAGTGCATGATATGGCTTGGTAGGAAACAGCAAAGGGGATAAAAACAAAGTATCGATAGCTGTTTTAATACCGGCATCATACAGCGTTTTGCCAATATATTTCAGGTCGTGGTGAATAATATTATGACCGCATACATATTCAGAACCATTGATAAACTGGACCAAATCAGTGACAGATCCTTTATGGAAGATATTCCCATCACTTTTAATACAACCTATATCTAATATTTTCCCACCTTTAGGATCTATCTCGGTATCCAGAAAAGCGATAGTACGTGTGTTATTGTTCAATTTTCAAACTTTTTTCTCTATCACTTGCAAGATTTACTGTTATCATGCTTATATGTTAGTATGATAATGTAAATCAGTTAATTAAAAAACATCGCAAATATAATGAAATTTGTTTAACACAGAAAGGGATATAGAGTAAATCAGGTTGAAACTTTTATTATCGAAATATTTTCATACATTAACAAAAATTACATATCTTTGTCGCCGAAAAGTTTGAAAGTTTGTAACCTTAGCTAACGAATTGAATAGACTTACCACCTTTCTTTTCAAATTACATTTCCTTCAAACAGATTTAGAACGGACCCGTTTTATTTTTTTTGATGCAAGATAAAACCGACATTATTCGCAAACGCCTTTCGTTGTGAAATGTTCCGTCATATCTATAAGTTTAATTTATTAACATTTAATACATAAGTGATTATGTTAGAATTTATGAAGTATAATTCCATAGAAAATACTTATAATAAGGATTTTATGGATAAAATTAAATTGGAAGGATTGGATTCTTTACAATATGCAGTGCAAGAAAAAGTGCACGGAGCTAACTGTTGTCTTATTACTGATGGGCAAGCAGTATATTTTGCTAAACGGTCCGGCTTAGTTGAGGTCGGAGAAGTGTTTTATGATTACGAGGAACTGCTCGAAAGGTATAAAGACAGAGCTATCAGGATGTATCGTCGAATAAAAGAAAAATATGCGGATACAATAAGTATATCAGTATTTGGCGAAATGTTTGGAGGAAAATATCCGCATCCGGATGTAAAGAATGATTCGAAAGTAGTGTGTATTCAAAAGGGAGTGTTTTATTGTCCCAATCACGAATTTTATGCGTTCGATATCTGCATTCAAAATTCAGAAGGGCGGAAATACCTGGCGGTTTACGAAATGAACAGCTTTTTCGAAAGCGAGAGTTTCTTCTATGCAAAAACATTGATTCAGGGAACCTTGGAAGAGTGTTTGTCGTATCCAAATGCTTTTCAGAGTGTGATTTCCGATTGGTTGGGTTTACCGCCTATTGAAGATAATATCTGCGAGGGAGTTGTAATCCGACCTGTCGAACCCATTTATTTCAGAAACGGCTCCCGTTTGTTGTTGAAAAACAAGAATAGTAGATTTGCTGAAAAGAAGTCAATAAAGAAGAGGCAGCCGACTTTATTTGTAGAACCGACTTATAGTGAGGATTTGAACAAGTTACTTCCGATAATCGAAAGTTATGTAACGGAGAATAGGTTGGATAATGTTGTTAGCAAAATTGGTAATGTTTCCGTTCCTAAAGATTTTGGGAAGCTGATAGGTTTGTTAAGCAAAGATATTTTGGATGATTTTCTGAAGGAATATTCGAGTGATTATGCTCTTTTGGAAAAAAGCGAGCAGAAAATTTCAAACCGACATATCAACAAGCTGGCAACAGAACTTATAAAAAAAGTTTACATGCATTTATAATCGAATTGTCCTGTGGGTTCATTCCACAGGACAATTTATTCATATTGATTTACTGTCAATTCACTACATATAGTGAATTTGCTTGTTTTATTTGAAATGTTACTGTAAATTTGCATTGAAATTACCATATATAGTGAATTATGGATTTAATAGAAATAGGAAAACAGATTCGTGAAAGACGCAAAGAATTGGGATTGGACCAATCGACATTGGCGACTTTAGCCAATGTAGGTATAAATGCACTCGGACGTTTAGAGCGGGGTACAGGCAATCCCCGATTTGATGTGCTACATAGTATAGCGAAAACGTTAGGACTTGATATTACAGTTAAATAAAAGTTATTATGAGCAGAGCCGTAAAAGTTTATATAAAAGGAAAGTATGCCGGCATTTTGGAAGAGATAGATTCCGAACATTATTCTTTTCGTTATGACGATGTTTATTACAATGATTCGGAAACACCTCCTGTATCATTGACTATGCCGAAAGACAAGCAGGAATATTTATCTCCTTTTCTGTTTCCGGTGTTTTTCAATATGACATCGGAAGGCGATAACCGCATAATTCAAGCAAGGAACCTGCGTATTGACGAAAAAGATGACTTCGGAATACTTTCAGCTACAGGGCATACCGATACAATTGGAGCCATAACAGTTATACCTATAGAAAAATGACAGAAGAAAGAATGCATATCTGCCCTTCTCTTTTAACGGAGTGCAAAGTTGAAGAAGGATATTCAAAGAAAGCGTTAAAGATGCTTTTTGATGGGCAAATCGTGTCTGATAAATTGCCGTATGCACGGTTTGATGATAACGAAACCATTGATATCTTTACAGACAATAGTAAACGTATCTCCGTATCCGGTGTTCAGATTAAATATTCGGTAGTTACAGACGGTGGTATTTTACGTTTAACAAAACCAAACGAACAAGGTGAATTTATTCTGAAACCGGTTCCCAATAATCTTCGCTATAAGGATTTTTGTCCGGCTAATGAACACTTGACGATGCAGATAGCTTCACAAGTGTACGGTATTCCGACTGCGCCCAATGGTTTATGTTTTTTCAAAGATGGTTCGTCGGCTTATTTTGTACGCCGGTTCGATATTCTCAACGGAAACAAACTACTGAAAGAAGATTTTGCTTCTTATTGAATACACTTATCCATGTAGATGATACTGTTTTTGCCTTAAACAAGGGTTTGTTTACTAAACCTAATCCGGAACACTTTGGAATAGAATGGTCTGTAGATGGAAAAACATTTAAAGCATTCGGTGAAAAAATAGGTCTACCAGAAAACATAATAAGCAGCAGATTGGATAAATTTTGTACAATACATGAATTGACAGATAAACTGATTGATAATTCTTTTTTGTCGGAAGAGTTAAAAAAACGATACAAAATTATGTACAAATCAAGGATTAATAGTTATTTGTGTCTAATGTAATTTTTTTCAAAGTGATTTTATTATTTAAAATTTTTTTCATTGCTTCGAGTGCCTTAAATTTGAACTTGTCGGAATTTCCTACAGGTTGAATTTTCATTTAATTCGCCTTCTTCAAAAATATGTTATCTAATTCGTATAAGTCTTTCACTACCACATCGATTTTTACTTGTTCTTCAGGAGAGTTGTATATTAAAAATTTAAGCTTTTTATTCATTTTAGGTTTTTTTATCGGTTATTTAGCAAGCATCTTCAAACCGTGACAATTCGTCACGGTTTCATTTCCTTCAGCTTTTAATCGCTGTTTTAGCTTACGCCAATAAGCATTGGCATCTTTGCTTTCCGTTAATACTGCAATCACATCTACAATGGAAAAATACCATTTTTCCTGCTATACATCCCAAAGAGTGCGTACTTTCTTATTTTAAAAAATTTGTATAGCTTCTTTTTTGTAATTTCAATAGTATTTTGTTTGGTGTGTATATAAAAATCTCATTTGCTGAATAGGTTATATCTTTCCTTATTTCATCGGAAGTATGGATTATTCTATTAAATACAAATATGGTACAAACGTAACGATTATCATCGGTTAGATTGTCGTTTCGTTGATGTTCATTTTTAGTCAGTGTTCATTGAGAATGAACAGGAGGAGAAAATGAATAAAATTATCTACTTGCTTCAATAATAGCATCAGGATATTCATGACATTTACGTAATACTGATTTACAAAAGCTGAGAAAAATATCATAGTTTCCCCAACCATTAGGAGGATTGTACGTTTTGTATTTATCGGGATTAGCCATCAATTCCGTGATACCTTTTTCTAATGGAGCAATCATTTGAGAAGCCGTAGTAATTCCAACTTCCTCTGGGTGCCATAAAACTTTATACAATCCTACAGCTTCTGCCATCTTGTTAAGATTGTGGGTAACATTAAGCGAAGCTAATTTCGCATCTTCGTAGTTGTCTTCAAGCTCTTCTAATTCGGCTCTCATAGCTTGTAACTGTGTATATGCAGCATCTATATCTGCTCTACTTCTTTGGATGTCAAATCCGTTTCTGAAAAAATATAAATCTAAGCTCATAGTACTAAAGTAATTTAATCTTTAAATTTTCCACCTGTAATATCCCAAAATTTATTGAAAAAGGCTTTAAGTTTTTCAAGGACAATATCTCTTTTCTTTGTTCGGTAGCCTGTTGGAGTAAATCTCGAAACGGGAGGCAATACTTTGGCAATAGAAGTTCCTGTTGTGGGAATGTAACCATCACGAAATGCATTGTTTACAAATTTATAAGCTTCGTCTTTGTCTAAATCTTCTTCTTTGATAATCTTATCTAATTCCTCTATTTTCTTTGTATCTACGAATGTATGCCAGTCATCATCCACATTTGAAGATGGAGTTAAAGAATCGATAAACCGTTCGATTAGCTCTTTTTTGTTGCGAAGATCAACGCTTGAGTCTATCGCTTTATTGATACTTATTACTATTTCTTTATCTTGGAGATGACCTTCGTGGTACTTTTTAATCAAGTCTAAAATATAATCGATATTGATTTCTACTTGTTTGATCAACTCCATTTCAAAGATGATGTCATCATTTACATTTTCGCTCTCGCCTTTATTTTTTCCCCTGAATTCATTATAAAGATTGATGTACATACTATGATAGTCTTGCACATCTCTTTCCGATAAAATTTCGTTTCCAGCAAATTCATCAAAAGTAGATAAGATGTTTTTAACTTTCAGAATAGCGCTGTAGAGTTTGACAAAGTCTTTTTGGTTTTGCTCTCCAATAATCTGTTCGCCAATAGGGAATTTTTCTTGTAAGTCATCCACTAAATCAGCATAACCAGGAATGTCCTTATCTCCTTTCTTGTAACCATTGTAATACTCATCGTAAGTTTTTAGTAAAACGATACCTCCTGCTTCTTTATCTCCAAACAAAGCTATGCTATCATTTGTCGCTTGTTCTAAATTTCTGAAACAAACAATATTGCCAAATGTTTTTACTGAATTGAGGATACGGTTTGTACGCGAATAGGCTTGTAATAATCCATGTAAACGTAGATTTTTATCTACCCAAAGCGTATTTAAAGTAGTGGCATCAAAACCAGTAAGGAACATATTTACCACTATCAGTAAATCAACTTCTCTATCCTTTACTCTTTGCGATACATCTTTGTAATAGTTCTGAAATTTATCGCTCGAAGTATCATAATTGGTCTTGAATATTTTATTGTAATCCTGTATGGCAGATTCTAAAAAATCTCTTGAACTTTGATCCAAACGACTTGTATCTTCTAAGTTCTCATCTTCAATAATACCATTTACCTCATCATCTGCTTCATTCACACCAAAACTATAAATCGTAGCGACTTTAAGTTGCTTATCGCTTGGCAAATCACTTAATTGCTTTTGAAATTCAGCGTAATATTTTTTTGCAACATCAATAGATGCTACGGCAAAGATGGAATTAAATCCAGCTAATCTTCGATCTTTTAGTTGATAATAGCTGTTGCGTTTAGTTTTCTGATCAAAATGTTCATGAATGTAACGCACAATATTACTAATCCTTTCTGGAGAAGCCAACGCTTTTTCGCGATCGATATCCCAAACCTTTTCATCCCTAATATCTTCCTGCTCTTTCATCGTGCTGATATAATCAATACGAAACGGGAGCACATTTTTATCAGTAATGGCATCTACAATCGTATAAGTATGCAGCTTTTCGCCAAATGCTTGTTCAGTTGTACGCAAATCAACTTTACTGTTACTACTAGAATTTTTAGCGAAAATTGGCGTTCCTGTAAATCCAAATAGGTGATATTTCTTGAATGTCCTCGTAATTGCAGTATGCATATCACCAAACTGCGAGCGGTGGCATTCATCAAAAATAATCACAATTCGTTGATTATAAGCTTCATGTTTCTTATGCTTTTTGATTAATACCGATAACTTCTGGATAGTAGTTATGATAATCCGAGCATTGGTATCTTCCAATTGCTTTTTCAGAATAGCCGTATTCGTATTGCTATTAGCTGCACCTCTCTCGAATTTATCATATTCTTTCATGGTTTGATAGTCGAGATCTTTCCTATCTACCACAAACAATACCTTATCAATAAAGGATAATTTACTTGCTAACTGTGCTGTTTTGAAAGAAGTGAGTGTTTTGCCGCTTCCAGTTGTATGCCAAATATAACCTCCCCCAGCTACAGAGCCGTATGTTTTATAGTTATTCGAAGCATTAATCCTTCCTAATATGCGTTCCGTTGCTACAATCTGATAGGGACGCATCACCAATAAGAGTTTATCGGAGGTAAAAACGCAATATTTGGTGAGAATATTCAATAAGGCATGCTTGGAAAAGAAAGTGCGACCAAAGTCCATCAAATCTGTAATAGGTCGGTTATTCCCATCTGCCCACCATGAAGTAAACTCAAAGCTATTGCTGGTGCGTTTTCCTTTTTTTATTGCACCATCGCCTAATTCTTTTATATGTGAAAATCGAGTCGTATTGCTATAATATTTAGTGTAGGTTCCGTTTGAGATAACGAATAACTGCACATACTCAAATAATCCGCTACCTGCCCAAAACGATTCACGATTATAACGATTTATTTGATTGAAAGCTTCTTTTATATCAACACCTCGTTTTTTTAATTCAATATGAACTAATGGTAAGCCGTTTACTAATATAGTAACATCGTATCGATGGCTTCGACTACGCTCAGCCACCGGACTACGCTCAGCCACCAGAATATGCTCAGCCTCTGGAACTTGCTCAGTTACTAACCCCGTAGCCTGAGCGGAGTCGAAGGCTGACATACTGGTATATTGATTAATGACTTGTAAGCGATTGTTATGAATATTGGTTTTATCAAGTAGATAAATATTCTTGGTTGTGCCATCAATACGAGTTAAAAGCTGAATATGATCTTCTTGAATTATACTTGTTTTTTCCTCAATACCATTATTTTGATTAGCAATTTTACTTGCAAAAAACTGCTCCCATTCAATATCTTCAAATTGATAATTATTCAACAACTCTAACTGTTTGCGTAGATTGTCTATCAATTCCTCTTCCGTTCTTATAGGCAAATATTCATACGCCTGCGTTTGAAGTAGTTTGATAAACGCTTTTTCAAGCTCTGCCTCACTTTGAAAAGTTGTCTCTTTGCGGTAAGGTGATGTATATTCGGCAACAACCGTACTTTCTGGATTTTCTGCAACTAAAGAATATGTCATATCAATTCATCATTTTCATTAAAACCAATTTTCTGATCATCAATAGCAAGTAGAATCTGTAATTTTAGCTCCTCGCAGAAATCTTCTTCATTTTCCATGATGGAGTGAATAATTTCTGTTAGTAATTCTTTATCAATACGCCCTGCTGCTAAGTGATAGCTTATATTTTCCATTTCGCGCAAAAAACGTTTTATACAATATAAATAACCGTTTAATGATAAAAATTGGACACCTAATGTTATCGACAATCGTTTATTCCCGTCAGAGAAGGCATGATTGCGATTAATAGACCAAATCAAATGAACGAGTTTCTCTTCAAATGTCGGATAATAATCGTCGTTTTGTATCAATTCTAACGCACTGTATAGATAACCGATATTAATTACAGAATAGCTTCCACCGCCACTAAATTCTATGGTTTTCCGGTGTGTCTTCTTTGCTTGCTCGCTTGATATATAGATAATCATTCTCGTTCTTTTAATCGTTTAAGAGCCTCCTTATACTCTTCAAGTCGTTCGTCGAGCTCCATACTTTTTTCTCCCAAGAAACGCTCAAAATCAGCTTGTGGAACAGAACTGATATACTCTTCCAAATTTTTATGTAACGCATCTCTAAAACATAAATCTCGACTTGCCATTTTATTTCGAGCCTTTTCACGCAATGGCTCCCAGAGTCGTTGTTTCTCAAATTTCGAAAACAGTTTATCTGTTTCAAAAGAAGTCAACTTGCGTCCCAAACGCTGAAATTCGGCTTTTAGCTCTTCAGTAAATCCGGTTTCATAACTTGAAATAATATCCAATACCTCGCTATACATGGTTTGTCGTACATTTTCTTTCTCTTCCAACTTTAACACTCGGCGATATTCGGCAGCATTCTCTTTAAAAATACTGTTATAGATTTTATCGGTATAGACCATGTATTTGAAATTACCCATATCTACATAATCACGTAAGGCATTGGTGAATTCCTTCCGATAATCCTCTCCACGCAATAGATTACCAATAAAATCTTCATCCCGTTGGTTTATGTATTTTGTGCTGCCTCCCGTTCGTTTGTTTATCGTATCGATAACGATATCTAACATAACGCTCCTCAATTCTTTTGCTTTTTCGCTGTCGGAGAGCAGCATGGCGATATTTAGAAAGGCTCTAAAATTAAAGACTCCAAGCCTAACCGTTTTGATAACGAAATCGATTTCGTTATCAAAATGCCTCGAGGCGACTAATTTAAAGTCCATCAAGCGTTTACCTCTTAAAACCTCGTAGCCGTTTTTCGATAATTCTTTATCATATTTTTCCAAATAGTTATCTATAGTACGTTCTGTAACTTCAAAAAAATCAGCAATCTGTCGTTTCAGAAATTTATATTCACTTTCAAATAAAATTCCTTTAACTCCAACTGCTTTCTGTATCTCATTCACAGCAAGCGTATTGTTTAGTATATTCTGCCTTGAAACAGAGGAATTTGTCAATTTGTTTTGCATAACTTTAGTTATTTATTTTTTTCAAAAGTAAGTAACTTTTCTCTATAATACTCATATTGTTTCCTCCTCACCTCAATCTCAGCAGGCAATCCTACTGATATATCATTCACCAATGCATCGAATTTGTCTAATATGGAGACAATGCGCTCTTGTTCAGAGAGAGGGGGTAGTGGGATTTTAATTAATTTTAGAACATTAGCATTGAATTGCGGCTGTGCACCACCTCCAACTAATTTATTGGCTTGTTCCCAATATAAACCTGATTGAGCAAAGTGCCAGTAATATAAAGGATTAATGAGTGTTTTGTCTAAATCAATTTTAATCAAAAATGAAGCGTAAATAGCATTTTCATTACTGTCAAAAAGCATAGTTTTTCCATATGTTGCGCCAGTCCTTGCCATAAGTATATCATTTTTCCGTAATTGGTATTTACTGTTTTTATCAATCAAGTCAAGATATTTTTTGTCATTTTGACGTAACTTCCCGTTTTCGTCAATGTCTGTGATTCTGATAAATCTAACATTACCTTTATCTTTTGCTTTATCTGTGTAGCCATAAGAAAAATTTGCAATATCTCCCATTGTTTTGTAAGTTGTTGATATTGAGCTATTTATGTAATGGGGGGGGTAAATGTTAATAATTGATTTCTATAATATTCATATTGCTTGCGACGTGCTTCTAATTCTGCTTCTAATTCTGCTTCTAATTCTGCTTCTAATTCTGTAAATTTATCAAGAATAGATACGATTTCTTTTTGAACAGGAAGTGGAGGAATGGGGATAAGGATTTGTTTAATGTCGTTTGTGTTTATTGCTTCAAATGTTGAACCTTTACTTTTGTTTTTAAAAGCTTGAATATTATGATTTATGAAATAGTACAGAAATTTCGTCATTAATCTGTCTTTGCCAATCATTGAACACAAACCTCGACCAATTGCAATTTTTCTATCAGTTAAATTTGTTGCCCCAACAGGAGCTCTAACACTCATAATTACACTATTTGGTTCAGCAATCTTTACTGGGCTTGTTGTATAAGTATTTGAATGTTTGATGATTTCATTTCCGAAAGCAGTTTTTCCTTGGTGAAATTCAATACCATTTTCTGGATTTGATGAGAAAGAACTTCCAGCAGGAGAAGTTCCCATTGTAAGAATAACAACCTCCCCCAATTCTTTAAACTCCACTCCATCAGGGCAATACTGTTGTATCAATTGTTCTATTTTATTCATTTTTAGGGAGCTTTTTGGTTGATTGTTCTATTTTCTTTTCATCACTCGCTACACGGCGTTCTATCTTTTTAATATCTTCTGCTGGTGGCATTTCTTCAGGTTTTATGCCCCGTTTACCCAGCATTTCACGCACGGTTTTATTATTTTGTACATGTTCAGTAGTTATATATGATTCTCCTTGTAAATCTTTTTCACTTACATTGTAGTTAGTCATTTCAGTTGCCAAGTTCTTAGCGGCAATGGTAAGCGTTGGCAAAAAGTCAGCAAGCGGACGGGTTGATTTAATGCCAAGGCGACGTTTCATATCTTCGGTAGTATGCCCTCCAAATAATGCGGTATCTCCTTTAGAACGGATACGTCCAAAACCCTTATCGTCAACTCCTCGTTCGTAAATATTTTGCGAGAGTTGTTTTTCAGAAGCACGTAATTTATTTCTTGTTTCTACTCTCGATTTCAGGCTTAATCGTTCTTCAATGAGTTCGATTTTTCGGGTTTGTATAGCAAAATAGCTTTGGGCGAAGGCTATTTCTTCTTTTTTCGGGTCGCCGTTTTGAGCTATCAAGTAACAGGCGAAACGAGTAAGCATATAATCTTCTACTTCACGTTTAGCACCACTGCCTAATTCGACCATTTTCGTGACCTCACGAAAATGGTCATCAACATTGATACTCTGGGTTTTACATGATTCTACTGCACGTTTTATAGCAACAACAAAGTTTTCCCATCTGGCATAACCCAAGACTATCTGTAATTCTCTTGCAAACCAGATTTCAACTTGTTCTTTTTGCTCATTATTAATGTGATGGACAATTGCATCGAAAGAGCTTTTGTATTGGTTTATTTTAAGTTTATCCATGCTTAAATTAATGATTAACAGTTAGTTATTGGTTATTGATGATATCCACTATCTCTCCAAATCTACAACAATTGCATCAATAGCTTCACGAAGTTGTTGTTGGCGTTTCACAATTTCAGCAATCTCAATATTAAGTTTTTTAATATCAATTTCTTCTGTAGTATCTTCCAACTCTACATAGCTGCTTATGGCAATATTGTAGTCATTTTCAGCTATTTCACTATTGGGGACTAAACGAGTAAAATGATCTTCATCCTTGCGATCTATAAAGGCATTCAGTATGCGTTTTCGGTTATCATCACTCAGTTTATTTTTATTACCGCCTCGTACAAATTCCGCAGAAGCATCAATAAACAAGGTAGCATTATCTTTCTTACTCTTTTTCAGTACGATGATGCAAGTAGCGATACTAGTACCAAAAAATAAATCAGGTGGAAGTTGAATAACGGTGTCAATATAGTTGTTGTCAATCAGATATTTACGGATTTTTTGCTCAGCACCTCCTCGGTACAATACGCCTGGAAACTCAACAATGGCTGCTGTTCCCGAAGTTGACAACCACGAAAGCATGTGCATGGTAAATGCCAAATCGGCTTTGCTCTTAGGCGCAAGCACTCCAGCAGGCGAAAAGCGTGGGTCATTAATCAAAAGTGGATTAGCATCTCCTTCCCACTTAATAGAGTAGGGTGGATTTGAGACGATACAATCGAACGGCTCATCATCCCAATGCTTCGGATCTATCAAGGTGTCACCATGAGCTATATCAAATTTTTCATAGTTGATGTCGTGTAAGAACATATTGATACGGCATAGGTTGTATGTGGTAATATTCACTTCTTGTCCAAAGAACCCTTGTCGCACATTCTCCTTTCCTAATACTTTGGCAAACTTCAACAATAAAGAGCCAGAGCCACAAGCTGGATCATAAACCTTGTTTACCTGTTTCTTTCCAACAACAGTGATTTCGGCAAGCAACTCAGACACTTCTTGCGGAGTAAAAAATTCTCCTCCCGATTTGCCGGCATTGCTCGCATACATCGTCATCAAAAACTCATACGCATCACCAAATGTGTCAATGGTATTATCTTGATAATCGCCTAATTTTAAATCTCCGATTGAATTTAAAATCTTAACTAAAAGCTCATTTCTCCTTTGAACCGTAGCTCCTAATTTGTTGCTATTCACATCAATATCATCGAATAAACCCTTTAAATCATCCTCACTATCAGTTCCTTTTGCAGAGTTTTCTATGTTTTTAAAGATGCGACTGAGAGTTTCATTGAGGTTTTCATCGCTTTTAGCTTTCTCACGTACATTGACAAATAACTCCGAAGGTAAAATAAAAAAACCTTTTTCCTTTATCGTATCAGCTCTACCAAATTCCGCATCTTCATCAGATAGTTTGGCATAGTCAAATTCTGTATGTCCTGTACGTTGTTCTTCACGGTTTAAATATGAAGTAAGATTTTCTGAAATAAAGCGGTAAAACAACATTCCTAAGACATACGATTTGAAATCCCATCCATCAACGCTACCTCTTAAATTATTGGCTATCTGCCATATCGTACGATGAAGCTCATCACGTTCTTGTTCTTTTGTCATTCTATATTGAAAGTTATATTTGAATTACTATGTGGTTTTAATTTTTCACATTAAAATTAAAGCATTGGTTACTAATTTTTGATCAAAATATTTAAATTATCGTATTTTTTCAAATAATCATCTCGTTAGTACCTGATTTCTATTTTTCGACAAATATAGTAAATAATTAAGTTGTGGATAGGGTATGTTTGATAAAAACTTTTCAACAGAATAATGTTTTTTAGTTTATGGAGATTAGTTTCTTGTTCCCCACCCACCAAAAAAGCCACCACAAACTTTCATTTGCAATGGCTTTTATTAACTAAAAACTAATACCTAAATTATTTTACTTCACCTCCTCAAAATCTACATCCGTTACATCGCCTTGTTGGTTGTCGCCTTGAGATTGCTGTTGCTGACCGCCGAAGTCTTGCGGACCGGCTTGTGCGCCTTGTTGTGCGTTGGCAGCGTTGTACATATCCTGACTTGCGGCATGGAATGCTGTGTTCAGCTCGTTGGTTGCTGCGTCGATTGCTGCAATGTCCTGCGATTTGTGGGCTTCTTTCAATTTTGCTAAAGCTGTTTCGATAGGAGCTTTTTTGTCGGCAGGTATTTTATCGCCAATTTCGGATAACTGCTTTTCTGTCTGGAAAATCAAACTATCAGCGTGATTTAACTTGTCGATTTTTTCTTTTTCCTTTGCATCGGCTTCGGCATTGGCTGCTGCTTCATCTTTCATTCTCTTGATTTCGGCATCGCTCAACCCTGAAGATGCTTCAATTCTGATACTTTGCTCTTTATTAGTAGCTTTATCTTTTGCTGAAACATGCAAAATACCGTTTGCGTCTATGTCGAATGTTACTTCAATCTGTGGTTCACCGCGACGAGCAGGCATGATGCCATCTAAGTGGAATCTTCCTAATGACTTGTTCTGGTTTGCCATCGGACGTTCACCTTGCAATACATGTATTTCTACTGAAGGCTGATTGTCGGCTGCTGTCGAGAATGTTTCCGATTTCTTTGATGGAATAGTAGTGTTAGCTTCGATTAGTTTTGTCATCACACCACCCATAGTTTCAATACCAAGCGATAGCGGAGTTACATCTAATAACAACACATCTTTTACATCTCCTGAAAGTACACCTCCTTGAATTGCTGCACCAATTGCTACAACCTCATCAGGATTAACACCTTTTGAAGGAGCTTTACCAAAGAATTTTTCAACAGCTGCCTGAATTGCAGGAACACGTGTAGAACCACCCACCAAAATCACCTCATCAATATCTTTTGTCGATAACCCGGCATTTTGTAAAGCTGTACGACATGGTTCGATTGTGCGCTGTACCAAATCATCGATAAGTTGTTCGAATTTAGCACGTGTCAGAGTTCTAACCAAGTGACGAGGAATTCCGTCAACAGGCATGATATATGGCAAATTGATTTCTGAAGAAGTAGTATTCGAAAGCTCAATTTTTGCTTTTTCGGCAGCTTCTTTCAAACGTTGCAATGCCATAGGATCTTTACTCAAATCGATACCGCTGTTTTCGTTTTTAAACTCCTGAACCAACCAGTCGATAATTCTGTGGTCGAAGTCATCACCTCCAAGGTGAGTATCACCATCGGTTGATTTTACTTCAAACACACCATCACCTAATTCGAGAACTGATACGTCATGTGTACCACCACCGCAGTCGAACACAACAATCTTCATATCTTTATTGGTTTTGTCAAGACCGTAAGCTAATGCAGCAGCAGTAGGCTCGTTGATAATACGGCGAACATTTAAACCTGCAATCTCACCGGCTTCTTTTGTAGCCTGACGTTGAGAGTCGTTAAAATATGCAGGAACGGTAACTACCGCCTCTGTAACTTCCTGACCAAGATATTCTTCAGCAGTTTTCTTCATTTTCTGAAGAATGATAGCAGAAATTTCTTGCGGAGTGTATAAACGACCGTCAATATCAACACGTGGAGTGTTATTGTCACCCTTAACAACTTTATATGGTACACGTCCAACTTCTTTACTAAGTCTGTCATAAGTCTCTCCCATAAATCTCTTAATGGAGAACACAGTTTTTGTTGGGTTGGTAATAGCCTGACGTTTAGCAGGATCTCCTACCTTTCGCTCGCCACCATCGACAAACCCGATTACAGAAGGTGTAGTACGCTTACCTTCGTTGTTGGTGATTACGATAGGTTCGTTTCCTTCCATTACAGAAACACATGAATTTGTGGTTCCTAAGTCAATTCCAATTATTTTTCCCATTTCTTATTATATTTTTATATGTTATATATTTAATTCTAATTCAATCAATTTCTAAATTCTCACATTCTCACATTTTCACATTGGCACATTAGCACATTAGCACATTCTCACATTAGCCCACTCATCGCCGCCTCCGTTTTTCCAAATCATATGCCATCAAGGAAAACTAAAAAACAACTGACAAAATTGCATGAATTATGACATGTATATAAACAAAAACAGACAGAAACCTGAATCTCTGTCTGTTTAATGATTTTGATTTGCTAATCTTTAATGTCTTATACGAAGTGATATAAGAAAACTATAGTAGCGTCGAAAGCTGATTTTGGATTATCTTTTATTTCAAGCGTTGCCTTAATTTCAGCTTTGGTAACGCCACGTAAATTTACTAAAGATGTTAATTTGCATCTTACCCGAACTTCACTATTTACTTTTACAGCTTGTCCGAATTTCAATTTTTCAATACCATAGTTTACTGTCAACTTCGAGTTTTGTACGTCAACAATTTGTTCCCACAAATGTGGAAGTAATGATAAAGTCAGATAACCATGGGCGATAGTTGCGTTAAACGGACTTTCTGTTTTGCATTTTTCCTCATCAACGTGTATCCATTGATGATCGAGTGTGGCATCTGCAAATTGATTAATTTGAGGTTGTGTAATTTTTAAGTAGTCGGATACGCCAATTTCTTTTCCAAGAAATGCTTCAAAATCTGCGTGGCTTTTAATTATAACTGGATTCATGAGAAGAAATTAAATTTTAAGACAGTTGTTATACTGCACAATTTATTTTGATTTGTGCAAAAGTAACATATAATTTTTTCTCTGCAAAATATTTTTTACTAAAAAATCAGTTTGTTTATTTTACTTTAAATAACTATTTTTGTTCAAAATTTATAAAACATGGTTTTTAAAAGAATCTTACTGAAACTCAGCGGCGAATCGCTGATGGGTGAAAAGCAATATGGCATTGACGAAAATAGGTTGTCGGACTATGCCTCTCAGATTGCTGAAATTGTTAGATTAGGAGTGCAAATCGGTATTGTTATCGGCGGCGGCAATATCTTCAGGGGATTGAGCGGTACTT
Organism: uncultured Paludibacter sp.; assembly: GCA_937927845.1. Taxonomy (GTDB): domain Bacteria; phylum Bacteroidota; class Bacteroidia; order Bacteroidales; family Paludibacteraceae; genus Paludibacter. The sequence continues at coordinate 39,547 of CALFXE010000131.1, forward strand.
CTAAGGGATTCGACAGAGTTCAGGGTGACCAAATGGGCATGCTGGCTACTGTCATAAATGGATTGGCACTAAATTCCGCTCTACAGGCGGCAGGTGTGAAATCGAGAGTTCTTACTGCTATAAGGATGGAGCCGGTAGGTGAGTTTTATAGTAAACAAAAGGCTGTTGATGCATTGGAGAAAGGCGAGGTGGTAATACTTTCAGGTGGCACCGGTAATCCGTTTTTTACTACTGATACAGGTTCTGCGCTGCGTGCTATCGAAATAGAAGCAGACGTTATGCTTAAAGGTACTCGTGTGGATGGTGTATATACTGCCGATCCTGAAAAAGATCCTAATGCCACAAAATTCGATGAAATAACTTATGATGAGATTTATAATCGTAATCTTAAAGTTATGGACTTGACTGCCACAACAATGTGTAAGGAAAACAAGATGCCTATTTATGTGTTCGATATGGATACTCCGGGTAATTTGAAAAAGGTTATGCTTGGCGAAAAAATAGGTACGCTTGTAAAAGCATAAGTGTAAAATTTCATAACGTTGTTGATATTAAATTCAAAAGATTAAAAATTAAAATTAAATATTATGTTAGACATTCAACCAATTCTTAATCAAGCTGAAGAAAACATGGAAGCAGCTTTGATGTTTCTCGATGAGGCTTTGGCTCACATTCGTGCAGGAAAAGCTAATACACGTATTTTAGATGGTGTGAAAGTGGAGTATTATGGCTCTGTAGTCCCTCTGACTAATGTTTCAACCGTAACAACTCCTGATGCTAAAACTATTTCAGTACAGCCTTGGGAGAAAAATATGTTAGCCGTGATTGAAAGGGCTATTCTGAATTCAAATGTGGGAATAACTCCAATGAATAATGGCGAGGTAATCAGATTGGTTATTCCTCCATTAACGGAAGAAAGACGCAGGCAGTTGGCTAAACAATCCCGTCAGGAAGGGGAAGATGCGAAAATATCTATCAGAAATGCTCGACGTGATGCTATTGATAAGCTGAAAAAAATGATTAAAGACGGCTTACCCGAAGATGTAGAGAAAGATGCTGAAGCAGATGCACAGAAAATTCATGATAAATATGTGAAAAAAGTGGAAGATATGCTTGCTGCCAAGGAAAAGGAAATAATGACAGTTTAAAATTTATGTTTTCAATATACACTTACGTATTCAGTTATTTGGATGTCTCTATTTTTCTTGCGTTTTTTCTGATATTTGTCTATCAGCTATATTATTATCTACGATATATCAATGTTGTATGTAGAAATAACAAAAAAGAAAAAAAAGGAAAAATTGAATTCCAAATACAGAAAAAGCCTGTCTCTGTAATAATTAGTGCCAGAGATGAGTATGAAAATCTACGTAAATTTCTTCCTGATGTTTTAACTCAAGAATATCCTGAATATGAGGTTATTGTAGTTAATGATGGAAATGATGAGGATACAGAGCTTTTGTTAAGTGATTTGAAAAAGATTTATCCTCATCTACGTTCTACTTTTGTTCCGGATGGTGCGAAAAATCTAAGTACTAAGAAACTTGCGCTGACTTTAGGTATTAAGGCTGCTAAATATGATTGGTTGATTTTTACTGATGCCGACTGTGTTCCCGAAAGTAAGCATTGGATAACTTCCATAGCTCGTAACTTTATGGAGAATACAGAGTTTGTTCTTGGTTACGGCGCATATTTCGAAGAAAAAAGTTTCTTAAACAGATTGATTACTTACGATACTTTATTTATTGCATTACAATATTTGGGTTTTGCAAAAGCCGGTAAGCCTTATATGGGCGTAGGCAGAAATATGGCATATAAGAAGGATGTTTTTTACGAACAAAATGGATTTGCATCGACTTTAAATCTTAAATCTGGCGATGATGATTTAATAGTCAATAAATCTGCAAATAAACAAAATACTCGTATTGAAACATCTAATATCAGTATTACATGGTCGAAACCTAATCACAGTTATAGAGCATGGCGATATCAAAAGGAACGTCATCTCTCTGTTTCTTCAAGTTATTCTGCTAAAAGTAAAAATAGGTTGGTGGTAGAACCTATCAGTCGATTTGCTTTTTATGCTTCTTTTATTTTTTTATTGGTTAGCTCAATTATATCTTTCAATTGGTTGCTGTTGGGCATTACATCATCAATATTTATTCTGAGATATGTTATGCAATTGATAATCATTAACAAATCATCAGTTTATTTTGGTGGTAGAAAGTATTTCTTCTCGATTCTGATTTTTGATATAATATTGCCTTTAATTGTTGCTTATATACTTACTTTCGGACGAATGGGAAGTCGCTCAAGATATATTAATTGGAAATAAGATAATCTTTCGAAAAATTTGATAATATGCGTATTGTGTTTATGGGAACACCCGATTTTGCGGTGGAAAGTTTGAAAATTCTTGTTGAGAATAATTATAATGTTGTTGGTGTTATTACGATGCCGGATAAACCTGCCGGTCGTGGTCATAAAATTCAATATTCTGCTGTTAAAAAATATGCTTTAGAGAAAAATCTTAATTTATTGCAACCGGAAAAGCTTAAAGATGAGACTTTTATCGAACAACTGCGCAATCTGAAAGCTGATTTGCAAATTGTGGTTGCTTTTCGTATGTTGCCTGAAATAGTTTGGGATATGCCTGCATATGGTACTTTTAATCTTCATGCATCACTATTACCTCAATATAGAGGTGCGGCTCCTATTAATTGGGCTGTTATAAATGGGGAAAAGGAAACAGGAGCTACGACTTTTTTTCTGACTCATGAAATAGATACAGGCAAAATTATCTTGCAGGAAAAGATTGATATTGAGGAAGATGATGATGCTGGTACTGTTCACGATAAACTCATGGTAATGGGTGCGCAAATGGTAAAAAAGACAGTTGACTTAATTATTCAAGGTAATGCACAGACTGTCGACCAATCTCAATTTATACCCAAAAATGGTGACTTGAAATCTGCTCCAAAACTTTTTAAAGATAACTGCAAAATTGATTTTTCAAAAACTGTTGAAGAGATTCATAATCATGTCAGAGGCTTATCTCCTTATCCTACGGCATGGACTGAGTTGCAGTTACCATTTATTGCAGAGCCAATTGTGTTAAAAGTATTTAAAACCAATAAAGAACTAACAAATCATTCTCTGCTCTATGGCTCTGTCCTTTCTGATGGTAAGAAATATATTAAGATTGCTGCAAATAATGGTTTTATACACCTTCTTGAAATTCAAGCTCCGGGAAAAAAACGTATGGATATAGAAGCATTTTTGAGAGGAATGATAAATAAAATTTAGTGAAAATCCCTAAAAATAGGGATGCTTTTTATTTGCTTATTCTTTTTTCTATAGTTACTTTTGCACCGGTTTAGAAAACTTACACATAAACCATTGCACTCATAACATTTTTTGTTAAAAACAAAACAATATGATTATTCTTTCTTTTTTGCTTTCTATTATTCTTTCTGCCACTCCATTACAAGTTTATTCAAACGATAATGCTGAACATTCTCCATCACGTAGCATCAAAGCCGGAGCAAGTGTAACCGGACATACAATCGATAAAAACACTCGTGAACATGTTGGTTTTCTTTCAGTTAGAGTGAAGGGTACAACTATCGGTACTGCTGTGGATGCTTCCGGACATTTTGCGTTGAGAAACCTACCTGCTGAAGAGATGACAGTTGTTGTTTCAGGAGTAGGATATAAAACAGTGGAACAAAGTGTAGATTTGAAAAGAAATAAATCGGCTGATTTAAGTTTTGAAATTGAGGAAGATGCTGTAATGCTCGATAATATTGTTGTTTCGGCAAATAGAAATGAAACTAAACGCAGAGAAACGGCAAATGTAGTAAATGTGGTAACTACAAAGCTTTTTGAAAACACCAATTCTGTGTGTTTGGCTCAGGGACTTAATTTTCAACCCGGTTTGCGTGTTGAGAATAATTGTCAGAATTGTGGATTTCAGCAAGTTAGAATTAATGGTTTAGAAGGACCTTACTCGCAAATATTAATTGATAGTCGACCGATATTTAGTGCTCTTGCAGGTGTTTATGGTATTGAGCAAATTCCGGTGAATATGATTGATAGAGTGGAGGTGGTTCGTGGTGGCGGTTCTGCTTTGTTTGGTTCAAATGCTGTTGCCGGCACTATCAATATAATTACTAAAGAACCATTGGGTAACAGTCTGACTGCCAGCAATACCACAATGTTGATTGGTGGGTCATCAGCAGATATCAGCACCAATGTTAATGCAGCTCTTGTGTCTGACGATTACCGTTATGGTGTAAGTATTTACGGATCATCACGCCAGCGCGACTCTTGGGATGCTAATGGTGACGGTTTTTCTGAAATAGGTTTGATTAATGCGAAGAATATAGGATTAAAATCGTATTTCAAAACAAGCAAGCAAAGTAAGCTGACTTTTGAATATCACAATCTGAATGAATTTCGAAGAGGTGGTAATAATCTTAAACTACCTGCTCATCAGGCTGACGTAACTGAACAAACCGATCATAATATAAACACAGGTGGTATTAAATGGGATTATTTCACGCCGGATTATAAACATAGATTAAATGTGTTTTCATCAGCACAGCATATAAATAGAACAAGTTATTATGGTGTAGGTCAAGATCCTAATGCTTATGGCTTTACAGATGATTTATCTTTTGTAGCCGGTGCCCAATATGCATATTCATTCGAAAAACTTCTGTTTATGCCTTCTGACATTACTATGGGTGCTGAGTTTAATTACAATAAGTTAGTCGACGAACAATTGGCATATGTACGACAAATAAATCAGGAAATGAATATTAATAGTTTGTTTTTGCAAAATGAATGGAAAAACAATAAGCTTAGTTTGCTGATGGGTGTTCGTTTTGATAAACACAATTTAATTAAAAATCCTATCTTCAGTCCGAGATTGAATGTGAGATACAATCCTGCCGAGTGGGTTAGTCTGCGTGCAAGTTATGCCGAAGGTTTCCGTGCGCCGCAAGCATTTGATGAGGATTTACATATTACTGCTGCCGGTGGTGTAATGCAGATAATAGTGCTTAGTCCTGATTTAAAGCCTGAACGCTCAAGAAGTTATAGTGTTTCAGCAGATTTCTACAATCAAATTGGTAAAGCACAGACTAATTTTCTGATAGAGGGTTTTTATACTCATATCGATGGAGTTTTCTTTCTGGAAGAGGCTGGTGCTGATGTTACAGGCAATTCTTTACTGATGAGAAAAAACGGTGCCGGTGCTATTGTCAAGGGTATCAATCTTGAAGGAAAGGTTGTGCCTACAAGAAGATTTACGCTCCAATTTGGATTTACTTTTCAAGAGAGTTTATATACGGCACCCGAAAGTTGGAGTGAGAGTTCCACTATTGACCCACAGCGTGAAATGTTCCGTTCCCCTAATATATATGGCTATATGACTGCAAATTACACTTTCAACAAACATTTTACATTGGCTATGTCGAGGATTTATACGGGCAGTATGCTTGTTCAGCATTACGGAACAAATCCTGAATTAGATAAGGAAGTGCGCACACCACATTTCTTCGATCTTGGGCTGAAAGCATCGTATAACTTTTATCTTGGACAGAGTACAGTATTGCAACTGAACTGTGGCGCCCAAAATATCTTCAATAGTTTTCAGAAAGACTTTGATACCGGTAAAGATCGTGATGCAGGTTATATGTACGGTCCTTCTTTGCCAAGATCTTTTTATGCAGGATTGAAATTAGATATATAAGCCATCCGACTTCAAAACTGTTTCAAATGTTCTATCAGAGTGTCGTTTTCCTCCCTTGTTCCGACAGTGATTCTGATACAGCCATAGCATAAAGAGACTGAGTTGCGATTTCTTACAATAATACTCTGACTTACAAGATATTGGTATAAGGCATTAGCATCTTCTACTCTTACTAAGACAAAGTTTGCATCTGTAGGATAGATATGTTTGATAATCTTCAGTTCTCTTAATTTATCAATTAAATAAACCCTTTCAGATAATAGAGTCTTTATCCATTCGTCAACTTGATTTTTATTGTGCAAAGCAGCTAAAGCCTGTTTTTGAGTAAGTATGTTTACGTTGTAAGGATATTTTATCTTATTGAGTAGAAGTATTATATCAGTTGAGGCAAACGCCATCCCAAGTCTTATGGCAGCACTTCCCCATGCTTTCGAAAAAGTTTGCAATATTACTAAATTAGGAAATTCAGCCATGTTTTTAGTCAAACTTTCTTCAGATGAGAAATCAATATATGCCTCGTCGAGAACCACAATCCCTTTAAAAGTAGTGATAAGTTTGATTACCTCGTTTCTATCTAAGCGGTTACCTGTAGGATTGTTGGGAGAACATAGCCACATGATTTTAGTATTTTCGTCTGAAGCAGCAAGCATCTCATCAGCAGAGAAATTAAAATCATCATGTAATAAAACCTTGCGATATTCAATATCGTTGATATTTGCGCTGACTTTATACATGCCGTAAGTAGGCTCTATCGCCACTACATTATCGACTCTTGGTTCACAAAACACTCTGTAAAGCAAATCAATAGGTTCATCACTGCCATTACCCAAAAAGATATTTTCAGCATTAACGCCTTTTACTTTAGATATTGCATTTTTTACCTCCCATTGTAGAGGATCGGGATATCTGTTATATGGCGCATTATAAGGATTTTCATTCGCATCCAAGTAAACAGATGCCTCACCCTTAAACTCGTCCCTTGCACAAGAATACGGCTGCAAACTTGCAATATTTTTCCTAACTAAATCAAATATATTCATATTCACTCTTAATTCTTAACTATTCACTAATCACCAATCACCAATCACCAATCACCAATCACCAATCACCAATCACTAATCACCAATCCTCACTTTCACCGCATTACTATGAGCTTGCAGTTCCTCATTTTCCGCCATCAGTATTATAGCATTACTTAAATTTGTCAAACCTTCTTTTGTTATTTCTTGAAATGTAATTTTCCTCATAAAGCTATCCAAATTCACTCCGCTATATGCTTTTGCATAGCCATTTGTAGGTAGCGTATGATTTGTACCTGAAGCATAATCTCCTGCACTTTCGGGCGTATAATTACCAAGAAAAACCGAACCTGCATTAACAATACTGTTTGCGATATCTGTATAAGACTCTGTTGATATTATCAAGTGCTCCGGTGCATACTCATTAGTCATTTCAACAGCTTCTGCCATTGTCTCGACTAATATTAATTTGCTGTTATCCAACGCTTTCTTTGCTAAATCTTTACGAGGAAGTTGCTCAAGTTGTTTATCAATTTCAACTTTCACTTGCTCGATAAGAGTCTCACTCGTTGTAATTAATATCGATTGACTGTCGACTCCATGTTCAGCTTGTGATAATAAATCTGCTGCAACGAAGGCAGGATTGGCGGTTTCGTCGGCAAGTACTTCCACTTCAGACGGACCGGCAGGCATATCGATTGCCACATCTTTCAGTGATACCAATTGTTTAGCAGCGGTAACATATTGATTTCCCGGACCAAAAATCTTATACACCTTAGGAACAGACTCAGTACCATAAGCCATAGCTGCAATTGCCTGTGTACCACCGATTTTTAAGATTTTGTGTACACCTGATATTTTTGCTGCATATAAAACCGCAGGATGTATATTACCATTTTTGTCGGGTGGAGAGCATAATAATATTTCTTTACAACCGGCAATTTGTGCAGGAATAGCCAGCATCAAAACCGTTGAAAATAAAGGAGCAGTACCTCCGGGTATATACAAGCCAACCTTCTCAATACCAACTGCTTTCTGCCAGCAAAACACACCAGATGTAGTCTGAATCTTCTTCAATTCAGGCATCTGTGCCGAATGAAATTTATGAATATTGTTTTTTGCTATCTCGATTGCCTGTTTGAGTTGTGCTGAAACTATCTTTTCAGCTTCGTCAATTTCAGATTGAGTAACTTCAAAAGAACTTAATTCGACACCATCAAATTTTTTAGTGTATTGTCTGACAGCATCATCACCATTGAGTCGAATATCATCTATAACTTTCCTTACTGTATCAAACAAACTCGAACTGTCCATTATTGGTCGCGACAGTATTTGTTGCCATACATCTCTATTTGGATATTTTATTATTTGCATTCTGTTAAGCGTTTATGGGAGCAAGATTTACTTGATAGAAATCATCCCAATTTTTGTATAACTCTTTCATTCCGCCCGGAAAAACTATATCAGCCCCACTTGTATAAAGCAAATCCGGATCAAGTGGTCCTGAATTAATACCTATTGTAAATAAACCTGCGGAAGTTGACGATTCAACCCCAAGCGGAGCATTTTCTATAACTACAACTTCCCAAGGATTTAATCCCGATTTTGCTAAAGCTTTCAAGTACGGTTCAGGAGAAGGTTTTCCGTTTTTCACATCAAAAGCAGTCACCATTTTCTCTTTAACAAAAGTATTTGGAAAATAATCCTCTAAACTTTCCAAGAGAGTAAGCTGCCCCGAACCGGTAACCAAATAAATCTCTAATCCTTGTTTTTTAACTTTATTGAGTAAATCATTTGAATAAGGCATTGCATGTATCTCTCCTAAATCTTCAAGATGATTTGTTTTTATCTGATAAATATTTTCCTGTTCATCTAAAGTTGCTACCCTTCCAAAAGTTCTGAGATAAGCATTATTGATTGTGTCGTGTCCAACTCGTCCCTCGTTCATGTATGCTTCCTCCATTGTGAAAGGAATATTTAAACCATTCATTGTCTTAACCCATGCTATAGAATGAAAATCCATTGAGTCGAGCAGAACACCATCCATATCAAAAAACACCGCTTTTAGCTGAAACTCAGGATATTTATTTTTTGTAATAAAATTTTTAATTGCTGATAAATACATATGAATTTTTAATTTTGTGCAAATTTACATGAAATTATTCGAATTTCTAAAAATCTTTGTACTTTTGCGTCTCTTAAAAATCTTATCGGGGTGTGGCGCAGTCGGTAGCGCGCTACGTTCGGGACGTAGAGGTCGCAGGTTCGAGTCTTGTCACCCCGACAAAGTGAGGAGGCTGTGGTGTGAGAGGTTTTTATTGGTAGTTAGTGCTGGTGTAGGAGTTTATTCAATGATGGTTGAATGGCTATTTATATCTTATCATGACATTCACTATTACGCTGTCCATCGTGTTATATATATTTTTTATTAAGTAGTTATTGGATTGATTTGTATTTGGCTACCAATAGCTCTTAATACTTTCATTATTGTATCAAATTGTGGTTTTGATCCCTCTGATAATGCTTTATATAAACTTGGTCTGCTTAATCCTGTCTCCTGTGCAATTTTTGTCATTCCAATTGATTTTGCAATATGTCCAATTGCCGAAATCACATCTGAATCATCTCCTTCTGATAATACAGTATTAAGATATTCTGCAATCATCTCATTATCATCTAAGTAATCTGATATATTAAATCTTGAAGTTTCCATTTTACTATTTTTTTATTCTGTTCAATATCTCTTTTGCTTTTTCAATATCTTTTTGCTGAGTTGATTTGTCTCCTCCAATGAGAAGGAGAATAATCTTCCCATCTGCCTCCTTAAAATAAACTCTATAACCCTTGGCAAAATTAATTTTTAGTTCCCGAATTCCATTGCCAACCGGTTCACACTCTCCAAAATGTTCGTCATCTTCGATCTTTTGAAGCCTAAACAGTATTTTGGCTTTAGCTCTTAAATCTTTTAGTTTTCTTAGCCATTTGTCAAATTCGACAGTTTTTTCAAGTATGTACATTTAGTTTATATGTGTATTCATTCGGATACAAATGTATGAAATATTTTTAAATTGCAAAAGATTTTATTTTTATTTTTTCTTAAAGGCGCCATAACGATTTCAGTTTTTCCTTTTTTAAAATGTTTTCATTTAGTGTTGATTTTCCACTATCAGAATAATCATACAATACAATCTGAATACCAGATGTATGAACGAGTTTTTCAAAATAGATACGTAAATTTCTATATGAAAAGAAAAATAATATTAGAATAAATGCGATTAAAGATCAAGATAATTTCACAAATCACTTCTTTTCAAAAAAACTAAAATTTACATTGCCATATTTCCTGTGAAATGAAAAGTTGGGATGAGTGTCAAATTGTTGCTTCCCTGAGTGTTCCAAAATAAATATACCATCATTTACTAATAAATCTCTTTCAAAAATCATTGATGGGATTAATTCAATACCATTTAATTCATATGGAGGATCTGCGAATATAACATCGAATTTCATACGGCAAGATTCGATATATCTAAAAACATCAGTTTTATATGTATAGTGATTGTCGATGTGTAACTCCTTGCAAATCTTGTTTATATAGGCAATTTCTCTATCGCTCTTTTCAATTGCTATTACTTCTTTGCATCCTCTTGAGATAAATTCGAAACCTATACTGCCTGTTCCCGCAAATAAATTCAACACACTGATATCTTCAAAATCTATATTATTGTTAAGAAGATTGAACAACCCTTCTTTAGCAAAATCAGTTGTTGGTCGTGCCGTGATTTTCTTATCTTCCTGTATTCTTTTACCCTTAAACTTTCCGCTGATAATTCTCATCTCTACTGTTATAAATTTGAAATGCTGATGTTTTTAATATAATCTTTCAACATCGATTCCGGACTTAGAATCAACCCATAATGTTTTTTAATATCGAGCACTGTGTTTTCGTAATCTAAACTAAATAATTGAAACATTCTTAAAATATAGTATATAATATCTTCTTCAGTTTGATATGAAAATGAATTAGCAAGATGTATCTTGTTGCTTTTAAAAATAAGAATATCGAATTTTGATGGTCTTAAAATTAAAATAATTTTATCTTGATAGTTGAGCTGAACTTTCTCTAAATAAGAATGAAAAGAATGTAAAACAGATAATGATGGGAATTTATTTCGGAAAGATTGTATTATCTGAGTGTTAAAGGCAAATAATAGAACACAATTATATACATTATAAACGGTGTGAAATACTTCATCTTCTTTCGTAATATCAGGATGTTGTAGTTTTAATAATTCAAATTGTTTCTCAATATCAAAAAGCTTGATAGGAATTAAAGTATATAAATCGCTTTCGATTATTAAATCGACATTATTAATTGAAGATATGGTGAGTTGCTTAATAATTTGTTCTACTTGATTTATATCTGCAATATCTTGAATTGGTTTGTTTTCAGATGAAATAAGCTTCTTTGAATTATCGTAAACAAAAAACGAAAATCCATCCGAGCGAACCCGGATGGATAAAGAGTATTCATTGTCAACAATGTTGTAACTCATTGTGTATGAATTAATAAAAGAGTATTATTCCCAATTGCCGGCAAAGTTATTAGGTTCTGTAACAGATCCTACCTTCAAGCCGACATATTTCTCTAACTTTTCCTGTAAATCAATTAAGTTTAATGTTTCCTGACGGTTAACATCCATCAAATACGCTCTGTAAGGTGCTTTTATTTCACATAGAGGAATTGGGATGTTGTTGGAACTAACATATTCATTATTAATTGATACTTCAAACTCAACATTTTCTGAAAAAGGGATATATTTCAAATTGTCAATATCTTTAACGGTTAATTTATCATTGTATAACGCACTGATTAAAGATACCCTTGTTGTATCACGACGGAAATCTTGAAGATTATATTCTGCAATCTCACGTTTATTACCTTTACGTACTATCGCAGCAGCTTTTGCTTCTGTTAATCCTGCTTGAAGTTGAGCATCAGTTAAAATACCTTCCTTCAACACCATCTTCTTATTGCCTTCTTTTATAAAGGTAATCAACGAGTCAAGGCTTGCAGTATAGTAACCCTTTTGATCTTTGTGCTCAATTTCTGCAATTCTTAAATTTGTTAGATTTTGAATTACAAGTTTTTCTCTCTCTGCTCTTACTTTTTCAAATTTAATAGGAGTAAGAATGCTCATGAAGCAAAGATAAGCTAATACTACAATAGCAATGTACAGTAGAATTTTGATTGTCGTTTTCATCTATTTGAGTTTATTGGATTTAGCTGAATATTCTAATTTTTATATTTCAGTTTGCAAATTTAAAAAGAAAATTCAATCTTCCCAATTATATATCATGTTTTTTGTTAAATTATTTTTAATGACTTGTGAGTTGAGTGCTTTTAATGCAAACCACAGATAGCAAATTTAAAATAATATAGGTTTCTTTTTGTCAACCCAACAGAAATTAGTAAATTTGCACCCGATTTAGTAAACTCAATTTTAAATACATAATAAAATGATTAAAGTAGGTATTAATGGTTTTGGTCGCATCGGACGTTTAGTTTTCCGTGCAGCTCAGGAAAGAAACGATATTGAAATCGTTGCAGTTAACGATCCTTTTTTGGATCTTGACTATTTGATTTATATGTTGAAGTACGATACTGTACATGGTCAATTTAAAGGTTCTGCTGAAAATAAAGACGGTAAATTAATCGTGAACGGTAAAGAAGTTGCATTTTTTGCAGAAATGGATCCTGCTAACATTAAATGGGGTGCAGCGGGTGCTGATTACGTAGTTGAATCTACAGGTGTTTTTACAACTATCGACAAAGCAAAAGCTCATATCGCAGGTGGTGCTAAGAAAGTAATTATTTCTGCTCCTTCAAATGATGCTCCTATGTTTGTTTGCGGTGTTAACTTAGATGCTTATAAAGCTGATATGGACATCGTTTCAAATGCTTCTTGTACTACAAACTGTCTTGCTCCTATCGCAAAAGTGATAAATGATAAGTTTGGTATTGTTGAAGGTCTTATGACTACAGTTCACGCTGCAACAAATACTCAGAAAACAGTTGACGCTCCTTCTAAAAAAGATTGGAGAGGCGGTCGCTCTATCTTAGGTAATATTATTCCTTCTTCTACAGGTGCTGCAAAAGCTGTAGGTAAAGTTATCCCTTCTTTGAATGGTAAACTTACAGGTATGGCTTTCCGTGTACCAACTGCTGACGTTTCTGTTGTTGACTTGACAGTTCGTTTAGAAAAATCAGCATCTTATGATGAAATTAAAGCTGCAATGAAATCTGCTTCTGAAAATGAAATGAAAGGTATCCTCGGTTATACTGAAGATGCAGTTGTTTCTACAGATTTCACTACTGATGCTCGTACTTCTATCTTCGATGCAGGTGCAGGTATAGCGCTTAACGGTAACTTTGTGAAATTAGTAAGCTGGTACGATAATGAATGGGGATATTCTAACAAATGTCTTGATTTAATCGCTTACATGGATACTGTAAAATAACAAAGTCCTGATTATTACAACGATAAGAGATTTATAAAATAATCTTTTATCGAACTATTTAAAAAAGTTTGCCGAAATTAAATCCGGTGAACTTTTTTGTTTTTTAACCGAAAAATCAATTATATTTGCATCTTGCAATTAATGAAGTCATCTTGATTTTTAACATGAACCAACTACGGCTGATTGTGAGATTCCTCATTTCGCTTCGCTCGTTGGAGAGGACACGCTCGTTAGCGGGCAGAGGGTGTAGAAGCCGACTACGATTGCAGAGGAGTTCCCTCATTCGCTGCGCTCCATCGGGATGACACGTTCGTTAGCGGGCAGAGGGTGTAGAAGCCGACTACGATTGCAGAGGAGTTCCCTCA
>CALFXE010000132.1 GCA_937927845.1 uncultured Paludibacter sp.
TGAGAGGCCGAAATGAAGAGATGCTTTATGCAGATTATATCGATGGCAAGAGATCCTATATGGATATAATCCCGGATCCCCTATAAAGCTCCAATCCGTCATTACAAGGATTCAAATACACATATTCCTGTATTCTAATTTCTCTCAAGCGATTATTAAAAAGATTAGTCGGTACATTTTTGTGAAAAAGTATATACTTTGTGGATCATTTATTATGAGTTTTAAAGTTGAAAGTCCTCAACATTTTTCAGGACGGGTCATAAACTTAAAAAATAGCGAAAACATCTGTCATCCATCATTTTTAGAGCTTAACATTCAGTTTATCAGTGTGTTAAAAAATGATAGATGCCTAAATCATCTGTCATTTTATCTGTCATCTATCATGCCCCGAAAATCGACTCTTTAAATGCTTTAAACTCACTATAGTGCAGATATACAATCTAATATAAGAATAAAGGATGAGCTTTTAAGACCAATCATTTCCTAATTAGGATGGTGCAAATTACATTTACTATAACAGTATTTACCCCCAACACAAAAGGAAAGTAATCCAAATACAGCGAAGACGTATCATTTTGACTTATAATATCTAATCGTTGGACCATGGTTCAACGATATCTCAACCATGGTCCAACAATAAGTAGACCATGGTCCAACGAAAGATTGACCATGGTCCAACGATTAGTTATTCGTATTGTTCGTAATTAATCTTCGTTTATATAATGGTTAAAGGTAACCATGAAAGAGTTTGTTTATAAGAAGAATGAGATTGACTTTAATATATTAATGAATAAAACAATGAAAGTCTTCTTTTGTGTTTGAAAATGAAATCATACGTTATTATTTTGATATTACAATATTTTAACGAATTATTTAATAAATAATCAATATAGTTTGTATCTTTGGGAAAGTTCAGCGATAATCCTTTTATATCAGATGATTATTACTAACTCTCTTTACCACGTGAATACTATTTAATACTATAAAACCATGCGATTTAAACTCCACATAGAAGTAATACCGTCACTTTACGGAAATAAACTTCCCATCAACTATCAGTATGAATTATCAGCCTGGATATACAAGGTGATAGCATTGGGAGACGAATCCTATTGTGATATTTGAACTTTATAAAGTTTTACTAAACACTATTATGAATTTAACTTATGTTTATGGATGACTACATTGCCCACGTAAGATCAGATAATCAAGTCCAAACCAATGAGGAGCACCTTTTAGGTACATCTGAATTAGCTGCAAAATTTGCTTCAAAATTTCAATGTGAAAATTGGGGAGCAACATTAGGAATGTTGCATGATTTAGGTAAGTATTCTTCCTATTTTCAGGAATACATTCGAATCAGTTCCGGTCTGATTGAAAATGCAGAACTCACAGGTAAAGTAGACCATTCTTCGGCAGGTGCGATATTAGCTAAAAAAGTATTCGGATTAATGGGAATACCTTTGGCGTATTGTATCGCCGGTCATCATGCCGGATTATTAAACTGGGATAATGAGCCTGGAATATCTGGTAATTTGCAGTCCAGACTAGATAAAAATTCATTGGATGAAATACCTCCAAAGATATTACAGGAATTTAAAAATAAAGTAAAACCTCTATCTCTTCCATTCCGATTTTCCGAAGGCAACATCCATTTGTGGATTCGAATGTTGTTTTCATGTTTGGTGGATGCCGACTATTTAGATACAGAACGGTTTATGCAACCGGCAAACTTTGAATTAAGATCTAGATTTGACTCCTTAGCGGAATTGAAACTTCGCTTTGATTCGCATATGTCGAATATGGGTAGATTAGCAAAATCGTCGATAATCAATTCTAAACGGAGTGAGATATTGATGAAATGCAGTGAAGCAGGCTTGTTAAACAAAGGATTCTTTAATCTAACAGTACCAACAGGAGGAGGGAAGACCCTCAGTTCAATGGCATTTGCTTTGGAACATGCTATTAAACACAAAAAGGAACGCATTATAATAGCGATTCCATATACCAGTATTATCACCCAGACTGCTCAAATATTTCGAAATATATTTGGTGATAATAATGTAATTGAACACCATTCGAATTTAAATGAAGAAACGATTACAGCGCAACAAAAGTTAGCTACTGAAAATTGGGATGCTCCGATAATTATAACAACAAATGTTCAGTTATTTGAATCACTTTATTCCAACAAAAGTTCTCATTGCCGCAAATTGCATCATATCGCTAATAGTGTATTGATATTAGATGAAGCGCAAATGCTTCCATTCGAGTTTCTCAAGCCTATATTATCGTCATTAAACACGTTAATCGAATATTTTAACGTAACATTATTGTGTACAACGGCTACTCAACCTGTTCTTTCAGGTACAATAGGAAGTAGGGAGGCTAAATTTGTTGGAATTAACAAAGATCCATATAATATAGTAGATAATGCGGAAGAGTTGTATACTGATTTCAAACGGGTAACTGTTGAAATGCCGAAGGACATTAATACAAGCATTTCCTTTGATGATATTTCGCAGGAATTGAAACAATATGATCAGGTATTGTGTGTTGTCAACACACGTAAAGAAAGCCAACTATTATATTCAATGATGCCAGAAGAAACACTGCATCTTTCCCGGATGATGTGTTCTGCCCATATTCTTGATACAATAAATACTATAAAGGACAAGCTTGCCAACATTCAGCCTGTTAAAGTAATCAGCACCCAGCTGATTGAAGCTGGAGTCGATATTGATTTTCCTGTTGTTTACAGAGCTTTTGCTGGATTAGACTCAATTGCTCAGGCAGCTGGAAGGTGTAACAGGGAAGGTCGCTTAAATAAAGAAAATTTATTAGGTAGAGTCAAAGTTTTTCATTCGGAAAAAGGAATCCCGCCGGGTTATATGCGAAAGAGCGCAGATTCGCTTACAGAATTACTTTTAGCAGGCACTGAAGACGATTTGTTAAGCCCCATGTGTCTTAGAAAGTATTTTGAAAACACTTTTAGCCGGGTTAATAATTTTGACAAAGCAGATATTAAAGAAAAGCTATGGAAAGACGAACAATCACTGAAGTTTCAATATGCTACGGCAGCCCGCGATTTTAAACTAATTGATGATGCCGGAAATAAAAGTATAGTTGTTCGCTACGGTGAAGGAGCCAATTTAATTGAGTTGCTAAAAATTAAAGGACCTGAATCATGGCTGCTCAGAAAATTACAACATTATACCGTGTCAGTGCGAGAAACCGATTTTAAAGAATTAGCTAGCTATGGACAAATTGTAAGTTATCACGGAATATGGGTACAGGATAGTCCAAATCTTTATAATTCTAAAGCCGGAATTATGATTGGAAATCAGTGGCTTAATGAGATATTTACATTGTAATTTTAATTTAATACTATAAAGAATGGATTATTTCAACAAGGAATTTTGTTTGGAAGTATGGGGAGATTATGCCTGTTTTACCAGACCCGAAATGAAAGTGGAGCGTGTTAGTTATGATGTAATTACACCTTCTTCTGCCAGATCTATTTTTGAGGCTATATTTTGGAAACCAGCCATTCGTTGGCAAGTAAAACGAATTGAGGTTTTAAATCCCATAAAATGGACTTCCGTGCGAAGAAATGAGATTGGATCATTAATGAGCGAAAGGTCTTCGCATATTCTAATTGAAGATAACCGCCAACAAAGAGCAGGCTTATTCTTGAAGGATGTGCGTTACCGTATTTTTGCCGAATTGGAATTTGTAAATCCAGCCAAACGAAAAGCCGTAAAAAAGATTGTCTCAGATGAATTAGCCGACAAAGATGAAAAGATTCTATTCGGTAATGATGAGAATCCCGGCAAGTACAATGCTATGTTTGAAAGAAGAGCTAAAAAGGGTCAATGCTTTAATCAACCTTACTTAGGATGTCGTGAATTTTCCGCTAATTTTTCTTTTATAGAAAATGCAGATAATAATCCGTCTTCTCCTATTGATGAAACCCGGGATTTGGGATTTATGCTTTATGATATGGATTTTACAAATGAAAAGGATCCTACAGCAATGTTCTTTAGAGCAAAAATCGATAAAGGAGTAGTTCTTGTTCCAACATTAGAGAGTGAGGAGGTAAAACGATGATTCTACAAGCATTATACGAGTACTATCAAAGAAAAGCACAAGATCCCGATAGTAATATAGCACCTCAAGGGCTTGAGTGGAAAGAGATACCTTTTCTGATTGTAATAGACAAGGAAGGTAATTTTATTAAGCTGGAAGAAACCAACGAAGGTTCGGGAAAAGAAAAGCGATCGAAGAGATTTCTTGTTAACAAAAGTGTTGGACGTTCCGGGGCTAATAGTTGGCAGATAGTGAATGTCTTCTGGGATCATTTTGGGTATGTTCTGGCACTCCCAAAAGATGAATCATCAAAATCTGTTGATGCAGCTAAGAAACAGCAATCATCATTTATTAATGACATCAACAATTGGTGCAGTAAATTCCCTGAGAATGGACAATTTGCCGCTGTGCAGAAATTTTACCAACAAGATAATAATCCTACTAAAATATTGGCTGATCCTCTTTGGAGCGAATGCATAAAAAAACCAGGAACAAATTTATCTTTTAGACTTATTGGTGAAACTTATATTGTTGCAGAGCATCCTGATTTGCATCTGAATGAAACAAAAAATGAATCGGATTTATTAGATGAGAGCGCATTGAAATCCATTTGCTTAATAACTGGTGAAAAGACCCCAATAGCTGTTCTTCATAC
>CALFXE010000133.1 GCA_937927845.1 uncultured Paludibacter sp.
CAGTGAGCCAATGCTTGGTCCTGGCCTCTTCCCATCTTCGCATGACTTCCAGGTTGTCCGGGGTTCTTGGATGGATTTCAAATGCCCTGAGATTAGCATGAATAGATACAGGGCAATCCCAAGCGGCTGCGACACTGGTAACATACTCCAACATATCCGGTTGAGTACCTATTGTTGTTTCACCTGGAACCCAATAACCTAGCCAGCCAAAATTAATTCGCGTAAAATCCTGTCTCATCCGGGGAGCTTCTTCCACAGGCCATTTTCTGGTCTCCTCTTTCAACACCTCAGGGCTAAAGACATCAAAAGCATTGCCTCCACTTAACATATGCCAGCTAAAATGAGTTTTTGCAGCTCCCTCTGCAAATAAAGGCTGAGGGTTTAACCGTTTGAAAACTTTATACTGAGCTAATGCTACATTGATACCGAATGGAGGATTTACTCCTTCCGAACCATCAAAATAGAAGAATTGAAATCCCGCATCGTAGATGTTTACAATTTTTTCGGCAATTTCATCCTGTAAGCTCGTCCTTTGGTCAATATAAACACTGGTAGCACCAAATTCGCTGACATCCAGTATGCCGATGGAGTGTCCCTTTGGCAGACTATTAATTATAGTATTGTCTATGCCTCTTATGCATCCTGTAAACATATATGGCCGGGTAGTCGTATAATTTTTGTAGGAAATAAGTTCCGTCCCAACCTTTAAACCCCTGCATCCGTCGGCCATAGTGCTTCCATCAGGATTCTGTTCGACAAATAAAACAGAATCGCTGCTTCCTAAATTTTCTGAAAGATTGAAGGTTCTTACAAGATTTAACCTATAATCCGGAACAGGGGTTACATATTTGCTTCTCCTTCCGATATGGGAATGAAGTAAATGTACCCCCGGGGTAATACCCGCAGCCTTAATTTTGTCCAGCATCTTTCTCAAATCTTCTTTACCGTTCGGATAGAGTTTCTTATCGATCTCATAGTTGCCGATAAGGTCATAGCTTCCAAACCCCTCAAAGGCTGGATAATAGATACTCATCGCCCTAAAACCACCCATCAGGGCATATTTAATATGGAGATCTACATTACCGGGATTTATATGGGTTGTCCAATAATACGAAGCATTGATCAAATCACTTCTACGGCTTTCTACTCCCTTGGGTAAATTAAAGTCGTCTTCTATTTGTGCAATATTATCCAGTAATTTATTAGTTTCAGAGACTATTAATGCGGCACCGGTTCCTTTAAATTTAATATCTTTAATAGCACTTGCCCTTAAAATATTGTACCCGTGGCGTTTTTCAAAATCAATATAAGCATATTCGTCTGTCCCTAATACGTTAACAGCCGCCTTATTATCCCAACTTACATTCAGCCACTCCCCAAAATTCTCTCTGTTACGCACGGGTAATTGTAAAAGGCAGACTTCAGTGGCAGGCGGCGGAGTTATTTTAAGATATGAAGGATAAATACCCTCTGTAATAAAATCTTCAAGACTAAAACCTATATAAGCCGGCGTTTCTTTCACTAAAAAAACTGCTTTATAAGGAATCCATTCAAAACCTACAATTAATTTATTCCCTTCCCGGTAAATTGTATCGGCCTGAAACGTTGTTTTTTTATTTGGATGACCTAATTTTATCTCGTTATGGTAGGGTCTTTCTTGAGTCACGGAGAAAATAGCAATCTTTTCTCCCTGCATTAAACATTCTTCATTAGTGGATTTAAGAATCAAACTTTTAGTAATAGCATCACTCCCAATAACCAACTTAAATTGCTCGTTTTCAACAACAACATCATTTCTTTCATTACTTTTTCCATTTTTTTGCATACATGACATCAAAAGAATGTATATCAATATAAATAGCGGGATAAT
>CALFXE010000134.1 GCA_937927845.1 uncultured Paludibacter sp.
GATAAATGATAATTTACATGCTGTTATGTTTGAATTATTTAATTTTCATATCGCTAAGAACAGCTCATTCACAGGCATTTGTGGTGACTTTTTTTTGACAGATATAGCACGATATACAAATGGTTTAGCAATGCAAAAATACAGGCCACAAGAAAGGGAAGCCGGAATCCCTGTTCTAAAGATAAAAGAACTTGGACAAAAGGCATGTGACCAAGCAAGTGACCGATGTTCTCCAAATATTAAGACTGATTATATCGTACATGATGGTGATATTATATTCTCTTGGTCGGGAACATTGTTAGTAGATATCTGGACTGGAGGAAAATGTGGTTTAAACCAACATTTATTCAAGGTGACAACTGATAAATACCCTCCATGGTTCGTATATTTTTGGACTTGTGTTCATTTGGATAATTTTATTCGAATAGCAAAAGATAAAGCAGTCACAATGGGACATATAAAGCGATCTGATTTAGAGCGATCAAAAGTATTTATTCCATCTACCTCAACTTTGATAAAATTAGATGAAATATTTACTCCGATCTATAATTCTTATATATCAAATAGTATCGAAAACCGAAAATTATCCAAATTACGTGACACACTTTTACCCAAACTGATGTCCGGCGAGCTAAAAATTAGTGATTTCAACCGCTAAATTCGTAAGTATTATGAGCAAACTGATAAAAATAGACAAAGAATATAAACAATGGATTTCTGAACTCAGCGAAAGGTTCAGGATAAGTCAACTGCGTGCTTCGGTAAGGGTAAACTCCGAAATGCTCCACTTTTACTGGTCGCTCGGCAGAGATATTATAGAATTAAATGCGGAAAGTAAATGGGGAGATAAGATTCTCCAAAATATAAGTCAGGATTTACAAGATAAACTCCCGGGAGTAAAAGGATTTTCTTTTACCAATATGAATTACATAAAAAGATTCTATTTGCTTTATTCTCATTTAGATACAATTTTCCCACAGGCTGTGGGAAAATTAAACGACGCAGAAAATGAAATTTTCCCACAAGTTGTGGGCGATTTATTTTCCATTCCCTGGGGACACCACAGGTTTATTATTGACAAGTGCTACGATAATCCTGAAAAAGCCTATTTCTATGTTCAAAAAACAATTCAAAACAATTGGTCGCGCTCTGTACTACTGAATTTTCTCGATACCGACTTATACGAACGCCAAGGCAAGGCTATTTCTAACTTCAAAAACGCCTTACCGACTCTACAAAGTGATTTAGCACAAGAGATGACAAAAGATCCGTATAATTTCGATTTCTTGACACTTACGGAGAACTATAAAGAAAAGGAATTGAAAGAAGCATTAATCAGGAATGTAACAAAATTTTTACTCGAACTGGGTACCGGATTTGCTTTCGTCGGACGCGAATACCGGTTACAGATAGGGCGTACGGAAAAGTTTCTGGATATGCTTTTCTATAACTTGAATTTAAGATGTTATGTGGTAATCGAAATCAAGACTACCGAATTAGATTCTGATAATGTAGGGCAATTAGGAACTTATGTTGCTGCCGTCAATCATATTTTGAAACGTCCGGAAGATAATCCTACTATTGGTTTGCTTGTATGCAAAACAAAAGACAATGTGCTGGCACAATATGCTTTGGAGTCAAGCAGTCAGCCAATTGGCATTTCTGAGTATGAATTAACAAAATTATATCCTGCCGATTTCAAAGGTACATTACCTTCAATAGAGGAAATTGAGAACCAATTAAAGGATGATTTACACAGCTAAATTCTCATTTATG
>CALFXE010000135.1 GCA_937927845.1 uncultured Paludibacter sp.
TGAACCGACAATCAGATCACAGAAATAAAACCTTTCTTGAAAAATGACTGCTACATTGAAATGGAAAAATGCTTCTTTTAGGCAGTAAGGTAACACTGCACCCGTAATTCAATCGAAAGAAGTAGTCTGTTTTGGTGGATTAAATTGGGTTGTAGAAATTAAGTAATCGGCTATTTCTTGATATTGGGTTTCTTTTTAACACTATCATCTATCGCGTTGTATAATTGCTCAACCTCTTTTAAATATTTTATTGTATCTTCGGTTGAGTGCTTAATATTCAAACTGTCCCTTATTTCTTGAAGTATTTCATACTCGATAGTGTCCATGACAGCTCTCAATGAAGCTAAATTTAATTCTATTATATATTTTAGCACATCGTCTTTAAGAGCTATGTTTAGCAAATTAACCAGTGCTTTATCTTTTCTCCAATTGTAAATTTTCGATATTTCGTAGTGGCTAATAAATTGATCCAAAATACGTGCTGTAGCTCCTTGTAAAACGGAGAATAATCTATATGAAGTATCATTTAGGTAAGGTTTATGCGATGATAGCGATTTCGACACGTTTAATATCGGTTTTACAGTATTATCTATATTGTACCTACTTAGCCCATTTGTTAAAGGAGCATGGTTTATCAAATCGAACATATCAGGACTTTCAAGTTCTTCATTGGTATAAATTTGATATATCAAATATAAGTCTGACGGAAACATATCTCTAATATTCAATGTAGATTGCCATAGCGTACTACATGCTTCTACTTTTTTATCAAGTAGTTTTTCAGATGATGTAAAATAACTCTGAACGACAGCATTCAGCGTTTCATTATTTTTTGTTATTTCACCTCTTATTTCTTCTATCTTTTTGTCATACCCATGTTGTCCTGACTGTTTAATCCTTGTTTGGATTGATCTGTAAAGCAACGTCATTATTGCTAAAGCAACAAATGGAAAGTAAGTGTAAAATACATTTGCCAGGTTAGTGATAAATGAATTGTCTGTTTGGATGATATTTTCCGGCATAGCAGTCTATTGGTATATTATAAAACTATTATTTTCTACAAAGGTAGCAAACGGATTGGATATATCGAGTCAAAAGTTAATCTATAAATTCTAATTATTCTTCAATCCTTGTCATTCGATTCCGTAATATCGATGCAATTTTCGGGTTTGTTGACACTGGCTTTCTCGGGCGATTCATGATTGCTTATTAAGAGCTTTTATAGAGTTCTCCATTAAAGTTGTGATGTCTATGGCAATATCCGATAGTGAGCCTATATTTACAGTTAACGGCCCAAGGGTGTCTTTCTTTACCAATATACGATACTCGTTTTGGTATTGATACTTATCTCTTTTTTTAAATGGATTACCTGTGGTGTGAATGAATTCTGTGTCTTTATTAAAGTATTCAACAGGGGAACAGTATATTTTATCATACCCTAATCTCTGCAGTGCGGCCATTATCTTTTTGAGATATGGTTCATATTCAACAATTATGAAAAATCGAGAACCAGAATATTTAACTACAAACGCAGGATCTAATCCAAATCTTTTTTGTCGGCCATTCTCCTCAATTCTAAAAGAAGATAAACAGAGACAGTGAACAACATCTTTATGGGTTTTGAAAGCCCCAAGAGCATTCTCAATTGGAATTTTTTGACCTGATTCTATCAAATGTTGTATATCTTCTAAGTTATTTAATTCTTTTTCAGGAAGAAAACACATATATCCTTTAGGTAAACTCATAAAAATATTCTCTTTACTATCACCAATATTCGAATCTTTTTCCTCTAACTCTTGATAATAACCAATTGTACTAAAATATATCTCCCCCTTATTATAAAAATTTCCAGCGTATTGTGGCGAAATTGCCTTAATAAAACAGCCATAAGTTGTATCAAAATCAAACATATTAATTTTTTTAAATAAGCTATTGTGTAAATATACAATTTTATTTCAAGACAATGTTTTTCATTCAACTTTTCTTTTAAAAGTCAGACAACTTTGTAGTAGGCATCGAATACCTCTTTTTCGGTTTCCGGTTCCGGCCAATTACAGAACCGATTTTCGTTTCTGCTTCAAAAGCTTCAGGAATGGATTGATTCTCCTTTTTCATTTGGAGTCTCGTTTCACGATAGCCATTTTACAACGAAAATTCTTTACCGTATTCCTTCGAACAGGTGGTTTAATCTTTAAGTCCTCCAGTTGTTTTTCAATTCATTCCTCTCTCTCAACCTTCAACAATTGGATAAAAATCCGCATGATTGATATTGACATACCGGCATATCTATTTATTTATATACTTATACAGAAAGGTATTTCTGACAAATGGCTGGAATTAGATAAGGATATAAGTTCTTGATTCAAATATATAATCTAAAAATATAGCTGCATCATTGTATTTTCGTATTTTTGCATATAATTCACATTATAATAGTAATTATGAGCATAGGGGAGTCAATATATAGCACAACGATTAATAAATCAACGTTTTTTAGAAACCTTCAAATATGGCCTCTAAATGATACTCTAAATTATAAGGGGTGGCTTAATAACTTTTCAGATGCAGAAGAGAAGGAAATTGCATGTCATATACTTGATTTTTTCATTTTTTATCCCCGAAATATGATAAACGAAATGCTTAGGAAGGTTATTGGTCATGTAGGGTATATATTTAAATCTCATTTTCCTGATTGGAAATATGAGGATTTTAAAGATAGATGTCTTTATAGTTTCATTCCTGGCGAAACTATAAATCCAACCGAT
>CALFXE010000136.1 GCA_937927845.1 uncultured Paludibacter sp.
AATAATAAATCAAAAAAAGAAGCAGGCGATGGCAACCAATCACAAAGTAACTTATTGGGTTGAAATGTCGGACTACGATCTTGAAACCGCTTCAGCCATGTTGACTACCGGCAGGTATCTTTACGTAGGATTCATGTGCCATCAGGCTATTGAAAAAATATTGAAAGCCCGCATATGTTCTATTTCCGAAGAAACACCTCCTTATATTCATAACCTTTCAAGATTGGCAGAAAAAGCATTTATCAATGAAGGACTTACAGACGATCAATATGAAATTATAGACTTACTTGATCCACTCAATATAGAAGCACGATATCCCTCTTACAAAGAGAAGCTGATGAAAAGTCTTACACAAGAAAAGTGTATCACATTAATTGAACAAACAAAAAAACTGCAGCAATGGATAAAAACGAAGCTATAATATTAGCCAAACGCTATAAAGAATTAGTCTCACAGCATTTACAGATAAAAGCACTTTATTTGTATGGTTCATATAGTAAAGGCACCCAAAATCCAGATAGTGATATAGATATTGCTGTAATTGTAGATCATATCGAAGGTGATTATTTTGACTATTTACCTTTATTATGGAAACTTAGACGAAAAATAAACAGCATAATTGAACCCGTACTCCTCACTGAAGAAGACCAAACAACCCCTCTTTATGCTGAAATCCTTAAAACAGGACAAATTATCTAACTCAAAAGGAAAAAACAACCTGATCCACCCCAAACTAGTGGACAAAATACGAAATGTATTGTCGGAACCCTTTGTCTTCCCCGATAACATCCTCAACAAGTTGCAAGCAGACCCAACCGTATGGAATAATTATCAACAATTCTCCGATACATACAAACGCATCCGGATAGCCTACATCCAGGCCGCAGAGATACGTCCCGAAGAATTTGAAAAGCGCCTCAACAACTTTATCAACAAAACAAAAGAGAATAAAATAATAACCGGCTTCGGCGGAATCGACAAGTACTATTGAACCAAACAACAGCTTTAGTCCGCACAGGCGCAGTACCCATTAATGTAAATCAGCATCCAGAATAATTTTAATATCCTTTCCCATTTCATTCTTCCAGGGTTGGATCGATACCAATCTTTGATAGTAATTCCAGATAGTGACCCTCAGAAATTTTAGACTCCTCAAAAAGCTGACGAGCCTTCATTCCATAATCACCAATTACCAAATTTTCGTTACCTGGCTTATAAAGAGCCAAATCATATCCATGTTCAAGAGCAGACTTTAATACCGGAATCATTTTCAAAGCATCAAACTGACTCTTAGTAATAAGGCAGATATCCTTTAAACGGATTAGCATTGCTGTACGCGAAACCCCAAAGTATTGTTCTAATTTAATAACGGAAGCAAGAGATACCGTTTTATTTTCCAGTTCAGCTTCAGGCAACATTCTTAAAATACCTATTTCCGGCATTAGGAGTAATGAAGCAAAAAAATCGGCCTCTTTCTCCTGAGGTTCTTTATTAACGCCCGGATTACACACATGAAGTTCAAAGTTATCCTGAATAAAAAGATGAAAAAATTCATGCGCGATTGTAAAATGCTGTCTGCCACGGGAGTGATTTGAGTTAATAAGAATAAAACTGCTATTTTTCCTTTTGATACACATCCCTGAAAAAGTTTCACTCATTGGAGCGTACATTGTAAGCACATTCAGATCAAGTAACAGGCGCTTCAGGTTTACCGGATCACCAGGTCCTACTCTAACTTTGTCGCGAAAAGCAGTCTCTTTAAATTTTATTACATCCTTTATCATAATCTATAACAACCTTTCCATTTTGAGATACCCCATAACCATATCTTTAAACTTTGAAATTTGTTTCATGTCGTCATCACAGAGATTTTCCATTCGAAAAGAACAAACCAGTTTATCTTCCACCTTATCCTGATCCTCTTCATAAAAATCAGAAAGCTCTACACCATACAGACTGCTCAGTTTTACCAACACCTCGAGAGGCGCTTCGCGTGTTTCTCTTTCATAATTCGACAATGTACCCCGCTCCACTCCAAGATAAGAGGCAACTTGATCCTGGGTGTACATATTAGCATCTCTAAAAAGTTTCAGATTTTTCCCAATCATGATATATTTATTATTAGGCGTTGCAAATATACAATATATTAAATAACAATACAAATAATGAAACAGTTTAACAAAATAAATTCAAAAATAAATAAAACCGTATAAATCTATATTTAAGCTATTTAAAGTATTTATTCAACAACCTAAAGAAGAAAATGTAAATAACGATTTACATTTTAACAGATACATATTGCAATAAAACGAAACACCTTTAATTTATATTCCAACAAGAATTAAATATCCAACTGTTTCCGCATAACACTATCTATTAGTAATCGTCGTCATCATCATCTTCAGAGATTAAATCGTCCGGCCATTCAAAATCACAATCCGGGCAATCTATAAACGCGCCATTAA
>CALFXE010000137.1 GCA_937927845.1 uncultured Paludibacter sp.
AAAGTTTAAAAGATGAAGACCTTTCAGCTACTGCAAAAGAATTTACCCTGCGCCTGATCGGTCTGATGAAGGCCAACCCTTCCGGATATGTAAATCCTTATGGCAAGAAGTATTTCGAAAGCAAGCTTGATTCTGTCTACGCATATCCCAATCATATTGCCATATTAATAGATCGTAATAGTGCAAGCTCGGCAGAATCTTTTTTATTGACCGCCATGCAGAGCAAAAAAGTAACCGTTTACGGAGAAAATTCTGCGGGTATTCTCGATTATGATAATGCCCATTTTTTCGATATTCCTGATGATAACTTTAACCTCGTCATACCCATTGCCCGCTCTACAAGATTGCCGGACCATCCTATCGATAATATCGGTATTACACCAACTGTAAAGATCGATCCACAAAGAAAGGATAAGATCAGGTTTATCCAGGAACAGTTGGAACAAGCAGGTGGCCGATGACCACCCTTTAACAGCATTGGCATTCAGCGTTATTATGATTAAGAGCATGATATATTACCTGGTATTGCGTTAACGGAATTAGTTCAATAACTCTTCATCGGGGCAAAGCTGCATTAATGTTTGCAGCTTTTTTCATGGCTGGCTGCCAGTGAATTCCGCGACTTGTCATTTCAATACCACATGCTAAGTTTAGTATAGTCATAAAATGTTTTTACGACGCCCTGCTATTGCAATTGCCAATGCAAGTTTCTATCTTCAGGATATTAATAAACCAAACCTGATTTTATGAAAAAACTTTTAACCGTTTTCTTATTAACGGCCATCATTACATTAAAGAGTACCAATGCTTCCGCTCAGACTTTCGAACAGGGTTTTATCGCGGGCTATGAGTTTGCAACGGAAAAGCTTAAGATGGCAGCCGATGCACATCCTGAATGGGGACTGATAATGGTCCAGGTTTCCAGGGATTATTTCGGCGGATCGATCATTACCTTCAAAGACGCCAATGATGATTACCAAAAATGCATGCTGGCCGCCAGCTCGGTTAATACCGATTATGGCGGATACGTTCTTTCAATGAAAGATGTCAACGATGGCTGGAATGGCTACTATTGGGGATTTCAGCAAGCCTGCGCAGATTTTGTGATAGGAATTTAGCAGCCTGACTGCAGTACTATTGAATCAATAAGACAAAGGCAAACAGGTTACCCCGTTTGCCTTTGTTGATTTTTTATCTCATCACCCACGTCATACAGAACACAATTATTAGAATCCACGAACACACATCACCCCACATATTTAACGCACCATTTATACAGTTCGTTAATAATCGGCTCTAACTTTTCTCCTTTTGCCGCTAAGGTGTATTCAACGGTTTGTGTACAGCGGCGCTTCCGCAATTATTTAAACGATGGGGAGTATAGGTAAAGTCGCTGTAAACCCGCTAGAAGAACATCCTCTCTTATTCAAAAAAATCTTTACATTCAAGGTCGCAACCTGCTCAGCCAAGTACATCACCTATAGAGCAATAACATTTCGCTCTATTGACAAATCAGAAACCCGTGTCAGCACTCCTTCATGTGCCAGTAGATCGATTGCCTTGCAAACATGGAGGTAGTTGTTATCAAAATAGGCCGCCAAATCTTTAAATCGCTCTGTGGTCGCCATAAAGTTGTAAAAGAAGTGACAGTCAAGATATCCGAACTCCGGCCTGGTAACGACTATTATTTCTACCACCTGCCCTGTTGCTTTGCTTTCAAACCGGCATTCGGCTCCATGTAGAAAATAACTCCATTCTTCGTTTAGCAGCCCTCGCTGCTTGTGACTTTTATGATATTTTAAGTCATGTAATCCATCTAAAGTTTGTAAATCGATGTCAAAGGTTTTTGCCATAAGCCTCATCAGATGATTGGCGTCCTCCCTGAAGGATCTGGCACATTCGAATAATTCCAGTTTTTTATGAAGTATCTTTTCGTTTGCCACGGAGGCGGAAATAATGACGGTTTTATTCGATGCTCTGTTATAAACGGAGTGAAATGGAAGTGAATAGACGAGATCTGATATATACCCTTCGGGTAACAAGCTATAGCTAAACGTCACCACTTGATGCGACTGCAGAAGCCGTTGCAGGTCTTCAATTGTTGGAAGATGTCTTTCTGTCTTTATGGCAAATGCATCTGGCATTTATGAAATCAGTTTTAGATTAAATTTTTGTTTATCCGAGATGACAGTAGCTTCCGAAACTATAGTTTCAACCTATTCCAATATCACACTCCTTAACCGCTCCTCATGTTCATCGGCCCACTGGCCCAGTGCGGCAATCACGGGGATTAAAGTCTTTCCAAATTCGGTAAGACTGTACTCCACTTTTGGTGGTACCACGGGATAAATCTTTTTCGTGATCAGTCCGTGCTTTTCCAATTCATTCAATTGGATATTCAAAACCCTGCGTGAAGCATCGGGAATTTTGCGTTGCAGTTCACTTGGGCGTTTATGATTTTCATTGATAAACCACAATAAACGCACTTTCCATTTGCCATACAGTACTTCACCTATCAGGTCAAGCCCGCAATTCAGATTCGGAATTGTCTTT
>CALFXE010000138.1 GCA_937927845.1 uncultured Paludibacter sp.
TGCCGAGGTACAACTTCATGCGACACCATGGCTATGGACGTACAATAGTGAACGACCTAATACTGCTATCGGAGGAATTCCTCCAAAGCAAAAATTGGCACTAGTGGCCTAATCCTCTACTTGTAGCTTCAGTTAAAAATGGGGGGATTACCCTCTAGTGCCTGATCTTTAAAATGTGGGCTGTATTTCTTTCTGTTTGATTTTTGTTCTGGATTTTTATTGTGCATTATTCACCTCTGGTTAAGATTTTACTCTCTTAACTAGGTGTCCATCAATTCAAGGCAAGATCATTTTATCTGTACTGGGCGGAATTGGGCGATCTGGCAAATAGCGACTCTTTTCAGGCCTAAAATATATACCACGGCATATAGTAACCACTTCATTGCTTTTTGCTAACCGCAATAAAACACGTTGTACAAGCTTGATTGGATATTTTTTATAAATTGAGTCCACGAAAAAAATCCTTCCTCTTGGAATTTTTTTAATGACTTTTTCAATTGATACTATCGTGTTCATGTCCTTTACCTGCATTTTTAAGTCTTTCAAATATCATTAACCATAAATGCTGCATTTTAATCAGTGTCCCTAAATAAGATTTGCATGAATTTTGTATTGATATATATTTTTTCTCTTCCAATTTCTATTTCTTTCAAAATACCTTCACTAACAAACTTCTGCAGATATTCGGCAGCGGTTTGTCTTTTTACTATCCCTGCATCTACTACATTCGAAATTCTGCAGTAAGGTTGTACAAAAAGAAGTTCTACTAATTCTCTTGAATATATTTTAGGTTGTTTATTTTTTACATACTCCACGGTTTCTTCCATTAGGCCAATAATGTTCTTAATCTTATTGCAAGTCCATTGAGATGTGTTTGCGACAGCATTTAACATGTAAATAATCCAGGACTCCCAATCATCTTTTAAAGTGACATTTAAGAGATTTTGGTAATATTCTTTCTTATGCTTGATGATATAACGGCTCAAATAAAGAACAGGTATAGTTAATAGTTCTTGCTCGATTAAATACAATATATTTAAAATTCTTCCCGTTCGGCCATTTCCATCCGTAAATGGGTGGATTGCTTCAAATTGATAATGCCCTATAGCCATTTTTATTAATGGGTCAATATCATTCTGATCATGTAAAAACACTTCCCAATTATGAAGCTTTTTCCTTAAAAGCGCCTCGCCCTCAGGAGGAGTATAAATTATTTCTCCCGTTGCTTGATTGGAGAGAGTGGTTCCTGGAACCTTTCTTACTGTCATTTCAACGCCATGCAAGGTTGAACATAAACTTTCTGCTAAGACCGTATTTAATGGTCGAGATTTAATAGATTCAAAGCCTTCTCTCAAAGCAGTTCTGTAACGTAAAGCTTCTTTTGTAGCTGGATCTATATTCGTTTCGGAACTGCTATTGGCGTATTGAAATAACTTATCTGTTGTAGTCATTATGTTTTCAATCTCTGAACTTGCTTGTGCTTCTAGCAAAGGCAAAGAGTTTATTAGAACGCTTTGGTTTGGTAACATTTCTGCCGCTTTTCTCAACTCTGCTAGTGACGCACGTGCTTCAATACATACTTTCAGTATTTTTTTAGTTTCAATATCCTGTTTGGGAGGCAGTGCAGGCAATTCATTGTATGCTTTCGTTACATCAATTTTCTTAATGTTTAAATTTTCCAATTTTATCGACATGTTTTAAGGATATGTCGATGCAATAGACATGTCAAAGAAATGTGTCGATATTTTCTTATTTTGTCGACATGTTTTTAGAATATGTCGATGGTGTAAACATATACGGACGATATGTCGAAAATTTAACATTATATCTACATGTCATTATAATAAATTAGAGATAGAGAATGTTGTAGGGGGTATAAATGGGGGTATATTTAAATTCATACAAAATAAATATTTTATAAATCAAATGATTATATATTAAGTTAAATAGCCGCCGCCCCAATTTATCATCCAAAACACTCCAGTATCATCCATAATCCCTTTTAAATACGGGCCTTAAGTCCTATCAAACGTCCACTATTGTCCAATAGATACCCCCTACAACTACCTCATAGTGGGGAATTACCAATTTACCGAAACTTGCATAGAAGTTTTAAATACAAGGTAATCAAATGATAATTTGGTACCGCCAATCCAGGGTATCATGCTTTAATTAACGAACCATAAATGCCCCATCTTAACAAGTACTGGCATCGCCCGATAGGATGGGTCTTGTTACTTTATAAACAAAGGGCATCCAAATAAATTTTTTTAAACTTGCCAAAAAGAAATATTATTATACAATTTGATTTTTATATAAGACTGGAGATGGCTAATGTTTGAAAATTTAGACAACCATAAACAAAGAAGATTAAATGACTTCATGTGTTCAGGAGATTATCAAAATAGTTTTTTTAAGCCATTCACTTCATTTTCTGATGCCAAAAAAATGTAAAAGCAATTGCTGCCTTACCGCTCATTAATCTGGGCTTAGCGTTAAATTTAACTCTAGAAGCATTAATGACATCCACTTTCGGTGTAGCTAATATTGTTATCGGTGCTGAAACTTTTGATTTAGATGAGATAAAATGCGGTGGTACTAATATCACCCTAGGAGCTATGAGCTTCTTGTGCGCCCTCTATTATGGAGCTTCTATGATTTTGGATACATTAGATACATTTATTCGTTTAGTAACACATAGTTTAGCGACAATAGGCTTAGGACTTAGTAAAACAGCTATTGCTATAGCCGAATGTTGTAATCCTTCAGCGGAGCCTGAACTTAATTTTTGAACAATGTTCAGAAATAAGATTTAAGTACAAGAAAATGGTTATGGTAGTAAACCTTCAAATTCCATCATGCCGGGAAGTTCTCGGTCTCGGCTGGTGATTAAAAACTAATGAGACACTCTTATTTTAGCTTGTATCCGACTACTTCAAGGAAACCTATAGACTCTAATAAAACTAAAGGAATATCCTCATTTGCAGAGCACTCTTACATTAAAGCGAACGTCTAATACTCCTAATCTTTAAACTGTATGAAACAAATTATTATCGAAAATACACGGTGAATGCTTCGTACGGAATAATTTTTGCGATAAAAATCAAATCTGTGTATCATCAATTATATAATACATTGTCACAGACCTACGTTACTTTGATTAATCCTGTCTACAGTAACTCTAATCGGACCGTGACTTTCAATACCAGTAGTCCACTCAATAGCAATAGTAGTTATCAAATTATTATCCCTAACCCTGGAAATATTACCAACGCTCAAGGCGTTCCACTAAGCGGAGGGGGGTTAATCAGTAATTTTACAACCGCTGCTTCAGGTTTCCTCTGCAACCAAACATGGGTGTTAAATGCGGGTAATAATACCCTAAGTAACTGTTCATCCG
>CALFXE010000139.1 GCA_937927845.1 uncultured Paludibacter sp.
TAGCATCTTATAAGTATATAGCCCCACTCAAATACCTATTAAAAGAAAACGGTATTTATGTCACACATTGTAAGTATTAAATCTCTTTCATAAATTTTGCAAATAAAGATAATTACCTTATATTTGTAATGATTACCTATATATGGTAATCGTGATAAATTGAGGTAATTATATGAAGAGAATTCAAAAATTTCTACAGGAAACAGTTGGCTTATCTGCAAATCTGGAAAAACTTCCCGACTCGCAGTTGAAAAAGTTACCCATGTATCTGGAATATGGTTACAACTATTATTTGCTTACGGTAGAGGGGCATCAATTGGTGCTTGCCTATGTTGATGAGAATCTTAAAACAGCTGGGCAGTTAAAAAAGCAATCACAAGCAATGTCCAATCTATTGAACTTGCCGGTTGCCTTTGTGATGGACAACCAAAGCTCTCAATTGAAACGACGGTTGATTCAGGAGAAAGTTGGCTTTATAGTTCCTGAAAGTCAAGTATACCTGCCGCAATTTCTAATAAGCTTGACGGAAAATGCAAGGCCTGTACATTCTTTTCCAGAACTCCTGTCGCCATCTGCGCAACTATTGTTGTTGTATCATTTACAAAAAGAATATTTAGAGCCATTCTCATTGAAAGAGATAGCCCAGAAACTGGATTATACACCTAAAACAATAACAAAGATCGCAGCCGAACTAAAGTCTAAAAATCTTTGTCAGATCATTGGCACTAAAGAAAAGCGCTTGGTATTTATAGTAGACAGAAAACAGTTATGGACAATGGCAGAACCCCAAATGCAACAACCAATCAGCAAAGTGTTTTTTGCCGACTCAAAAGATAAAGTAAAATTTTGTCAATCGGGCGATGCTGCTCTGGCTCACTACACTTTCCTCGCAGAAACTGGGAAAGAGGCTTACGCTATCTATAAACCCGAATTTGAAGAACTAAAAGAAAAAAAATATTGGGAATATATAGACGAATTAGAAGGCGATGTACGTATCGAAGTGTGGAAATACAACCCTCGCATATTGAGCATTAACGGATATATAGACCCACTATCGCTCTATCTGTGCTATAGGGAAGATACCAATGAACGGGTGGCAGCAGAAATAAATGAGTTAATACATAATAGAAAATGGTAAAAGGATTAGTGAAATTCAGAATATATTTCAAGGATTTTGCAGACAACTATGTTATTATAGGAGGAACAGCCTGTAACGAATTAGTGGCGGATAAAGACTTGAATCCCCGTGCAACGAAAGATATTGATGCTATTCTTGTTGTAGAAGCATTGAATGAATCTTTTGTTAATCGCTTTTGGGAGTTTGTGCGGGCAGGACAGTATGAATTGTGGGAAACATCCTCCGGTAAAACCCAATTTTATCGTTTCATCAAGCCAAAGGCAGAAGGTTTTCCTTTACAGGTAGAACTGTTTTCGAGAGTGCCTGTTATGATTAAAGTGCCTAAAGGAGTACACCTCATACCGATTCCTGTTGGTGAAGATCTGTCGAGTTTCTCTGCTATTTTAATGGACGAAGAGTACTATTATTATGCTGTACAGCATACTATTCTGTTGAATGATTTAAATTTCATTGATAGGGAAGCTGTCGTATTGCTAAAAGCGAAAGCGTATATTAACAATTCTGTACGTAAAACAAATGGCGAACAAGTGCGAAGCGAAGATATATCGAAGCACAAAAACGATGTGTTCCGTATTGCTACAACTTTTACCGATAGTGATACGTACGAAATTTCTGAAACTCTGAAAACGGATTTAAGGTTGTTTTTGGAGATGGTCGGGAAAGACGGTATAGGAACAGCAGGTTTATGCAAAGATTTAGGTTTACGAAACGAAATCACCATTGAAGTATTTACCGAAAGAATCAAAAAAACATTTGGATTATGAAGATTCAATACGCATCCGATTTACATTTGGAGTTTTCACAAAACTCAAAATATTTGAAAGAAAATCGATTATCGGTAAAAGGTGATATTCTTTTATTGGCGGGTGATATTAGTTATATTGGTGACAGGAGGTTAAACAAAAATCCTTTTTGGGATTGGGCAGCGGACAATTTTGAGCAGACATTTATTGTTCCCGGAAATCATGAATACTATGGGGGCTATGAATTGGCAAATACGTTGGATAACTTTACGGAAGCAATTCGCCCGAATGTCAGTTATCGCAATAATCAGTCGCTTGTGATTGCTGATATAGAACTCTTTTTTACCACACTATGGTCACCCGTTCCTCCAGATAAAGCTTGGGGAGTTGAAATGGGTATGGCAGATTGCAGACGGATAGTGTACAATGGAAAGAAGTTTGGTGCGGAGCACTACAATGAAATCCATGCATATTGTCTGACTTATCTTCAAAATGCTTTGCAGCAAAGTAAGTCAACAAAGAAAATTGTAATGACACATCATGTGCCAACCGAACTCTGCAACATTGAACAGTACAAAAACAGTCCGTTGAATAGGGCTTTCGTTGTCGAGTTACATGATTTTATTTTTGATAATGAAATAGACTTCTGGCTCTACGGTCATTCACATGCCAATGTGAATGAAGTCGACATCAATGGCACAAAAATGCTTTGTAATCAATTGGGATACGTTCATCACGGCGAACACGCGTCGTTTAATCCTGAAGTTTTTTTTGAAGTTTAGCATACCAAACTTTTGTCCAAAAGATACTTCCATCTGTTCGTGCTTTATTGCGCGAAGAATGGTTCTATGTCTAGTCTAAAAGTATTATTTGTCATCTTTTGGAGGTATAACCTGTATTATTTTATCGAATAGCTGTGACTTTGTGATGTATATTTCGTTCTCAGGATGCTTTGTTTCCTCAAACTCAATTAATCCGAAATGAAGCATAAACCGCTCAAATGTACGGAGTGAAAAGCAACGAGCTCCTTGTTCCTTGATGGTGCTATAGTTAGAATCAAAACCTTTTAGTAAATCTGGGAATGCTTTGAAATACTTCTCCGCATAGAATTTATAAGAGCGTTTTTCAATCCCGTATTTCGACAATAAAATAAAGCTAAACCCACTTGCCATCCCTCCAATAGATTCATTCTCGTAGCCATCAAAGTAGGCAAAATTGAATTTATTGGTAAAAGTCATAAGCAGCTCTTCAAACAGCTTCTGATTATTTTTAGCAATCATCTCTCCGGATTTGGTAAAAGTCATCACACCTTTTTGCTCTTTTATTATTTTCATAAGTTTAAGTAAGATGTGAGTGAGGACTACAGATTGCGAATCGCCTTCCTTCCTTAGTTTTGAATACCCCTCTTCAATCATCCAATCACGCACACCTAATTTATACATCTCTTTGACAAACTTGGGAGGTATTGCTTTTGTAGAGGTTAGTTTGATTTTACCCTCCCTATGTAGAACATCAGTTATGTATTTAATCTGACAAAATAGAGGAATAGCATTGAAATCCTGTTCAGATAACTCTCGCATCTGAACAGGAGAATTCTCATTCCACAATCCATGAATAATTGCAAACATTTCAGTTGATGAATAACCCTCAAACTGAGGCAATCCGGTATTATTAAGTTTCTGCATAAACTCACCAATCCATTGATTGAGTACTTCAAGAGATGGTGCCGGACCGTATTTTTTTTCACATTCCGTGATGTGTTTTTGTAGCTCTTCGTTTATCATAATAAAATTCAATTTTCAGATTCTGACACTAGCTTC
>CALFXE010000140.1 GCA_937927845.1 uncultured Paludibacter sp.
TTAAAGTCATAAAAAATCCGGGAAACAAGATAGACAACAAAACATTATTAATTTAGTTCCTATGTTTAAACTTGGAAAAGACGGATAGGTAGTCCAGTAAAAAAGCTATATCATTTTAGTTAACTTTGTTTTTGAGAGATAACAATCTTAACTTAAACAATATAGCTTATGAATACAAGGCAAAGTAACAAATTAGATTTCAAAGGACAAAATATTTACATAGGAATTGATGTCCATTTGAAGAGTTGGTCGGTATCGGTATTGTCGGAACATTCGGTTCTGAAGAGGTTCAGTCAATCTCCAAGTCCGGAATCGCTGCACAAGTTTTTGACAACCCATTATCCGGGAGCGGATTATCATTCGGTTTATGAAGCGGGCTTCAGCGGGTTCTGGATACATGAGAAGTTAGTAACATTGGGGATCAACAATATCGTAGTCAATCCGGCGGATGTGCCGACCATGAGTAAGGAGAAATTGCGCAAGACCGACGCGGTTGATTGCGGGAAACTGGCCAGGGAGTTACGGTCGGGAACATTAAAAGGTATTTATGTGCCGGATATAGCCACCCTGGAAATGCGTTCTTTGATAAGGTTGAGAAACAGGATCGTAAAAGACACCACGAGGGAGAAGAACCGGATAAAGTCATTTTTACGCTTCCACGGGATAGATATCCCGGAGGAATTCACACGTTATTCGGTGGGTAACTGGTCAAAGCGGTTTCTGGCATGGCTACGCGAAGTACTCCTTTCTACCGAATATGGAAAGGAAGCACTGGGGATACATATTGAGCAGTTTGTACGCCTGCGGGGCATACTCCTGGGGCAAACACGCCTGCTGCGTGCGTTATCCCGCAGTGATGCACTCAAGGAGCCAATACGTCTGCTGACTTCGGTCCCGGGAATAGGGATAACCACCGCCATGTCGTTGGCGGTCGAGATAGACGATATCGGGCGGTTTTGCAATGCCGATGCGCTGGCCTCCTACATCGGTCTGATACCGATGTGTCATTCCAGCGGGGAAAGTCAGGCAAACGGTAACATCACGGTTCGCAAGCACGCCATGTTGCGCTGTTATATAATCGAGGCTGCCTGGATAGCCATAAGGAAAGACCCGGCAATGACGATGGCTTACCAAGGGTACCGTAAACGGATGAACGCTCAGAAGGCCATCGTCAAGATTGCCCGTAAACTGGTGAACAGGATATTTTTCGTACTCAAACATGGACAGGAATATGTGCCTTGTGTTGTCAATTAACATACAATCCTACAGTGTAAGCAATTTTTCCACGGGGGAAACACTATCATAATGTTGCAGCTTTGAAGTCTGCTTAAATTAGTATGTGACCCCCGCCTATCGTAAACTGATACAGGAATTTGCAGCTCCCGCCGAAAGGACGGACAGTCTGCTGTGGAAAGATTGTTTACCGTAGGATGTAGGATCGGGTTTTCTTAGCCATATGGACAGTATCAGTAATACAAAAAGGGAGGTAGAATCTCGACCTCCCCCAGTAGCATTACTGCGTACCGTCAGGGTGCTTATTGCTGACAGGTTGCCCCCCGGCAGAGCCTGTTTCCTCTTAACACCCTGACACAAAGATAAAATTTAAAAGTTAATTAAAGTGAATTGTCCAATTTTATTTGGATTTTAAATGGAAA
>CALFXE010000141.1 GCA_937927845.1 uncultured Paludibacter sp.
GCCCGTGCAATGTCAACGAGGCGTGTGTTTGGCGGTATAAACGGCATGTATGGAACAGGTATTCAAGAGATGATTACGAGCAGTGATAAATGGGAAACAGAAGATGAAATTGCCAATACTTATATGAATAATATGGGTGCTGATTATG
The DNA here is from genome assembly GCA_937927845.1 of uncultured Paludibacter sp. Taxonomy (GTDB): domain Bacteria; phylum Bacteroidota; class Bacteroidia; order Bacteroidales; family Paludibacteraceae; genus Paludibacter. The sequence goes on from CALFXE010000141.1 coordinate 149, forward strand.
GCAGCGATAAAAATTGGGGCGAATTTCAAACGGGATTATTGAAGACAGTCCTAACTAATACCGATGTTATTATTCAACCACGTCAGAATAATACTTGGGGTGCACTCAGTCTCGACCATGTATATGAGTTTATGGGTGGATTAAACCTTGCAATTCGCAATGTTACGGGTAAAGACCCTGATGCTTATTTTGCTGATTATCGCAATCGTAATCATATGAAAATGCAGGATTTAAAGGAAGCTATAGGTGTAGAGTCGCGCTCAACAGTACTAAATCCTGCTTATATAAAGGAGATGATGAAAGGTGGAGCGGGTAGTGCATCGCAGCTAACCGAAGTGGTAACCAATACCTTTGGCTGGAATGTTACCAAGCCTGATGTGGTTGATAATGAGCTGTGGGATGCTTATTATGACATCTATGTAAAAGATAAATTCAATTTGGGAACTGAGACTTATTTCAAGCAAACCAATCCGGAAGTATTGCAGGAAGTAACTGCTATTATGATGGAAAGTGCGCGCAAAGGCATGTGGGAAGCATCTGAAACTCAACTTGTTGATATTGCTAAACTGCATACTGATTTAGTGCGTGAATTTGGCTCTTCGGGTGCAGGTTTCTCTGGTAATAATGCGAAACTGCAAAGTTTTATCAGTCAGAAAATCAATCCTAAAGAAGCAGAAGCATATAATAAGCAACTACAAAAAATGAAGACATCTTCGCCTGTTACGTCTACAAATGGCAGCACAGTTTTGAAGAAAGAAGAAATGTCTGTTATGGATGATAATCAGAAAAATTCCTTTAATGGAGTTATTGTTGGGTCGGTTGCACTTGCCTTATTTGTTGCTTTATTAGTTGTTTTACGTAGAAAAAGGAAGAGAAAATAATTCGTCTATGGAGGTTATCATACAAATATTAATTCTGTTTATTATTGTCAATACTTCTTTGAAACTTAGTTTTTGGAAGTGGTGGCAGACCTTGATATTTGCAGCTATTACAGCTATTTTCATCATTTGGATACAACAATATGCAATAGGGCAGTCAAAGTTACAGTTGCAGAATTATCTGAATAACAAACAAGCTTTACAGGATATGGCTGTTCTTATAACAGCCGAATCTGCCGTTTCATTAGCTTTTTGTATTGCTACATTACGCAATATGTTCGGTAAAAAAGAAAAACGATGGGTGAAATTGCTCTATTGGTATCCAAGTTTATTGTTGTTTCCGGTTTTGTATTATCTACTGACACAAAGCATCTTTAGTCTGCCCGGTATCAGTTTTAGTTCAATAACCTTCATGTTTTCCGGAGCAATATTTATTGTTTTACCGGCTTTAGCATACGGTTTAAAACTTTTAATTCCTGAAAAAGAACTTCGATTAGAAATATACTTTTTAGTCAGTTTGTTTGTGGCAATATTAGGTTTGTTAACTACCGTAGATGGTAATGTAACCTATGCAGCAGCAAAGGAACCACTTAATATTAAAGCGATTGTATATTCGGTTACTTTATTTTTACTCCTTTTTGCTATCGGTTATTTTTGGAATAAATACAAACAAACTATTCTGGAAAAATATAGAGGAGATAAGAAAAATCGAATTCATAAATAAGATAAATAATAAAATAAAAATATATATGGAAATTATTTCAAAAACACTGTTTTGGGTCGCTAACAGTCTGTTGATACCGGACATTATCATTCTGCTTTTCTTATTTGCAAGGTCATTGTTGCTGACCGGCAGTTTTTATAATCAGTTTATGGTAAAACGTAAAAATGACAAAATTTTGGGAGATAGCATCAAGAACATTGCATCTCTTGGTGTCGGAAACCTGAAATCCTTAGCTGCTTCATGTGAAAATTCGCTTTTTACGCGTTACATGAACGACTTATTATCGGCACCTCAAGGTGAAGCTTATGCAGATTATTTAATTGCAAACTTTGAAAATGAGGCAGACAAAGATCTTTCGCTGTCAAAAATGTTGGCTAAAATGGGTCCTGTACTTGGACTTATTGGAACTCTTATCGCTATGAGTCCTGCGTTGGTCGGACTTTCCACCGGTGATATATCGGGCATGGCTTACAATATGCAAGTAGTTTTTGCAACTACGGTAGTCGGGTTAGTGGTATCCGCAGTTGGGTTAGTTACCTTACAAACCAAGCAACGCTGGTATGCTAAAGATTCCAACAATCTCGATTATGTATCTCGAATTTTAACTGAACAAAAAAGCAATCAACAAGATGAGCAGAAAGAGGAGAATAAGTAAATTTTCACGCGAAGAGGATACTGATCCGCTAAGCGTAATCGTCAATTTGTTTGACGTGGCAATGGTATTTGCTGTTGCACTGATGGTTGCAATGGTGATGCACATGAATATGACGGAAGTTTTCACGCAGGAAGACTATACTATTGTCAAAAACCCCGGTAAAGACAATATGGAAATTATCACCAAAGAAGGCAATAAGATTAATAAATATACCCCTTCAGAAGAACAAAGCAACACAAGCTCCAAAGGCAGAAGAGTAGGAATTGCTTATGAATTAGAAAACGGAGAGATTATTTATATTCCGGAGTGATCCGCACCAATCTGCTTAAACCCGCGTTATCAGCGTTCCAAATATTTTTCAAAAAAACGAATACATTTCTAAAAATTGAATTATATTTGCACAACAAATAGAAAAAGGGAATGGGACTTCCCTGAAACCGCTTGAAATATAGCTGATAGTTCCTACTTAATGTAATCTAAAAAAGATTGTCATGAGTAGGATTTTTTATTTTATAGCCATTTAACAACAATTTTTCAAAACGAACAATACACATATGATAAAGGATATTTTGATAGTAGGAATGGGTGGTTTTATAGGAAGTGTTGGCAGATACTTTGTTTCAAAACTAAATATTTATTGGGATTTTTTCTCTATACCGACCGGGACACTTTTAGTTAACATTATTGGAAGTTTCATTATAGGATTTTTGACAGGCTTATCCGATAAGACTACTATTCTTTCATTAGAGATGCGATTGTTTTTAATGGTAGGGTTTGTTGGTGGATTTACGACATTCTCATCATTTACTAATGAAAACTTAACACTTATTCATAATGGACAATTATTGACAATGTTATTATATACCGGATTAAGTGTTTTTTTAGGTTTTATAGCTGTGTGTTTAGGATATGCTTTAAGTAATTTGTTGTAAATATGATTAGTAAAACAGAATAAAATATCATGCTTAATCATTTGATTAAAATATTTGTTTGAATCAAAAGACTTTTATTATCTTTGCACCGTAAATAACATTCAACGCAATGGAAAACAAAAAAGTTGACACTACCACCGAAGAAAAGATAAAGGAAGCCGCAAGAACCATATTTCATAAAAAAGGTTATGCTGCAACACGCACAAGAGATATCGCCGAAGAAGCGGGTATTAACCTTGCTTTACTCAATTATTATTTTCGAAGCAAAGAAAAGTTGTTTGATATCATCATGTTTGAAACTGTTTCCGGTTTTTTTCAACGTATGGTGTCTGTCTTGAATGATGAACATAGTAGTTTAGATCAGAAAGTGGAAGTTATTGTTTCAAATTATATTGATTTTGTGACCAAAGAGCCTTGTATTCCAATTTTTATATTAAGTGAGTTACGTGGTAATGCAAGTGGATTATTAGAAAGACTACCATACAAACAGATAATATTCAGTTCTGTTTTTCTTAAACAATATCAAGAGGCCGTTGAAGAAGGAGAAATTACAGAACCTAATCCATTACAATTTTTAATTAACTTATTGGGATTAGTCATTTTTCCATTTATCGCCAAACCCTTACTGCAAGAAGTTAGTGGAGCAAATGAGATACAATTTGATAAGATGATGCAGGAGCGTAAAAAACTGATACCTGTTTGGGTAAAAGCAATGAAGAAAGGGAAGATATAAAGTTAAACAATATTTAAAATATCTATAATGATAACATATTTTGTAAGGAAAATCACAACATCCTTAAAAGTAACTAAGATAATTGAAGAGGCACCCAATACTTTTACTTTTAAATTTGAAGTTCCAAACAATATTAAATGGGAACCGGGTGCGTATGCACATTTTATTAGTTCTGATTTTAAAAGTGGACAGAAAATGATAAAAGGATTGATGAGAGAGTTATCAATCATGACCCACCCATCTGAAAATGAGCTTGGATTTACAACACGTATTCGAGAAAATCCGTCTGACTTTAAAAAAGCTCTGCAAAATTTAAATGTTGGTGATGAAATCCGATGTTTTAAAATAGCTAATCATATCAAAAATGTGAATAACAATAAACCTATTGTTTTAATAAGCATGGGAGTGGGTATTGCGACTTTACGCCCAATATTATTAGAATATCTATCTAATACTAAAAAGGTGTTTATTACAAATATTAATATAGATGGAAGTGGTTTTTTTGTTTATAAAGAAGAACTTGATAATCTACCTAAAGCATATATTAAGAATCATTTTGTTAAAAACAGGAATGACCTTTATCAGGCAATAGATGAAACTCTTACAAATATGGAAAATGTGTATTATATCGTAGGTTCATCAGCGTTTAACAAAGCAATAGGCAATTATTTATTAAAGACCGGAGTTCATAAAAAATCAATAGTTTTTGACAAGAGATAAAATAATCGCTAAATTTATATCCTATACTGCAGAATATTTTTTTACTCTAATATTAATCAAATGATTAAAATAAATGAATAAATGAGCTTTAAGTTTTAAAATGTTTGAGTACAAAAGTGATGAATTACGAGAATAGACCACATATAAACAATAAAAAATACAACCAAATAAACATCGGACTTGACGTAGGTTCTACTACCTTAAAAGTAGTTGTTACAGATAGTTCTTACAATATTATTTACAAAGAATACCGCCGACATTATGCCGATATTAACGGAACTTTAAATAAGGTTCTTTTTGAAATGCAGAATAAATTAGGTGATTTATCTGCTAAACTTTCTATTACAGGCTCAGCAGGAATGGGACTTTCGGAAAGGTATAATATCCCATTTTGTCAGGAAGTTGTAGCATCATGTGAAGTTATTTACAAGCATTTCCCGGAAATAACAAGTTTTGTCGATATAGGTGGCGAGGATTCAAAAATGATATTTTTCGAAGAAGGGAAAACGCCTGATATTCGCATGAATGGTAGTTGTGCAGGTGGTACCGGTTCTTTTATTGATCAAATGTGTGCATTGCTGAATATCGAAATGGATGAGTTGAATTCTCTTGCAGAAAATGCTGATACCATCTATCCGATAGCTTCGCGTTGCGGTGTGTTTTCAAAAACCGATGTTCAAAATTTATTAGCCCGGAATGTTAATAAAGCAGATATTGCCGCTTCTGTATTGCATGCGGTTAGTATGCAGGTGATTACATCCCTCGCTCGTGGGCATAAGCTTGAATCCAAGATTTTTCTGTGTGGAGGTCCGTTTACTTTTATCCCCTCACTTAGCAAAACTTTTATTAATGTTACAAAACTCAAAACCGAAGATGTGATTATCCCTGAAAGCTCTGAAGTTATTCCTGCTTGGGGTGCTTCTATTTTGGCAGAGAAAAATCAGGAAGCTAAACTAATATCAGAATATATATCCATTCTCAACAAGAAGAGAAAAAGAACTTTCAACCTCGATACAAACTATTTAAGACCTTTATTTACAGATAATAATGAATATGAAGAATGGAAATATTCAAAAGAGAAGTATAAAATAAAACGTATCAATATCAATGATTTAACAAATTCCAATTGCTTTATCGGTATTGATAGTGGCTCGACAACTACAAAAATTGTAGTAACCGATGAAAATGGAAAAGTCTTCTTTGAGCATTATGCAAAAAATGAAGGCTTGTCCTTAAACGCTGTTGCCATTGGCTTACAAAAGCTTTTAAAGCAAACCCGACAAGCCAATTTAGAAATGAAAGTTTTAGGTAGCTGCGTTACAGGCTATGGCGAAGATTTGATGAAAAAGGCATTTCAGCTCGATTTTGGTATGGTCGAAACCATTGCTCACTATATGGGTGCTTATCATTTTGATAAAGAAATTTCTTTTATCTTGGATATTGGAGGTCAGGATATGAAGGCAGTATTTATTGAGAACGGCATTATCAAACGCTTGGAAATCAATGAGGCTTGTTCTTCGGGTTGTGGTTCTTTTATCGAAACTTTTGCTAATTCACTCAATTATTCTGTTCCAGATTTCTCTCTAATAGCTTTGGAATCGAAACGTCCGTGCGACTTGGGAACACGTTGTACTGTGTTTATGAATTCAAAAGTGAAACAAGCACAGCGGGAAGGCGCAAGTGTTGCCGATATTTCAGCAGGTTTGGGCTATTCGGTTATTGGTAACTGCCTTAATAAAGTACTGAAACTGAAAGACTATAAAGAGTTAGGCGACCATATTATGGTTCAAGGTGGTACGTTTCGCAACCTCTCTGTTCTTCGTGCTTTAGAGTTAGAAATTGGAAAAGAAGTAATGGTAACCGATGCTCCTGAATTGATGGGTGCTTATGGTGCTGCATTATATGCTCGCAAGAAATTTGCCGACAAGCAAACCGTTCCTGTTGATTTAGCGGAAATGGCTCAAGTAAAAAGATATGATACCTCAAAATCAGTTTGTCGGGGATGTGAGAATAATTGTACTGTAACTCATTTCAAATTTGAAACAGGAGAACGATTTTACGCTGGTAATAAATGCGAAAAAATCTTTAGCAATTCCGGCGATATGGTTATAAAAGGAGTAAATATGCATGAAGAAAAGTACGAGCTGCTTTTCGACCGTCCCGTATTAGAAAGCAATAATACCCTCACTCTTGGAATTCCACGCATATTAGGCATCTATGAAAATTATCCTTTTTGGCATACCTTATTTACTGAATTAGGAATCCGATTGGTGCTGTCTGATAAATCAACTATGAAGATGTTCGAATCGGGTATTGGGACGGTGATGGCTGATAATATCTGTTTCCCTGCAAAGCTCTCTCATGGACATATTTACAACCTGATTGACAAGAAAGTTGATCGAATTTTTATGCCTTATGTTGTGTTTGAAGATAAAAATGATGAGCAAACAAATAATAGCTATAACTGCCCGATAGTAACCGGATATTCGGATGTTATAAAAAGCTCCATCAATCCGGAAAAGAATTTTAATATTCCGATAGATGCACCAACTTTTACTTTTGCAGATAAAAAGCTGATGAAAAGAGCTTGTGAAAAATACTTACAATCCCTTTTGTCTGATATTGACACAACTAAAATTGACAAAGCATTTAACAAAGCACTTAAAGCTCAGAAAGGGTATGAAGACGAACTAAACCTCAGAGCTAAAGATATTCTTGAAGATGCAGTCGCAGAAAATCGCTTGGTTATTCTGCTTGCCGGTCGCCCTTATCATATTGATCCTCTTATTCAGCATAAGATTGCAAATATGATTACCGATTTCGGTGCCGATGTGATCACGGAAGATATTGTTCGTGATTTACAAGTAGATACCGATAAAGTTCAAAGCGTAATGCAGTGGGAATATACCAATCGTGTTTTTAAATCTGCACTGTGGGCAGCAAACGAAGCTCCGGCGAATGTCAGTTATGTGCAAATCACATCGTTTGGTTGTGGTCCCGATGCTTTTATTTTGGATGAGGTGAATGATATCTTGCATCGAAACGGAAAAAACACTACGATAATCAAGGTTGATGATATAAACAACATTGGCTCAACGCGTTTAAGAATTCGTTCGCTTGTAGAAAGCCTAAAATTTAAAAATAGCAATGAAGTCTACAAAAAGGAAATTCCGACTCAAACAGTGCCTTTTACAAAAGAAGAACGTCATAGGAAAATTATTGCTCCATGGTTTGGTGATTTTTATTCGCCTTTTATCCCATCAGCTTTTGGATTGATGGGGTATAAAATGGAAAATCTCCCACCAAGCGACTATGAGTCAGTTAGATATGGTTTAAAGTACTCTAACAATGAAATTTGTTATCCGGCAACACTTGTTGTTGGTGACCTGATGAAAGCTTTAGAAGATGGTAAGTATAATCGGAATGAAATAGCTTTAGGCATAACTCAAACAGGCGGTCAATGTCGAGCAACTAACTATGTGGCTTTAATAAAAAAGGCGATGATTGCTGCCGGATTTGAGGATATTCCGGTTATTACAGTTTCAACAACAAGCGGACTCAATGAGCAACCCGGTTTTGAAATAAAGTGGCGAAAATATATTAAAGTAATTGCTGCTACCGTAATTTATGCCGATTGTCTTTCGCAGTTTTACTACTCTACCGCACCAAGAGAAACAGAAAAAGGTGGTGCAAAACGTTTAAAGCAACAATATCTTGATTTGGGTGTAGAAGCCCTGAAAAGAAATGACGCAAATCGCTTTTATGAATTGGCAGAAATGGCTGCGAATGAGTTTTTAGCAATTAACAATCGAAAAGAGGTGCAACGTATTGGTATAGTCGGAGAGATTTATGTGAAGTATAATAACTTTGGTCATAAAAATGTCGTAAACTGGTTGGTTTCACAAGGAGTTGAACCTGTCTTACCTCCTATAACAGGATTCTTTCTAAAATCTTTTGCAAGTAGGGAAGCTCGTGTTCAAGGTGATGTAAAAGGACGTAAAATTCCTAAATTTATAATGAATATTGCAGAAAAGGCTGTATACAATATGATTCGTAAAATGGAAAAAGGAATATCGCATTATCCTTATTATATACCTATTTCCGATGTTCATGAAGATGCTCAACGTGCTTCCGAGATTGTCAGCATCAACGCTCAGTTTGGTGAGGGTTGGGGTATTCCGGCAGAATTTGCCGAATTTGCGAGGAAAGGCATCAACAGTGTTGTAAGCTTGCAACCCTTTGGCTGCATTGCAAATCATATTATTTCAAAAGGAATAGAAAAACGCACTCGTGAGTTATATCCAAATTTGAATTTGTTATTCTTGGACTTCGATAGCGGTATGAGTGAAGCTAACATCTTCAACCGCTTGCATTTTATGATAAAGCAATAAATTTTAATCGAACGACCAAAGCGTTTAAATAAGTAAAAAAAATATTTTTATCTTTGTGATTCAATCAAATGATTAAAAAAGGATGATAAGTAGAATGAAATTCAAAACGTTTTTAGCTGTAGGGTGTGGATTAATCGCTTACAGCTTTGTAAACGGACAATCCATCAGTATAGATACTTGCTATCAGATGGCAAAAGATAATTATCCGAAAATCAAGCAGTTCGGTTTAATAGAACAATCTGAAAAGTTTAGCTTGTCTAATGCGAACAAGGCTTATTTGCCTCAATTTTCGTTGAATGCACAAGCTACGTATCAATCGGATGTTACCGAAATTCCATCAGACTTTTTGGATAAATTGAGTCAAATGACAGGTCAGAATCTATCTATTCCATCGGTAAATAGGGATCAATACAAGGTAGTGGCTGAGTTGAGTCAAGTAGTTTGGGATGGTGGTGTAACCTATTCGCAGAAGGATAATATTAAAGCTTCAAGCGAGGTGGAGAAGCAGAGTTTGGCAGTTGATTTATACGCTATTAGAGATAGGGTGAATCAACTCTTTTTTGGTATACTTCTTTTAAATGAGCAAATGATACAGCTTGATATACTGCAAGATGAGCTTCAAACTAATTACGATAAGGTGCAGGCATTTATTCAAAACGGGATAGCTAACCAAACTGATGCGGATATGATTAAAGTGGAGCAACTAAAAACCAAGCAACGTAAGGCGGAACTGTCGGCTGCACAGATGGCGTACAAAAGGATGTTGTCAGCTATGACCGGAAATCCTATCGTATTGACCGGAACATTTCAAAAGCCTGATGATCTTGTACCTCATAATGATAATTCGCCCAATAATCGTCCTGAATTAAAATTGTTTGAGGCACAAACTCACCTGCTTGGCAGTCAGGAAAGCCTCTTAAAATCATCTAACTTACCTAAAGTCGGCTTATTTGCACAAGGAGGATATGGCAATCCAGGCTTAAATATGTTTGAGCCTGGTTTTACACCGTTTTATATAGTAGGTGCACGTTTGTCGTGGAACTTTGGTGGTTTATATACGCAAAAGAACAATCTCAATAAAATTGCTGTTGGCAAGCAACAAGTAGAGATTCAAAAAGAAACCTTTCTATTCAATGTAAATCTAAAGGTGCTACAACAAAAGACTGAAATCGCGAAGATTAAAGAGCAGATCAATAGCGACAATGAAATCGTGACCTTGCGTACCGGCATTAAACAGTCGGTTGAGAAGCGACTTGAAAACGGCACTTCAACCGTTACCGATTTGGTGCGTGAGATGAATGCTGAAAGTGCAGCTATAGCAGAAAAATCATTGCACGAGATTCAGCTTCTAATGGCAATTTACAATCTAAAAAATTCGACTAATAATTAAGCAAATAAATATTTAAATATGAACTCAATCAAATATTTTATTTTCAGTATTGCTCTGATTTGTGTTGCGTCTTGTAATGATAAGAATGGAAATTACGATGCTTCGGGTACTTTTGAGGCAACAGAAATTCTTGTCTCAGCAGAGGCAAATGGTAGAATTCTTTCGTTTGATGTACAAGAAGGTCAGACTTTAAAGAAAGACCAACAGGTTGGAGCTATAGATAGTGTACAGGTTTTCCTTAGAATAAAACAATTGCAGAAGAGTATTAATGCAATCAAAAGTCGTCATCCTGAAGTTCAAAAACAGATTGCAGTTGCGGAACAGCAAATCGCCACTGCCAAAACAGAGCAACAGCGCATTGCTAATTTGGTACATGCAAATGTTGCTAATCAAAAACAGTTGGATGATATCAATGCTCAAATTGCTTTGTTGGAGAAACAGCTTGATGCTCAAAAATCGACCTTAACCATTACGGTAAATGGACTGAATGAGGATGTTTCAACGCTCGAAGTGCAGATTGAACAATTGAAAGATCAATTGAGGAAATGTCGTATCATCAATCCGATTGAGGGGGTGGTGTTAGTAAAATATGCTGAACCGAATGAGTTGGCTATACAAGGCAAGTCACTCTATAAAATTGCAGATATTGAGAATATGATTTTTCGTGCGTATCTGACCTCCGACCAGCTTACAAAAACTAAATTGGGTCAAAAGGTACAGGTTTTTTCTGATTTTGGTGATGATACACGGGAGTATGAGGGAACTATAGAGTGGATATCGAGCAAAGCTGAGTTTACTCCAAAAACCATTCAAACTAAGGATGAACGAGCCAATTTGGTGTATGCCGTTAAGATTGGAGTAAAAAACGATGGTTACTTGAAAATCGGGATGTACGGACAGGTTCAATTGACAGTTGATAATTGACAATAGAACAATGATGGTACGCTGATGACGCGGATTTTCAAACGCTGATTTCTGATCTGCGTATATTAGCGTTGCTTGCATCCGTGTTATCCGCGTTCTATTTTGAGAGTGTTGAGAAGCAAATAGATAATAAAAATCGTAAATCGTAATTGGTAAATAGAAATGAATACAACAAAAGATAGTTCTTCATTGTCAATTGTCAATTGTCAATTGTCCATTGTTTGTCGTTCTGTATCAAGGCGATACTTCAAAAATACCATCTTTGAGAAGACGGATGTATTGGCTTTGGATGATGTAAGCTTTGAGGTGAATCCTGGAGAGGTATTCGGAATTATCGGTCCGGATGGTGCAGGAAAAACTACCTTGTTCAGGATTCTAACTACCTTGATTCTTGCAGATAGTGGAACGGTAACTGTGGAAGGAAAGGATGTGGTTACGAATTTCAAGGCTATCAGGAATGAAGTTGGATATATGCCGGGTAGATTTTCGCTGTATCAGGATTTGACTGTCGAAGAGAATTTAGATGTTTTTGCCAAGGTTTTCCAAACTACCATCGAAGAGAATTATCACTTGATTGAAACCATTTACAAGCAAATCGAACCTTTCAAGACACGTCGTGCCGGTCAACTTTCAGGTGGTATGAAACAGAAATTGGCACTTTGCTGTGCCTTAATACACAAGCCAAAAGTGCTCTTCTTAGACGAACCGACTACGGGTGTCGATCCTGTTTCACGTAAAGAGTTTTGGGAAATGTTGAAACAGCTTAAAGAGCAACATATAACTATTTTAGTGTCCACGCCGTATATGGACGAAGCAAGCTTGTGCGACCGTATTGCATTAATTCAGAATGGTAAATTCTTGAAGATCGATACTCCACAAAATATCGTGAAGCAGTTTGACCATACATTATGGTCGGTTAAAAGTAATAATATGTCGAAACTCCTCCAAGATTTGAGAAGCTTGCCTGATGTAAGATCATGCTTTGCCTTTGGCGATGCTCATCATCTTGTTTTGAATCATGACAAATTGAAGATTAATGAGTTAAAGGATCACTTGGCACAGCTCGGACATAGTGATATCGAAGTTGAAAAAATTGAAGCTACTGTGGAGGACTGCTTTATGGAATTGACAACATGAAATTTACAATTTACAATTTACAATGGACAATTTACAATTTATAGTTTTGAGTTTGGAGTTGAGAGTTCAGAGGACTTCACCATAGACCATTGACTATAGACTATAGACAATTTATATACAACCAAATGAATATCAAAAATATAAATCAAGGGTTAGAACCGGAAATTGTAATTTCTGTGCAAAACCTTACGAAGAAGTTTGGGAACTTTACGGCGGTGGATAGCATTTCTTTTGAGGTGAAGCAAGGTGAGATTTTTGGATTCTTAGGAGCTAATGGCGCGGGTAAAACTACAGCTATGCGTATGCTTATTGGTTTAAGTAGACCTACTTCGGGTAAGGGAACGGTTGCCGGTTTTGATATCAGTACGCAAACCGAACAGATAAAGCGCACCATCGGCTATATGAGTCAGAAGTTTGCTCTGTACGATGATTTGAAAGTGTGGGAAAACATACGATTGTATGCCGGTATCTATGGTGTGCCCGACAGTCTGATTGCACCACGCACCGATATGCTACTCAAGCAATTAGGATTTGAAAAGGAACGTGATACTTTAGTTAAATCGCTGCCACTTGGTTGGAAGCAAAAATTAGCATTTTCAGTAGCCATTTTCCATGAACCTAAAATTGTGTTTTTAGATGAGCCGACCGGAGGTGTTGATCCTGCCGTGCGCCGAAACTTCTGGGAAATGATTTATCAAGCCGCTGATAAGGGTATTACTGTTTTTGTAACTACACATTATATGGACGAAGCAGAATATTGCGATAGAGTTTCCATTATGGTGGATGGCAGAATTGAAGCATTGGATAGTCCGAAGGCTCTAAAAAATCAGTTTAACGCCAGAAATATGGATGAGGTTTTTCATCAATTAGCACGTAAGTCAACTCGTAATTCCGATTAATATGAATCAGTTTTTAGCATTTGTAAGGAAAGAGTTTTATCATATATTCCGTGATACATGGACGATGATAATCTTATTGGTATTGCCGATTGTCATGCTTATTTTGTTTGGTTTTATGATGACTACCGAGGTGAAAAATACCCGATTTGCTATTTACGACCCTTCGCGCGATGTGGCTACACAAGGTATAGTAAATAAAATTTCGATGAGTGATTATTTCATCTTTTCAGGATATTTAGACAGTCCCGATCAAATCGAAGATGTTTTCCGTAAAGATAAAATAGGGCTTGTTGTGGTTTTCAGCGAACGGTTTTATGAAAACATGATGCACACAGGTGACGCACAAGTACAACTCATTGCCGATGGTTCAGACCCAAACACCGCTGCTACCCTTACTATGTATGCAAGTAGTTTGATAGCTTCTTATCAGCAGGATATGATGGGCGAAGTGAAAATCCCCTATCAAATTAAACCTGAGATAAAATTTCTTTACAACCCAACTCTGAAAGGCTCATATAATTTCGTTCCGGGTGTTATGGGTATGATATTGATGCTGATATGTGCCATGATGACATCGGTTTCGATTGCCCGCGAAAAAGAATTAGGAACGATGGAAGTCCTGTTAGTATCGCCCATGAGACCTGTACAAATTATAATTTCTAAAGTAGTACCTTATTTTGTTCTGTCGATAATTAATCTTGCAACCATACTTTTACTTTCTGTGTATGTGTTGGGAATGCCGATAGTTGGTAGTTTAAGCTTACTAATCCTGATTTCTGTTATCTACATTTTAGTCGCTCTGTCGCTTGGCTTACTTATTTCATCCGTAGCCAAAAAGCAAATGATAGCCTTGCTTATTTCTGCTATGGTTTTAATATTACCCGTATTGATGCTTTCAGGTATGATGTTTCCTTTAGAAAATATGCCTTGGACATTACAAGTCTTAGCTCATGTTGTGCCTACTAAGTGGTATATCATTGCGGTAAAAAAGGTGATGCTGCAAGGCTTAGGATTTTCGTATATCTATCAGGAACTTATTATTTTAAGTTCTATGGCGGTTGTACTGATTGTCTTAAGTATAAAACGTTTTAAATACAGACTCGAATAATTATGCTTAAATATTTAATTGAAAAAGAATTTAAACAGTTCTTCAGAAATTCATTTCTACCCAAATTGGTCATTGCATATCCTTTTATAGTGATATTAATATTTCCTATTGTGGCAAATTTCGATGTCAGCAGTCTGAATATCAGTATAGTCGATAACGATAAAAGTTCCTATTCAAGCAGGATGATTCGCAAGATCGAATCGTCGGGATATTTTCGCATTACCGATGTATCTTCCACTCACAAAGAAGCATTGAAAAGTATCGAATTAAACGAGGCTGATGTTATTCTTGAGATACCTACTCATTTTGAGGCTGACTTAATACGTGAACAAGAAGCACAGGTGATGATTTCATCGAACACTGTAAATGGGATGAAAGGTGGGTTTGCAGGTGCATATCTTAACGCAATAATAACCGATTTTAACTCACAAATACGTGGCGAAATTCTTCAATTCGATGTAGGAAAACAAGTCCCTTCTATGGAGATTGTTCCCCTCTATAAATTTAATCCGCACCTTACGTACTTAGTGTATATGATTCCGGCAATAATGGTAATGATACTCTCGCTTGTATGCGGTTTTCTGCCGGCTATCAATATAGTTAGCGAAAAAGAAAGCGGAACTATCGAACAAATGAATGTTACGCCTGTGGGTAAAATTCAATTTATACTGGCTAAGCTCATTCCTTATTGGGTTGTTGGTTTCGTGGTGCTTAGTATCAGCTTTCTTGCGTCGTGGGTCTTTTATAATTTTCTTCCGGTAGGAAGTTTTGTAACCTTATTCCTATTTACTTTCATCTTTGTATTGGCAATTTCCGGTTTCGGCTTAGTCATTTCAAACTATGCAAGCACTATTCAGCAGGCAATCTTCATGATTTTCTTCTTCGTGATTACCTTCATCTTTATGAGCGGACTCTATACGCCGGTTGCCAGCATGCCCGATTGGGCACAGTTAGTCAGCAATATCAGTCCGTTGAAATATATTATCAATGCTTTCCGTCAGATTTATCTGAAAGGTAGTGGTTTTACCGATCTTATCATGCCATTTTTGGCACTTGCAGGTCTTGCTGTCTTCTTTAACGGCTGGGCTGTACTTAGTTATAGCAAGAAGACTTAAAACATTTAATTAAAATTAAACTTTATGCCTGCTTCTAATCTTATAGATGATAATTTTGATGTTTCCGACCAACTTATTGAGTTATATAACGGGTTGTGCTCTATATAATAACATATGCCGCCATAGAGCATAATGTTTGGTTGAACAAAATATGCTGAGTTAATTCCTGAAGCAACAACAGCTTTGAAATCTTTAATATGTGTATGCTTATCCAACGGTTCTCTGACAATGTCAGTACCTACAGAATATTGATAGATATAGTCATTGTCGGGATTTTTCCTGTGTACATAAACATTCACATTCCCTTTTGGATAAAACATTTTAAAACCTAAATATTGACTATTGCCGCCTGTTCCGTTACCTGCTCCTAACCATTGACCTCTATTAGTATATCCTTGTTTTATTTCATGATGAGCATAGAAGGTCGATGACCACTGAAACTGAAAATCTTGTGACATTTCAAAATTTGATACTTCTAATAATAATTCACCTTTAATCGGTTGCTTGAATAAGTCGAAAGCAACAGACTTCCTCATTCCTGATGTATAAACCATTGAATGAAAGGGGTATCTGATATATCCATCCAATCCCGGACTGTAATCATTTAAGCCAATTTCGGTGTATACTTCAAAACCTGCTGAAGGTAGTAAATAGTTGAAACCTACTGAAGCTCGCTGATCCCAAACATCTCTGCCCCCGTGAATATTCCCTGGTATATAAAATAAATCTCCTACTGAAAAAATTGATACCAATTCCCAAGGACATAAAAAATTCCTATTAGCAAAAACATAAAAACCTTTTAAGAATGAAGGAGAATAACCTACTGTCAAGCCGGAAAGAAGTCTATAATCATTTGATGGTATGGTGTCAAAATATTTTGATTCGGCAAGCTGACCTAACCACAAACGAACTTCAATTTTTCCAAAATCAATTTTTCCAATTTTTATTGATGTAGGTTTTACACCAATATCAAATCTTGGATAAGATGGTGCATTATTGGAATGTAAAATGGGATTTATTTTCGCCGGACCTAACCATAAATACTGTGTTCCAACTCCCACAGTAAAAGCTTTGTTTGAATATCTAATTTCTGAATCTCCCCATCCGAAATCAAAAAATGATTTGTCTCCAAAACGTTGCGGTGCATCAATAAATCTAACTCCATAATATCCATATTCTTGAGCCTTACCAATATATGTGTTACTTGTGAAGGCGACTTCAGGAGACATAAAAGCAAATCTCTGATTCTCAGAAAAAGTAACTTCAGGTATGAATGTCAGTTCAAATCCTTTTTTTTCATATCTTAAACCTGCTGATAAATATGTGTTAAAACCTCTTCCCTGCCATAGTAATCCATCATTTTGTCCATAAGGAGTAGCACTATTATATGAGGTATATAACTCTGGTCCGTAAAATATTAAAGATTTTATCTTTTTCGATGACCGATTAGTAGAATTATTTAGCCAAAGATTATTTTTATCTTTTTTCAGCGCCCATTTTGAATCGGATAAGGTTTTGTAAGTGACAAACGAGCGTTCGGCAGTACCGTCTAAAGCTAATAAATCAATATATGAGTATGTTTGAGATAATAATCTTTCTTGTGCTCTTGTTTGTAAGCAAAAAAATATTATTAATACCCAAAATAATGTCAATCTAAATTTCATAGGTGTGATATTAAATAGTTACAATATAAAATAAATAGCTGTTATTGTACTTTAACTAAACCTTGTTCGCAAAAGTATTTGTTTTGTTTCTGATTCAGCAGCATCTTATCTTTATTCTCTTTATTGGTAGTCCAATTTTTAGGATGATATAAATGATACTGAACCGCTAAGTTCCTTAAAGACTTCATTTTATAGCCCAATGCCTTAAATCTCCACGCAATATCTGTGTCTTCTCCAACCGAAGGATTTATATAAGTTTCATCAAAACCATTTATTGAATAAATTGCCTTTTTAGAAAAAGACATATTACATCCTAACAGATAATTGAATTTCCTAAGTTTTGGGATAAAAAACAATAAACTTTTTGGAGATACGAAAAACCCTTCTTCTATATATAAAACATCACCTTTTCCGAAAAACAGTTTCTTCAAGATAGAATATTGCATTTTTCTAATACTTTCCGGAGATTTTTCCTGCAATTCTTTTGAAGATTTTTCGTCCAATTTAACTCTTCTACCGGATAAGATTACATTATCCTTAGCATAACGCAAATGCATTTCAACAAAACGAGGGTGCAGAACACAGTCACCATCAATAAATATTAACCACTCTCCAGATGCATTACGGATTGCATTATTTAATGCCGTATTTTTTCTCCAGCCGATATCTTCCAGAGTCAGATGCTTGTAATCATTTGAAAATGAATAAGTCTCAATAAACTCTTTCATTTTAGGATTGTTGCCATCTTCAGAAATAATGATTTCAAAACTTTGTATACTTTGTTGTTTCAGTGAATCTAAAATTAATTTTAGGAAATCAACGTTGTCATAAACGGAAACTATAATAGTTGCTTTTTTAAACTCCATTATTTGATATTCTATTTCAGTCAATAAATCGTTTTTTTACAAAAAAGGATAAAGATAGGAAAAACAAGCTTACAAAGATAATATTATAAGAAAAAAATAGGTAATTTTGTGTCAAAAATTTAATAATGCAAAACTTTTTTTCATTTATTGTTCTATTTGTAGTCATTTTCCTCCTACTACTCATATATTTTATTTCTCTAGCCGGATTGATACATATAGAACATGAAACATACGTAAAAATTATTTCACTTGGTATTTTCTTGGCAGGGGCAACTTGGTTGATAGTTAAAGAGGCTAAATGTTTTCTTTCTGAGTTAGGGCAACAAGACAGAAAGCAACTACAAATAATAATACCATTAATAATTCTTCTTATTTCATCAATTTTTCATAAAAATGTAGGTGTTTATGCAACCTTTTTGTTTGTGTTGTCTACATTAATTTATGCATTGAAAGAGAGAAAGTTATATAAGCCTAATAAGAGATATTATATTCTCTTTGCTTATGTTATCCTGATACTTATGGGTACCATTGGAACTAAAAACGGATTTCATTTCCCTGATAGAATCCATACGTTATATTTTCTTCCTTTGTCTTTTTGCCTTTTCGATTTATCAAAAGAGACATTATTATCGATAGCTCGACTGTTTTTTAGGGTTATGTTGCTGTTTTTAGCTGTATGTATAGTATATTGGTGGTTCAATTTTTTAAATTTGGATGCTAACTTCTTTGAGTGGATAACGGGTAAAATGGGATTTAATATTGATATGACAAATTGGGAGGCACAATATGCAATTCAAAAATCAATTCACTATCCGGCGTATTATTTTGTTAATTCATGGAGTTATTATTATCATCCTACTTACATTTCTCTCGTATTACTTTTCGCATTAGCTATTGGTTTTTATTTACATTATAAAAAAGAGAATTTAAGTAAAGTGTCAACTATAGAATTGACCTTATATTTCATAGCATGTTTTATTGTCTTAGCATTGATGGAGAGTCGCGTAGGATTTGTAGGTTTCTGTATCTTATGTGTAGCAACCAGTTTATACTATGCCAAGTTAAAAACACGATTATTTAAAACCGTTTTAATATTATATGTTATAGCAGGTGTGTTAATATTGTATTTTGCACAAAATATGATAGCCGGATTTTTAGCGGACGACGTACGTGATTCATTAACAAAAATAGCTATATCACATATAAAAGATAACTTCTGGTGGGGAGTTGGTTCGTTCGAAGAAGCTTCTGCTATTAAAAGTCAAATGACGATGATGGAAGGAATGTTCCCATTTTTAAGAGATAATATTAATTATGTACATAACCAATTTCTTGGGAATATGGTGCAATTTGGGATCTGGGGATTAATAATGCTTTTAGTTTTGATGTTGGGAATACTTAGTTTCGCCATTAAACAACGTTCATATTTATTACAAATGTTTTTTTTGATAATGTTCGTTTTTATGTTGATTGAGGAACCATTATATACTCAACCCGGTATTACTCGTTTTACAATCTTTTTAACTTTCTTTGTGTCGATAAGCGATAGTAACATCAAAAGAAAGTATATTAATTTCGAGAATATATTTAGAAAAAACAATGATAATTATTAAAAATGGGGAAACAGTGAAAGATATTGATTTAGTCTATCTTTGGGTTGATGGGAGCGATCCTGAGTGGTTAAGGAAAAAACAACAGGCTTGGAATAATTATAAAGCTGGTGTGCCTGAAAATCCTACGGGACGTTATGTATCCAACGATGAGATAAAATATTCTTTACGATCAATAGAAAAGCATTTGCCATGGATTAGAAAAATATTTATTGTTACTGATAATCAAATTCCTTCATGGTTAAACAGCGATAATTCAAGAATTCAAATTATAGATCATAAGGATATATTGCCTGAAATAGCTCTTCCATGTTTTAACTCTTCAATAATTGAAATGTTTATTTACCGTATACCCGGTTTGTCCGAAAAATTTCTTTGTGCTAATGATGACACATTCGTTAATGCTGATCTGTTACAGTCTTTCTTTTTTACGGAAGATGGACTGCCGATTATAAGATTTCAATATCAATTTGCACATAAAACAGAGATAAGACTTAAAAAACTACTAAAAATACCGATTAATAATTACCGATTAAGTATCTATAATTCTTATAACTTAATAAAAAATAAATATGGGAAACATTATCATGGCGTTTCTCATCATAATATTGATGCATATAAAAAACAGATTTTCAAAGAGGTAGTTGAGGTAGTTTTTAAGGATGAACTATCAAATGTATTACCTAATCATTTTAGGTCTCCGTTAAATATACAACGCATTATTTTTCAACTTTATGCATTAGTGACAAAGCAAGGCTATTTGAAATATGTTAACAGAAAAGAGTCGTGTCGTATTCGTGTCCACAACCCTGATTTTATGAACCTTATATTGAAGCATCAACCAAGTCTGTTCTGTTTGAACGACACAGAAAAAGCTACTGATGATGACAGGGCACGGATACGTCCATTTTTGGAAGCCTTATTTCCTGAAAAATCATCATTTGAAAAATAAAATTCTCGATAAGACAAATATTACAACTCAAAATCTGATTTATCAGGAAGAATACTATCAAACGATGCTTTTAATTCTCCTAATACTTTATTATAATTACGAATATGAACGTTGTCGTTCAGACACACTAAAGAATAAGATTGCTCACGTACAGCTTTTATCGCCTTAGCCGATTTAATCAACAGCGGAAACATTTTTGTGTCCTGATAAGTGTTGTAAGGATTAAAATCGGAATTACAAATCTGCCAAGTTCTAAATAATTCAGGCGTATAGTCATTATTGCTTCTGAATCTATGAGTTGACATATCTTTTAACTCGTTGCCACATTTGCTCCAAATATCTTCAAAAGTCTTTTTAAGATATGGTTGAGCATTATGTGGAGTACGTAAAGTAACAAATTTATCGTAATTTCTTAACAAACGAGTCAGTTTTGCTTTTTTACCGTATGAAGGATTAAGCCATTTATCATAATCTCGTTCAAATACTTCATCTTTATTAAAATGCTTGTTTATCAACCGTATATTGTTTTTTAGCATCTTTTCGAACTGAGATAAACCGTAATTTGTACGAAACGCTGCTATATCATTAGGTAAATTATTTTTAAAAAAGCGAGTTTCGGGAGTGTCTCTTATTATAAAAACATCATCATTGAAGTAAACAAATTGATTGGCTAAATCAGGTATTTTATATAAATAAATCTCAATGACATTCGAATTAAAAACCGGCAAAAATTCATTAGGAATAAAATTTTCATGATTCACCATTTTTAATTTTGGATGGTTGATGTTGAGCCAGTCAGGTTGCTGTCCGCAAGTTACGAAATGAATGTTTCTCACCCATGGAGCAAATTTTTCAACGCCACGAAACCAGTATTTTAACAAACCATAATCTCTAAATCGGGCTTCGGAAACTTCATTTTTTGTATTATCAATCTTACCGGAGTACTTGGCAAAACTTTTTTTCCATGACGGATCATTCATATCAACCCATGTAATTACAAAATCAATATCCGCCATGTGTGTCTTTATATATTAATTAAAAATGTAATTCTAAATCCATTGATAAACACGCACCCAATCTACTTCAAATAAGCCTTCATCACCATTTGATTTTTCAGGAATAAACGAATTGAAGACTAAAAACATCTTTTCTTTAGGGACTAAATTCCTTGTACGAAATACAACTATGTTGTTGATGTACCAAATAAGCTCATCATTTGTCCATTCGAGCGTGTAAATGTAATATTCAGATTGTTTTATACCTTTTACTGATGTAACTTCGCCTTTTTGATTATTTACGTACCCTACTTTAATTTCATCACCATTAAAATGGAATATGTTAATATGAGGTTCTCTTTTTTCTGTTCCCAACCAAAAAGCATGATTTATTTTACCGTTACATCTGATTTTTGCTTTAAATATACCTTTTTCTTGTCTGAAATTCTTTGCTGTTTGAATAACATCTGAAGTATAGGCATATTGTTTTTCAGCAAATCCTCTCGATGGATGCCATGCTGTAGCTTTAGTCGCTTCTCTTCTGGTTTGAATTTTTAAAACACCTAATTTTGTAGATGTGTTATTACCTGAGTTATTAGCTTGCTTTTCGTTATAGAATGAATAGTTTTGAAGTAAATTTTCATTGCTGAAAAAGAAACCAAAATTCCATAAATTATCCTCAGGGTTTTTCCAGTAAAAATCATCGCTAAAAGTCAGAAACGCATCTCGATTAGGCTTGTTGTTTTTAGCCACATTTTTTTTGTAAAACACAATATCAGGATGCTTTTCAAGTTCTTTAATCCTTAGTTTATTATGTTTTTTCGTGTCCTTAGATGCAAAACTGTTTGATAATAAAAGCTTTTTATATTCAGAAATGGCAGATGAATATTGCAATGACTTCAACTTCTCGCTTGCAATCAAGAAATCGACTTCATACTTCTCATACTTAGACGTTGGAATAAGTATGCCAAATGCCTTTCTCCAGAATAAATTCATTTATTAAAATTAATCTTATGCATCAATTTTTGCATAAGTTGCATTTTCTTCGATAAACTGTCGACGAGGAGCTACATCATCTCCCATTAACATAGAGAATACATGGTCGGCAGATGCAGCATTTTCAATTGTTACCTGACGCAAAGTCCTGTTTTCAGGATTCATTGTTGTTTCCCATAGCTGAACTTCGTTCATTTCTCCCAAACCTTTATATCTTTGTGTATGTATACCGCTTTCGCTACCACTACCATATTTATCAATAAAAGCCTGACGCTGAGCTTCATTCCAGCAATATTCTTCTATCTTCCCTTTTTTGCAAAGATACAAAGGAGGTGTTGCGATATATAAATATCCTTGTTCAATCAACTCTTTCATGTGACGGAAGAAAAATGTCATAATTAATGTTGCGATATGACTACCATCTACGTCGGCATCAGTCATAATAATAACCTTATGATAACGTAATTTTGTGAGATTTAGTGCTTTGCTGTCATCTTCAGTACCTATTGTTACACCCAGAGCAGTATATATATTTCGTATTTCTTCACTTTCAAGTACCTTGTGGGGCATTGCTTTTTCTACGTTAAGAATTTTACCTCTTAATGGGAGAATTGCTTGGTATTGACGACTTCTTCCTTGTTTGGCTGTACCACCGGCTGAATCACCTTCGACTAAGAACAATTCACATTTTGCAGGATCTTTATCTGCACAATCTGCTAATTTACCCGGTAAACCACCTCCGGAGAGAGGAGATTTCCTTTGTACCATTTCGCGAGCTTTACGAGCAGCAGCACGAGCAGTTGCAGCTAATATCACTTTTTCAACAATTATTTTTGCAGCCTTCGGATTTTCTTCAAGATAATTTCCAAGTGCTTCACTTACAGCCATATCAACCGATCCCATCACTTCATTGTTTCCAAGTTTAGTTTTGGTTTGTCCTTCAAATTGAGGTTCGGCGACTTTAATAGAAATTACGGCAGTCAAACCTTCACGGAAGTCATCTCCACTAATTTCAACCTTTATTTTTTCAAGCATTTTGCTATCTTCAGCATATTTCTTCAAAGTACGGGTTAATCCTCTGCGGAAACCGGCAAGGTGAGTACCACCTTCGATAGTGTTGATATTATTTACGTAAGAGTGAATATTTTCATTATATGAAGTGTTGTAAGTCATCGCAATTTCAACAGGAGTACCGTTTTTTTCAGTGCTGATATGAATTACATTTTCAATTAATTTTTCGCGAGCTTCATCAATATACTCTACAAATTCTTTTAAACCTTCTTGAGAAAAGAAAACCTCAGTCTTATAAGTGCCATCTTCAAGCACATGCCTTTTATCTGTAAGAGTTAAAGTGATGCCGGCATTTAAATAAGCTAATTCTCTTAATCTGTTGGTGAGAATTTCATTTCTATATATTGTTTCAATAAATATTGTATTGTCAGGCAAGAATGTAACTCTTGTACCGGTTTTATCTGAATTGCCAATTGATTTCACATCATATTGAGGAGTTCCTTGTTCGTATTCCTGAATATATAGATGACCATCACGTGCAACTTCTACCTTCATATGAGAAGAAAGTGCATTCACACACGAAACACCAACACCATGCAATCCACCGGATACTTTGTAGCTGTCTTTATCGAACTTACCGCCGGCATGCAAAACGGTCATAACAACCTCAAGTGCCGATTTTCCTTCCTTTTCATGCATGTCAACCGGAATACCACGCCCGTTATCTTCAACCGTTACGGAGTTATTTTCATTAATTGTAACATCAATGCGGTCGCAATGACCTGCCATAGCCTCGTCGATGGAGTTATCCACAACTTCATAAACTAAATGGTGCAAACCTTTCAACCCAATATCACCAATATACATTGCGGGACGTTTACGAACTGCTTCAAGTCCTTCAAGAACCTGAATACTACTTGCACCATATGATGCACCATTTGTTACTTTTTCTTCTTCGCTCATTTTATAGTATAAATATTTTAAATACAGATGTTTAAAAAGTTGAAATTCAGTATATATATTCCTATTTTTACTGTTATTCTCAATATGTCAAAAAAACAGACAAATATAGCAAAAAAAGTTGAAATTCAAAACTATTAAAATCATATTATTTTAAATGATTATCCGCAAAGTGTCCTAATACCATTTTTACACCGCAGGTGTAATATTTTAACTCTCATCTACCACATAATTGTATAACCATGCTGACAGATCGGCTTCGGGATCGATTCCTAAGCGTTTTTTAATCCTTTTACGACGGATATACATGGTGTTCTTACTTGTATTCAAGAGATTACATGAATCCGGAACGCCTATTTCCAAGCAGATTAGCACAATAACAATCATATCATGTGCTGTCAATTCCGAATAATTGCTTTGAAGAACGGATAGTTTATTACCAAATATGCTATCTGCTTCGTCGATATAATATGCCCATTCCGACTCTTTCAGCACTATTTGGTCGGTTATCATTGCCAGTAAATCATCGCTTTTAGATGTTCTTACTCTTTTCTGTTCGAGATTGTGGAATTGCAAGGTTAATTCAATTCTTTGTTTCAATTTTGACATCAGCAATTCTTTCTTCTTCTCAAGTTCGAGTTGGCGATTTCTTAATTCGAATTCAAGCTTCTGTTGATTTATTATGTAAGCTGTTTGCTTTTTTCTGTGGTTTATTACAGCCAACGTCAATATTAGCAGTATTGCAAGAACTCCGATAATCAATATCCCGATAGCAATGACTTTATTCCGGTTCGAGATTATTAATTTGGTGTTTTCTTTCTCCTTTTCAGTTAAGTCAAACTGCTTATCGGTAAGATATAATTGCTGCTGTAACTTGTGGCGAAATATATAATCTTGCTTAAAATAAGCCCTTTCTATAGAATTGTAAGCATTTTTATACTCTTTTTCATTGCTAAAAACTCGGGCTTCAGCGAGATACCTCAAAATCTCTGCTTCATCCTCTCTGCTATCCGGTTCTGTAAAATTATGATAATACATAACAGAATCGCTCATTCCCATGTGAGAGTAGGTATAGGCAAGAAAAGAGGCATTTCTATTTCGTAAATGCTCCACATTATTATAGCCTGCCAACAGATAGTTTGTTGCAGTTCTGTAATCCACGTCAGACAGTAATTCTCCTTGTCGGGATATAATCTGATATTTCAATGAAGTGTGTTCAATTTCATTTGCCAAGTCAAGTGCTTTATTCGAATAGTACATAATACTGTCCAATGGAGCATCAAGATGAAACAGCGTATTGGATATTTCAAAATAAGCTGGAATCAGGTATCTTTTATTTTCAGTTTTTTGGAATAATTCAAGTGAATTTTTGAAATTGTCATATGCTTCACGATATATTTCATTCTGCTTATAAATATATCCTTTATTAAACAAACTCAACCCAAGTATGTTGTATTCTTC
Organism: uncultured Paludibacter sp.; assembly: GCA_937927845.1. Classification (GTDB taxonomy): domain Bacteria; phylum Bacteroidota; class Bacteroidia; order Bacteroidales; family Paludibacteraceae; genus Paludibacter. The sequence goes on from CALFXE010000141.1 coordinate 26,270, forward strand.
GGTATGTTTTAAGATATTAATTGCATTTTCATACGCAAGCATGGCTTTTTCCCTATCCTGATGCAATTCAGATATACAACCTGATAAATAATAAGCCGTACCACTATACTTATTTACCTTACTTCCATTAAAATATTCCAATGCAATTCTGATAAGGCTGTCAGAAGCAATTTCTTTATAACATTTATATTGAGCATGAGTATAATGAAGACACCATGCTGCATAATCGGCATGCGACATGCTTTCAGGATACTTTATAGACGATAAAATGTCATATGCACTATCAGGATCTGAATATAACAATCTTTCAGCTTCCAGTATTTTTGAATTATCTGTATAGCGCATTCCACAGAAGTTTAAAACCAATATTAGAAATATCGTACAGGAGTAATAAATAATTTTTCTCATAACAAATAAAATATAGCGATTCAAGATGTTCCGACTGCCCAAAAGTGACATTTTACATGGTCATAAAAAAGCCTGTACCGCAAAAAGAAAATTAACAAATCATATCCATCAAAATATCAGCAAGTTATCAATTCTGAAAAAGGTGTCGTGTACCTTAGATTTTTTTGTATTCTAACATATAATCGATTAACTTTGGTTGCAAAAATAATAATTAATTTTCATGTAGGCTCTGCTACTGTGTTTATAACCGATACAGATGAAAACATTGTTCACTATTCGGTTGTCGACACATCACAACAACAGGAAGTAGTGATTCCTTTAGATTCATTTGCTGATGGAGACTATATACTTAGCATCGAATATGAAACTACTATATTGACAGGAGACTTTTCGTTATAATACGCTATTTCTAAAGCAATTAACTACTATGAAGTCAAATCATCTGATTGAAAAAGCCGTCCTGCAAAAGACCTTACAGGACGGCTACAACCAGAGGGTATCACAATATGGAACACTATGCCCAATCTGAAAAACACATACCTACATATACCTATTTATACATATAAAGAAAGGAGCAAGAAAAGAGAAAAGCATTGAATTGAAAGCAAATTTAATTACAAAAAAACAAATGGCAAAGCTTTCAGCCTTTTAGAATTTGTTTTAAAAATCAATAAATGCTCTTTAGCATACAATTTACTTTTATAGAAATTAATTAAAACTAAGAGCATTAAAAAATAAACTCAAATTTATAAATTAACGTGAGTTCGATATAAGATTAAAATAATACGAGTTGATTTTGATCA
>CALFXE010000142.1 GCA_937927845.1 uncultured Paludibacter sp.
GCTTTTCTGAAAAAGAAAGTGTGATGGGAAATTAAGCGACTAATCACTTAAACAAAAACGCTTAAATTTTGAGTAACACAAAAAATAAAAAAATGAAAACATTTGAATTACAAGGCGAAGTTCGTTCAGAATTAGGAAAAAAATCATCAAAGGCTGTTCGTGCATCAGAGAGTATCCCATGTGTGTTGTATGGAAGTGGTAGTAATACACACTTCTCTGTAACAGCAAGCGATGTAAGAAAACTTATTTACACACCGGAGGTATTTGTTGTTGATTTAACTATTGATGGAAAACATACAAAATCAATCATTCAGGATTTACAGTTTCATCCGGTAAGTGACAAAGTTTTACATATCGATTTTCTTGAAGTAACAGATAACAAGCCTGTTATCATTGAAATTCCTGTAAAACTAAATGGTTTGGCAGAAGGTGTTAAAGCAGGGGGTAAATTAGCATTACAAATGCGTAAATTGAAAGTAAAAGGTCTTTATAAAGATTTCCCTGAGTCAGTCAACATTGATGTAACAAATTTAGGTTTAGGAAAAACTATACAAGTAGGTGCTTTGTCATTAGATAAATTAGAAATTCTTAATGCAAAAAATGCTGTTGTAGCACAAGTTAAATTGACAAGAGCTGCTCGTGGAGCCGCTGCCGCTGCTGCATCTGCTTCAGGTAAGTAACCAAAAAATAATGAAATACTTAATAGTTGGTTTGGGGAATATTGGTCCGGAATACCAAGACACTCGACACAACATAGGATTTACAGTGTTGGACGCCCTTGCCGGAGCGTCCAACGTTGTTTTTGAGGATAAGCGATATGGTTTTGTAACTCAGCTAAAGTTGAAGAATAAAACACTTGTTCTGCTTAAACCTTCAACTTATATGAACCTTAGCGGTATGGCATTACGATATTGGATGCAGAAAGAAAAAATTGAAATTGAAAATGTGTTAGTTATAGTGGATGATATTGCTCTGCCATTTGGCACATTACGACTAAAACCTAAAGGTTCTGATGCCGGCCATAATGGATTAAGAAACATAAACGATGTGTTAGGGCACGATAATTATTCAAGATTGCGTTTTGGTATAGGTAATGGTTTTCCGAAAGGTTATCAAGTCGAATATGTTTTAAGTAAATGGGATAAAGAGGAACTTCTATCTTTGCAGCCTCGTGTGGAAAAAGCAATTGAGATGATAAAAAGCTTTTGTTTGGCGGGGTTTCAACTGACTATGAACCAGTTTAATAATAAATGACATTAAGAAATACCTTAATAATTAGCTAATGAAGACTGAGGTTAGAATTGACAAATGGTTGTGGGCTGTTCGAATATTCAAAACACGTTCGTTAGCTGCTGAAGCCTGTAAAAAAGGTAAAATTATTATCGACAATATCCAAGTTAAACCATCACGAAATATAAAAGTTGGTGATGTTATCAGTGTCAAAAAAAATCCTATTTTATTTTCATATGAGGTTTTAGCATTGACAGAAAACAGATTAGGTGCTAAATTGATAATTGACTATGTAAAGGATGTTACGACTAAAGATCAGTTAGAGTTGTATGAGCTTGGCAAAATTGCAGCTAAAAACAACAGAGATAGAGGTACTGGTCGCCCTACGAAAAAAGAACGACGAGAGTTAGATGATTTTTTAGAACCTATGTTTTATCTTGATACAGAAGAAGACGATTAATTAAATTAACAGTAATCATGCTTATTGCCACCCATTTAAAGAAAAATAATATATGCGAATATTTGCTGTATATGTGGCAAATAGAAGATTTGATACGTGCTTCACATTTTAATATATCATTATTAAATCGGAATCTAATAGATAAAATGACGTTTAATAATGATAGTGAACGCAAAGTGGTTTATGAATGGTATGAAAGTATGATCGAAATGATGCTTTCAGAGCAGATTAAAGAAAAAGGACATCTACAAATAAATAAAAATGTAATGTCAGATTTGACGGATTTTCATTTTTTATTACTGAAATCAAATGTTAATCCTGCTTATAATGCTAAGTATGTGCATGTTCTTCCGTTGATAAATCAATTCAGAATGAAATCTGAAGCCAATGTAAGTGATATAGAATTATGCTTTAACTTCCAATATGGAGTTCTAATGTTGAAACTAAAAAAGGAGAATATCTCATCGGAAACACTTAAAACTCAAGAAGAAATTGCAAAATTTATGGTGCTTTTGGCAAAGGATTATCATTTATATCAAAAGGGTGAACTTACCATAGAATAATATCTTACTTTTTTTGTGAATAAAGTATAATCATTAACTTTGTAGAAATTTTTATTTAAACATATGAAAGGAATCATTCTTGCCGGAGGATCCGGCACACGTCTTTATCCGGTTACAAAAAGTATATCCAAACAAATTATCCCGGTATATGATAAACCCATGATTTATTATCCTTTATCGGTATTGATGCTATCAGGAATAAAAGAAATATTAATTATTTCCACTCCGCAAGATATACATTTATATGAAAATCTGCTTGGTAATGGTCAGGATTTGGGCATTCAATTAAAATATGCAATTCAGCCATCTCCGGATGGATTAGCACAGGCATTTATCATAGGCGAAGAATTTATAGGAGATGATTCTGTATGTATGATTCTGGGGGATAATATCTTCTTTGGATATGATTTTTCAAGAACATTGAAGGATGCCGCTAAACTGCAAGACGGAGCAATAGTATTTGGTTACTATGTCAATGATCCTGAACGTTATGGAGTTGCAGAATTTGATGCACAAGGCAAAGTTTTAAGTTTAGAAGAAAAGCCTACTGAGCCTAAATCAAATTATGCTGTAACAGGACTTTATTATTACAGCAATGATGTGGTGCAAAAAGCCAAATCTTTGAAACCTTCAAAAAGAGGAGAGTTGGAAATAACCGACCTAAACAAAGTCTATTTAGAAGAAAATAGACTAAGTATGAAGATATTCGGTAGAGGAATGGCTTGGTTGGATACCGGTACACATGATAGTTTGTTGGAAGCATCTAATTTCATTGCCACAATAGAAAATCGTCAAGGTTTGAAGGTTGCGTGTATAGAAGAAATAGCCTATCGCAACGGATATATCGATAGGGAACAATTGCTTAAATTAGCCGAGCCTCTAAAGAAAAATCATTACGGAGAGTATCTGCTTAAAATTGCTAACGAAAAAACTTTTTAGATATGGAGATAATTGAAACTCCAATTTCAGGTCTGATAATTATCAAACCCAGAATATTTGAAGATAGTAGAGGTTTTTTCTACGAAAGTTATAACAAATTGAAATATAACGAATTAGGGATAAATATTGATTTTTGTCAGGATAATCAATCAAAATCATCCTATGGTGTAATCAGAGGATTACATTATCAATTAAGTCCACATAGTCAGTCGAAATTAGTATCAGTAATAAAAGGTGTAGTTTGGGATGTTGCTGTCGATTTACGGAAAGACTCACCGACTTATGGTCAGTGGCATGGGATTGAACTGTCAGAGAGCAACAAGTTGCAATTCCTTATACCAAAGGGCTTTGCACACGGTTTTTCTGTTTTGAGTGAATATGCAATTTTTACGTATAAATGTGACGATTATTACAATCAATCTTTAGAAAGAGGGATTATGTATAACGACCCACAACTAAATATAGATTGGAAAATCCCTCTTGAAAAAGCATTAATTTCGCAGAAAGATCAATTACATCCATTATTTAAAAATGCTGAAAAGAATTTTATGATTTAGAGATTAATATAAACTGCTGATGTTCTGATTGGTGATTAGTTTAGAGTTTAGAGTTTGGAGTTTAGAGTTAGACCATAGACCATAGACCATGGACTATAGACCACATTAGCACATTAGCATATTGGCATAACTTGTCCCGATTATCGGGATTATCACATTATTTACATTATTTACATATGAAAAAAAATGTTTTAGTTACAGGTAGCAAAGGTCAGTTAGGTAGCGAAATACAGCGTATTATATCATTATGCCCACAATTGTCTTTTATCTTTACAGATATTGATGAATTGGATATTAGCAATCAGGAAGATGTATCTAATTTTTTTAAATTGCACAAAATTGATTATGTAATTAATTGTGCAGCTTATACTGCTGTTGACTATGCTGAGATTGAAATAGATACATGTTATAAAATTAATGAAATTGCTGTTGGAAATTTGGCTCGTGTTGCATCTAAACATAACGCAAAATTTATACATATTTCTACTGATTATGTTTTTAATGGGCGAAGTTATATACCTTATACAGAAGAAATGGATGTGTATCCAAAATCTGTTTATGGTAAATCAAAATTAGCCGGAGAGAGATTATTGACATCATTATTACCTGATTCAGTCATAATTCGTACATCTTGGCTTTATTCATCTTATGGAAATAACTTTGTTAAAACTATGTTGCGACTTGGTAAAGAACGAGATGAAATAAATATTGTTTTCGACCAGATTGGTACACCTACATATGCTGCGGATTTGGCATATGCAATATTAAAAATTGTGTGTTCAAATAATTTTATTTCGGGGATATATCATTACTCAAATGAGGGAGTATGTAGCTGGTATGATTTTGCCATTTGTATCTTTCAAAGTAAAAATATTAATTGTAAGGTTATTCCAATAGAGAGCAAAGATTATCCTGCAAAAACGCCACGACCACATTATAGCGTGCTAAATAAAAGAAAAATAAAAGAAACATATAAGCTAAATATTCCTCATTGGGAAGATGGATTAAGAAGATGCTTAGCTATATTGTAAAGTGATGAAAAAAAATAAACCATTATACTTGTTTATACTGTTACTACTTGCTTGGTTTCTTATAAATCTTATTCAGGCTACGTTTACTGAAATGACCTATGACGAAGCCTATTATGCTTTGTGGGGGAGAATGCTTGACTGGGGTTATTATGATCACCCACCAATGATTGCCGTATTCACTCATTTTAGTTCTTTGTTATTTCCGGGCAACTTAGGAGTTAGATTCTTTACTGTTATAATTCAGTTGTTTACATTAATACTAATATGGAAAATTGCAGGAGTGAAAATGGACTTAAACAAATCTGTATTACGGTTTTTTATAATATCAGCTTCTGTTGTGATGTTCTGTGCTTATGGATTTATCACTACTCCTGATGTACCTTTACTCTTTTTTGCAGCTTTATTTTTATATTCTTATAAGCGATTTTTAAAAGAAGAAAATATCTTTAACACTCTGATTTTGTCCTTATCTATGACAGGAATGTTATATAGTAAGTATCATGGTGTGTTACTTATAGCATTAGTGATTCTGTCAAACCCAAAATTAGTTTTAAAAGCCAAATTTCTACTTTCATTATTTATAACATTGATTTGCCTTATACCACATATACGCTGGCAAATTCAACATGATTTTCCTGCTTTACAATATCATTTAGTTGATAGATCGTCGGCTTTTAGCTGGAAGTATTTTTTAGAATATCTACCAAATCAACTGTTTGTGTTTAACCCATTTACTTTTATTGCAGCAGTATGGGTGATGATTATTAAAAAGAAACTAAATTTATTTGACAGAGCTTTGTATTTTATAATATTAGGCTTTATCGCTTTTTTCTGGATAATGTCTGTTAGAGGTCATGTTGAACCACATTGGACGATTATAGCAGCCATACCGATGATTGTTTTGATAGTACGAGAGTCTGTCGTTAATGTGTTTATTCAAAGATATATTGCCAGATTTGTATTGCCATCTTTATTTCTTGTTACGTTTGTGCGTGTACTTCTTGTTACTGATGTTTTACCACATCGTTTGGCATTAAATGGAAAGAAAGAAAAATATATTGCATTGCATGAGATTGCAAAAGATAGTCCTGTAATTATGCGAGGTTCTTTTCAACATGCCTCTTTATATCGTTTCTTCACTAAAGGTAAAACACAATTAATCAGTTCGTTGTATACAAGAAAAACACAATTTGATATTTGGAAGTTTGAGGATGATTTCTATGATAAAACAGTCTTAATTACGGGCGACTATAACGGACGATCTACCTTGTTGTCAAATATAAATGAGACAAGATTTGTAGGTTTTTTTACTGATAGTCTGCAGATTACAAATGATTTATCGATTGATTATCAATTAAATGCTAACAATTTCAATTCAGGCGATAGTATTGCATTGCCTGTTCGGATTAAAAACAATTCTATAAGAGATTATGAAATTCATCACTCTGTGTTTCCGGGAGAAATAATTGCAATATTTATAAAAGATGATAAATTGATTGAAATACCCACAACATATAAAATTCCGGATATAATTTACCCTGATGAAGAATATTTCACAGATTTAAAATTTAATGTTCCCGATATCGAAAAAGGTAAGTATCAATTTACAATTTCATTTAAATCTTGGTTTGGTCCGACATTAAATTCGCCTGTAGTATCAGTTGTGATATAAAAGATACTTACTATTTCAAAGCCTGCATGATATCTTCCAGCAAATCAGCTACATCCTCCAAACCGACTGATAACCTGATGGTAGTATTGTAAATATGCATTTGCTCTTTACTTTCTTTGCTGTATGTCCCATATATTGTTGTGTATGGATGAAGAGCCATTGTTTTGTTATCGAACAAGTTAGTTGCTCGTCTTATTAGTTGTAGGTTGTTTAAAAAATTAAAGCAGACTTCCTGTGACTCTAAATCGAAAGTCAGCATAGCTCCCGGATTTTCTCCAAATTGAGATTTACTAACTTTATAATAAGGATTAGAAGTCAAACCAGGATAATTTACTTTCTTGACAGCCGGCATATTTTCAAGTGCTGATGCAATTTTATCGGTAGTTTCAGAAGCCTTATTGTATCTCAACTGTAAAGTTTCTAAAGCAAGATTTTGCATATAAGCCACTTGAGGAGTCATATAAGCTCCCAGATTACGATGGATTTCACGCTTTAATTTAAAAGTAAAAGTGCCTATACCATGCTCTTTTTCAAGAGATTGTAATCGTTTTGACTTACTCCAGTCGAATGAGCCATAATCAATGATTAATCCGCCTACACTGGTTGCACCTCCAGATAGATATTTTGTGCTGGAAATAACTTCGATATCGACACCAAATTTATTAGCTTCAAAATTACTGAATGGAATAATTGTAGTATCGGCAATTAATGGGATATTCTTTTTCGATATTATATCTGAAAGCTTTTTCAGATCGACAACATCCATTTGAGGATTTGAAATTATTTCAAGAAATACAGCACAAGTGTCATCATCAATTTTACTTTCAACTTCCTTGATGTCATTCAAATCACAAAACCTGACTTCAACGCCGAAAGCAGCTAATGTTGACACAAAGAAAGAGTAAGTATTACCAAATAAATGGCGTGTTGTGATGATATTACATCCTGAATAGGCAACACACATTAAAGCATTGCTTATGGCAGCCATTCCCGAATTTAATGCTGTAACACTAAATGCTCCGGTCAAATCTTTTACCTTGTTTTCGTATGCTTGTACGGTAGGATTGGAAATTCTTGAATAAACGAAATCACCTGTTTTGCCCGAAAAAGCCTGCTCCATGGCTTCGGCTGAATCAAACTCATAAGCTACTGCGTTATAAACAGGTACACTAAGTGCACCATAAGGGTCTTTTTTTACTCCTGATGAGTGAATAGCCCTTTTGGAAAAACTATCGTTCTTATCCACTATTTTAAAGATAATGATTGAAGTAAATCAATCTGATTTTTAATGAATTACCTTAGTTTGGCATCAAGTTTCTGTTTGAAACTTTCAAACAGTTTATTCATTATGGTGTCAATTTGCTGGTCGGTAAGCGTTTTTGATTCATCTTGCAGAATAAAACTAACAGCATACGATTTTTTCCCGGCTTCTAAGTTTCTTCCCTCGTAAACATCAAACAAATTAACCTCTTTCAACAACTTCTTTTCAGTTTCAAAAGCAATTTGTTCTATTTGTGAGAACTTAATATTCCTGTCGATTAATAAAGCCAAATCTCTTCTAACTTCAGGATATTTTGAAATGTCAGTAAATTGTATGTTGTGTTTCTTAATTTCTGATAAAATATTTCCCCAATACAAATCAGCAAAAAATACATCTTGATCGATTTCAATTTTTTGTCTGACTTTTGGTTGAACCACTCCATAAATAGCGAGTTTTTTGCCTTTTATGGTTTCAATAGATATTGCTTCGCTTAACAAATCATCTGAAAGCTCTTTCAAGACCAACGTATATTTATTAACGCCTAATTTAGTAAAAATGTTTTCTACATAGGCTTTAAGTTCATAAATGCTCGTTTTTTCTTCCGATGAAGCCCATGACTGATCATGCTTTTGTCCGGTTAACCAAATACCAAGATGAAAATTTTCTTTATATTTAGATAATGGATTGTCTCCTTGATTATTACCCTCATTAAAATGATAGCAATTACCAAACTCATAAAACTTCAGATTTGGATTTTTTCTATTGATATTATACCTAATATTTTCGAGACCTCCGAACAATAAAGTCTGCCGGAGTACATTCAAATCACTACTGAGATAGTTTAAAACCTTCACACTTTCTGAGGCAGGAAAAGAAGATAGATTTTCGTAATATGCACCTTTTGTAAGCGAGTTATTCAGAATCTCATTGAAACCTTGAGCTGTAAGCTGGTCAGCAATCATATTTTGCAAACGATTACTGTTTGGCTTGCTGCTATAACTTAATGTCGATTTCAAAGTATCACCGGCTTCGATATTATTATATCCATAAATTCTTAGTATATCTTCTATAACATCAACATCACGCTGAACATCAACCCTGTAAGTTGGTATTTGCAACAAATAACCCTCTTCGTTTTTATTTAAAATAACAATTTCTAAAGCTATAAGGATTTTTTCTATCGTTTCTCTTTCGATATTTTTGCCGATTGTAGAGTTAATTTTATCCAAGGATATTTCTACTTCATAAGGTTTAATTTCATTTGGATAGACATCAACTATTTCACTTGAAATCTCTCCACCGGCAACTTCCTGTATCAGTGTAGCACATCTTTTCAAAATATAAACAGTATTTGAAGGATCGCAACCTCTCTCAAAACGGAAAGAAGCATCGGTATGCAAACCGTGCCTGCGAGCTGTTTTACGAATATAAACCGGATTGAAATATGCACTTTCCAAGAAAATATTTACAGAGTTTTCAGTAACTCCTGAATCTAAACCTCCAAAAACACCACCTATACACATAGGATTGTTAATGTCGCAAATCATTAAATCTTCGGAATTTAAAGATCGAACCATACCTTCCAAACTTGTAAATTTTGAACCTTCAGGTAATGTTTTTACTACAACCTTTTTTCCCTCTATTTTATCTGCATCGAAAGCATGAAGGGGATGTCCCATTTCATGAAGAATATAATTTGTGGCATCAACTACATTGTTAATTGGACGCAAGCCTATGATATGTAGTCTATCTTGCAACCATTTAGGAGATTCGCCAACCTTAATATTCGAAATTGTAACAGCAGAATAACGAGGACAAGCTTCAGGATTTTCAATAACAACCGGTATGGGTAAGTTAGAATTATTGATAGCGAAAGCATCTACAGAAGGACGTGTGAGCTTAACATTCGTATCTCTAATTGCAAAATAAGCAGCCAAATCTCGAGCAACACCAAAATGTGAAGCAGCATCAATTCTGTTTGGAGTTATATCAACTTCAATTAAATAATCATCTGATATACCATAATAATCTTTAGCAAGAGTGCCTATTACAGCAGTTTCGGGTAAAACAATTATGCCATCATGACTTGTACCGATTCCGATTTCATCTTCTGCGCAAATCATCCCAAACGACTCAACACCTCTGATTTTTGAACGTTTAATTGTAAAAGTCTCATCACCTGAATATAATTTTGTTCCGACCGTTGCCACTACAACCTTCTGTCCGGCAGCAACATTTGGTGCGCCACAAACAATTTGCAAATTCTCACCTGAGCCTACATCAACTGTTGTAACATGAAGATGATCTGAGTTTTCGTGTTTGCTACATGTCAAAACTTCACCTATAACTAAACCCTCAAGTCCGCCTTTCACAGTTTGAACCTGTTCAACACTACCAACTTCTAATCCTATGGATGTCAGGATTTTAGCAATTTCGTCAGCAGGTAAATCAATATTGATGTATTCTTTTAACCAGTTGTATGATATATTCATTTTTATGTTTTTTTAAATGACCGACAAAGATAGTTATTTTCACTAAAAGATAAAAGAGTGATTGGTGATTGGTGAATAGTTTTGAGTGGGGAGTTCAGAGTTTAGAGTTTAGAGTTATTAGCTGCGGAGCAACGTATCATTTGTAGCAGGCTAAACATTAAACATTAAACACTAAACACTAAACACTAAACATTATTATTACATTAATAAATTACCATAAATACTAAAAAATTTCACAAAATGTTTTGAAGTGTGCAAAAATAATGTATTTTTGCCAAGAAATTAACTTTAATAATCCATTAAAAATGATTCAAGAAAATTTTATACGCCTTTTTGAAGATGCGTTTCGTAAGTACTGGGACATGCCGGCTTATAGCAATTATGGTGAAAATGTTACCTTAACATATGCCGATGTTGCAAATAGAGTTGCTAAATTACATATTTTATTTGAACAATGTAATATTCAACGAGATGATAAAATAGCTTTAATTGGAAGAAATAATGCTAATTGGGCTTTGGCTTATCTTGCTACAGTAACTTATGGTGCAGTCATTGTGCCTATTCTTCAAGATTTTAATCCTAATGATGTTCACCATATTACCAACCATTCAGAATCGAAGTTGTTGTTCACAAGTGATAATATTTGGGAAAACCTTGAGGAAGAAAAGCTGAAAACAGTTAATGCAGTATTCTCACTTACAGATTTTAATTGCTTGGCAATCATTAAACATAATGGTGCAGAAGGCAATCAAGAATTAAATGGAACTATTGACAAAAACCAAGTTAAGCCTGATGTAATTAACTCTCTATTCCGCTCAAAATATACCTATGGTTTTCATAAAGATGATGTAAGATATATCGACAAGCCAAACAGTGAAATTGTATCAATCAATTATACCTCAGGTACAACCGGTTTCAGCAAGGGAGTTTTAACAAGTGGAAATGCTTTGGCAGGAAATGTGACTTTCGCCATAGGTACAGGGATTATTAAAGAAGGATATAAAATGATTTCATTTTTGCCTTTAGCACATTCTTATGGTTGTGCATTTGATTTTTTAACAGCAACATGTAGAGGATGTCATGTGCATTTTATAGGGAAAATTCCTTCTCCCAAAATACTTTTAACAGCATTTGCCGAAGTTAAACCCAATGTGATTTTCCTGGTACCATTAATAATTGAGAAAATATACAAGAAGCAAGTGCAGCCATTAATTGCAAAGCCAACTATCAGATGGGTTTTAAGTATACCATTTTTAGATCACACAATTCTTTCGACCATCCGCAAAAAACTTATTAATGCCTTTGGAGGTGAATTCGCACAATTAGTTTGTGGCGGGGCACCAATGAACGCTGAAGTTGAAGATTTTCTGCAAAAAATTAAATTCCCGTATACAGTAGGATATGGTATGACAGAATGTGCGCCATTGATAAGTTTCACGCCGGCAGACAGTTTTGTACCAAAATCGGCAGGTCAGGTTATTCCCGTGATGGAAGCTAAGATATTAGATCCTGATCCGAATACAGGAATAGGTGAAATATGTGTAAGAGGAGAAAATTTAATGTCAGGATACTATAAAAATCCCGAAGCAACACAAAGTATAATGGATGAAGAAGGTTGGTTGCATACAGGAGATTTAGGAACCATCGACGAAAATAATAATGTATTTATCAGAGGAAGAAATAAGAGTATGATATTAGGTCCGAGCGGTCAGAATATCTATCCTGAAGAAATTGAGGCTAAACTTAATAATATGCCTTTTGTAATGGAAAGTCTGGTGGTCGAAAATAACGGACGTTTACATGCACTTGTTTATCCGGATTATGAGGCAGTTGATTTTGAGAAAATCGATCAAAAACAATTAGAAAAGGTGATGGAAGAGAACAGAAATGCTCTGAATAATATTGTCGCATCCTATGAGGCAATCGCCAAAATACACCTATATCCTAATGAATTTGAGAAGACTCCAAAGAAAAGTATCAAAAGATATCTATATTCAACAGTTTTTACGAAAACGCAAAGTGCAGATAATCAGTAATTTATGCTAAATGTGAAAAAAAGTTGAAAATAAATAAAAAAAACTTCTGAAAAGTTTTTGTATTCTGAAAATTTGATGTAATTTTGCAACGATTTTGAATTGCAAACTTATATGTCAAATTTTAAAGTATTAAAACAATGAAAAAAGTAATTTTATTTTTTGCTGTTGCCGCAATCTTTGCTGCATGTGCACCTAAAGCTGCTGAAGCTACTCAAGAAGAAGCCGTTGATACAGTAGCCGTTGAAGAAGTAGTTGTTGATGTTGATTCAGTTGATGCAGACTCTGCAGCTGTTGAAGTTCCTGCAGCAGAATAATTATTTCTTATAGGAAACCGAAAGTCCGTTATAAATGACATAACGGACTTTTTCTGTTTATATAATCTTTTCTTATATAGAACTCACGATAAGTTATCTAAAAAGATAAATATCTAAGTTTAATTTGCTGAATAAATAAGGTTTTTCAAAGAATTTCTTGTAAATTTGCGCTCTTTCAAAAAAATATAACATGTTATTAAGAATTGCTGTACAAGCCAAAGGTCGTTTGTTCGATGAAACAATGGCTTTATTAAATGAAACGGGCATAAAATTCGACTTTGGGAAAAGGTTGTTGTTGATTGCTGCTCGAAATTTCCCATTAGAAGTTTTATTCCTACGTGATGATGATATACCACAATCTGTAGCGGATGGTGTTGCCGATATAGGTATAGTCGGAGAGAATGAATATCTTGAAAAGAAACAAGATGCATTGTTGATTAAGAGATTAGGCTTTAGTAAATGCAGACTTTCATTAGCAATACCTAAACAAAATGTTTATAATGATTTAACATGGTTTGAGAATAAAGTTATAGCTACATCATATCCGGTTATCTTAAAAGAGTATTTAGATAAAAACAAGGTCAATTCACACATACATGTAATAACCGGTTCGGTTGAGGTAGCACCTGGAATTGGTTTAGCTGATGCTATTTTTGATATTGTAAGTTCGGGTAGTACGTTGGTTACAAACAACTTAAAAGAAGTTGAGGTTGTAATGAAATCGGAAGCAGTTCTGATAAAGCACCCTAATTTATCAATTGACAAGCAAAAAATACTTGATGATCTTTTGTTTAGGATAGAAGCCGTTCAATTAGCTGAAGATAAGAAATACGTTTTGATGAACGTTCCTACAGAGAATATAAATAAAATTTCAGCATTGTTACCTGGAATGAAAAGTCCTACTATTTTGCCTCTTGCCAAAGAAGGTTGGAGCTCGTTACATGCTGTTATTAACGAAAAAGAGTTCTGGGATATCATTGGTAAACTTAAGCAACTTGGAGCAGAAGGTATTTTGGTTGTGCCGATAGAAAAAATGATTTTATAGAAAATTATCTATTATGAATTTATGTATTGATGAGGGTAATTCAAGTTTGAAAATTGCAGTTTTCGAAGGAGAATCTATAGTTTTCAGCAATACTTATAATGAAATTGATTTTCACGAACTATCGAGAATCATAAAAGAATTCAAAATAGAATATTGCATTTTATCAAGTGTAGTTGAAACAAATACTTTATTGATAGATTTTCTGATTAACAATACTGAAGAGTTTATTAATCTGACACACACAACATTATTGCCAATAGCCAATAATTATAAAACGCCGGAAACATTAGGTAAAGATAGATTAGCAGCAATTGTTGGTGCATCGACAATCCTTCCGGCAACTGATATTTTAGTCATTGATGCAGGGACAGCAATAACATATGATTTTATAGATGCTTCAGGTAAATATCACGGAGGTAATATTGCTCCGGGAATCGAAATGAGGTTGAAATCATTACATCAGTTTACACAAAAATTACCATTGCTACCTGTCAACTGCGATGTTGAAATCTTAGGCTCTGATACTTCATCAGCTATACAAGCAGGAGTTTTATACGGTATTGTGTTTGAGATAGATGGATACATTGAGCGCTTAATGCTAAAATATCCTAAACTTTCAGTTTTTTTAACTGGTGGCAGTGCAGTTTGTTTTGATAACAAACTAAAAAATCGCATCTTTGCAAACAAAAATTTAGTAGTAACGGGTTTAAATAGAATTTTAAAATATAATGTTCAAAGCAGATAGATTATTTCTCTTGATTGTCACATTTTTGATATTTCATTCGTCTGTTGCTCAGAATAATACTAATTCACCATATACACGTTTTGGTTACGGTGAAATAGTAGATGTAAATTCGAGCGAACAACGAGCAATGGGTGGAGTTGCAATTGGGATGAGAAATGGTAGTTCTATAAATCCGTCAAATCCGGCATCTTATAGTGTTGTCGACTCTACAACTTTTATGTTTGATGTAGGTTTCACAGGTTTATTATCAAATTTTTCTGCACCTAATGGTAGAAAAACAAGTTTTAATTCGAATTTGGAATATATTAATATGCAATTACCAATCACAAAATGGTTAGGTTTTAGTGCCGGGATGCTTCCTTATTCCTTTTCAGGATATAATTTTTACGACACGGATTCTATTCAAATTCCTGATAATTCATCTACTGATACTTATGCTAAATATACAAGAGGATATAACGGAAGTGGAGGAATAAGTCAAATTTATTCAGGTTTTGGAGTTAAATTCCTCAAACATTTTTCTGTAGGTGTAAACGCATATTACATGTTTGGGAACGTTAATAACACTCGAACTTTAACGTTTGACACTGAAAGCTTTAGTGCATCTCAGTCGATACAAGATAATGTAATATCAGTAAACAGTTTCAGATTAAGATATGGATTACAATATTTTCAAACCCTAAAGGAAAATCATGATTTATCTATAGGTGTTATTTTTGAAAACAAATCACCATTAAACGGACAGTTTATACAATATAATGTTGCAATACCATCTGATACGATAACATATAATCAGGCTTTTGAAACTCCTTTAACGATTGGAACAGGTGTAAATTATTTGTATAATAATAAGTTGTCACTATCGGCAGATTTTATGTTACAACAATGGAATAAAGCTTTGTTTTTTGGTAAGACAGATAGTTTGAGTAATAGAACAAAGATTGCATTGGGAGCAGAATATATTCCAAACCCAAGAGGAAATAAATATACAGATAGGATAAGATATAGAGTCGGATTAAATTTAAGCGACCCATATTATAAAATTAATGGCAATAATTTAAATAAGAACTTTGGTATAAGTTTTGGAATTGGCTTGCCGTTAAGAACAAGCAGCACAATGGTGAATGCGGCAATTGAATACGGTAAAGTAGGAGAAAAAAGTTTATTTAGAGAAGATTATTTTAAATTGACTTTCAATGCTACATTTAATGAAAATTGGTTCTTTAAACGAAAATTGTAAAATAAATAAATATATAAACTACTGATGTTCTGATTTGTGATTAGTGATTGGTAAATAGTGATTGGTAAAGACGTACAATTTGTGCGTCTATACATAAACATTAAACTATTGACCATAGACTATAGACCATATTAGCACATTAAGCACATTATTTACGTATGAAAAAAATAGTTGTATTAATGTTGGGTATAATAGTATTAACAAATTGTTATGCTCAAAAGAAATCTAAAAAATCTGCAAAGGAAGCAGCGGTGGAGACAGAAGTTGTAGCACCAAAAGAAGCAGAATCGGCTGATCCATATATGGTTACAGAAGAATGTTTAGTTAACCTAAGTTTATTCAATGAATCAGCAAGAAATAAACAATATGCAGAAGCTCTTGAACCTTGGACACAGGTGTTTGAGAATTGTCCGAGTGCTAACAGAGCGATTTATACTCATGGACGCTCGATATTACATTGGCAATTGAGTCAACAAACTGATGATGCATCATATCAAAAGGTTTTCGATAAACTTATGTTGATGTTTGATAAACGAATTAAATTTTTTGGTGATGATCCAAGATATCCAACACCATGGATAAAAGGATTAAAGGCATTAGATTATATCATGTTTGTCAAAAATGATGAGTTTAAAAAGTCGGCATATGAATGGTTAGAGCAGTCAATAGACGGAATGAGAGAAAATTCAGAACTTGAAGTAATACGTCAATTTGTTGTTTTATCAGAAAAAATGTATTCTGCCGACAAATCACACGGAGAAAAATTTATTGCTGATTATCTGAAAGCAAATGAGTTGTTAGAAACAATAAGTAATAATGCAGAAACATCAAATCCGGAATTAAGTGCACAAGCCGCACAATATAAGAATGGGTTTGATATTGTGTTTGCACAAAGTGGAGCTGCCGATTGTGTTACATTAGATAATTTATATCAAGATAAGATTCAGGAGAATAGTGATAATTTGAGTTATTTAAATAAGATAATTTCTTTTTACAGAAGAGTTAAGTGTGTCGATTCAAAAGTATATTTTGATGCAGCTGTATTGGCTCATAAAATTCAACCTTCAGCAGAGTCAGCCAGTGCATTAGCAGGAATGTCATTTAATCAGGATAAATATCAGCAAGCCATTAATTATTATGAAGATGCTACGAAATTAAGTGAAAACAATGCAGATAAGGCAGACTTTCAATATACTATTGCACAGATTTACTATTCTAAATTAAATAACTATCCGAGAACAAAAACACATGCGTTAAATTCATTGGAGTTTAATCCATCTAATGGAAAAGCTTATATGATTATCGGACTTTCATATGCAGCAGCAAAAGGAATATATGATGATCCGGTTCTGTCAAAATCAGTATTTTGGGCAGCAGTTGATAAGTTCGTAAAAGCAAAGCAAGTCGACCCTTCATTATCAGAAGATGTTGATAAATTAATCAGTACTTATGCACGTCATTTCCCATCTAAAGAAGATATTTTCTTTAAACCGGAATTACAGGATGGCAAATCTTTCTATGTAGGTGGCTGGATTGGTGAAACAACTATATGCAGATAAATATTGAAAACTATTTTCAGATATAATTATAAGAGTATGACAACCGCCTTAATGGTGGTTGTTGTGCTTTTGCTATTATTTTCATGTCAGACGAGTACAACGGAACAAATTGAACCGGTAGTCGACAGGACTGAAATACCAAGTTTGCATTCTATGGATGTTCAGACAGTAATATCCGACTCAGGAATTACTCGATATCGTATCAATACTCCTCAATGGGATATTTACGATAGAGCAGATCAGCCATATTGGGAATTTCCGTACGGAGTGCATTTCGAACGATTCAATGAAGAGTTGGAGATAGATGCGAATATACATTGTGAGTATGCCAAATTCCTTGAAAGAGATAAAATATGGGAATTGACAGGGAATGTAAGAGCAACAAATATTCAAGGGGAGCTATTTGAAACCGAACAGTTATTTTGGAATCAAAAAACGGAGAAAATTTATTCTGACAGTTTAATTAAAATAACTCAAGAAAGTTATATTATAATAGGCAATGGATTTGAGTCTAATCAAGAAATGACTAAATATCATGTTGTACAGACTCAAGGAATTATTCCTGTAAATGAGTGATTTTGTATTCTGATAAAACAAATTAACTTACAATGTTTAATAAGTATAATATATTGTTTTTGTTTATATTACTGTCAAATCTATTGTATGCTGCTGATGGCGAGAAGAAAAGCAAGCAATCAGAAAAGCACTTAAATACTTGGCGTGTCGATGGAATGTTAGCATCTGTTGACTCAATACCTGTAGATACAGCTCATTTGAATTTCCAAAATGATAATCATATCGATAAATTCAGTATTGCCAATGCTTACAGAGGTAATTTAGGTTCACCTATACAATCCAAAATTTACTTTGATCAACCTGTTAGAAATGAATTTATTTTTGCTGATGCTTATTATCCGTATATAAATCAAATTCAATCAACAACATTTTATAATACCACTACACCATTTTCGAGTTTATATTTTTTAAGCGGTGGTACTAATTATTACGAAGACGAGCAGATTAGATTTTTGTTTACAGCTAACGCTAATAAAAAATTGAACTTTGGTACGACTCTCGATTATATTTATGCTCGAGGAGAATATCCTAAATTATCTGCTAAAAGATTTGCAGGTTCGTTATTTAGTACGTATGATGGTAAAAAGTATAAGTATACAGCATTTTTGAGTTCTAATAATCATAGTAATTATGAAAATGGAGGTATTTCAGATACAAAATATATAAATGGACCAATAAAATATCCTCCTAATAATATTCCTGTAAACATAAATGGTTATTCGAACTACCGCCAGAATCAGTTATATTACAATCATCAGTATAATATAGGAATTGAAAGGGCAGTTAGAATAGATGAAGATTCAGTCAGAATGGATTATGTTCCTGTAACAATTTTTGCTCATACGTTGAAAATTGATGATTATCGAAAAAAATATTTTGAACAGACAGCCGCAAATAACTTTTATGAAAATACATATTTGCCTTTTGTTTCCACAAATGATACGGCATCCTTATTAGTTATTACTAATCATCTGTCGGTAAGTATGGCAGAGGAATTTAATAAATGGCTAAAGTTCGGTTTGACAGCATATATTGAAAATGATTATTTAAAGTATGGATATTTAATTGACAGTTTATATAACCATAAAGATTACACTAACACAAGAATTGGAGGTGTACTTTCAAAAAATATTGGGGAATTACTTCGCTATAATATAACAGGAGAACTTACCTTTCTTGGTCGAAACGCAGGTGATGTCCGCCTCGAAGGAAATCTCAGCAGCTTTTTTAATTTATGGAAACAGAAGATAAATTTAGTTGCTGATGGATATATCAGAAGAACCGAACCTTCTGAATTTTATAGATTCTACAATTCCAATCATTTTAAATGGCAGAATAATTTTAATAAAACATTGAATACCAGTGTGCGAGGTACATTTGCCATACCTACCTTAGATTTCAAATTTAATTTGTCAGTTGAAAATATAACAAACCAGATCTATTTTAATGAAAAAGCCTTACCTCAGCAATATAATGGTAATATTCAAATACTTGCAGCCAATCTAAAGCAAAACTTTCATTTAGGTAGTATCACTTTAGAGAATAATGCTGTTTACCAACTAAGTTCAAATCAATTTGTATTACCTTTGCCGGAGTTGACATTATATCATAATTTATATTATCATGGATTATGGTTTAAGGTTTTAAGTATGCAGTTTGGTGCAGATGTAAGATATCACACAGCCTATTATGCACCTTCATATATGCCTGCAACGGGACAGTTTTATGTGCAGGATAAGATGAAGATTGGTAATTATCCGGTTATGAGTGTTTATGTTAATGCACACTTGAAGAGAACGCGGTTCTTTGCACAGTATTATCATGTGAATCAATTGTTTATGTCAGGAGATTATTATTCAATGCCGTATTATCCGATTAATCCGGCTACATTCAGAATGGGTCTGACCTGGAATTTTTATGATTGAACAAGTTGTTGTCGTTTTTGTTGATTATATACAACAGATGTTATGAGTAAGAAAAAAACTACATATATCTTTTTGAGTATAGCAATTGTTGCATTGATTGTTTTTATTTTCAAGACAAAACGAATAAGAGATTTATCTGACGTGATAAATGAAGGACGTTTGTCGGTGCTGATAGAATCCGGTATGCATGGTTTTACTCGTGACAGTACAAAGGTTTATGGTTTTCAGTATGAGCTAATTAAGCAATTTGCAGATTCATTGGAGGTTGAGCTTGTAGTGATAAATTTAGATAATAAGACGAATGGTATAAAGGAATTAAAGGATGGAGACTGCGATGTTTTTGTTTCGCTTCGTCCGATTATTAATGACTCAATAACGAGTATCGTAAGTTTAACTCCTATTATGTCTACAAGATTGATGTTGGTGCAAAATAAGAGAAATAATAGTAAAAAATATATAGAGAAACAGTATGAACTTGATGGTGATACGATTACTGTGTTGAAGAATTCACCTTATATAAGTAGTTTAATATATTTATCAGATGAGGTGTCGGTCAATTATACAATCAATAAGGTTTCAAACAAAAATCTTGATGATTTGATAAAACAAGTTGATGTAGGACAGATAAAATATACGGTATGCCCTGAATATCTTGTTGATAATTTTAAGATGAAATATGAGAATGTAGATTTTAGTTTACCTTTAAGTTTCGAATATGATTTATCATGGTGTGTCAATAAAAGTTCACCATTATTGAGAAGTCGTTTAAATCAATTTATTAACAATAAAATAGAAACATCTGATTTTCAATATTTATTTAAGAAATATTTTTATCCGTCAGATTTATAAAATTATAATAAAATGCCTGTAAATATTCCCAATACCCTTCCGGCGGTAGAATCGCTTAGAAAAGAAAATATCTTCGTAATGGATTCAGATAGAGCATCGAATCAGGATATTCGTCCGCTTAAAATTGTGATTATCAATTTGATGCCACTAAAGATTACGACAGAGACAGATTTAATTCGTCTTTTATCGAATACACCATTACAGATAGAATTGGATTTTTTGAGGATGAAGAGTCATACCAGCAAGAACACTCCGATTGAGCATATGAAAGCATTTTACAAAAAGTTTGATGTAATCAAGCAGAGTAACTACGATGGAATGATTATAACAGGTGCGCCGGTTGAGCATCTCCCGTTTGAAGATGTTGATTATTGGGAAGAATTAACTGAGGTTTTTGACTGGGCAAGGAAACATGTTACATCAACCCTTTTTATATGTTGGGCTGCACAGGCAGGTTTATATCATCATTACGGTATCAACAAATACAAGCTCGATAAAAAAATGTTTGGAGTCTTCGAGCATAATATTCACAATCCGCAAAATCCAATTTTCAGAGGATTTGACGATGTGTTTTATGTACCACACAGTCGGCATACGGAAATACGCTCAGAAGATATAGCTAAAGTGCCTGAACTCACAATCTTATCAGAGTCGTCAGAGTCGGGTGTGTATATGGTAATGGCACGTAATGGTAGAGAGTTTTTTGTGACAGGGCATTCAGAATACTCACCTATGACTTTAGACTCGGAGTATAAAAGAGATAAATTAAAAGGATTGGATATTAATATCCCGCAGAATTATTATCCGGGTGATAATCCGGAGAAAGATCCTATTGTGAGATGGAGAAGTCATGCTAATTTGCTTATATCCAATTGGCTCAATTACTTTGTATATCAAGAGACACCATATGATTTATCAAAAATAGTCTAAATAGTGAATAATAATATTGAGAATTGAATTGATGTGTTTAGATATTGAAGTCGTCTTGACTTTTTTAAGTATGGAACTCTTAACCATTGTAAAAATAGACAATGACAGTATTATCGGGAGATCCCTCAGTCGCTGCGCTTGGGAGGACACGCTTGTTAACGAGCGAGGTAATAATTGTAGGAGGCTGTCTCAAAAGCGAGATAGCCTCTATTGGTTGCTTATGCTGCAAATTTTATATTTTGGGCGTAAGACTTTTCCTGTCGAAAGTGTAGTTGGTAATTTTCGAAACAAACGACAACCAAAATAATCATTTCAGATAAAACATACGGTTTTAATCTGTTTTCGGGTATAATTTTTCCTTTATTATGTAGTTTTCCGATGTTAAATGCAATGGCAAATATAGCAAAGTCCATATTAATAAGATCTTTGCCAAAATGTCTGAAACGGAAGTATTGTTTGTTGGATTTGCCCTGCCCAAACACTGATTCAGGTTCTATAGGCCGTTGACTGCGATGGTAAAGCCCTTCCTCTGAAGTCAAAAGTTGCCGGACTTTTTCTTTGTGGCGGTTAAGATTATGATTAACTTCTATTCTTCGATTACCTTCTGCCTTGTTACACAAACATTTTAACGGACAGTCTGAACAGTTTTTTGCCTGATAATAACTTACCTTTGAGATAAAACCGCCCTCGGACTTACGGGTTCCCACGCCAACTTTTTCCATTCGTTGTCCCATCGGACACACGAAAAAGTCCATGTCTTTATTGTAAAAAAGATTTTGAGCGATAAAAGCATTGTTTTTAAACGACCGTTTTTGCTCTTTATGAAAGTAAGAAAACTTTACAAATGGTTCAATATCATTCATTTCCATAAAATCATAGTTTTCTTCGCTGCCGTAACCAGAATCGGCAACCGCCTTTTTCAACACTTTTTCAAAATTTTTCTCAAAACGCTCTCTAAAACCATTTACGAAGGGCTTAAAAGTCAAAAAGTCAGTTGGATTAGGGAAAAAGCTGAAGTGACTGATAAACTGATTCTCAGTGCCTATTTGCAGGTTGTAAGCGGGTTTGAGTTGTCCGTTTTGCATATGGTCGTCTTTCAGGTGCATAAACGTGGCATCGGGATCGGTTTTGGAATAAGAATTTCTGTTACCTAAAGTTTCGAGGTGTTTTTCGTATTCTTCCAATTTGGGTAAAAACTTATTTTCCAATGTTTTGATCGCTTTTTCTTCTTCTCTAGAGCGGTTTTCACGGTTGATTTCGGCAATACGTTTTTTCACATCTTCGCTGTTAATAGGTGTGGGCGGTTCATCATCGGGTTGATTGTCCTGCATAATACCTTCATCTATGTATTCCAGTATCTTACGGATTTTTACTTCGAGTTTTGCTTTGTTTTTTTCAACCGTTTTTCGCCATACGAAAGTGTAACGATTTGCACGTGATTCCATTTTTGTTCCGTCAATGTAAGCCACCTCCAAACTCAAATAACCCATTTCCACAAGCATCGTTACAACCTGAGTGAAGATATCATTTACAGTGTCTTTCAGGTGCTTTGAGCGAAAACGGTTTATCGTATTGTGGTCGGGTTCAAGTCCGCCTGAGAGCCACATGAAAGTGATTCTGTCCTTTACGGCATCCTCTATCTTACGGCAGGAATAAATGTTGCTCAAATATGCAAAAATCACTATTTTGAGCATCACACGCGGAGGATAGGAACTCGTTCCGCCGCCTTTGTAAGTATCAACAATCTTGCTGATATCAAGACTGTCGGTAATTTGATTGACCAGGCGAACAGGAGAGTTCTGTGAAATTTTGCTGTCCAAACTCACAGGGAAAAGGGTTGTCTGACCTTGATTACACTCCTTAAAAACAGGCTTCATATATCTTTATGTTTATGATTATCAGGCATAAAGATACATAATTATTAGCAAATAAACAATATGTTTTTAAGCAAAAAACAAGGCTGCTTCAAAAAAAATACTTTTGAGACAGCCTCCTACGTATGGACATTGTAACATCATTCTTTTTGCAGTGGCGGCGCAGGAAGCCTTGTGCCGGTCGTGCACTAATGTCATTCGTTTTACAATGCTAAACGACCGGTTACACTGCCTGGAATTGAGCGTGTCCTCCCGAACGAGCGCAGCGACTGAGGGAACTCCTCTACAATTGCAGTCGGTCGAACAGCGAGAAGCAAGGGAATTTCTCTACAGTCGCAATCGGTTGATGTGAAAAGTCAAGATGACTTCATTTAGAATTAATTCAGAAAAAATGAATTTTTATTGTATTTTTACAAATCTTTCTATATCTTTGCACAATTGATTGTGTTATAAAAAATATAAAATTAAGCATATGAAAAAAAGTATACTTCTTATTATTGCAATTTTGTGTGTTGTGTTGGTCAATGCGCAAACCAATTTAGTTGTTAATCCGAGCTTTGAAGATTGGGTTGATAATAAACCAACAGGGTGGATAATTCCTGCCAATGCATCTCATGCATCAGCAATTACTGTTTTTCAAGAAACTACAATAACATCTGAAGGGAGTAATGCGTTAAAAGTAACTATTGACGACTCGCAGAATCCTGGCTTCCAACAAGTGATACCTATAACTGCAAAAAAGACATACAATGTAAGTATTGATTATTATGTGGTTAGCGGTGATGGTACCGATGTTAGAATTTGGTCATCTTTTAAAAATGCTACTGGATTTTACAATACAGCAGCTTGGACAGCAGCCACTGCAAAAGATCCTGACATCCAGAAAAAACTACAGGGAGATGGCACTAATACCAATAATTATTTTAAAATTGATAATGGTACATGGGGAACATACTCGGTTGATTTTGTTGCACCAGAGGATGCGACAGATTTTGTATTCGAAGTTCGAACTTATAAAAATTCAACTGCTATTTGGGATAATGCATCATTAAAAGAAGTAACTTCAGGATTGAATAATGTTGGTGACAGCAAAGTCGACTTTTATGTTGAAAGCGGTAAACTTAAAGTCAACCACTTACCAACCGGTTCAAAAATTGAATTATTCAATGTGGTAGGTTCAAGAGCTCTAACAACAGAATACAATGGCGTGTCAGTTCCTTTGAATAATATTAATAAAGGAATTTACATTGTTCGTTCAGGTAAGATAACACAGAAGATTATTTACTAATCTTCATATCTCTAAATAATTAGTCTTTTAATCGGGTAGCAAATGCCCGGTTCGTAGTAAATGCTGCCTTTGGTGGCATTTATTTTTTTGAATTTTGTTGATAACAATTTCTGTTTGTATATCAATAATCCCAAAAAATCAACTACATTTGAATTCGTCAAATCTTAAACAGAAAAGCATGGGGAAAAAGAAAAATTTTGTGTTAGATACTAATGTGATACTACACGATTATAGATGTATTTTCAATTTTGAGGAAAATGATGTTTACATACCTATGGTAGTGCTCGAAGAGCTTGATCATTTCAAAAAAGGTAATGAGCAAATAAATTTTAATGCACGTGAATTCTCACGAGAGCTTGATTTATTGGCTAACGAACAATTATTCAAGAAGGGAGTTGAAATAGGTGAGGGAATGGGCAGGCTATATATCATGACCAATATGGAATATCCTTCAACAATGAGTAAGATATTCTTTGAGAAAACTTCCGACCATAGTATCTTGGCTGCTTCACTTCAGTTGCAGGAAGAGATGAAAAAGACGAAGACCATCTTGATAACTAAAGATATTAACCTCCGAATGAAGGCTTTGTCGCTGGGCTTGATAGCTGAAGATTATATTAATGATAAGGTTACAAATCATAATATATTTGATAAAAATCATGAAATATATGAAAATGTGCCAACAGAAATAATTGAGCAGTTGTACAGTCAGGAAGCTGAATTACCTGTTGAAGCACTGGATTTTGCATCAGATATAGAACCACAGGATTGTTTTGTGTTGCGAAGTAACAGAGCAAGTGTTTTGGCTCGTTATAATCCTCATACTAACTCTATTAAGCGTATCTCTAAGGAGAGATGTTTTGGTATAGAACCAAGAAATGCTGAACAAACTTTTGCTATTAATGTATTGCTTGATGACAGTGTGAAATTAGTTGCACTGACCGGTAAATCGGGTACGGGTAAGACTTTGTTGGCTTTGGCTGCTGCACTACAAAAACATGATGCCTATAAGCAAATATTGTTAGCACGACCAATTATAGCCCTTGCTAATAGAGACTTAGGATTTCTGCCTGGTGATGAACAACATAAAGTTGCACCTTATATGCAACCATTATTCGATAATTTGAATGTTATCAAAAATCAGTTTTCCTATCAGGGAAAAGAAGTCAGATTGATAGAGGAGTTGCAAAGAAATAATCAGTTGGTTATCGAGGCATTAGCTTATATTCGAGGACGTAGTCTCAGCGAAACTTTCTTTATAGTAGATGAAGCCCAAAATCTTACTCCTCATGAAGTTAAGACTATCATAACCAGGGCAGGAGAGGGAACGAAGATTGTTTTTACAGGTGATATACAACAAATAGATTCACCATATTTGGATATGTTCTCGAATGGTTTGGTGTATATGATTGACAGAATGCATGGTCAAGATATTTTTGCACACATCAATCTTGTGAAAGGCGAAAGAAGTTATTTGTCGGAGTTGGCAAGTAATCTTTTATAGTTTTTTGGTGTTTATAAACTCCTCTACTTCCTGAATATCAACATCTTTTAAAAGCACACACTTTTCCTTATCCAATAAATACAATGAAGGAATGGCACGTATTGTATAAAGTTGCTTTTGAATTTTAAAGCCTGATGTGCCGTCACGTGCATCTATCCAGTTTGAAGGAATTTCATGTTGATGTCTTTTCCAGATGTCTATTTCTTCATCAACAAACAGACTTAACAATTTTAGCTTATTGCTTTTTAGCAGATTATTTATTGCAGACGAACGTTCCAATGCAGATTTCATACGTCTACAATCGGTACAATCGGGATTATTGAAATATATTAGAATAAATTCAGACTGAATATTATGTAAAGTGTCATGTTTCCCATTCGACATAATAAAATCAAAATCATTTGCTATTGTGCCTCGTCTGTTTTTATTGATGTCTTTTAATTGAGCAGCAGGTCTTAACTTCTCATTATTGTTTAACAGCTCGCTCTTTAAACTATGTTCAATAAAAAGAGCATATAATTCTTCATTACGAAAAGGAGAATTAGGGTCGTATAGATATTTCTCAGATATTTTAAAAAAATAACGATACATCTCGCCGCTATTATCTTTAGAAGACTGTAACATAAGATGTTGAATAGCCTTTTGTGCTTGGTCGGCACTAACTAAATTCAGGATATCAATAAAATCGACAAAAGCTTGTTCGCCAATATCAGTTTGTCTGATACAATTATTATCAGAGAAATTAAAATTATCCCACCAGTGCATTACCAAATAGTTTGCACGATTATTATTGGTCGTTATCATTAATGGAATATCCGGCAATGAAAAGCAATCGGAGTATTTGTCTGTAGCAGATTTGTTATTGTCGATTTGTTGTTGTCCGTTAATAATGTCGTTCGCACCAATAATACCAACAAGTAACAATAATAAAGACACACTATTATAAAAAATTTTATCCATTAGTTGTTTTGTCCTGAATATTTATAGCGACAAAGATAATACTTTTAACATCAACCGATTGCGACTATAGAGAAATTCCCTTGCTTCTCGCTGTCCGACCGACTGCAATTGTAGAGGAGTTCCCTCAGTCGCTCCTTTGGCTTCGCCAAGTAGCTCTTTCGGGATGACACGCTCGTTAGCGGGTGGTGTATACAGAAAACCGACTGCAATTGCAGAGGAGTTCCCTCAGTCACTCCTTTGGCTTCGCCAAGTAGCTCTTTCGGGATGACACGCTCGTTAGCGGGTGGTGTATACAGAAAACCGACTGCAATTGCAGAGGAGTTCCCTCA
>CALFXE010000143.1 GCA_937927845.1 uncultured Paludibacter sp.
TAATGTGTTAATATGCTAATGTGTTAATATGCTAATGTGTTAATATGCTAATGTGCTAATGTGCTAATGTGTAAATTGTAAATTGTAAATATATCAATAATTTGCACAGTTTTTACTCAGTCGGCATCATTACAACCTCCAAAATATTTCCTTGTTCGATAAGTTTTCGTAATGTCGATTGAATTTTTTCTGATGTTAAACTCTCAACAGCCTTTGTGTAATCTTCAACAAAATTTAGTTTGTCTTGATAATATGAAGAGATAGTCCTTGACCACCACCCGTTTTCTTTTAAATCTTCATGATATTTTTTAAGCATATTTTCTTTTACTTTGCTCAAATCATCAGCTCTTGGTCCGTTTGCAACTATCTCATCTACTTCTTTATGAATTATTTTCATCAAATGTGCTTGTTTGTCAGGATCGGTATCGAATTGCATTAATAGACTTGCTTGATGTACAGGAACTCTACCAAGTGAGCCACGAACTCCTACACCATACGAACCACCTTCCTTCTCTCTAATACTTTCTAAATATCTCATATTGAGTATACTTCCAATGGCAGTCATAGTAACCTGATTTCCAATATCGTAGTGTAACTGACCTGAATAAAGTATAAAATTAGATGCTTTCTTTATTTGCATTGATTGCGAGAAATGGTTATTCACTAATCCTCTCGGAAATCTAATTTTATTATCTACATAATGTTCTGTTTTCTTTTTTGATTTCAATCCTCCTAAATATGTAAGAATAGCTGTTTTTACAGTCTCATCTTCAGGATTTATGTTACCTGTAAATACAAATGTAAAGTCGGATGGAATAGCGAATCTATCTTGAAATATTGAAATAGCTTTATCCTGATTAATTTTATCTAACGACTTTAAATCCAGAATGACTGTACGTGGATGATGATTAGACAACATATATGTTACTGAATCTGAAAAGATTTTTCTTGGGTCGCTTGCTGTGTTTGCCAGACTTGTTTTGTACATATTAATCAATGCTTCATATGCATTATCATCTTTTCGTGTAGATGTAAAAAACAAATGTACCAATTGAAGCATAGTTTCAAAATCCTCTACAGAAGATTTACCTGAAAATCCTTCGTCGTAGTTACCAATTCTCGGACTTACGCTTGCAATTTTCCCTGTCAGTATTTTATTTAATTCTATCTGAGTAAACTGTCCCAACCCATTATTTGCAACAATGGATGAAGATAAGGTAGCTGCTATTAAATCATTGTTGTCTTTCACCAAAGAAAAACCACCCTCACTGAAAGCATTCAATAAAATTTCATCATTTTTGAAATCAGTGCTTTTGAAAATAACTTTTACGCCATTGGACAATTCCCATGATGTTGTTCCTAAAATATCATTTTTTGAGGCTTTCTTAATTTTACCTGCTTTGGGTACGTTAGATATCAATGGTTTATCAAAATTCTCTTCTTCTTTAGCGGTTAGTTCTGCTGATTTTGCTTCTGCTAACAATTGTAGTATTTTCTCTTCTGATGGAATAAGAACAGTTGTCTTGTCAGGTGCCATAAATGAAATAATCAGATTTTCATCTGTAACGAATTGTTGGGCTGCTTTATTAACTGCTTCTGCTGTCAAGAATGGCAACATCGACTTAGTTGTATTGTATTCCCACTCGATTCCGGGAATTAATTCACCATCAAGAAAATGACGAACATATTCTCTTACTAAACTATTATTTTTCTGATTATCTCTATCATTATATGCATTTTCCAAAGATTTTAAAATATCTGTTTTAGCACGTTCAATTTCTGAGTTGGTAAAGCCAAAGCGTTTGAATCTTTCTGTTTCAAGCATCAATGCTCTTAACCCTTCTTCTTCTTGTCCTTCTTTTGGTACAACTAACAACTGAAATGCATCTTTAGATTTTACAAGTTTACCATATCCGGCGCCGCCATAAACAAATGGAGCATCAGCTTGTTGAGTAATTTCATCGAAACGATAACCCATTACTGTGGACACAATACCTTTTAAAATGTCAGCCATATAAGCTGCAACCGTACTTTGTACTTCTTCGGGTATTTTATCATGTTTATATTCTAATTCGATG
Source organism: uncultured Paludibacter sp. (assembly GCA_937927845.1). GTDB lineage: Bacteria > Bacteroidota > Bacteroidia > Bacteroidales > Paludibacteraceae > Paludibacter. The sequence continues at coordinate 2,079 of CALFXE010000143.1, forward strand.
CGGGTTACTCTTGCTTCCGGATCTTTAACTATCGAAATAATAGGTTCTTTATTGTCATGTATAGGATATATCGGACGTTCACCAGCATTATCTTTTGCAGGTATATCAGCAAACATAGTTTTAATCTTGCTTTCAACATGATCGACATCAATATCTCCAACTATTAAAATTGCCTGAAGATCAGGTCGATACCATTTATGATAAAATGCACGTAATGTGTCATGCGAAAAATTGTTTATTACGGCTGTATCACCTATTACATCTCGTTTTGCATATTGAGAATCAGGATATTTCAGAAAATTGGAGGCTTTCCACATTCTTCGTTCGGGACCTGCACCTGTGCGCCATTCTTCACGAATGACACCACGTTCTGCATCAATTTCTTCTCCTAACAAAGAAATAAAACTCGACCAATCGTGCAAAACTAATAATGCACTGTCAACAATCGACTCACGAATTGTAGGGACATCAGAAAGATTGTAAACAGTCTCATCAAGCGAAGTATAAGCATTAATATTTGAACCAAACTTAACACCTATTTTTTCAAAATACTCTATGATTAATTTATCAGGAAAGTTTTTTGTGCCATTAAAAGCCATATGTTCCAAGAAATGAGCTAATCCGTTTTGGTCGTCATTCTCCAAAATTGCTCCTACATTTTGAGCTATATAAAACTCGGCTCTTTCTTTGGGTTTTTCGTTATGACGAATGTAATATGTCAGTCCGTTTTCAAGTTTACCATAGCGCACCTTAGGGTCGATTGGAACTTCCGGCATTTGTTGTGAGAATACCGGTATCAAAAATCCTGTTAGTAACAGGAGAATTACAAAACTGAATTTAGATTTATTTATCATACGTTATTAATGTGTTAATGTGCTAATATGCTAATGTGTAAATGTGTAAATGTGTAAATATTGTCTATAGTCTAATGTGTAATGAATCGCTGCTATGCAGCTAAACTCCATACTCCATACTCCATACTCCATACTATTTACCAATCACCACGACATATAAAAAGCTTACAAAGTAAACAAATAATTTTTTTGTATCAAAATAATAACAATACAAATACAATAATTTTGTTGTTTTACTTATCTTTTTTACCTTTTACTTAAATTTTTACCTTTTACCTCATTTTGTAATATCATCTCTTTTATTTTCACTCCCCAATGATATCCTCCTATTCCTCCATCTGTTCTAAGTACACGATGACATGGCACAAGGTAGGCAAGATGATTTGCTCCAATTGCCGAACCAACAGCCCTGTAAGCTTTGGGTCTTCCTATTGATTCAGCTATTTGTGCGTACGTTTTCGTTTCTCCTTCAGGTATCTCTAATAATGCTTTCCATACTGATTGCTGAAATGGAGTTCCTATTAGTTTTAGTTGTCTACTCAAATTCCCATTTACGAATATCTCATCTCCAATTTTTTTCGCATCTGCGATATTCTCCTCAATATCATACAAATGAAATCTGCGTTTCAATTCATTTACGGCTTCTTCTTTGGAGGCAACAAACAAAACAGCATATAATGAATCTTCATCAAATGCCAAACATGTTCGTCCAAACTGACTGTCATATAACCCAAATTGCATGTTATTATATAATTAAATTGTTAATAATGTAAAGCTGTGAGATATGCAAAGTAATTTCCACACATCTGTTATATAATTTCAAGAGTGACAAAGATAATAAAACAATTCTGAGTTAGATTCAAAAATTTATTAGATGTACATTAACAATATCGATTTATCAATAATATAAATATTAGTTTATTTGTTAGGAAAAAATTTTTATCTTTGAAAATTAATTTAAAAAATACAACTGTTATGAAAAATGCAGAAGAAGATGTGCCTGTATATGATGACATAGAGGCAGTTAAGTTTATCGTTAAGTACTTGGCAAACACAAAGAAAGTATCTGTTGCCGACACTAAAGTAGAATATATTTTAGATGTTATTTATGAATATTATGAAGATAAAGGTTTGATAGAGGATGATACTGCCGAAGAAGCTGATATTGATGAAGAAGATATGTTGTTATATGCAAAGAAATGCATAAAAAAAGACAAAATTGATATTACAGAAGATGAAATAATGCTGATTTTGGAAGGTGAGTATGAATATGGTAAGTCCATATGTGTATACAACTAATAATATTTCAGCATGTTTTATATTTTTTACGCTTTTATTTGGTTGCTTTCCTGGCTACCTCTGAATGTACTGTATGTTTTGTCAGATATAATGTATTTTGTGATATATTATGTTGCAGGATACAGGAGAAAAGTGGTTCGACGGAACTTAATAAATTCTTTTCCTGATTATTCGACAGAGAAAATTATCAATATAGAGAAGAAATTTTATAGATACTTTTCCGACTTGATGGTTGAAATTATCCGTCAGTTAAATGCTCCTGCTTCGGATATGAAAAGGCGCATGACAATTGAAAACCTTGAATTGATAAATAAGCAGGCAGCTCGGGGACAAAGTGTTATGTTGATGTATGCTCATTATGGTAACTGGGAATGGTCGTCTACTTTGTGTTTAAGTCTGCCAGATCATTACAAGGCATTTCCTGTTTACAGAAAGCTAAAAAATACACATTTTGATCAATTGATGATTAGATTGAGAAACCGTTATGGTGCTGAAAGTATTGAGAAAGACAGCTTAGTTAGGAAGATATGGCAGATAAAACAGACAGGTGAATCCGGTATATTCGGTATGATTTCAGACCAGACACCAAGATGGAAAAATATTCGTTGCTGGATGACCTTTTTAAATCAGGATACACCTGTTTTTTTAGGTACTGAACAATTAGCAAAAAAGTATAATTATCCTGTGTTTTATTTAGATATTCAACCGATAAAACGAGGATATTACAAAGCAAATATTATCCCAATCGCATTAGATCCTGCTAATACAGAGGAGTTTGAAATAACAACCAAGTTTATGCGGATCTTAGAAGAACGCATAAATGAAAAACCTGAATACTGGCTTTGGACGCATAAACGATGGAAACATAAAAAGAATAATTGAAAGTTGCAATTGTCATATTGAATTGGAATGGCGCTCATCATTTAAAAGAGTTCTTGCCGACCTTGCTGAAGTATACATCTTCTCCTGATGTAGCTATTTATATAGCTGATAATGGTTCGAGAGATAATTCATTATTATTGATAGGAAAAGACTTTCAGGAAGTTAAGGTTTTGCTTTTTCCTAAGAATTATGGCTTTGCCGAAGGTTATAATCGAGCATTAGCCCAGATAGAAGCAGATTATTATGTTATTTTAAACAGCGATGTTGAAGTAACAGAAAATTGGCTTCAACCCATGCTTGAATATTTAGAGCAAAATGCTGATGTTGTTGCGTGTCAGCCTAAAATTCTATCTTATCATCAAAGGAATCAATTTGAACATGCAGGTGCAGCTGGTGGTTTCATAGATTATCTTGGATATCCGTTTTGCAGAGGAAGAGTCTTAGCTGTTACAGAGGAAGATAACGGACAATATGATGATGTTTGTGATATATTTTGGGCTACAGGAGCATGTTTGATGATAAGAGCAAAAGAGTTTAATGATGAAGGTGGTTTCGATGATGATTTTTTTGCTCATATGGAAGAAATTGATTTATGCTGGCGATTGAAAAGTAGAGGTTACAGGATAGTGTGTGTACCGCAATCAAAAGTATATCATGTTGGAGGAGGCACTCTTAACATTGAGCATCCTCAAAAAACATATCTGAATTTTAGAAATAATCTCTTTTTGTTATATAAAAATCTATCAAAATCACAATTAGCACCGATAATGGTTTTACGTTTCTTTATGGACTATCTGGCTGCTTTTCAATTATTGATTACAGGTAAACCTAAAAATGCCTTTGCCGTATTTACGGCAAGACGTGATTTTAAAAAGATGTTGCCAAAATTCAAATATAAGAGATTAGAAAACACACAGAAAAAAATCATACGTCACATTCCTGAGATATTGAAGAAAAGTATAGTCGTTAATTATTATATTCTTGGTAATAAGAGATATAGTGATTTTAATAAATGAAGTCGTCTTGGATTTTCGTATAAACCGACTGCAACGTGTGAGGATATCCCTCACAGCTCGCTAATCAACCGACTATAATTGTAGAGGAGTTTCCTCACTACTCGCTATCCAATCGACTGCAATTGTAGAGGAGTTCCCTCAGTCGCTCCTTTGGCTTCGCCAAGTAGCTCTTTCGGGAGGACACGCTCGTTAGCGGGCGGAGGGTGTAAAAGCCGACTACGGCTGTAGAGGAGTTCCCTCACTTCGCTCCTTTGGCTTAGCCAAGTAGC
>CALFXE010000144.1 GCA_937927845.1 uncultured Paludibacter sp.
TGCCCAGGAGATAGCCTACAGCCGCTACATCAGCGAGGTAAACGGCGACAATCGCGATAATTACAAGCAGCTGTTGGTAAAGCTCTCGGCAACCATGAGTAAACTGATAGCGCTGCAGTTTCCGGAGTAAAAACATGAGCCCTTATTTATTATTGGTACACCTTATTGAATAAGTACCCGGATGGTATACATTGCTACTTTGGTAGCATACAAATATCAATAGAAGTTCTGTTTTGGGAATAGATCTGTCTCCAGGATGGTGTTTCCCTAAGCATTAAACAAACGATTCTCAATACTAACCCCTTAAAACAAACAGAAAGATGAAACAAGTAAAACAGATCATTGAATTTATTTTGGTAGTGGCAAGCTGCTTTTTTCGGAAAAGGAAACAGCAAAAAGTCTACCCTCACGTTCCTGAAGATCCTTATCCTCCTGGCTCTTGTAATGGAAGAAAAGGAGATTGCCCTGGCTGCACTGGGTGTAATTGTAACCCTCAGTCAGCGCCCGCCTCCGAACACCCCGGTGCCTCCGAGCAATACGGAGCCGCCAACCTGCTTGGCTGGTGTTTGATAGCAGTAGCCGGAACCAGTTACCTGTATAAGTTGCTGGTTTAAGATGAAAAATGGCCGAGATATGTAATATAATAAGGTTCGCGCAACGCGCAAATAGTTTAATAAATGAATTATCCAAATTAAAAGGTCTGTTTCGCAACATTGTATAATTAGTTGCGAAATGGACGGCTAATCATTATCTTTGTAACGGAAATTTAAAGTGTTCACCGGTTTTTGGAGATGCCGGTTGTTTTATAGAGAGAAAGTCCGGCCCGTGAGAGTCGGACTTTTTGCATAATTATTCATAACATTGTGTGATTAACGTAAAAAGATGTGGATATTAATTACTAATTTTATAGACATCGACATATTTAATTATGAATACTAAAGAAAGGGAGCGGATAGCTTCTATCGTTTAGCAGATCTGAACCTATCTTGAAGTTCAGATATAGCTATCAATAGTTTTTCAAACGAAGGTTTCTTTCCGTAAATCATAGATTCCTTCATTGCTTCATAATCAACCTTCCATACGTCAAGTATATCTTCTCTTGGAACAAGTTGCAATCTCCTGCGTACATCTGGCGTATAGTCCATTTCCATAACAGAAGTGTAAATCTCTCGGTGATGGCGAATGGATTCCCACAATACGTCATCTTTAACAGCATCCTTGGCAAAGTCTTTATTCATCATCACGTACAGATCATACAGATGGCGACTTTTACGTTCAGCCTTCATGCCATGTCCAGGAATAGAAAATAGCTCATGAAGCAAGAAAGCCTTCTCAAGGAATGTCTTTGCGAGAATAGCTGTGTAAATGGCGCTATCTTCTAATGGGGCAATAGGGAGGCTTTCTGCGATGATGCTCTTGATATGTATTGCCTCAGTTGGTTCAATTAACGAACGCGCACTCACTTCCAATACAATATCAGGACGAAGATATCCAAGCCCCTCTTCAAAGACAGACTTATAGCGAAGATAAACTTGTCGTGGCTCAGGATAGGTGTTGTCGCCTTCTCCGTTAGGTTGAGCCTCGACGGTAATAAACGAATGTAGTCCCAGTTGCTCCAGTTTTTCACAAATCATCGGGGTTAGCTGATCGAGAACGAAGAGCGACGATGCCTTGCGTAATTTCTTGATTTGTTTTTTCGTAAGATCGCCCTCTTGAGCACCAAGAAATACTGGATCAACCGCAAGGTCAATATCCTCAGAGAATCGTTCGATGAGTTTCCATCCTTTGCTTAGGCTTGTGCCGCCTTTGAAAACCAGGTGTCTGGCAATCGGCAATGAGAATAAGGACTGTAAAATGGCTGTTACCCAGAAGTCCTTCTCTATAACCTGAGAAGGTAATCCAACTTTATGTGCAATTGATTCAAAGACACTTTTGCGCTGTGAGTCTGATAACACGAGAAACTTATTCATATAGACTAATTATTAGTTCCCTTACCTTCGATGTCATTAGTTTGAGGTCTGCCACCTGAAGACGAGGGTTTTCATTTAGTTTTGTCTTGATAATCGATATTTGTTCTTCCGTCAGGTTTTCCACTTTCCAGTCTTTTAAGGCTGTTGTCAGGAGGAGTGCCAGCTGACTACGAATGGCAAAATACCTGGGAGAAGAATGCTTGAACTTAATGCTTTTGCCCTCACCAATATTTATGGTGCGTGATACTCCATTGGTAAGGTAGACAACATTCATCGGTATCTGCTGAGTAAGTCCAAGTTGATATTGCGCATAGAGGCCTGTTGGTGCAATCTTGGCGCCATCTCGTTTAGCCATAGCCCCTGCAATATCTTCAAGCGACGGAGGCACAGGACCAAGTCCATACACCTTCTCAATCTTAGGGTAGCAATAGATACCGCGTGCAGCACGAAGCATCAGACCTTTTTCGGTTAATCGTTCTAGTGCTTTATTGACTGCATTCCGATTTCCATAAGAAACGAAGTCACTTACAAAGAATATTGAACCACGCCCGCACTTCTTTGCTTTGATAAGTATCATGTTTTCAATAGTTTCAACCATAACATAAACGGTTTCTTGTCGCGAAATAATATGTTTTTTACGACTGGAAATATACTGATTATTTTCTAAAGTGCAATCAAAAGTACAAGAAAACTGCGTTATTCATGCAATGATTTACAATGGAATTAGTGTAATTGGCGGATATGATACTGTAACGTTGGAGTCTTTAGTTGCGAATGGACATAAAAAAGAGTGTAATCTGCGGTTGCTGATTACACTCTTTT
>CALFXE010000145.1 GCA_937927845.1 uncultured Paludibacter sp.
GAAAAACCTTCAGGCGTTTGGAGCGATGGCACTGAAGCATAGCAAAACCCTGAAGTGTTTTCAAGCAAAGTTTTGGCAATGGTCGGGCCATTGAGCAGGGCTTGCCGGTTAATTAATATTTTGATGTGCCGGAAGGTTTTAAACCTTAGTAGAAAAGTGAGTTTATGTTACCTCCAACCTTATTACCTTATTTTGATTTTGCTTTCTTAAAAGGCAGCAATGGTTAATAAGGTTAAATCTGAATCGTTGGATAATTTTTTCTATTAAGGTTTTTTCTTTAGGCTTTCAAAACGCTTCAAGGTTTCCCATCCCGCAAAGCCCCTGCGAAACGCTTGAAGGTTTTCGAAAGTCATCGGGGGGCCTTGTAAAACCTTCAGGCGTTTGGAGCGATGGCACTGAAGCATAGCAAAACCCTGAAGTGTTTTCAAGCACAATGGCGCTATAAATGGTAAACTTCCGTCATAAAAAAACCATCCGTCTTCCGGCGGATGGCTACTTGTGATTTCAGGTGTCTTTGCTTATTATCTTATCAAAAGATTGAGTGTCTGGCGGAATCCGTCCGGCCCGGTAATTTCTACCCGGTAAATACCCGCAGGCAATGGCTGATTGGGATTGATTTTAATATCCGTCGTCCCTATAGAAATATTTTCAACTTTAGAAGTCAGCAGCCTCCCCTCTTCGCGGTACAAATTGAAATTATATTTACCCGAAGTCTGGCTGTTAACCCGCACCCTGATATCGGATGCAGTAGTCGGATTCGGAATAAGAGCCACATTCGCCAGCGCCACAGGAGCCGTCACTTTCATTACATCGCTGCATTTTTCACGTCCATCCCTGTCGGTTGCGCGGATGCGGTAATAACCGGTTCCGGGCAATGGATGCAGGTCTGTTGCAACATACTGGCAGGAAGACTGGTTCTTTGCAGCGATTATCAATCCTGTACTTTCAAAGGCTGTGCCGTCGGATGATCTTTCTATTGTATACTTTGCCACATTGCTCTCATCGGCTGTTTCCCAACGAATGGCCACATTGTCTTTGTTGAACTGTGCGGAGGTTTTTACAAAATTGAGAGGCAAAACACCTGCGACTGCCGGCCCGCTGAATACCAGCATGAACCGGTCTGTACGTTGTGAAGCGGGATCGGCGGTAATCTGAAAATCGAGAGAGTCGATATTGGTCACAGAATCCTTTTGGTCCAAAGAAATGGGGGTTACTTTGTTTAAATATTTGTCGATCATTTTGGCAGAAATGCCGGAGCCATAGAAATAGCTTGATATAAACTGAATCCGGTAAGTGATAATCCGCGAATTCCAGAATTTAAAGAAGATGGTATCTTGAGCGCCAATGTCCTGCCTCCTCTCCACCACCAATACATAACCATCCCGAAGCATTCCCCAGTTTTCGCCGGGGTTAAACATTTTGCGGGCATCCATTCTGTCCACTGCATCGCTGTAACTATTGTCATAAAAGGAAAGCGTCCCATCCATCAAAACGGGCGCACTCCCGTCGGGAGGAACGATATAAAGATTGGTCCTGAATGTTTTTGTCTGTGAAAATCCTGCAGAAGACAGGAAACACAAAGCAATCAGGGCAAAGCAGAATTTCATAAGATTGATTTTACAAACAGTCCGTCCATACGGATCCACCTGTATATTCAACAAGAAACGCTGCCACATCTCTAATATTTTTAATTTAAGAAAAAAAGAGGATTAGCACGCAAACCGGCGTAAAACATACAATGGGGAAAATACGAGGGATGGGGAAGGAATCGTTTCCCGGGAAATTTCCCGGTCGCTGGCCTTGGCGAATCCGAATGACAGCGGTTCTCTGTCATGCTGACGAAGGAAGCGTCTTTATTTTTTTGCCGGTAGGCAGGTGGTAAGGATAGTTACAGGTTATGAGGCAGACAACTTCCATAACAGGAAAACTTGTCCTAAATTTGAGAAAACTATTTCAATGACGAGAAATACTACCATAGAAAGAGCTATTCAAACAATTAAGAAACTTCCTGCAGACAAACTTCAGGAGGTT
>CALFXE010000146.1 GCA_937927845.1 uncultured Paludibacter sp.
GCATCATTTACAGCATCATTTACAGCATCATTTACAGCATCATTTACAGCATCATTTACAGCATCATCTGTTTTCGAATGAACGGTAATGCCTTTAAATATAAGAGTTGTAACGCCTTGATTACTCTCCCACTTAGGCTTAGGATAGCCTTTACTGTAACAATCCTCAATTATTTTAATTGTACCTCGGCCTATCTTTTCAATCATTTGCCTAAGAAAGCAAATATGTGCAATATCCGGATTTCTTGGTAAAGATAAATGGTTCTTGCCTAAATCAGCAGGCTTCAACTCTTTAGGCAGTTCGCCATAATTTGTTATTTCAAGATGATCCGGATAAAAAGCGATGTTTGCACTCCCGGAAATATTTGAATAATCCCTATGAATCAATGCATTCATTAATCCTTCACGCAAAGCCAGCTTGGGAAAAGGACGATCATCTCTCAGCCATTTTTTATCAGAGAACACACTTTGAGTTGCTATATTTACATCAAAGAATTGAAGTATTTCATCTATATTCCTAAAAAGATTTCCTTCCAGAATTCTATCATACACAAAACTATCAGATGTTTTTGAGCCTTTAAAAACTGTCAGACGAACTCTGCATTGGGGTAAAAAACGAGCTGGGTCTTTTGCGTAAAGTACAACTGCTGCATTGGTTAGATTGCCATTATGATACAAGCCATAATGAGTCAAAAATTCAATTATTTGATTCTCGGCAAAAGCTTTTCCTCTTCCCGACTTTTCTAAATCTTGTATAGTTTTTCTAATTTCTAACTCATCTAAGTCCTTCAGATCAAAACCAAACGCAATCTGTCGTTCCCAATGAATCTCAGTTTCTTGCCTTGTACTTATAAGTTTTGATATCTCATTATAAGTTGCCTTTCTTGTCTGATTTTTTTTCCTGTAATAAATTGTATCCTCGCTAACATATGGAGGCTTCGAACCTTTCCAAACCTTAAGAGAAAGTACTTTTTTATTATCTATTGTTTCTGTCGAAATCGTAATAGGAGCTTCGGGAACAATAGATTTAACAAGAAAGTCTTTTAATACTGCCTCGTGCTGTTCGAGATGTTGAATTCCGGTTACAGTTCCATCATCCTGCACTCCTAATAATAAAATGCCTCCATCTGTATTTAAAAAAGCACAAAGAGTATTTGCAATTTCCTTTGGACGAACCTCTTTATTAAATTCAAGCTGTTCACTTTCCCCTCGCTTTATAAGATCTATAATAAGTTGCTCGTCATTCATATGCTTTTATTTATTTCATTGACTCTTCGTTCATGATCTTTAAATTGTTGCTCAATAAAGAAAAACAATTCACCCGGGTTTGAAAAAGATTGAACCCAATTATGTTTCACATCATTATACATATCCACTACTTTTATACTATCAAGTACTGAGTTAGTTTTTATTTCAAAATTGGTTCTCCTGGAATGTTTATCAAATAAATAAGGTTCAAATAATTTCCTGAGATATTCAATTTTTTCGTGTGCTACAAACCATCTGGGTCGGTCCAATCGTATCGCTTCTTTAAATTCCTTATGAGTTATACCTGAACCATATCTTGGGAAGATTATTCCTAAAAAAAGATCGCATTCTTCAACAGCCTTAATACAGGCTTTTTCTGGACAGTCCATATATTCAACCGGAATATAAATACTTCCTTCCATAGACATTATAACTTGATATCCAAATTGTTGTCTTAAAATGGCTGCAATTTGGGTTAATATATCCTGACTACCATATACGGTTGAAGAAACCATGATTTTTAGTTTTTTCTTTTCTGCCATGAAATTAAATTTGAAGGTCTTAGCATTATGTATCTACACGGAAACTTATTCTGTTTTGAAAAGTAGAAAAACCTAATGGATTTTTCCGCTTACAAATATATAATAATATATCTCAATCTGTTAATAATCTCATAAATTCCTTTTGTAATGCAGCTGCATTAGTCCCGTATCAAAACTCTTTGAGCTTATCAATT
>CALFXE010000147.1 GCA_937927845.1 uncultured Paludibacter sp.
TTTAAAAGTATCGATGTGATGTCAAATGTCTTTTCATATACATTTAACCTTTTTTTTTTACTTTACTTATTTTTGCTTCTTATTCATCACTGATGTTTAACCTCTATTAATCATCTTTTCATCTCTTTCCCCTCCTCTTATCATCACTGCGATTTAACCTTTGTCAAACCACTTTTCATCTCACCTGTTCCACCTCTTTAATCAACACCCTTTACATGTTCATCAACAAAAGGGCTGCAAAGATAAACACTTTTATTTACTTACGCAAAAATTATTATTAAAAAAATTATCTTTTTATTGCGAAATAACATTAATCTGAATTTAACCGTGCTTTTCTCTTAAAGCGGGTGCAAAAGTAGAAACTTTTTCTGTAACTTGCAAATAAAAAACACTGAAAATTTCACTAAAAATAATATCATATCTCATTACAAGCATTTTAGCCTCTAAAAAAATATGAAATTTCTCAAAAAAAACTTCATTAATGATATTTGGGCTAAAAATATTATCTTTGCAAAACATCTAAAATGTATGATAGAAACGATAATAAAAGGAATAGTAATTGGATTATTCATATCTATACCGTTGGGACCAATTGGTGTTCTTTGTGTGCAACGTACATTAAACAGAGGAAGGAAATTTGGAATAGCCACAGGATTAGGTGCTACATTTTCTGATCTTATATATACAATCATTGCATTGTTTTTTATCGGATTCGTTGTAGAATATATTGAAACCAAACAAACTGCAATTCAAATAGTAGGCAGTTTCATAGTTATTATATTCGGCTTTTTTATTTACAGAAACAGCTCTTTACATACACAAATGCCCAACAAAGGCTCTAACGACAGTATTATAAGTGATTTTTTTAGTTCTTTTATACTCACATTTTCGAACCCTCTTATATTATTTGTATTAATTGCTCTTTTTGCAAAATTTAATTTCTTAAATGAGAATACTACTGTATTTCACAATGTTATAGGTATTCTTTCTATTCTTGCAGGTGCATATTTATGGTGGAGTGTTTTAACGTTTTTCGTTAGTAAATTTAGAAACAAGCTTACTTACACAGGAATTAAACTTCTAAATCGTATTATAGGGATGATAATTATGGGAATTGGATTAATAGGTGCGATTATAAGTTTATACTCTCTTGCTTTTTAATTCAAAATTCTTTTTATTACTCTTAACTTATGTGAATACTCTCCTGTCAATGAGGAAATAATCCCATGACTATCAATGGATTCAATTTTAACCCATCCCGATGAATGTATAATATGTGAATTATCTATCATAATTCCAACATGGGTTATTCTGTCTGCTTCATCTCCAAAAAAAGCTAAATCACCGGGTAAAACATCTATCAAAAAATCGATTTGCTTACCTATTTGTGCCTGTTGTGAGGCGTTTCTTGGTAATATATAATCTATTATTGAAAATACTACTTGTGTCAAACCTGAACAATCTATACCTAAAACAGATTTGCCTCCCCATAGATATGGTGCATTCAAATAAGATTTTGCTATTTCAACTATTTTTTCCTCATTGATAAAATCATTTTTAGAGATTTGTTTATCAATAATTTGCCATTTATCTTCACCAAGTTCAAATATATCTTCTTTTAAATTATAAAGTATACTACCTGCCGGTAAATGCATAATTTGATTAGTTTGTAAATTTTTAACAGTATTGAATGTGTTTGACAATATAGTTTTTGATGAATTTTTACCTTTTTCATATACAGATTCTGAAATCGGTTTAATCATTTTCACATCAACCCACCCTGAATAATTATCTTTTTCATTGATGATAAAAATCCACTTTTCTTCTTTTTCTATAATTTGTACAAATTCCCCAAAAAGCAATTGTGAAGTCATCTCACTTCTTTCATTATAAGTTGCTCTTACAGGAACTAAGGGCAAACAAACTAATCCATACATATCATTCAATTTTGATTATTATTTATTTATAACCACAAAAATACTTATTTTTAATATATTTGCATTCTAATTAATATCTTATGAAGACTTTTTTATCAAAATATCTTACTCATAACTTCCTAAAAACCATTCTATTTCTGGGAGTTATAGTTATTATTGCTTACTTACTTCCCAACCAAGATACCTTCAAATATCAATTTGAAAAAGGAAAACCTTGGTCGTATGATCTTCTGACATCATCTTTCGATTTCCCCATATATAAAGATGAAAGGCAAATCCAGCAAGAAAGAAAAGTTGTTCTGGATAGTTTCATTCCCTTTTTCAAAATGGACACATTAGTTTTACATGAGCAATATAGCAGGTTTCTGAAAGATTTTCATGAGCAAAATGATGGGGATATTAGACATGAAGACATACTCTTTGCAAAATTCAACAAGATTTACAAACGTGGAATTATGTCAGCTGAAATGCACCAAAAAATGATTGAAGGTCACGTAGAGAAAATTAATTGCATAGCTCCCGACAAAGTAACTCATGTAATGAAAGTGGCTGATATTTACACTCCTAAAGATGCTTACCAAGAATTCATGTCTTTAGATCCTGTCGAATTGAGTCATTATAATATAAATCTTTATATAGTTGATAATCTGAAATATGATAGTGTAATTTCCGAATTATCTAAAAGTGAATTATTGAAAAACATATCTTTAACTTCGGGTGTAATTCAGTCAGGTGAAAGGATTATTGATCGTGGAGAGATTGTAAATGATGAGCTTTTCCTTATTTTAAACTCGATGAAAATAGAATATGACAAACGGAAAGTTTCATTTCAACGTTCGTCTTTAGTTCTTCTTGGTGAATTAATCATTGTAACGGGTTTGATTATTTTATTCTTCTTGTATTTGAATCTATTCAGACCTCGTATTTACATGAGTATTAACAACTTAATATTTGTAAACTTGATAATTCTTATAATGGTTGCTTTGTCTTCATTAATAATTCAATTTACTTCAATAAGTTATTTTGTTATACCTTTTGCTTTATTACCGATAATTATAAGAGTCTTTTTTGATTCGCGAACGGCTCTTTTTGCTCATATCATTGCAGTTTCTATTATTTCATTAATGGTAGATAATCCTTTTCAATTTTTGTTGATACAAATTGCAATTGGCATGACGGCAGTGTCGAGTTTAAAAGATATGACTCAAAGATCTCAATTAGCTCAGACTGCGTTAATTATCTTGGTTACTCACTTTTTAGTTTATCTTGCTCTTGAGCTTGTTAGCGAGGGTGAGTTTAGAAGAATTTATTGGCAACCGTTACTTTATTTCTCAATCAGTAGTGGGTTTTTACTTTTTGCTTATCTGTTAATTTATATATTTGAAAAGACTTTTGGATTAGTTTCATCGCTGACATTATTAGAGCTTACGAATGTAAATAGTGACTTGATGATGCAATTTGCAGAGAAAGCTCCCGGTACTTTTCAGCATACTTTACAGGTTTCAAATTTGGCTACTGAAGCTGCAAAAAAAATCGGAGCAAACAGTCTGCTAGTAAGAACCGGCGCATTATACCATGATATTGGCAAAATGAAACATCCTGAATTTTTCATAGAAAATCAATTTGGAAGCAGTAATCCTTTAAATGACATGGACTTTGAAGTTGCTGCTAAAACTATCATCGGTCATGTCTATGATGGTGTTGAAATTGCAAAAAAAGAACATCTTCCAAACCAGATTATTCATTTTATTACTACTCATCATGGTTTGAGTAAAGCTAAATATTTTTACAATTCATTTATTCTCGAAAATCCATCAGTAACACCTGATGAATCTTTATATACATATCCGGGTCCTCTGCCTGATACTAAAGAAACTGCAATTTTAATGATGGCTGATGCGGTAGAAGCCAGAGCAAGAAGTCTGAAAGAATATACTGTTGAAACCATCAATGATTGTGTTGAAGATATGATTAACAGTCAGATTGCCGATGGACAGTTTAAAGAAGCACCTATCAGTTTTAGAGATGTTGAGACGGTAAAGGCTATTTTCAAAGAGAAAATTTCTAATATGTATCATACAAGAATTGCCTATCCTGAGGTCAAGGATAATAAAATAGAACGCAGATAACACTGATTTTCAAACGCTGATTTTTAAATTCATATCAACATTGCTTGTATCCGTATTATCTGCGTCCTATTTAGAAAGTTTAATGAATACTCTATAACAAATAAACTTATCGAGGTAACTTGTCTATTGCTTGCTGAATATCAGCTTTTATATCTTCAATATTTTCAATACCTACTGATAATCTAATCAAGCCCGGTTCAACACCTGCTGCCTTTTGATCTTCGGGAGATAATTGCTCATGAGTAGTTGCTGCCGGATGAATTATCAATGATTTAGCATCTCCAAGATTAGCAACATGACTATGCAACACCACATTATCAATAAGTTTGTTTGCCAAATCAGGGTCGCCTTTTAATTTGAATGTAAGCACTCCTCCAAATCCTTTCTTGAAGTATTTTTTAGCAGTTTCGTGATATCTATTGCTTTTTAGTCCCGGATAATTTACATATTCAACTGATGGATGTTGCTCCAACCATTCAGCTAACAATTGGGTATTGTAAACATGGCGTTCCATCCTCAACGATAATGTTTCTAAACCTTGAAGCAGTAAAAATGAGTTGAACGGACTGATTGCATTACCCCAGTCTCTTAGACCTTCAACTCTTGCACGAATATTAAATGCAATATTGCCAAATGGACCGTTTGCACCAAATACATCCCAGAAAACTAACCCGTGATAACCATCAGAAGGCTCTGTGAAAGCGGGAAACTTACCATTGCCCCAATTAAACTTACCACTGTCAACTATAATTCCACCGATAGAAGTACCATGACCACCAATCCATTTAGTTGCAGATTCTACAACGATAGAAGCACCATGTTCAATTGGTCTGAATAAGTACCCACCGGCTCCAAAAGTATTATCAACTATTAACGGAATATCATGCTTGTTAGCAATAGCAGCAATAGCTTCAAAATCAGGTACACTTAGTCCCGGATTTCCTATTGTTTCAATATAGATAGCTTTGGTTTTGTCATCGATAAGTTTTTCAAACTCAGCAGGTTCATCGTTTTGAGTAAAACGTACTTCTATACCAAGTTTTTTAAATTGCACTTTAAATTGATTGTAAGTCCCACCATACAAGAATGGTGATGACACGAAATTATCTCCTGCTTCAACTAAATTGGTAATTGCAATAAACTGAGCCGATTGTCCCGATGAAGTTGCAAGTGCCGATACGCCGCCTTCCAAAGCAGCTACTCTCTTCTCGAACACATCGGTTGTTGGGTTCATTAAACGAGTATATATATTTCCAAACTTTCTCAAACCGAACAAATCGGCACCATGTTGTGCATCATCAAACAAATATGATGTGGTTTGATAAATGGGCACTGCCCTCGAATTAGTAGTTTTCTCTACTTCCTGACCTGCATGAACTTGCAAGGTTTCAAATTTATATTCTGCTGACATATTTTATAATTTACTATTTATATTTAATTAAATAATTTCAAATCAGTTACCAGTCACTAATCATTAATCACTAATCACTAATCACCCCAAAGGATATTCCTCAAATGCATACAACAATGTAGACAAATATCTTTCTCCGGTATCCGGCAAAACAGCCACAACAGTTTTACCTTCATTTTCTGGACGTAAAGCAATCTGCACCGCTGCATAAGCAACTGCACCTGCAGATATTCCAACTAAGAACCCATCTTCCTTAGCTAATTGACGCGATGTTAAAATAGCTTCATCATTGGTGACTTGAAAAACCTCATCTACAACTGTAGCGTTGTATGTTTGTGGAATAAAACCTGCACCTATACCTTGTATTTTATGAGGACCGGGTACTCCACCCGACAACACAGGAGAATCTGTTGGCTCAACTGCAACTACTTGAATTTTAGGATTATACTTTTTCAGAGTTTTACCGGCTCCTGAAACTGTACCGCCTGTACCAACACCGGCAACAAGAATATCAACTTGTCCATCAGTATCTCGCCATATTTCTTCTCCGGTTGTTTTTGCATGAACTTTAGGATTTGCTTCATTTTCAAACTGTTGTGGTACAAACGCATTAGTTTCAGATGCTAATTCCTGAGCTTTGGCAATAGCACCTTTCATTCCATCTGCACCTGGTGTAAGGTGAAGTGTAGCACCCAATGCTTTCAACAAACTACGTCTTTCAACACTTAATGTATCAGGCATCACAATCGTAAGTTTATATCCCTTGACTGCAGATACCAATGCCAAACCAATACCGGTATTACCACTTGTGGGTTCAACAATCTCACCACCGGGTTTTAGCAGACCCTTTGCTTCAGCATCTTCAATCATTGCCAAAGCAATACGATCTTTCACACTGCTTGCAGGATTATAAGACTCTAATTTGACGATTACTCGTGCTTTCAAACTTCTATTAGAAGCATAATTTGAGAGTTCAACTAAAGGAGTATTTCCAATTAACTCTGTTAGATTTTTTGCTATTTTAGCCATAATTCTGTATGTTTTAGTATATATTTCTTTTATGATACAAAAGTACAGCAGCCCAAAAGCTGCTGCAATAACAGAGTAGAGGTATATTTATACCCTATTTATGGTATATTTATATTTTTACTGTAACAGTAGCTAAAAAATGTATACCTGCTTGAGGGAAATAACGTAAGTCATTTAATCTTTCTCCATCGAAATAGTATGAATACCAAACATATCCATTAGTAATATATTTAGCGTTAAATAAATTGTTTACTTGTAAACTGAAATCTACTGAACGAATTAGTTCTAATGGTAAGCTATAGTTAGCAATCAGATTGTTAACAAAATATGATGGCAACATTCTATCTGCATTAGAAGTATTATCCAAGTATTGTTTACCGACATAATTTGACAATAATCCAACCTCAAATCTTTTAAAATTAAAAGCAAACTTATTATTAAATACAACAGAAGGAGACATTGCAATATTGGTAGTACCAATAGTAGTACTGACACTTGGCAGTTGATTCCAGTCTGCATCATAAGACTCTACATCATATTCAGTAAAATTTAATATTTTATGCTGCATCAACGACAGATTGGCATCCCATTTAAACCAATCTTGTAATTTATAACCGACAATAAACTCAACACCTCTTCTGTAACTATCAGGTATATTAGAAGTTAAAGCCTCTCCTATCTCACTTATTTTTCCTGTCAGAATTAATTGATCTTTATATTTCATGTTAAACAAATTAATTCCGGCTACAAAATTTCGATTTTGATATCTATATCCAATTTCTGTATCATACAGACGTTCACTTCTGGGACGATCATTAGGACCGGCTTCTGTATAGTTTTTACGATTAGGCTCTCTATTTGCTACTGAATATGAGGCGTATACATTATTATTCTCATTAATTGCATATGTAAGACCAACTTTAGGATTCAAGAAATTAAAAACATGAGTTTGTGTTAGATCTCTCATTTCTCCTGCCGTAGCATCGTATTTATCATCCTGCCCTGCCATTTTATAATATATATATCTATATTGAAGATCGCCATTCAAGAATAGATTTGGCAATACCTCAGCAGTTACTTTAGCATAAATATTCGCATCATCTTTTAGTCCATTATTACGATACCAGTCTTTGTTGATATCTAAACCCTGAGCATTTCTTACCCAGATTACTTTTCCAAAGTGATCACCATCATATCGATTTAGCGACCCTCCCAATGTTGAAGATATTTTATTTTTATTATAATTAACCGACCATGCAATTCCGCCAAAATGATTATCAAGCCATTTTTGTCGTACTAAATCAGTTTTTGAAAGTGTTACTCCATTTACAACAGCCGGCGTTAATCCATATTCTTTATATTTTCTATTATTTTTATAATCTTCATAATAGCCAAAGCCTCGAGTATAATGACCTGTAAGTTGCAGGTTAAAATTTGAATTAATCTGCTGAATCCAATTTAGTTGATAATGAGTTTGGTTATAATTATCTGTCTGATTGTTATAGAATCTCTCATATCCGTTATCATCGATATAACTACCTAACTCATTGTAAGTTCGATTGCTCACAAGACTATCGGCACTAACGCCATTCCATGACTGATGAGTTTTTTCCGCACCACCGAAAGTTATAAATTTCAAACTCGACTTTTTACCTAAATAATAGCCTGAGAAATAATAGGATTTTAAATCGGCATTAGAACGATCGACATAACCATCTGATTTTACATTAGATAGACGAATATCGAAAGCCCATCTGTCGTTCATTAATCCTGTACCCACCTTCAACATATTTTTATTTGTATTGAAAGAACCGTATGTTGAAGAAATTTCAGCATATGCATTTGGGTTTAACTTTTCGGTCTGCATATTTATACTTGCACCAAAAGCAGCAGCACCATTTGTAGAAGTGCCGACACCACGCTGAATTTGCACTGATGAAAGAGAAGAAGCAAAATCGGGTGTATTGACAAAGAACACAATATGAGATTCCGAATCGTTTAAAGGAACACCATTAATTGTAACATTTATTCTATTTGCATCTGTACCACGAATACTGTAATTAGTGTATCCGATACCTGTTCCTGCATCAGAAGTTGTTACAAACGAAGGAGTTAGTGATAGCAGGTAAGGAATATCACGACCACCATTTTGTTTCTCAATTTCTTCACTTGAAACATCACTATAAGTTACAGACGATTTCTCATTTGCTCGCAAAGAAGAAACAGTTACCTCATTAAGATAAATATGTAAAGAATCTTTTTTCTGTGTAGATTGAGCCAAAACAATGGCTGTAAAAGAAAGCAGCACAGATACTGCAATTAAAATTTTTCTCATAACAAATTAATTAAATTGTTGATTAATAATTTATTGTGAGAGTCCAAAAATTATAACGGAGATTTACTTCTTCCCTCGACGGCATTATCCGTCCAGGTTCAAAGGGTATGATCTCAGCCCGTATTTATTAAAGGCACCCCCAATCGGTGAATGAAACAAAGTTATAAATGATTTGTTTCAATTCCGGCGACAAAGATACACAAATTTTCGAAAACTGTGCAATTTGTAAAATTCTTCATGTAAAACGTCAACAATTTCTTGCACATGTTTCCTTATTGTTTTCAGAAAATTATTTTTGCAGATACATTATCAAATTTGACTATGGAACTCCAAATTATTCAAAATAAAATCTTTGAGATCAGAGGTAATTACATTATGTTTGATTTTGATTTAGCCGAAATGTATCAAACCGATACTAAAGTATTAAATCAAAGTGTGAAACGCAATATTGACAGATTCCCTCCCGATTTCATGTTTCAACTTTCAGAAAAGGAATTCGATATTTTGAGGTCACAATTTGTGACCTCAAAAAGAGGAGGTATCAGAAGGCCTCCTTATGCTTTTACCGAATTGGGTGTTGCCATGCTTTCATCTGTACTAAGAAGTCCCATTGCAATCAATATTAATATTGAAATCATGCGTGCTTTTGTTGAATTGAGAAAACTAATTCATGGATATGATGAATTAAGCCAAAAAATTAAGCAATTGGAACTTGAAACCAATCTTCAATTTAACGAAATTTATCAAGCACTGACAGAGCTTGCATCGCAAAAGGAAAAAGAACAAAAATCTATTAATCCGGTAGGTTATTTGTCGTATGACTAAAAAAATAATATTTTTTTTACCTTAAACTTGTTGTTTTATAAAAATAATGTATCTTTGCACACGCAACTAAGTAATGTGCAATGAATAACAATTTTCTACATATTTTACTACTCGGTATTATTATTCTTTTACAAAAGCAGTAAGAGTGAGTTTGGTATGTAGA
>CALFXE010000148.1 GCA_937927845.1 uncultured Paludibacter sp.
CTAACTCTAAAAGGGTTTATTCATACCGAAAAAAAGGATTTATAGAGGAAATATATGAAAAAAAGATGAATATATAGCCTGACTAATCAGGACATTTATCATTTGTATTCAATCATCCCCTGTTTTCACAAAATCAGTATTTGATTTTATTGAAAGATTTTCCCAAATAAAATTGTATCTTTGAATTGTAATTAAAAGTTAAGGATTTTGTAGAAAAATGACAGTTAAAAACCTGAACACAAAGAATAAGAAGTTCACATTCATAGATTTATTTGCAGGGATAGGCGGATTTCATATTGCAATGCATGAAAACGGAGGTAAATGTGTATTTGCCAGTGAGTGGGATAAATATGCCCGTATGACCTATGAGGCAAATTTCAGAAAATATTCTCCCGTGATGTTCGATAAAGGCTTATTTGCAGGAGATATAAATGAAGTTGATCTGGGAAACATTCCGCAATTTGATATCCTGTGTGCGGGATTTCCGTGTCAGCCGTTTTCAAATGCCGGATTAAGAAAGGGTTTTGAAGATACAAGAGGAACTCTGTTCTTCAGAATTGCCGAAATAATCGATCATCATAAAGAAAAGGGATTTCCTCCCCGCGTAATTCTTCTGGAAAATGTAAAAGGGCTTAAAACACACAATAAAGGAAAGACTTTAAAAACAATACTAAGGGTGTTGGATGATCTGGGGTATAAATTTAATACGGAGATCCTGAATGCAAAATATTTTGGCGTTCCCCAGAACCGTGAGCGTATTTTTATTGTAGCGTGGACAAAGAACAGTGATATTACGGATTTCAAATTCCCGTACGGACTTGATGTTGACGGGAAAGTCATATATGAAAAAGAGACTGTTGAAGAGAAAGCCGTTCCGACAAAACTGGAAGATATACTATTACCGGAAACGGATCCTAAATATACCATATCCGACCGTCTTTATCAGGGACATTTAAGAAGAAAGGAAGAACACAAATTAAAAGGAAACGGATTTGGTTTTTCCGTTTTTAATGCGAACAGCAAATATGTCAACACAATATCTGCCCGATACTATAAAGACGGAAGTGAAATTATGATTGAACAGACAGGAAAGAACCCGAGAAAGTTACATCCCGTGGAAGCAGGAAGGTTACAGGGATATCCCGTAAATGAGGGTTTTGATATCGTGGTATCCGATGTTCAGGCTTATAAACAATTTGGCAACAGTGTCGCGGTTCCCGTCGTAAAAACATTGGCCTCGGAAATCATTAAACAGTTATTAACCAAGAGATAATATGAACTGGCTTGATTTTTCAAAGTATGAGAACACAAATTCCAAATTTACAGCACAACTGTCAAATAGAGGAGGATATATTACATTTAGCAATTCGGGAAAAGCAGGTAATAAGAAATATTTCACTCTAAGCTTAGAATCTTTTTTAATGTGTTTAAAAGACATCTTGGATAATTATTCTTCATTTATCGGAAATGAGAATTATGAGGAAAAGCAATGGAGGGATTTAGGAAGCAAGTATTATTCGGATAATGCTGCAAATGCTCAGAGTACGGTACAAACAAAACCCCTGTTACCTGGTCATCGAAGAAATAAACAAGGGAAACCGCACCCAATTTGTTGAATCAATTAAAAATGCTTATTTTTGATTTGCGAATAGAAGAAACTTAAAGTTAATTATGCGGATGGCAGAAACAAAAGATATAGTTGAAGAACCCCAGTTAAGCATTCAGTATTCAGAGCCGAAACAACAATTTTTGGAGAAGAAAAAAGAAGACACGTTAAATGTCCTCTCCTTGTTTTCGGGATGTGGAGGTATGGATTTAGGCTTTGAGGGAGGTTTTTCCGTTTTACAGTCGTCTATTAACGAATTGCTCACTCCTCATTTTATAGATAGGAGACTAGAAAATAGTTTTATTCAACTTAAAAAAACAAGGTTTAGAACTGTTTTCGCCAATGATATTTTACCTGATGCTCGAAATGCTTGGATAACCTATTTTTCAAAAAGAGGACACAGTATTGACGATTTTTATACTGAGAGCATTGTTGATTTGGTGAAAATGCATAAAGGAGGAATAAAGATTTTTCCTGACAATGTAGATGTTGTGACGGGGGGATTCCCTTGCCAAGATTTTAGTGTCGCTGGAAAAAGGAATGGTTTTAATTCGCATAAAAACCACAAGGGTGAATTGATTCAAAATAAAAACGCACCTACTGTTGAAACAAGAGGACAACTCTACATGTGGATGAAAGAAGTCATTGAAATAACCCAGCCAAAGATTTTTATTGCTGAGAATGTGAAAGGGCTTGTTAACCTTTCCAATGTGAAAGAAATAATCCAAAATGATTTCTCTGCCGCTAATGAAAACGGATATATTGTTTTAAATCCACAAGTTTTACATTCTGCGGATTATGGGGTTCCTCAATCGCGTGAACGTGTGATTTTTATTGGGATCAGAAAAAACGCACTGGATAAGTCTGCGTTAAAAGAACTTCAAAAAGACGTTGTCTCCGAGAAATACGATCCATATCCAAAGCCAACCCACGCTTATACAAACGTTGGGGACAATCTTAAGCATTTTGTTCAACTTAAAGAGGTTTTCAACCATCTAAGAGAACCTGATGAAACGAATGATTTATCTCAAAAATTTTATTCTAAGGCGAAGTTTATGGGCAAACATTGTCAAGGACAGACAGAAATAAAACTTGCGGGAATTGGACCGACTATTCGTGCGGAACACCACGGAAATATAGAGTTCCGAAGATTATCGAAGAAAAACGGAGGCAAAATTGAATCGGAATTGGAAAGGGGTTTGATCGAAAGAAGATTGACCCCCAGAGAATGCGCACTAATACAAACATTTCCGTCTGATTACGAATTTGTGATTGAAAATAAGAACAGAAAAGGTTCTTACATCGTAAGCCCTTCCCAAGCATATAAAATTATTGGGAATGCGGTTCCCCCTCTTTTAGCATATAATTTGGCAAAAAGGATAGAAGAAGTTTGGGACTTATATTTTAAAAACAACAGCGATGATAATATCCGTTAATTCAAATCCCGATAGTAGCGAATTTGGCCTATTGTTAAGTTCAACTATTTCAGAACTGAATGTTCAAGCGCAAAAATCCTCTGAAAAAATTTCCACACTTTTAGGAAGAAGCCTTGAGCCTTATGTCAGGGATGTGATGAGTGATTTAGCTACCGGAACTCCTTTTGAAAATTCCATAGAGTTAATCGGTGGACAGAAATTCCCTGACATTGTGGCGAAAAAATATTACGGTATTGAAGTAAAAACAACCACTCAAAATCACTGGAGAACAACAGGAAACAGCGTTTTGGAAACAACAAGAGTAGAGAGTGTTGAAAGGATTTTTATGCTCTTCGCAAAACTGGCTAATCCAATGGAATTTCGTTGTCGACCTTACGAAGAAGTTCTATCGGAAGTCGTGGTAACGCATTCACCGCGGTATTTGATTGATATGAATTTAGAGTCAGGTGAAACTATTTTTGATAAAATACAAATACCTTATGATACTCTGCGTAAAAAAGATAATCCAATCAAACCCATTATAGAATACTATAAAAGCAAACTAAGGGAGGGTGAAGAATTATGGTGGATAGGGCAAGAGGACAATGGGAAAGCCAGCAATATAATTGTTAAAATTTGGAATAGCCTACCCGCTGAAGATAGGTCTATTTTAAAAATTAAGGCTATGGCCTATTTCCCCGAATTATTCGGGAGTAGCAATGATAAATTTGGGCGGTTGGCGCTTTGGTTAATAACAAGTGAGTCCGTCGTTTGTCCAAATGTTCGAGATTTGTTTTCTGCGGGTGGAAAAGGACAAGTCATCATTAATGGAAAGACTTATGGAAATATTTCCCGCATATTTCTAAATCTTTTCGAGAATCTATCTCAAGTTGTAGAAACGATTATTTCTACACCAGCCACGGAGCTTTCCGATTATTGGAGAAGACATACAACTGAAAAGGGGAAATTGATGGACTGGATTGACTTAGTTGATATTCAAGGACAAAAGATACGAGACGCAAAGCATTTGAACATAAAGCAAATGTTGACAGACTTGATTTTTAAAAAATAAGAGAACGGATAATTATTCAATTACTTGAAGGTTACGATCCGAGCTGGAGCCACTTCTCAACCAACTTCCAAAACGAGATCGATAATAATTTTTGTAGAGGTTCTTTGATTGAATATTTATAAGTATCTATAAAAATGGATATCTGGGACAAAAAAAAGCGTTCTTCCGTCATGGCGAAGATCAAGAGCCAAGACACAAAACCGGAATGGATTGTACGCCGCTATTTATATTCCCGGGGATATCGATATCGTAAAAACGTAAAAAACCTCCCAGGAACACCCGACATAATATTGCGTAAATATGGGGTCGTAGTTTTTATCCATGGCTGTTTTTGGCACGGACACAGTATTGATGGGCGTATACCGCATTCCAACAGCGATTTTTGGCGCAAAAAAATAGAGAAGAACCAGTTGAGGGACGAGCAAAACAAAGAAAAGTTGCTGGCAATGGGATGGGCCGTCATCACAATCTGGGAATGCCAACTAAAACCTGCTGTACGGAAACAAACCCTCTCAGAGTTGGAGTATTATATTCATAAACATTACTTAGACCGACATGGGTTGTGGCAAACACATCATTTAAATGAAAATGAGAACATTAAGCTCGTCGCAGAAGAACCAGTAGAATATAAGAAGAAATCAAGCGATACAGACGCTTGCGATCGGTAGTAATGGGATGTTCCTCGGTCTAAAATTTCGGGAGTATCCCATGAACAAAGTGTACCTTTGTCCCTGCTCGCGGTTGCCATCAAGCTACGCTCTTCAGGCAACCGCGAGCAGGGACAAACCAAATAAAGTCAACTTAAACAAGGAATAACAATTAACTGAGTCAACTTTCTACAGGGATTGTAATAACATCAGTCAACTAAAATCAGGATAATACAAAGGTAAACTTTTTGTGCAATTTGTGCAATTATTGTGCAATTCCATTTAATGTATAAAATGCCCCAGCACCTTTCTGTCCACTTGATATGATAAGATGTTTCTTTACCATTTCAGACAGATCATTACTCGCCGTATTACGAGAACAGTTATTCAAATGTTGGTATTCGTTATTGGATATTCTTCCTTTTTCTTTTATATATATTATTCCTTTTATCTGGCGACTATTTAATCCTATGGACTGTAGGTATTCCAAGTAAACATTTTCCGTCTTTCTCTTTGGTCCATACGTTTTCTGCTGTCAAAAGGAAAAATCTACTTTTAACGCCCGGTACAAACACAGAAATGAAAACCGGCCGAAATTCCTAATATATTTTAGCCGAATTGGCGGATAAATATTCATAAAACACTAGTAAACAAAGAGAAAAATATGAAAGCATCAGAGATTTTGAAAGCCGGAAATTTATAATATACCCAAGAATTAGGACAACAGGTTAAGCCAAAATAAATGCTTAAT
>CALFXE010000149.1 GCA_937927845.1 uncultured Paludibacter sp.
GAAAGAAGAAACAATGCCGACAGACGCTTGTCAATATTTTTACGAATGTGAAAAGTGCAAACATGTTCTTAAACCAAAGCAAGGCGACTGTTGTGTTTATTGTAGTTATGGAAATGTTCCTTGTCCACCTATTCAGCAAAACAAAAAATGTTGCTAACGGGTATAAAACAAAAGAAGGTCGATATAACTAAAGTATTTTTATTTTACTACCTATAAATATTACTATATAAAAGGGGTATAGAAGCTATACCTCTTATGACCCAGCCGAACCCTGCCACTCACCGCCATCCACTACCACTTTTCCAAAGCCAATCTTTATAGTCTTTAAATTCACGCCCGAACATTAAAATTAAAAATAATGCAAGGAGAAGACGATTTAAGAGGTTTAGCCAAAATAATGGCTTTTATGAGAGCAGTTAGTATTCTATTAGTACTGATGCATCTTTATTGGTTTTGTTATGGTTTCTTTATGGAACGTGGCTGGACACTAGAAGTAATCAATAAAATATTAGGGAATTTTGACCGAACAGCCGGTTTGTTTTCGCATACTTTATATACCAAAGTATTTGCAATCGTGTTATTGGCTTTAAGCTGTTTGGGAACCAAAGGCGTGAAGAACGAGAAGATAACCTGGTCTAAAATTTATATGGCTTTGGGAATTGGTTTTTTGCTGTTCTTTCTGAATACACCACTGTTAAAGTTGTCGCCCATCATTGGCACATTCTTTTATATACTGACTATCGGACTAGGTTATATTGCTTTGCTGATGGCTGGGGTTTGGATAAGCAGGTTATTGAAAAACAACCTGATGGATGATGTTTTCAATATGGAGAACGAAAGTTTTATGCAGGAAACCAAATTGATGGAAAATGAATATTCCGTAAACCTGCCTACTAAATTTTGGTACAATAAAAAGGAACACAAGGGCTGGATCAATATCGTAAATCCTTTCAGAGCAACGATTGTTTTGGGGACTCCGGGTTCTGGTAAATCGTATGCCGTCGTTAACAATTATATCAAGCAACAAATTGAAAAAGGTTTTTCGATGTATATCTACGATTTCAAGTTTGACGACCTTTCTACTATTGCTTATAATCATTTATTGAAACATCAGGATAAGTACGAAATAAAACCAAAGTTCTACGTCATCAACTTTGACGATCCACGCAAGAGCCATCGTTGCAATCCGCTCAATCCAGATTTTATGACTGACATATCCGATGCTTATGAAGCTGCTTACACGATTATGTTGAACCTCAACAGAAGCTGGATACAAAAACAAGGAGATTTCTTTGTCGAATCTCCAATTATTCTTTTAGCGGCTATCATCTGGTTTTTAAAAATTTACGAGAATGGTAAGTATTGCACCTTTCCACACGCCATTGAATTGCTGAATAAAAAGTATTCGGATGTATTTACCATTTTAACTTCGTATCCTGATTTGGAAAACTATCTTTCACCATTTATGGATGCTTGGCAAGGCGGAGCACAAGACCAGTTGCAGGGACAAATTGCATCGGCAAAAATTCCGTTGTCAAGAATGATTAGCCCGCAGTTGTATTGGGTTATGACTGGCGATGACTTTACGCTCGACATCAATAACCCAAAGGAGCCGAAAATTTTGTGCGTGGGGAATAATCCTGACCGTCAAAATATCTACTCCGCAGCTTTGGGCTTGTACAATTCAAGAATTGTAAAGCTCATCAACAAAAAAGGGCAATTAAAGAGTTCTGTAATCATAGATGAGTTGCCCACAATTTATTTTAGGGGACTCGATAACCTTATCGCAACTGCGAGAAGTAATAAAGTGGCAGTCTGTTTGGGCTTTCAGGATTTTTCACAATTGACAAGGGATTACGGCGACAAGGAAGCTAAGGTAATTCAGAATACGGTAGGTAATATTTTTAGTGGTCAGGTCGTTGGCGAAACGGCAAAGAGCCTCTCTGAACGCTTCGGAAAAGTATTACAGAAACGGCAAAGTATGACCATCAATCGTAACGATAAATCTACTTCTATTTCTACCCAATTAGACAGCCTTATTCCTGCATCGAAAATTTCAACATTGACACAAGGTATGTTTGTCGGTGCTATCTCCGATAACTTTGACGAGCGTATCGAGCAAAAGATTTTTCACGCTGAAATTGTTGTGGACAATGAAAAGGTTGCAGCCGAAACCAAAGCCTACCAGAAGATACCGGAAATTTTATCTTTTGTAGATGAACAGGGCGAGGATAAGATGAAGCAGGAAATTGAGAGCAATTACCGTCAGATAAAATTAGACATTGTTCATATTGTTGAGAGCGAAATGGAGCGGATTAAAAATGACCCGAACTTGCAGCATTTGGTACAGCAGGACAACTAAAGATATATATACTTTTCTTATTAAACCTGAATGGCGTGTTAGCCGAAGTTTTTAGACTTCGGCTTTTTTAATTGCTATATGCAGCTTCCTGTTATTTCAAAATAATTCATCTAATTATTTTGTTAGTACATTCTAACTTATTATTTTTGCTAATCTAATTTTAATCAAAAACAAGATTAGTGATATGGAGTATGTAATAGAATTATTGGAAGAAAACAAGAAATACCTCGAAAGAAATATTCGGGATAATAACCTGATGCAGAACAATATGAAGAAAGCCACAGAGCAATTAGGGCAGGTCAGTCAATTAAAAAGAGCGATTAAAATTTTAAAACTAAAGAACAATAAGAGATGAGAATTACACAAGTATTACCGGAGCTTCCGTACGACAGAAATGCCCTTAATCCGATAATCACGGAGGAAACCTTCGATTATCATTACGGTAAGCATCACGCTACGTATGTCAACAACCTTGCAGGGTTGGTAAAAGACACCCCCTTAGAAAACGCTACCGTCGAGGAAATCATACGAAAGGGATTTGCAGAAAACAATGCCGGACTGTTCAATAATGCTGCACAGCATTGGAACCACAGCTTTTTCTGGCATTGCCTTTCGCCAAATGGCGGTAAAACTCCACAAGGCAGGATAGCCGAACTTATCAATCGTGATTTCGGCAGTTTTGAAAACTTCAAGGAACTGTTTTCTACTACGGCAGTAAAGCTATTTGGATGCGGATGGGCGTGGCTCGGCCAGGACGAAAACCAAAAACTGGAAATCGTGCCGATGAAAGATGCCCATACTCCATTGACTGAAAATAAAACCCCCAACCTCACCCTGGACGTATGGGAAAACCCCTACTACATCGACTACC
>CALFXE010000150.1 GCA_937927845.1 uncultured Paludibacter sp.
CGAAAGGTCGTGCTTTCAAACTCAGGATAACCTGCACCAAATTTGACGAAGAACCAGCAATCAGTACCACTAATTCCTGAGTAAACGGTGCCATTTATTGAAAAAATAGCATTCATATAAAGCGCTGATTCGTAAGAAAATATTACCATTGCCGAAAAGAAAAAATGAAGAGCAATGGTATACAAACTGATTACTATACAATTCCTATACCTTTCTTATTCTATCCTGCAACTCTTCCATTCTTGTAATCAGATTTTCGAATGATAAACAGTCTTGTTCATAGATAAAATCCTCCCTCATACTCTGATAGTCATTTGCCCAATCCTGGGTAATTGTACTTGGTGGAATGAAACTAATGCTAGATGGCTGATGAGTGTTGTAGTCGACGGATGGAATTTTATTGAATATGCTCCGGTGTCTGACAATATTATTATATAATGAGCGGTCAGTAAGAGCATTTGCACCAAACTCGCTATCCATAATCTTTTCCAAGTCGTACAAATGTCGTGACATACGGTAATTTCTTGGCTTCTCTCTCTGGAACTCTTCGTGAAGGAGAAATATCTTTTCCAAGAATGTCCTTGTTGGAATAACAGTCATGAATTTTGCCGTTATGTCTTCGATGTCTTTTACTGATTCGGAAATTAATGATCTGAGTTGTTTTTCTTCTACTGGTTCGTCCATTGAGAGGCAGCTAATCTCAATTTTTACTTTGGGTTGTACATATTCCGATGTTTCAGGTACAATGCTATTATAGCTTATATAAATAACAGATGGATGTGTGTCGGCACGCATTTCAATGGTTTTTCCTGTTACATCCTTTCCTGTTTCAGATTCAATAGAGAAGTCACTTATATCTAATGATGAAAGTGAAGCTTGCAGATCGTCTGGCAATTCACGTATGATATAGTGCCGTGCCGTTCTTCTAGCCTTTGCTAACTGTGAATTGGAAGTGCCACTTATGGCAAAGCGATCTTCTCTTTTCAAGGCAATATCAATATCCTCACTGAATCGATCTATCAGTCTCCATCCTTTAGAAAGTGATGTGCCTCCTTTAAAGGACATCAAATGTGAGAATTGCGTATTTGACAATGCTTTAAGCGTCATTGTGACCCACCAGTCCTTTTCAATGGCTAAACGTGGCAAGTTTGTTTCAGCACTTGCTATGTCAAGAATCTGTAATTGTTCTGTACTATTATATTGTTGCCAATGTTTCATTATTATGATTTAATAATAGGTTTAATGATGGATTGAATCCATGAAGGTGCAAGCAGGATGTCATCACAAAATGTCTCAATGTCGTTTGCTTTAGCCATATATGTAGATAACGCTGATTTGATTTGCTCTGTGATATTTTCTTCTCCAAACTCCTTTAAAGCCTGCACAATCAACGGAATTGTTTTTCCTTTGTACGCAAAGTTTCTAGGTGCAGCATGCTTGAACTTGATAGATCTTTTCCCAATATTAATGGTTCGTGAGGAACCGGTCGTGAGATAGGAAACCGTCATGGGTACTTGTGTTGACAATCCGAGTATATTGGCAGCAGTATTTCCCGTTGGCATGATTTCTACATGGTCTCTCTCTGCAATTTCTTTTGCTATCGTTTCCATAGAGGGAGGAACTTCCCCAAATCGGGAACGCATTGGTTTCAAGTATATTCCATGTGAGAGATGTGTTACAAGCCCTTGCATGCGAGCTTGCAACAGAATCTTTCTTGCAGTTTCTACCGATCCATATTCTGCGAAGTCGTTTAAGAAGAAAATCGAATGTTCAGGACATTCCTCCAAACGCTTAAAGATACTCTGTTTTATACTATTTTCTTTTTTTGTTAACATCTATTAATACCGATTTATCTTTAATATTTCGGTGCAAACTTAATCTTTTATTCGATAAAAAAGAATTGTTTTACATAAAAAGCGATTGCTAATTTCCTTTTCTATCTTAACTCGGTGCATATGTTTCGGATTCTCTATTTAAGCGTAGCCGAAAAGGAATTAACTACTGGCATTACCCTCTCTTTTTTCTGATTTGCTGGTATACTTTTGAACTGTTATTGATAAAGTTGGATGGGTTTGTTGTATCGTAATCGCCCATTTATAGTTTACCATCCGTACTTGATAGCCCTTTTGGGTAATCTCCTGCGTGGCGCGGTCTATCAGGTTGTAGTTAGACCTTTCGACCTGTTCGAGCAGGTTAGCGATGGCTTTATAGATAAATCCCGGCTTGCGCGAGCTGAACATGTCTGTCTTCAAAAGCCCAATCTGGTAGGTAATTGCTCCGGTGTTGGCAATCAGGCATGCAACTACTGCTTTTTCGTGGGTGATCCCCGTGTTACTCTCAGTCATTACCCATAAAATCTAAAATGTGTCCTTTCAATGAAAACGTGGTGTTTGACGCTTCCGTTTCTCTCTCTTTCTCTCTCTTTTTGCCGGAACCTCCTTCTAACGCACCTTCCTGTCTGGGTTTGCCGGCGATGGAGTCGTAGTACAGTATCCCGATGTGCGAGATACCCTTTATGTTCTCTACCTCGATCAGGTAGCGTTCCTTGAGGCGGTTTAACACATCCCGGACTTTCCAAATTGTAAGCCCGAAGGTTGCCGATAGTTCCTCCTGGGAGCAAATCACCTGACCCCTGTGGCAGGTTAGTTGCTTGTTGTCCCGGACTACCGTGCCAGTGGCAAAGTAGCTTCTGGAAAACAGGAAAAGATACACATTGGCCAATAGCTGTTCGAGGGGATTGGACCCGTAAAGATCGTTCAGCACTTTTCGTGGAACTCTGATGTAGCCCGACTCCAGCAGGCTGTCCA
>CALFXE010000151.1 GCA_937927845.1 uncultured Paludibacter sp.
GTATTTTTGCCGTGTATTTGGGTGATAATGACGGTTTTTAGACGGACTGCCGTTACCTGCAATTTTAAAGTATGAACATAAATAAATTAACAGAAAACGAAACAATAAAGATTTTAATTGATTATCTGGAAAACAAAGGGTGGAAAATCGAATCTTCTTGCTTTGATCAAGAGCGCGGTAACGATATTGTAGCTTCTAAAAATAAAAGAAAATTGATTATAGAGGTTAAGGGAGCAAAAGCGGGCGATAATTCCCCAACAAAAAAACGAACCCATTTTTCAAGAGGACAAATAAAGACACATTTTGGCAAAGCTATTGTGAAAATTTTAGAGGAAAAATCAAAAAATCCAAACTTAGAATATGCTATAGCACAACCTGACGACAATGAGATCCGAATTGCTGTCGGTCATTTAATCACATATTTAGATAAATTAGAAATAAAACATTTTTGGGTATCAAAATCGAAAGTTATAGAAGAATAATTATGGAAGCAGCATTTCATTACAAGTTAAAAGTAAAACTTACTCGTTATCTGTCAAAAGATAATATTGATTTTATTGTTCATGAAAGGGAATTTCAAAATGAGAATCCCATTTTTGCAAGAAAAGAGGTATTTAATGAATACATGGATTGGGTAAACGATTTATATACAGGGATAGGAAAAGCAAATGGATATGTAAACGATAAACAAGCCAGAATAGATTTACAAAAGTTTATACAAAATTCAAGTGTTACCATAAACAATGAAAATTTTGAAGTAAACGACCCTTTAGAGTATGGTATTGGGATTTATTTTGTTATTGATGAACCTTACAATTCTTTATTGGATAAACTGCCTCAAAGCGTACATGAGTTTTATCCTCACGACAAAAAAGGAGATGAGATATTAATACATGGAATAGGAAATACTTTTGATTATAATGACCCTTTTATTCTAAGTGATAATTTAAGTGTTGAAATCTTATACTATGAACACTATGAATATGACAAAGGAAATTATGAAAGATATTATGATCTTTATGATGCAGAAATTGATATTGATAAAATTCATATATTAGATACTCCATTTGATTGGAGTACATTAACTCAGTCATACAATAAACCTATAAAAACTGATTATGACTACGAGATTGATCAACTAAAAACAATTATTAAAGGGGGAGAAGGTCATCAAGTTGAATTTAAACCCACATTAGTATATAATTTTTCAACTAAAAAAGGGAGTCTTGGAGTTAAATACATAATTGCAAAAGTTATTTGTGCTTTTTTAAATTCAAATGGAGGTGTTTTATTTATAGGCGTAAAAGATGATGGTTCAATACAAGGATTAGAAACAAATGATTTTAGTCTATGCGATAAAAAAGCACCAAAAGATTTTTTTCAGCAAGAATTAGATAAACTTATAGAGTATTTTTTTGATTTTACAATCAAGCCTAATTTATCTGGTCACTTCTATAATATTTACAATAAAGAAATTTTTGTTTTAAAGGTTACTCCTATGCATTCAAATCCTACATTCCTATCAAAAAGAGATGATGGAGTGAGAGAGTTTTGGGTTAGAGGTTTTGCAGGAAATCGCCACATAAAAGACTTAGATCGTATAGAAAAATATTGGAAAAACAGAGAAGATACTACTGAATAACTGCAGGTAACAAACATGAGCTACCTGCAACAGCCGATTTATAGATTCTTGCATGTTGTTGTTCCTCCTGATTTCCTTCATTTGATGGACGAAAAATCTCCCACAATACACCGCTTTGCCAATCTGTTGCACATCGACTTTTCCGCCAAAACCTCGCCAAAACCCAAACCAATCTTTAATCCGCCTAACCCAACTTCAACGTCAAAAAGTTTTTTCGGCTTTTTTTTGCTCTAATTCGAG
>CALFXE010000152.1 GCA_937927845.1 uncultured Paludibacter sp.
GCGACCAGATGGGCTATATCAGTGCCATGAAGATAGAGGAATACAGCGATGTAGAACCTGTGGAAGTTGAGAAGAAATTCTTTATCGATTTTGGAAAGAATAATAACGGATTGGATGGCGCCCCCACCACAAGTCCTGATATAAACGGCAATCACTGGAACAATGTATATAGCAACGGTAATGATTGGTCTATTGGTGCAAGTGATGGAAGCGGAAATCTGACTCTTAAAAGTTCCGATAATTCTACAACCGATTACAAGCTTGAAATGGCAAGCGAGGTACGCTTTAACGGTGTACGTAACGGTGCATTAGGAGGAAATGATTCATCTAACGAACCCAAGTCGGAACTTATCGGAGAATTGGCAATAAGAACTGCTACGTATGATTACCTGTTTATTGAAAACAGCAGTCAGACGGCAGTCATTCATTTTAAAAACCTTAATCGTGGCAAGCAGTACCGTTTCAATATATTAGGAAGTCGTACCGACTCGGGTACTGAAGGGCGTGTCGGACGCATAGAACTTAAAGGTGGAAATACGATTATCGGTATTCATCAGATGGGAGGTGCCGGTATAGGTGCAAAAAGTGAAAACTACAACAATAAAAATGTCTTTGTTTCCGATCCTGTCATACCTGATGTTGAGGGTAAAATTACACTTACCATGACCACCTGGTTAGGTTATGCACATATCAACTGTATAAAACTTGAAGAACTGCCCGGCGAGGAACTGCCTACAGCTACAGATATTTCAATTTCTGGGGGTAATGCCATCGGCAATTGTGGAGGTTTTCTGCAACTCGCTGTAACTGCCGTGCCACAGGGTGCCTTGTTACCTTTCGTAACCTGGAGCGTAGATGATGAAAATCTTGCCCGCATTACCGAAGCAGGCAGACTTTACGCCAAGTCTAACGGAACAGTTACCGTTACGGCTACCGCTGATTTCGGGGATGATGTGATTTTGACAAAGACAAGGGAAATAGTCATCACCAACCAAAATATAAGTGATTATTCCTTTACCGTAATGGGTTCGTCCGTGCCATGGGGACAGGGTGCCAGTCCACGCGACCAAAACGGTTATGCCTGGCTGTGGACAACCTATCTTAAACAAAAAGGGGAATATAACTGGACAACAAACAATATCTCCATAGGTGGAAACACAACTACCGATGTTACCAACCGCTGGGACAGCGATCTTTTACCATCTTGCAGTCGCTATGTTTTTTATGGTCTCTCGCTTGGAAACGAGGGTATTCACGAGCGTGGCGTGACAGCGTACAACAGCTGGCGCGACAATATGCTGGCACTGATTGACCGCGCCCGCGCACACGGGAAAGAACCGATTGTTGGTAACAACTATCCGCGTGGTGATTTCAATGCTACGGATTATAATTATCTTAAAAATCTCAATCTGCTTATTCACCAGTGGGATGTTGCCAGTGTGAACCTGCTTGGATCAATAGATAACGGCTCGGGACAGTGGGCTTCAGGCTATATTGCCGACAATGCACACCCGAACACTGCAGGACATGCCGAAATGTTTTACTCCATTGTGCCCTCTCTTGTGGATGCGATGGCGGAAGGAAAACCACAGCCTGTTCGTAATACTGAGGCTTCATTAGTTCTTGAAAAGGGTGGAACCATAAAACAGCTTTCTTTTATCCCTGAAAATATCTTACATCCTTTCACGCTTGCATTCAGTTTCAAAACAACCGATACGGGTACTCTTGCCTCAGTGATTACAGCCTCCGGTGACACTGTTCGTATAAGACTGAACGATGAAGGAAAGCTCACGTATAAAACACAGACTTCCGAAACTGCACTCAACGATGGAGTATGGCATACGGTTGCACTTACGCATTATTATGCATGGGGTAGAACACAGCTTTACGTAGATGGAGAACGTATCCCCCGCTCGACTATGATCAGCGAAAAGGTGGTTCCCAAGAAATTCATTCTTAACGAATTTGGCAGAGCACCCGAATCGGCAACTTATCGTGAATTGTTCCTTTTCCGCTCCGGAATGTGTGCCGAAGAAATCGTTGCACTGCATGAAGGTAAAATGTTAAAATCAAGTCTGGAAATATATGCTCCCTTAGATGGAGGTGCAGAAGGCAATGCAATAGTGGAAAATAAGGCGCAAAGTCTCAATACACTAACCCTTGAAGAGCAACAGTCGACAGGAGTGAGAAATATGATTTTATCCGATAAGGACAGAGATGTAAAAGAGGTGACCGTATACTCTCTGGCAGGACAGCAATTGTTTCGTACATCAGAGGTGAATTCAGATTATGACAGAAAACTCTCGAAAGGAGTTTATATTGTTAGAGCCAAAACAATAAAGGGTGATATTTTAACACAGAAAATTGTTGTGGAGTGAAAAAATTATTTGTATAACTGACAAATTACATGTTTTGTTCCATATGTAACCCTATATGTAACCACTAAAGTAATCTGGCTACGTGTAATTTTGAGCAAAACATGATAAATGCAAGAATAAATTAAAATTTATATTAACTGATGACGAGAAAGTTTTTATTATTTATTTCTTTGTGCTTTGCTAATTATATGATAGCAACAACACCCATTATAAATATTGATGGCTTGTTTAAGACTAATTTGGCAGACTTCAGTTTTGATAATGGTAATTGGGTTGTAAATGATAAAGGCTTAACAAGTAGTGGATTACAGGGAGACGGGTTTGTTTTGTCAACTACAGAAGCCGGTAAAAACTTCGTTTATGAGGTCGATGTACAGTTCAATAACAGAAATGAATCTGCTGCTTCTATCTGTTTTGGTTCTACCAATGACTTAGGTAGTAAAAATATGTATGTTGCTAATATTCATATACATAATGGGGTAACTCGTCTGTTTAAGTTTCAGAAAACAGGTCTAAGGGGACAAGATGCTTTTGACTTGGTAGCTCAAAGGAATATTGTAATACCATCCGATAATAAATTCAAATTAAGAGTAACCGTAATAGGTAAACATATACTGTATGAGGTAAATAATGAGGTTGTTGCTAATACTGCCGACTACACTATGGGGAGCGTAATGGGACAAAATGATGCGTTCATTGGTAATTATCTCGGACTTCTATCATGGAAAGCAAATTGTACCTATCAGAATTTATATATGTATCCAATTGATGCTAATTCTGATCCGCAGTTGTCGAACATGTCTATACAAGCTGTTAATGGCACTGTGGAACACAATGTTATGTTTGATTCAACTCAGTATGTATCAATCACATCAGTTTCAGAAAATACCGATAAAGTCTTAATGAACTTTCAGAAGAAGAATAACGACACACAAGTGATCGTGAAAGTTGATAATACGACATATTCTGATGGTATTGTACCTTTAAAATCAGGAAATAATATTGTTACACTCGAATGTACAAACGGAAAAGCAAAAGTTATTTATCGTGTTATCGTAATCAGACGTAAAGCTGCAGATTTATATTATAATGAGTTCGATCGTTCGCAATATCATTGGTCGGTAAAACAACACTGGACAAACGACCCTAATGGAATGGTTTATTATAATGGTGAATATCATTTATTCCATCAATATTATCCGGGAATAGATTGGGGTCCTATGCACTGGGGACATTCTGTAAGTACAGATTTAATTCATTGGGAAGAATTGCCCATAGCTCTTTATCCTGATGAATATGGAACAATGTTCTCAGGCTCGGCTGTTGTAGATAAAAATAATACGTCAGGATTGTTTAAAAATCAGGATGGTTCACTTGCTGATAAAGGTGGCATAGTGCTGATTATCACTGCTGATGGTAATGGCGAACGTGTTACAATTGCATATAGCAAAGATGGTCGACATTTCACGAAACACGAAGGTGTGTCGATTGACTGGACAGAAGATACTATTGACGACAGAGCATTTAGAGATCCGAAAGTGTTTAGATATCAGAATAAATGGTTTTTAGTAATAGCAGGAGGTCCGCTCAGAATATATTCTTCGGATAATTTAATCGATTGGAATGTTGAAACTGTATATCCAAGTTTTCATACTGAATGTCCTGATTTGTTCCCCTTACAAGTTGTGAATGATGGCGGAGAAAACAAACGTAAATGGTTGTTAAGTATGGGTGGGGTTGGCTATAAAGTTGGTGATTTCAAACAAGTGAATGGAAAATGGTCTTTTGTGCCCGACAGTCATTATCAAAACAGCAATGGTATAATGAATTACGGTAATGATGCTTATGCAACGCAAACCTATAGTTTAGGTGATTTTGATACTGATCAAAGAGTAATTCAAATTAGCTGGATGAACTTCCGTGCAAATAATATTGGTAAAGATAACGGTAACAGAACTTTTAACGGACAAATGACTTTACAAAGTGAGATGTCGTTAACACAAGATAAAAATGGTAAGTATTTATTACAGCAAACTCCATTAATCGAATATAATAGTCTACGTCAGGAAGAAGAGAAGCTTGTTGTTTCAAATCAGGATTTTACCGGTATTATGCCGCTTGATTTCGAAGGACAATCTTATGAAATAATTGCTGAATTTGATGTTTCCAATGCTATTGAAGTTGGTTTTAGAGTTAGAACAGGAAATGATTATTATACTAAGATTGGCTATAATATAACTACAAATAAGTTTTATAATGATCGCAGTAAAACAGGTGTGGGTGGATATCGTGATGTGTTTTCTCAAATCTCTCCTGTAGAAGCAGTTGTAGATGGAAAATTAAGAATGCGTATTTTTGTGGATAGAAATTGTGTAGAAGTGTTTGCTGCTGATAACACTGTTGTCGGCTCAACATTAATCTATCCTTCAGCCGGCTCAAATGGCTTAGAAGTATTTACAGTAGGCAAATCAGTAGTTAATGCAGAAGTTTATCCTCTGAAATCTATTTGGAATAATTCAACCAAAGCTACTTCTGAAAAGAAAAATTACACTCATTTGATTATGTATGGTCAAAGTTTGTCGACCGGTCACGAAGCAGGAACAAGTTTATCGGAAGGAAATATACCCGGTGTCTTTATGCTTGGACAGCAAGTCTGGTTTAATTATGGCAATTATGATTATACGGAAATAAATCCTTTAGAAGGGAAGCCTTCAATAGTTATGGGAAATGATTTGGTTGAACCTCCGATTATTACCACAGCAAATCATGTTAAACTAAAAGGCTATAACGACAATATAATAGCTACATCAACAGGCGATAGTGGAAAATCAATAGAAGACTTATCTAAAGAATCGCAAGTGCATCGACTGTATGGTGTTTATACACAAACTTTAAATTTTGCAAGACAAGCAGTCGAGCGCACTGAAAGCACCATCTCTTGTCCGGCAATATTCTGGTTACAAGGTGAGTGGAATTATACACAAGAGGGTAGTGGACTTACATCGGGAACTAAACCGGATAATACTAAATCAGGATATAAATCACTGATGTTGAAATTAAAAGATAATATGCAGGATGATGTGCAACGTATCTACGAACAAGCCGATCGTCCTGTTTTTATTACATATCAGACAGGTGGACAATATGTTCGTGGCAGAACTGTTGAAATTGGAATGGCTCAGCTTGAAGCTGCTAATGAAAACAACGATATTATTTGTGCCGGACCATTGTATCAGATGACTAACTATAATCATGGTCATTTGGATGCTAATGGATATAGATGGTATGGCGAAATGTTAGCTAAAGTATATAAAAAAGTAGTAAATCAGGGAGGGAAATTTGTACCTTTGCAGCCAAAAGCAATTTTTCGAGATAATAATGATTTAAGAAAAATACTGATACAGTTTCATGTGCCATATCCACCTTTAGTTTTAGACAGCATGACCATGCCTAAAGTGAAAGATTATGGTTTTATGGTTTATCATAAACGGGCTGTACAAGAAATTACTAAAATCAGAATAGTAAATGAAAATACACTTGAAATCAATTGCTCAAAAGATTTAACTGATGATGTTGAGATAACGTATGCGGGTCAGAATGTTATCGGACAAGGTAACTTGCGTGATAGCGACCCCTTTGTTGCTGTGTTTCATTATCTTGATGTAGATGTGAAAGACAGTAACGGTAAGTTTATTTATAAGAGAAATAACAATAGAAATCTACGACCTTCTTATGAACCAAGAAATGACAAAGGAGAGATAATATATAATCAACCATATCCTCTTTATAATTTCTGTGTTGGATTTTTCTACAAATTACCTAAGGATGAAAGTCAGATAGAGGTGTTTAGTGCTTTGAAAAATGTATATAATATTGATAAAGATATTCAGATTTATCAAAGTGGAAATCAGTTGAAAATAAATTCTTCTTATGATGAGATAACTAACCTGAAGATATTTAATTTATCAGGAATGTTGGTTAAAGATTTTGGAAAACAAAAGGATAATATTTTTACTCTGAATTTCTTATCTGAAGGTGTATATTTAGCATCAATACATACGCATAAAGGTGCGATAAGTAAAAAGATTATTTTGTAAATTGAATAGATGTGAAATAAATAAAAATCAAATCATATATTAAAAATGTATTAACTTATTATGAAACTTAAATTTTTTGCCTTTTTAGCAGTAGCTTTTCTACTGTTTTCATGTTCGAATGGAACAAAACAAGTTGAGTTTAGCAATAGTTTACGTGCTCCTGCTTATCCTCTTGTTACAATCGATCCCTATACCAGCGGATGGTCTATGACTGATAATTTATATGATAGCTCTATCAAACATTGGACAGGAAAAGATTTTCCTTTAGTTGGAGTTATTAAAGTAGATGGTGTTGAATATCGCTTTATGGGACAAGATGTTGCTGATATGGATATTCTTATTCCTACTTCAGAAATGGACGACTGGTATGGTAAATACACAACAACTAAACCGGCTAACAACTGGACTGCCTTAGATTTTAATGATTCAGCGTGGAAATCGGGTCAAGGTGCATTCGGGACTATTTCAGATTTTAAAGAAGCAACAGCTAAAACTGACTGGATGGAGGAATATATATGGGTACGCCGTGAAATTGAACTAACTGAAGACGTTAAGGATAAAGACATTTATTTAATGTATACCAATGATGATGATGCTGAATTCTTTTTGAATGGTGTTCAAATCGGAGAAAAATGCAAATGTTGTCATAAAAATGCTATTTATAAACTGTCTGATGAGGCTGTTCAGGCAATAAAAAATGGAAAAAATGTATTATCAGGTTACTGCCATAATTCCAGAGCTAATGGATTACTTGATTTCGGACTGTTAACTTCAAAAAAACAAACACCGAGATTTGAACAGACAGCTATTCAAACTTCTGCTGATGTTCAAGCAACTCAAACTCATTATACTTTTGTTTGCGGTAATGTTGACTTGAAAATTACATTTACTGCACCTTTGTTAATGGATGATTTGGATTTGCTTTCTCGCCCGGTAAATTATCTTACTTATGAGGTAAAATCAAAAGATGGAGATGCTCATGATGTAGAATTATTTTTCGAAGCTTCAGCTCATTGGGCTTTGAATAATCCTTATCAAAAATCAGCTTCTGAAAGTTTTGAACAAAACGGTTTGGTTTACTTAACAACAGGAAGTGTTGAGCAAAATATATTAGCTAAAAGAGGTGATGATCTTCGTATAGATTGGGGATATTTCTATTTGGTTTCTGAAAAAGAAAACACAGAATATGCAACAGAAGATAAGAAGTTATCTTTGACTAAAAAGCTTGGTTCTGCAAAACAACATAGTGGAAAAATTATGCTTGGATACGATGATATTTATTCTATCCAATATTTCGGTGAAAATCTTCGTCCGTATTGGAATCGTAATAATGATAAAAATATAATAGATATATTTGTAGCCGCAAATAAACAATATGATTCTTTGATGAAAAAATGTTATGCATTCGACAATAAACTGATGAAGGACGCACGCAAAGCAGGTGGTGAAAAGTATGCAGAATTATGTGCTTTAGCTTACCGTCAGTCAATTTCAGCTCATAAATTAGTCGAAGCGCCAAATGGTGATTTGCTCTTCTTATCAAAAGAAAATAAC
Organism: uncultured Paludibacter sp.; assembly: GCA_937927845.1. GTDB lineage: Bacteria > Bacteroidota > Bacteroidia > Bacteroidales > Paludibacteraceae > Paludibacter. The sequence continues at coordinate 8,030 of CALFXE010000152.1, forward strand.
AGTAATGGTTCTATAGGAACAGTCGACGTAACTTATCCATCAGCACCACTTTATTTGTACTATAATACAGAATTAGTAAAAGGTCTGTTGAATCATATTTTCTATTACAGTGAAAGTGGTAAATGGACAAAACCTTTTGCAGCACATGATGTGGGAACATATCCTTTGGCAAATGGTCAGACTTACGGAGGCGATATGCCTGTTGAAGAGTCGGGTAATATGATTATTTTAGCAGCTGCTATTGCAGCAAAAGAAGGTAATGCTAAATATGCAGAAAAACATTGGGAGACACTTACTATATGGACAGATTATTTAGTAAGCGAAGGTTTAGATCCGGCTAACCAATTGTGTACCGACGACTTTGCAGGACATTTTGCTCATAATGCAAACTTATCTATAAAGGCTATTATGGGTATCGCTTCTTACGGATATATGGCTGATATGCTTGGTAAAAAAGATGTTGCAGAAAAGTATACAAATACTGCTAAAGAGATGGCTCAGAAATGGGTGGAAATGGCTGACGCCGGGGATCATTATCGTCTTACTTTCGATAATCCTGATTCATGGAGTCAGAAATATAATATGATATGGAATAAGCTGATGGGCTTGAATATCTTCCCTGAAGAAATAGCACAAAAAGAACTTGCATATTATCTTACTAAACAAAATGAGTATGGATTACCACTCGATAATCGTGAAACTTATACTAAAGCCGACTGGATTGTGTGGACTGCAACACTAAGTAATGATAATGCTGTATTTGAAGCCTTAGTTGATCCTGTGCATAAGTTCATGAATGAAACAATTACCAGAGTTCCTATGACTGACTGGTATTGGACAGACAAACCGGAACAAAGAGGCTTCAAGGCACGTTCAGTTGTAGGTGGTTATTTTATTAAAATGTTAGAAGGAAAATTGAAATAAAAATTTGAAAAAGAGTGCGGACAGCCTAGCATATAATTGTGTTGTTTGTATTCTAATAGCTATAAAGTTATTGACAAATTAAATTACCGCTTTATGAAAAAGATTTTTTTACTATTCGTAAGTGTCCTCTGCTGTTTCAGCATGTTCGGACAAATAGTACCTTATCTGCAAACGCCGACCTCAAATTCTATTTGGGTTAATTGGCGGACTACTTCCGGCACCGAAAGCATGGTGTATTTCGGCGAGAGTAGCGAATCGCTGACGCAAACGGCAAGCGGTAGCGCAGATCTTTTTTCGGGAGTAAAGGATAATAATTACTCCTACGTGTACCACAGCGTTAAGCTGGATGGATTAGCCTCCAATACTACTTATTACTATAAGGTCAAGAGCGGTGCTGCCGAATCGGCGGTGTACAGCTTCAAAACTCAGCCGGAATTGGGCGAAGGAGGTGTTTACCGCTTTATCATCATGGGCGACCATCAGTTGCAGGACAATCGTTATGTTCGGTTGATGACGTCGGCAAAAAATGTTGCCGAAGCAAAATACGGTGCGCCGATAGAGCAGTATATCAATATGATAACCAACGTGGGAGACCAAGTGGATAATGGCTCGTATAAGCAATACGACATTGTGCATTTCAGCAAATCGGAATTGCTTTCGCCCAATTTACCCATAATGACTATTGTGGGCAACCACGAAACTTATAAGGGCGAAGAAAACCCTATGTTGCTTTACGACAAACATTTCCCACATTATAAAAACATAGAATACAAAGGAATTAAAAGCAACTCCAACTATTACTATGCCATGCAGCAGGGAAGGGCGCTCTTCTTGATGCTGAGCAGCGACCATCCGGGAACAACGCAAAAAAACTGGGCGAAAAGAGTAATTGACGAGGCAAAAGAAGATGCCGATGTCGATTGGATTTTCAGCTACAACCACCGTCCGTTGCAAGCCGAACAGTATGTCGGAGATATCTCAGTTTGGGTGCGGGATGAAATTATGCCTATGCTCAACGCTACCGAAAAATCGGTTATGAACGTGGCAGGACACCACCATCTCTACCACCGCGGTCAGTTGCGCGATTATCCGACCTATCATATTATAACGGGCGGTGCTTCGTGGAACCAGCGCTGGGGCGACAGCACCGAACAGGACTTCGACGATGTGCAAAAAACAATCGATTACTGGCCCTTCCAAATTGTGGAATTAAATTCAGCCACAAAGACTATGAGCGTAGAAACCTACGTGATAGGCAATGAAGCGATAACATTACCCGCGCCGGTCTTGGTCGATGAGTTTCATCGCAAATTTGGCAAGGCAAAGCCCAATAAACCAAGTATAACAAATCCGCCCGCAGCTGAGATAGAACTTCCTTACACGTTCGAAAGTTCCGCTTATTCCACTTCGACCGACGAACTGTATAACAGCGTACAGTTTCAGGCAGCATCGGATGCGGCTTTTACCAAACTTGAATTCGACCTCATCCGCGATTATGAAAACTTATACGGAAAACCTTCGGGCAGCGCATTGTATGTAGATTTACACAAAGATGTTGATGTTTTCAAACAAACGCTTACCAAAGACAATCTTTATAACGGAACGCATTACATCCGCGTGCGGCATCGCGATAGGAATTTGGAATGGTCGGAATGGTCGGATGTCGTAACTTTTACCACGATAAATGGTTCGAATGGCGCGCCAAGTATCACTACGTCGAAAAGAACCTACCAAACGGGAGAGAATATTGATATCTTGTTTAAATTTCTTCCCAATGAAAGCGGTCAATGGATTGGAATTTATAAAGAAAAAAATAAATACCCCGATAATACTTCCGAAGAATGGGGATATATAAATCAAGTATCGGGTACTGTTTCTATTCCTTTTACGAAAGCCGATGGTGTTCACTATGCAGTTGCTTTTCGTGACGGAGGGTATAAGGAGTTGGCAAGAACCGATCTTTTTTATATAGGAAAAGTTCCCGTGTTAAGCACCGAAAAAACGGTTTTTAAACCGAACGAAGCTATTAAGGTTAGTTTTTCCAACATACCGAATCTGACCAACGACTGGATTGGGGTATATAAAGAAGGGCAAACCACGGATCCGGATGCGGGAGGAGTAACCTCCACCTTGTGGACTTACATCAGAGATGCAAATGGAACCGGCGAGCATACCTTCGCCAAAGGACTTCCTGCGGGAGATTATTTTATTACCTATCTGATGCAGGACAAATACTTTGAGCCGGGCGAAAGGGTATATATCAGCGTTGATGTCGCAAATAACGTACGGGATGTTGTCGAACATGATTTCAGCGTATTTTTTGACGCGAAGAATGATTTGATACACATTAGCGGACTGAACAACGGCAAACGTGAGCGTGCGGATATTTACAGCGTGAACGGAGTTTTGAAGAAAAGCGTTTTTTTTACTGAAAATACCCAAATTGACATGAGCACCCAAGCCTCTGGTATATATATTCTAAGCATCGGAAATTCGCTAAAAAACAAGATAGTAAAAAAATAGTGCGGGCTATGATAAGTAGTGTATAGCAATCACTACTTAACGGCACAAAATGCACAAAAATCAATTATGTGTAACAATAAAAATAATTATATAACAAAACAAACATCAATTTATGAAACAAACATTTTTAATTATTGCAGTCTCATTAATTTCGATTTCATCTTTTGCGCAGTGGAAGCCTGCAGGTGACAAGATTAAAACTAAATGGGCTGAAACTATCGACCCTAATAATGTTCTGCCCGAATATCCACGTCCTATTTTGGAACGTACCGATTGGATGAATCTTAATGGATTGTGGGACTATGCTATTTTGCCGATTGGTAAAGTGCCTGCTAATTTTGACGGTAAAATTCTTGTGCCTTTTGCAGTAGAATCAAGTTTGTCTGGAGTTCAAAAAGAGGTTGGAAAAGACAATGAATTGTGGTATCAACGTACATTTACAGTTCCTTCAAATTGGAAAAATAAAAATGTAATTCTTCATTTTGGTGCAGTTGACTGGAAAACAGAAGTTTTTGTAAATGATGTGAAAATTGGTACTCATACAGGAGGATTTACTCCGTTTTCATTTGATATTACACCCTTTTTGAAACAAGGACAACAAACCTTAAAAGTCAAAGTGTGGGATGGAACAGATTCAGGATTTCAACCTCGTGGAAAACAAGTTTCTCGTCCGGAAGGTATATGGTACACATCTGTAACCGGTATATGGCAAACAGTATGGTTAGAGCCTGTAAATGAAAAACATATTACTTATGTTAATACAGTTCCGAATATTGATAAGGGGCTTTTGACTGTTGATATTAATACATCTAACACAAAGCCTATAGATATTATTGAGGTTAAAGTTCTTGAAGGTAATAAAGTTGTTGCTGCATCAAGAGCTGTAGTTTCTCAATCACTAGAACTTCCTATTGCAGATGCAAAACTTTGGTCGCCTGAGTCGCCTTTCTTGTATGACATGGAGATTAGTTTGTTGAGCGGAGGAAAGGTAGTTGATAAAGTGAAAAGCTACACAGCGATGAGAAAGACATCTTATGGTCGTGATAAAGACGGAATTATGCGTTTTTATTTAAACAATAAGCCTTATTTCCATTTCGGACCGCTTGATCAGGGATGGTGGCCTGATGGATTGTATACTGCTCCGACTGATGAGGCTTTAGTATATGATATTATTAAAACAAAAGAGTTGGGTTTCAATATGATACGTAAGCACGTAAAAGTTGAACCTGCCAGATGGTACACGCATTGCGATAAATTAGGTGTTTTGGTATGGCAAGATATGCCTAATGGCGATCGCTCTCCACAATGGCAAAATAAAAATTATTTCGAAGGAAAAGAATTGGTAAGATCAGCAGAATCAGAAGCTAATTTCAGAAAAGAATGGAAAGAAATAATAGATGCTTTCCGTCCTTATCCTTCAATTGTAGTTTGGGTTCCATTTAATGAAGCTTGGGGGCAGTTTAAAACTCAAGATATTACAGAATGGACTAAACTTTATGATCCTTCACGTTTAGTGAATTCTGCAAGTGGTGGTAACTTCTACCATACAGGTGATATACTTGATTTACATAATTATCCCGGTCCTGATATGTACTTGTTCGATGCTAAAAGAGTTACGGTATTAGGTGAATATGGTGGTATAGGAATGCCTATCGAAGGGCATCTATGGCAGAGTGACCGTAACTGGGGTTATATTCAGTTTAAAAATTCGGAAGATGTAACAAAAGAATATGTAAAATATGCTCATCAGTTAAGAGACTTTGTTAAACGTGGATTCTCAGGTGCTGTGTATACTCAAACTACTGATGTTGAGGGAGAAATTAATGGATTTATGACATATGACCGAAAAGTTGATAAGCTGATTATTGACAAAGTAAAAAAAGCTAACTTAGAAGTCATTAATGCCGTAAATGATAAATAAGATAATTTGACTAATATAAGTTGCAATTTGTAATTAGTTTAATAACAGACATATAACAACAACATCTTAAAATTACGTATAAGATGTTGTTGTTGGTGTTTAAGAAATTTAATAATAACAATCATGAAGCACAAAATTAATCATCAGTTTATGTTGTCGACAGCTTTACTTTTGCCGGCTTCAACTTTTGCTCAACAAAAAAATCAAACTCAAGAAAAACCTAATATCATGTTAATTGTTGTAGATGATATGGGTTATTCCGATTTAGGATGTTATGGTGGTGAAGTGCAGACTCCAAACCTCGATGCGCTTGCAGATAATGGTATACGTTTTACTCAGTTTTTTAATGGCGCTCGCAGTTGTCCTTCGAGAGCTACCTTGTTGACAGGGTGTTATCCGCATACTGTTGGCATTACCGGCATGGGATTAAGTCTGACCAAAAACTGTGTTACTATTGCTGAAGTTTTAAAAAATGAAGGCTACCATACAGGTATGACAGGAAAGTGGCATCTGTCGCTCACTCAGGGTATAGGAAACAAAGAAGACCAAATGAAATGGTTATCACATCAGAATAATTTCAACAATCGACCTTTTGCACCCATAGATACTTACCCAAGCAATAGAGGTTTTGAGGAGCATTGGGGTACAATATGGGGTGTTGCAAATTTCTTCGACCCATTCAGCCTTGTACATAATACTGATCCCATTGAGACAGTGCCATCTGATTTTTATCTTACTGATTTTATAACAGATAAGTCGTTGGATTTATTGGATGATTATGCTAATGACGACAAGCCTTTCTTTATGTATGTTTCTTATAATGCACCTCATTGGCCCCTGCATGCTAAGCCCGAAGACATTGCAAAATATCAGGGTGTATATGATGAGGGTTGGGATACATTAAGAGTAAGACGTTATGATAGAATGGTTGAACTTGGTTTGATTGATCCAGATAAAGTGCCGATTGCGAAAAATGAATCGGGTAAGTTGTGGGTTAATGAGTCGACCGTTGATAAGCAAAGACATATTAAAAATATGGAAGTTCATGCTGCTATGATTGATTGTGTCGATCAGGGCGTAGGGAAAATCATTGATAAACTTAAAGCTAACGGTCAGTATGATAATACTATAATAATGTTTATGGTTGACAATGGAGCTTCTTCTGAAAATTACTCTATTGGTGATTTCGACAGACACGACAGTACGAGAGATGGTCAGACTGTAGTTCACAACTCCCCTAATCCGGGTAGCGAGCTTACTTATAATTATTTAGGTGCAGGTTGGGCAGGTGCAGTCAATACACCATTCAGATACTGGAAAATCGAGTCTTTCCATGGTGGAATTGCAACTCCTATGATAGTGAATTGGAATAACGGAATACCTGAAGGCAAAAGAGGAAGCATCAATAATGAACCCGGACATTTTGTCGATATTATGCCTACATGTTTAGAACTTGCAGATGCTGATTATCCGCAGACTTACAATGCAAATAATATACAGCCTTTACCCCAAGAAGGTCAGAGTTTAATGCCACTGCTAAGCGGTGAAGGTGAGTGGAATGGCGAAAGAACATTCTTCTGGGAACATGAAAACGGTAAGGCAGTGAGAGTGGGCGATTGGAAATTAGTAACTTTAAGAAATCAAGGATGGCAATTATTTAATTTAGCTAATGATTATTCAGAAACAGATAATCTTGCTGCAGAATATCCAGATAAAGTAAGAGAAATGAAAGCTTTATGGAGAGAATGGGCTATCAGTGTTGGGTTGTCAGTAGCAAATGAACCTCCGGCAACACAAAAAGAGTTGGTTTTCTATTATCCTTTCAATAATAATCTTACCGATTCAACAACTAATAAATTAGAATTATCACCTCTTCCAACAAGAGACGTTTCATGGTTTGGCGAAGGTAAATACGGCAGTGCTCTATCTCTTAATGGTACAACACAATATCTCGATTTAAACAAAACAGGATTAGTAAATACTTTGAATACTCAATATACAGTGTGTGCTTGGGTTTTTGATGAATCGACCATTATTCCGGGAGCAGGCAGTAAAGAAGAAAATAACTTTTATTTCAGAGATGAGATTGTTCTTGCTCAAAAAGATAATGCAGGTACCGGTCGTATCGTTCTTTATGCTCGTGTCGAAAATCCTAAAGTTGGAGGCGATGTCAGATATTTCTATAATAACTTTTTAGGTCAACGTCAAAATCCTTCTGAAATAGGTGCTTTTAAACGAGGTCAATGGCAACATGTTGCTGTAGTTTGCGATCCTGTAGATAAGCAAGTTACATATTATGTCGACGGTGTGAGAGATCTTACAGTTTCCACACAAACCTTTGAAGCATGTACAGGTGGTTTCAGAATAGGTGCACATAAAAATGGAAATGAAGGCTTTTGGAATGGCAAAATAGATGAACTTTATTTCTTTAAAGGCTTATTATCAGGTGAAGAAATCAGGTCGATTAGAGATAATACATATTTTGAATCCTTGCAAAATGGACAAAATACAGTGTCGGAATTAAATTTCTATTACGATTATAAAAATAAAACACTTGAAATGAATTCGAATTCTCAATATGTTACTGATGTTTCAATTTTTTCATTAACAGGAGAGAAGCTATATCAGAAATTTCATGTCAATAAGGTATCATTGGCAAACTTTACAAAAGGTGTATACATTGTAAAAGCTAATGATTACAACGGGACTGTTATGTCGAAAAAGATAGTTATAGATTAAATTATAAGAATATTAAAATAAAGAAAAAATATATTTGATGAATAAGTATTTTGTTTTGTTGAATTTACATCTTGTGCTGTTGAGTTTATGCCTTTCAGCTCAAAATATCGAAGGATATCAAAAGCTGAGAGGCAGTGTTATATCTACAATACCTGAAAATGATTATACCCGACATGCCTATAATGCATTTGATACAAATAAGGGTACAAGTTTCATGTCACGTGATGTGAGCGGATGGGTAGGATTAGATTTAGGAGAACCATTTTCAATAAAAAAAATACGAATTTTTCCTATGCCCGATCGACATAACCAAGCAGATGGAACGGTCTTTCAGGTTGCAGATAATCCGGATTTTAATAATCCTGTAACAATAGCTTCAATTAATGGATCATTGGCTTCGGGTACATTTACAACTTATGATATTCAAAACAATCAGAAGTACAGATACATAAGATGTATAAATACCAAACATCGATGTAGTGTTGCCGAAATTGAATTTTACACGAATCAGAATGAGCAGATATTGACATATCCTCAATTAACTAATTTGCCTACTATTTATCTTGAAACCGGTGGCAAATTCGACTTTATAAATAAGAAAAACTATGCTATATCAAAAGTTGCGATTTCAAAAAACAATCAAGTGCAAGTTTTTGATGCGCAAGTTCGTGGTAGAGGAAATTCCACTTGGGAGTTTATGGAGAAAAAGCCTTTCAGAATAAAGTTTGATAAAAAACAGAATTTCTTAGGCTTACCTGCAAAAGCAAAAAGCTGGACATTAATCGCTTTGGCTGTTGATAAAACTCTTCTTAGAAATGGATTAGCATTCGAGATGAGTAAAATTCTTGATTTTGAGTTTACACCGTCTTGTGTTATGGTAGATGTTGTTCTTGACGGATTTTATTATGGAACTTTTATGGCGAGCGACCATATCGAAGTAAATGAAAACAGGATTAATATAGATGAAATGTCGCCTGATGATATAGTAGCACCCAATATAACAGGTGGATATCATTTGGAGATAGATGCTTATGCGGATCAGGAACCTGTATTCTTCAAAACGCCTCGAAATATTCCTTTTACAATTAAATCTCCGGATAGCGATGAGATATTGCCGGTTCAGAAGCAATGGATTGAAAATCATATAGCTCAGACTGAAAATATGCTTTTCGGAGATACTGAAGCAGCACTTAGTCAATATATTGATATTCAAAGTGCTGTTAAGTATTATATTCATTCTGAATTGACAGGTAATTGCGATGCTTATTGGTGTATACCATGTTATAAGAAACGTGGTGATGATAAGTTGTATTTCGGACCGGTATGGGATTTCGACCAGGCTTTTCTTACTAATGATAGGGTACCAAGATATACTGAGACGCTTAGTACTCAACATGGTGTGGCACAATCGTGGTTTAGAAAAATTATGTCTTCTGCTTCAGCAAGGGAGCTTTTACCGGTATTATGGAATGAAGCGAAAGATAATAATCTAAAGAATCATTTGATAGATTATCTGCTTGATAATGCATATATCTTACAACAATCTCAAGCTCTAAATTTTAATCGTTGGAATTCCATAGGAAGAAAGGTGTGGTTTGAAGGTGCTCTTTTTAACACATATGATGAGTATATAGATTTTGTCGAGCAATTTATAGAAGACAGGTTTGCATGGTTTGATGAAATGGCACAGTATAGAAAACCGATTTTACCTATTTCATCTCCCGGAAATCCTTTGCAGGAATGGAATTATACTTTTGATGCGCCATCTGAAGATTGGTATCAGCCGAGTTTTAACGATAGATATTGGACAAGAGGAAATGCACCATTTGGTACTGAAAGAAATTTACAAAACACATTATGGAACACAAATCAAATATATATTCGAACAAAATTTGATGTAAGTAGTGAAGATATAACAAATGTATCAAAAGCTTATTTCTATGCTTTCCATGATGAAGATGTAGAAGTGTATTTGAATGGCGAGTTAGCTATGGAGCAAACGGGATATTTAACTGATTATAAATATTATGAATTTGATAAAGATTTGTTGATACCAGGAAGAAATACTTTAGCAGTTAAATGTATTCAATCTTCTGGTGGACAATTAATTGATGTGGGAATTTATGTTACAGAAGAAGATCCTATAAGTGCATTGGAAAATCAAGAAACTGAGCAAACATATACTTACTATGTTCAAGCTGATGTTTTACATCTGAATTCCTTAACCAGAGGTGATTTGATTCAAATTTATTCTATGGATGGAAAACTAATTCATAACACGAAAGCAATTGGTCCAATTATGAACTTTATGCTTTCATCTAAAGGTGTTTATATTGTTAAAATTAATAATGAAAATACATTGAAGATTATTTTCTAAAAAACTAAAAATATGTATATAATGAAGTATATTAAATTCGCTGTTTTATGGTTTTGTTTTTTTAACATCGCAAGTTTAAATGCTGAGACTAAGCTTATTAATTTAAGGGTTGAATACATGACTAACCCAATTGGAATTGATGTAATATCGCCTCAATTTAGTTGGGAAATGCAGTCTTCCCGCAAGGGTATGAAACAAACAGCCTACGAAATTGGCCTTCTTAATGATCAAAATGAAGTAAATTGGTCAACAGGAGTTATTTCAGGTGATAGATCCGTAGGTATAATATGTGAAAATATTCCTTTACAATCTTCTACCCGATATAATTGGCAAGTTTCCGTATGGGATCAAAATGGAACTAAAATAACTTCGGAAGAAGAAGCGTTTTTTGAAACAGGTTTGCTTGATACAGGATGGGATGGGGCAGTTTGGCTTCAACATAAAGAAAAGAATTGGGCAGCTCAGCCTGTAACTTTTACTTTCTCATGTGATGTTACTGTGCTTAATCAAAATGCAGGAATTATATTCGGAGCTACAGATATTCATAATATGCATATGTGGGCTATCAATACTTATGGAACTGCTAATAATCAGCCGGCATTAAGAAGACATATATTTAAAGACGGACAGGTACATTATACTGAGGATGTTCCGCTTCCTTATACTACAGAACAAATTATCGGATACGAAAGAAAACTTACCATTGATGTTGTCGATAAAATGATTCATACCTATTTAGATGGAAATTTAGTAGATAGTTATTATAGTCCTGATTTACAGCAAGCTTATGTTGGTTTTCGTGTCTATACTGGAGATAATAATACACGTGAACATGCTTATATAGATAATGTGATTTATAGCTACTTAGATGAACAAGGAAATGTGCATGAATTAACAGAAGATTTTGAAAATAGATCCAATGATTTTGAAGGAACTCAGGTAGTGGATGTTAATGGAAATTTCAAAATGAATCTAACAGCTCCAGGTAATGAGGATTTTAGAGTGCTACAAAGTGCATCACATGGAATTCCCATGTTTAGAACTCAGTTTGAATTAACTAAAACTGTGAAATCAGCTCGTCTGTACTCTTCTGCATTAGGTGTTTATAATCTATTTATGAATGGTGATAGAGTGGGTGTGACACAAGCTGATGGTAGTGTAGTGTATGATGAATTAAAACCAGGATGGACAGATTACAGAAAAACAATTTTTTATACAACTTATGATGTCAGTGATTTACTTCGTATAGGTGAAAATGTGGTTGCTGCGGAAGTATCATCAGGATGGTTTATGGGTAAAATTGCTCATAATGAGTATGGAGTGCATGCTCTTGGATTCTTAGCTAAATTACTGATTGAATATGAAGATGGTAGTGTTGAAACTTTTGTTACCAATACCAATACTTGGAAAAGCTCTAAAAATTCAGCTATTAGATTAGGTGATATATACGATGGCGAAAGCTATGATGCACGTAAAGAATCTGATTGGACTAAAGCAGATTTTGATGATAGTCAGTGGGAATATCCTGAGAAAAACAATTATTTCAAAGGAGAAGTTACAGCCTATATTGGAGAGCCTGTGCGCATACGCCACGATTTAGATTTATCGCCCCAGAGCATATATATTTATGATAAAATTAATGATAACGGTCAAACTTTTGGAGAAGTCAATATTGTTGAAAGCTTTAAAAATCCGCAGTTTACATTAAAAAAAGGAGAAACTGCCATTATCGATTTTGGACAAAACTTCGTAGGATGGATAAAGTTTAAAGTGAAAGGTACACCTGGAAGTAGAATGACTGTTCGTTTTGCTGAGATGCTAAACGATTCTGGTGCAGAAGGTAGAGGAAATGATGATGCTAAAGGAACGCTTTATCTACGAAATCTTCGTTCAGCAAAAGCAACTTTAAACTATACTTTAAAAGGTGAAGATGAAGGTGAATCCTATCGTCCGTCTTCTACTTTCTATGGTTTTAGATATTGTGAAATAACTGCTACTGATGATATAGTACTTGAAAATTTAGTTGGAGAAGTGGTTGGAAATATCAATGAAGAAAGATCATCTTTTACGACTAATAATGAATTGGTTAATCAGTTGTATAGCAATGTAATATGGGGACAAAGAGGCAATTTTTTGAGTGTTCCTACTGATTGTCCACAACGTGACGAACGACTTGGATGGATGGGTGATACACAAGTATTCTCACGTGCAGCTGCTTATAATGCTGATGTGGTTTCTTTCTTTAAAAAATGGGCAAAGGACGTGCGTGATAGTCAACAGCGCGATGGTACATATCCTTCTGTAGTTCCCGATAATTGGAATGTAGGTTATGGTCGCACAGCTTGGGCTGAAGCTGCTATCATTGTTCCATGGAATATTTATTTAATGTATGGCGATAAACGCATGCTTCAAGAGCATTATGCTTCTATGGAGAAGTTTATGGCTTGGATGGCAACCCGACAGTTTGATGGGTATTTATATAATGGAGGTGATACTCAATATGGAGATTGGCTCGCCTACGAACATACAGATCCTCGCTATATCAGCGTTAGTTATTATGCTTATGTGGCTAAATTGATGACAAAAATATCAAAAGCATTAAGCGAATCTGAAAATGATAGTTATGCGCAAAAAGCAAATCAATATTCTGAATTATATACTAATATCAAGAAAGAATTTCAGCGTAGGTATGTAAATTCGCGCAATGGAAATTTAAATGTAACATCACAAACTGCTTATTTATTAGCACTTCAAAATGATTTATTTCCAGATGAAAAAGGTACGGAAAACGGATTGTTGCAATTAAAGAGTAAAATAGCGAATAATGGTAATAAACTAAGTACAGGCTTTGTCGGAACAGCTACTCTCAATCAAACTTTAAGTGCTTATGGAGCCGATGAAGTAGCTTATAATTTGCTTTTACAAAGAAATAATCCTTCTTGGTTGTATAGTGTTGATCAAGGGGCAACAACCATTTGGGAAAGATGGAATTCTTATACTATAGATGATGGATTTGGTGATCCAGGCATGAATTCGTTTAATCATTATGCTTATGGTGCTGTTTCGGAATGGATGTACAGATATATGGCAGGTATTGAAACTGATGAAAATAATCCAGCTTTCAAGCATATAATTTTACAACCTTGCTTAGATTTAAGAGATGTTCCAGAAAATAACTTAATTACTATGGTGGATGCAAGTTTTGGGTCGTATTACGGACAGATAAAAAGTAAATGGGAAAGACTTTCAAACAAAAATTATCGCTTTACAGTCATCATACCTGCAAATACTACTGCAACCATGTATATTCCGCGTTTAGATAATAACACTGCTTTATATAATAATGAGCTAAAAGCTGAAGATGTAGAGGGAGTGGTTTCTTTTGTTATGGATGATGAGCAATATATTTTAGAGTTAGAATCAGGAACTTACACTTTTGAGACGAAAGAAACTTCAGGTTTAGGCTCTCAAAATCAATCAAATACTTTTTTAGATATATATCCCAACCCTATCAATAAGGGTGAAAGATTATTTGTAAATACTAATAACAATTCATCTTTCACACAGTATAAATTATATTCAGCCGTTGGTGATTTGATAACAAATTACGTAGCATCAGAACCTTTAACGTCATTTACTATGACCGCAAGTTCAGGTGTTTATTTGCTGAAAATATATTCGGATGAGGAGAAACATTTTCAAACAAAAATAATTGTACAATAAAATATTAAATAGTTCAAAATGAAAATCAGAGTAACATTATTCGTTTTTTTATCCTTCTTTTTCTCTTTGAAATCAGTAGGAAATAATCCTGTTGACTATGTAAGTACGTTGGTTGGTACTCAATCAAAACATTCCTTATCAACAGGAAATACTTATCCGGCAATTGCACTTCCATGGGGAATGAATTTCTGGACACCACAGACAGGTAAGATGGGTGACGGTTGGGCATATACTTATGATGCTGATAAAATACGAGGTTTTAAACAGACACATCAACCCAGTCCATGGATTAATGATTATGGACAATTTTCTATCATGCCGACTACAGGTAAAGCGATTTTTGATGAAGATGCCCGCGCAAGCTGGTTCTCACATAAAGCTGAAGTAGCACGCCCATACTATTACAAGGTATATCTTGCTGATTTCGATGTAGTAACTGAAATTACACCTACTGAAAGAGCAGCGATGTTTCGTTTTACTTTTCCTGATAGCAAAAACTCTTTTGTAACTATTGATGCATTTGATAGAGGTTCATATGTCAAAATTATCCCTGAAAAAAATAAAATCATAGGTTATACAACAAAAAATAGTGGTGGAGTACCTCAGAATTTTAAAAACTATTTTGTTGTTGAGTTTGATAAAGCATTTACTTATACTTCGTCTGTTGTTAATGGGGTAATTAAAGAAAATTTATTAGAAGCCGACTGTAATCATGCAGGTGTGATTATTGGTTTTCCTACCAAAAGAGGTGAAGTTGTTCATGCGCGAGTGGCTTCTTCATTCATCAGTTTTGAACAAGCAGAACTAAATCTGAAAGAATTAGGCAACAAAAGTTTCGATATTGTTAAAACTGATAGCGAAAAACAATGGAATGACATATTAGGTAGAATTGAAGTGAAAGATAAAAATATTGATAATCTTCGTACATTTTACTCAAGTCTCTATCGCTCAGTTCTTTTCCCAAGAAGTTTCTTTGAATATGATGCAAATGGTAATGTAGTCCATTACAGCCCCTATAACGGAGAAATAGAACAAGGCTATATGTTTACTGATACCGGATTTTGGGATACTTTCCGAGCTTTGTTCCCATTGCTTAATTTCCTTTATCCGGAAATGAACATAAAAATGCAAGAAGGACTCATAAACACATACAAAGAAAGTGGATATTTTCCGGAATGGGCAAGTCCCGGACATCGTGGCTGCATGGTTGGTAATAATTCAGCATCCGTTTTAGCTGATGCATATTTGCAGGGTGTGAAAGTGAAAGAAGCCGATGTGTTATGGAAAGGAATTATCAGTACAGCAAATAGTGTTCATCCTACGGTAAAATCAACCGGAAGATGGGGATTTGATTATTATAATGATTTAGGTTATGTGCCTAATGATGTGTATATCAATGAAAGTGCAGCACGAACTTTAGAATATGCGTACAATGACTGGTGTATTTATGAATTAGGAAAAGCACTAAATAAACCTGAAAGTGAAATTCAGATTTATAGAGAAAGAAGTCAGAATTATAAGAATTTATTCAATTCGAAATATAATTTAATGGCGGGCAGGCAGAAGAATGGTGAATTTACCGAGCCTTTCAGTCCGTTTAAATGGGGTGGTGATTTCACTGAAGGTAATGCTTTACATTATACTTGGTCGGTGTTCCATGATCCTCAGGGATTGATAAATTTAATGGGAGGTAAAAAAACATTCAATCAGATGCTTGATACTGTATTTGCTCTGCCACCTATATTTGATGATAGCTATTATGGTGGTGTAATTCACGAAATTCGTGAAATGCAAATTATGAATATGGGTAATTATGCACATGGAAATCAACCTATTCAGCATATGATTTATATGTACAATTATTCGGGAGAACCATGGAAAGCTCAATATCATTTAAGGGAGGTGATGGATAAACTGTATTTTGCAACACCTGATGGCTATTGTGGTGATGAAGATAACGGTCAGACTTCAGCTTGGTATGTATTTTCAGCAATGGGTTTTTACCCTGTGTGTCCGGGAAGCGGTCAGTATGTTATTGGTTCGCCTATCTTCGACCAAGTGAAACTAAATCTTACTAATGGTAAAAAACTTGAAATTACATCCAAGAAAAATAGTGCAGCTAATGTTTATGTTAATAAGCTGAAATTTAATGGGAAGAATTATCCGCACAATTATTTTGATATATCTTCCTTAAAGAAAGGTGGTAAGATTGTTTTTGAGATGGACAATAAACCTAACAAGCAAAGAGGTATCAAAGAGGAGAATGCTCCTTATTCCATGTCAAAATAATTATCACGTTAAACTAAAATTATTATAATGAGGGTTTTATTTATATTATTCGTATCAAGTTTTCTTTGTTTTGTTCATGCCCAAATAACTTGGCCTGAGGGACAATTATTACCTACTTTTCCGGCATCAGCTGAAACACAAGATTTGATTTATTTGAATGGAAGCATTACACCTTATGCTGACACTCCTTTGATATGGCAAGCTGAAGATCCTGCAATGCAACATGAGACCGGACGATTGGAAAGTGAAGGTTGGTTATGTGAACCAAATGTTGACACAGCTAATAAATACATGCTTTACGGACAGTATGACAGGAATGTTACAAGTGGACAGAATGTTGCAGAATTTCGTTTGAAAATAGATAATAATACTGCTAATAATGATGAAGTAGCAGAGATAGATGTTAGAAATGCTACAACAGGTACAGTGTTGGCTACTAAACTAATACGTCGTCAAGACTTTACGAATGCACAAGTGTATATTCTTTTTACTTTGCCATTTTTAATGCCTACAGATAATCAAGAAATTGAATTGAGAATCTTTTGGAAGGGTAAAACCTATTTAAAAGTTGATTATGTGAGAGTTAGACAAGATAATCGCGATGCCGAATATTATCTATTTTCTTCTTTGAAGGGGTTGATAAACAGAGTTCAGCCTCGTATATTTTCTTATGAAGGAGACGCTTTGGCTGAGGGACCTTATACATGGCTGCAATCTTTGGGTTATAAATATAATGATCATAAAACCAATACGTGGAATGTGTTGACTAAATATAAATCGGAGATTTCTGGTATTATTATATATGATCCGGCACAGGTACATACGGTAAATTATGCAATCCCTTTAGCTCATAAGTTAAATGCACTGATAGTTGCTCCCTCATTAGTTGACAAACTAACTTCTTCACCATATAATTATCCAATATTAGAAGATTTGCGTGGAAGATTTAACAGTGAGCAAGAAATTTATCAAGCTGTGTATGACAATCATTGGCCCTCTGCGGATAAACGTGTTCTTATTGGATTAAGTCCTATACATCATAAAGCTTCATTACGCGAATATGCTATTGGTATTGGTGCTTCAGTAATATGGTTAGATCCCAAGAAGACAGCCGAAAGTAATTTGTTGAATAAATTTCTTAAAGATATGCCTGTTGGTGCAAATTGTATGGGATGGTGGCCTGAAGAAGAGCCGGGTGTTACTCGTGTGTCGAATTATGGCTTTACAACAATCCCAAGTGATTATGCAACTAATCTGGCATTTCATAGTGGAACATCGCGTGAAATTAAACCTGCTCCAATGCCTGCAAAACCACAATTGGAGAATAAGATTTATGTGGCATTTATTCTGAGTGATGGTGATAACTTGCAATATATAGAACACTTACAGCGTAAACTGTGGAATAATAAAGACAGAGGGTCTGTACCAATAGGTTGGACAATCTCTCCTTCAATGGTAGATGCCATGCCTGCAGCTCTCAATCATATGCATGAATCATCTACTGAAAACGACAATTTAATTTCAGGTCCCTCCGGTTATGGTTATACTTATCCTAATAATTGGTTAAACTACTCTTTAGGTGATGAGTTAGCCGGATTTGTTGCTAAAACTGAGGAATATAATTACAAAGCAGGAATACGGGTTATTACGATTTGGAACACGATTACCGGAGGAATAAATAGTACAGTAGGTACTTCTTTTGCTAACAATTCGCGCACCTTATTGGGATTAACCGCTCAAAATACAGGTGGTGTCATGAGCATTTACGGAGGTACAAGAGACCCCGATATCAACCGACTTCCCGGAAAGCCGCTTTCTTGTAATTATTGTACCAACGAGCAGGCGATGAAAGACCATATTGCCTCGGCAGCAAAGAATTGGGACGGTAATTCGCCACGTTTTGCGATTATTCAGGCGCAGCCATGGAATAATGTAACACCAACAAGCTTTAAAAATGTAGCAAATAGTCTTGGAGCCGATTATGTAGTTGTTCGTCCCGATCATATTTTCCAACTAATCCGTGAAGCTAACAACCTGACAATAAATCCGGGAGCTATAGAAGGAGAGGGTGAAGGTCTTACTGCTGATTATTTCAATGGAATGAATTTCGAAACAAAAATTGCATCAAGAATAGATGGAAATGTTAATTTTAATTGGGATATTAATGCGCCTATGGATGATGTGAATGCAGATAATTTCTCTGTTAGGTGGACAGGACAAGTTGCTCCGAGATATTCCGGTTATTATACATTTTATGTTACTGCTGATAATGGTTGCAAGTTGTGGGTTGATAATAAGTTGGTAATTGATAAATGGACAGGCAATCAGGGTATAGCATATTCAGCCACTGTGAAATTAGATGTAACTCAAAAGTACGATTTGAAGCTTGAATACTACGATAATAGAGGTGCAGCATCGTGTAAACTCGAATGGGCAAGTGCATTTGAATCACGCGAGGTTATTCCCCAAAGTCAATTGTTTAAAGATATTTCATCAACCGGATTAATATCTATAGATGATGCAGAACAGCTGAAGGTATTCCCAAGTAAGCTTGAAAAAGGCATAGTGAATATTGAACTGAAAGATGCCGGTAGCTACGAAAAAATGGTTTATGTGCACGACCTGAGTGGAAAGTTGTTGATGTCGCAGTCGTTTGCAGGAAATCATTTTCAAGTAGATATGAATAACTATGCAAAAGGCGTATATCTTATTTCAGTACAATCGAATCGGCAAAATAAAACAATTCGGTTTATGTATGATTAAGCCATTTAGAAACTTATATAATAAGAGTCAACAAGTAATTAAAAATTTATGAAGAGGATATATATATGAAATACACATTTACAAATTTATTTAGTTTATTATTGGTTTTTTTCTTGATTGTTATGCCTGTTTCTGCTCAAATTAAAGACGGAAGCGCATATAAAATCAATTCTGTATACACAGGTAAAAAATCTCTTTTTATTGCAAATGCATCATTTGATAATAATCTTGATATTATTGCATGGACTGAAACTAATGTGCCTGCCCAACGCTGGATAGCAGAGGATGCAGGTGATAACACTTTTTATTTCAGAAACGCATATACAGAAATTCCTATTTCGGTGGCTTCAAATAGACCTAAGGTAGATGATAGGCTTATTCAACGTATGAACGCATTGAATTATAGTAAGTGGGAGTTTATTCCTGTAAATAACCCGGTGTATCCCAATGCCTATTTTATTCGTTATTCAATTAAAGCTGTTGCTAATGGAGCTGATTTATTTGTAGAATTACGATCCGATACAGATGGTACGAACATCTATCTAAATGAAAAAGCAACAACTGCCGATTCTATTCGTCAGATGTGGACTATAGTCGCTGAGGATATATTACCCAATAAGGTTAGTAATGCTTTTAGAGATAGCGTTATGCAAGGCTGGAAACGTAAGTATTTTAATGCTCTTAAAACTTCAACAGGTTTCTGGGGCGAAGCTGAAATGATGGAAACCATTTTAGATGCTTATGAAACCACAGGGAAACAGGAATATAAAACTATGTTCGAACAGGTTTACGAACATTTCGTAAGTTATCCTGCCGGATGGGGGCAATCCGGTAATGGGCAAGATTGGAGATGGAATGAATATAATGATGATATTGCTTGGGCTGTGTTGGCAAGTGTTAGAGCATATTTAATGTTTGGTCAACATCCTAATTCAAACATCAAGTATTTGAATATTGCTAAAACAAATTATGATAATATGTATAGCCGAGCAATGATTCCGGCCGGTATGCTACGATGGAAACAGTCGCCTTCCGGTAATCAGGGTTCGAACTCTTGTATCAACGGACCGGCAGAGGTGGCAGCTTGTTATCTGGCTATAGCAACTGGTGATGATACATATTACGATAAAGCCAAAAGTTTGTATACTTTGCAAAGAAAACATCTTTATGAACCTGCAACAGGAAAAGTCTTTGATTCAGGCTCGTGGGATAATGGTGTTTTTAAAGTTGGAAATTATTGGGTGTCGACATATAATCAAGGTACATTCCTTGGTGCTGCTGTGATGTTGTATAACAGATATAAAGATGTGCAATATCTAAATGATGCCAACAAGATAGTTGAATTGACACGTAAAGATTTATGTAATACCTTGGGCGTTGTTAAGGTTTGTGGTAGTGGCGACGACCTGCAAGGTTTCAAAGGAATTTTGATGAGGTATCTTCGTAGATATATAGTCGATTTAGCTGTTCCTGATAGAGTTGCATGGATGCAAAGGAATGCATTGCATGCATATAATAATCGTAATGCTGATGGTGTTATTTGGACTGCTTGGTGGGAAAAGACATCTGACAATTATATATTTTCTGATGGCTATAATTTTGCAAATAAAGGTTTTGGCGCTTCTACTGCCGTGTCGGCTGCCTTTAATGCTCCGACAGATGCTAATCTTATAATTAAAAATGCATATCAAACTATAGAAGCTGAACATTTTGATTATATAAAAGGTGTTTTCACAGAAGAAACTGAAAATGGAATTTATATTTCCAATATTAATAATGATTTCTATACAGCTTATAATAATGTGGACTTTGGAACTGATGTGGTAAATGGTATAAACATATCAGTGCAATCGAGTCGACAAGCAGGTAGACAAATAGAAATAAGAAAAGATAGTCCGAAAGGTGATTTGCTGGGTATTGCCGAAGTGCCGTCTGCTAATCCCGGAGAATGGGCAACTGCTACGGGCACTATTACTCCGCAAACAGGAAAACAGAATATCTATTTAGTTTATAAAGGTAGTGGTTTCAAAGTTGATAACTTCTATTTTACAAAAGAAGCGAATAGTGTTTATAACCCTATATCTGCAATATTTAGTTTGAGATTTAATCAGGATAATAATAATCTGTATGTATATTCTCAAAATATTGGTGTCATTAGGATATACAATATACAAGGTACTGAATTGCTGTCTGCTAACTTAGTCGAGGGTGAAAATGTGATTGACTTTAGTAATCATGTTGCAGGCGTGTTTGTAGTTAATGTTGAAACAAAAGATGGCATTTCAACTAAAAAGTTTATAAAAAATTAAAATAACATGAGAAGACCTTTAATAGTATTATATATTTTAGCTTTGAGTTTATTTGCTAATGCTCAGCAAATCACACGAATTACAAATAGTCCGTATCCTACATCTCCACAAAAGCCGGATAAATTATTTCTGATATCAGAATCTATAGGATATTCTCAGAAATTAGCTCTTCAATCACTTCAAGGTATGCTGGCGCGTACCAAGCCTGAAATTTTGAGAGATACTCATGGACATGGTGATTTGCTAAGTCCATATGTGACTATAGATCGTACTTATTATTCAAATTTTAATGGTTTATTGGCTTACTATGCTAATCGCTTCGATGGATATATTTTGTGCGAAGCAAAAACTGCTTCTGTCAATGTTGCATTTTCTTTATGTCCTGTACTAAATGCTATTCTTATACCTGCTGATATTGAGCAAGTTGCAATTAATGCGGGTTATTCTAAGTTATTAGATGTTAGAGGCAAAGATGAGTCTTGGGTGTTACAAAATTATGGTAGTCACTTTAGTAAATCTATTGTTTCATATCAAGCTTTTAATGATGATAGAGCTTTGTTTCTCGGTGACTATTCTATCTTTGCCGGTGCTTTGCAGTTTTGGGATGCAAGTGCCACAGGCTCTCTCGCAAAATCTGTATATAGCCGTATGGATCCGTTAGCTGTGTATTTTGGATGGGGTGCAGGTGAGTTTAATACTGTTGAACAGATTTCTCAATATTCGGCTATGATTCATCCGTCCGATTGGAGTCCGAATCTGTCGACTTTAAGTAATGTTCCGGTGAAAATGCCGCGACATAAATTTCAAGCTACGGAATATGAAGTTGTTCCTGATGTACATACAGTTTGTTTTGTGATAACAGACGGTGATAATATACAATGGCTTTCAGGCTCTCTCAATAGTAAAGGTAGTTGGGATAATCCTGATAAAAGCAGATTAAAATTGGGTTGGACTATATCTCCTGCTTTTGTTGAACTTGCTCCGGCATCTTATCGTAAATACATTGAGAATGCTTTAATTACTGAAAATGCAAGTAATCTTCTCGTTGCAGGACCTTCCGGTACAGGTTATTTCTTTCCGAGTATATATCCCCAGCTTACAAATCAAAATAAGCTCAATAATGATATGATGGAAAAAGCTGATTTGAATATCGTAAATATTATTGACAAGGATGGTAATCATAATCCAAATGATTATTTAGCTCAAAGTAATGTCGATGCTTTATTTTACTATTCATACGGTGGTCAGTATACAAAACTTGCAGGTGAAATTAAGTGGTACAAAGATAAACCTTCGATAGGTGGTAGATTTACTTTATGGGGAAATACAAGCGACGGAAGTGCAGAAACTCGTAATAGAGTTGCTCAAAGTCTTGCTAATACTTTGAATAAGCAATCAACGAACATTAACAGTGCTAATGGATACAGTTTAATACCGGTGCATATTTGGACTATGAACCCAAGTGATGTGCTAAATTGCATTAGTAAGTTAAATCCGAATATTCGCGTGGTAGCTCCTGATGAGTTTGTTTGGTTAATTCGTAAAAATGTACGTAAACTAAATCTGGCAAGTGGTAATGGTTTGAGGGTTGAGTATGCTTTAAGTTCTAAACCTGACGAAACAGTATTGGTTACCAACGAGAGAAGTGTTGAGTATAACGATAATTATTTTACAGAAGCAACTGAAGTCGTTGGTGACAATAATTTTATAGCAACTTGGAAAGGTAAGATTCAACCAATATATTCTCAGAAATACACCTTTCATTCAACATCAAAAGGTGGAGTATCATTGAAAATTAATGGTCGTGTTCTGTGCGATTCTTTAAACAATTCATCAGTTCATTCTTCTGATACTATAACTCTCGTTGCAGGTGAGAAGTACGATATTGAGTATAAATTCAGAAAGAACAGTGCAAATGCTATGACTAAGCTTGAATGGGAAAGTACATCTCAGGTTCGTCAACGTATCCCATACTACCAGTTGTTCTGTCAACCTCTGTCATCTACCGGTAGTGTAACTGCATATGACTTTGAGAATTTTGAAGGTTTTTCATCTAATTTGAAAATAAATAATTACAGTGCTGAAATGCTTGAAAATAAAGGGTTTGAAACAAGTAAAATAAAATCTCTGAAGATTGCTGATGGATTTAAGGTAGTCCTTTTTTCAGAGGATAATTTTCAGGGTGATTCAATTACCATTACTTCCGACAATTCTGATTTAAATGAATGGAAGAATAAAACAGTGTCTCTTAAAGTGAAATCTAATGGGGTCGATTTAGAGGAAGGTTCTTATTTTATTAAACCACCAAATAACAACAATGCAATGGGTATCGATGGTGGATATAAAAGTATAGATAATGGTAAGAAAATCAAGCTTTTTAGAAATACAGGAGCAATAAATTTACAATTCCGTTTCGTGAAGGCAGGTGAACGAATTTATCGCATTGAGTCTGTTTCCAGTGGAAAGGGACTTGAAATTGAAAACTTCTCAAAAGATAATAAAGCAAATTTGCAGCAATGGAATATTGCTGATGCCGAAAATCAGAAGTTTATTGTTATTCCAACATCAACAGAAGGGGTATATAAGATTTTATCATGTAATTCAGGTAAAATTTTGGAAGCTAATTCTTTATCTGCAACAGCTCAGATTTTTCAGTCGGAAGATAAAAACCAATCGTTTGCTCTATGGCAGCTTGATCCTGTTCCACCATTAGCGACAGGCAAAGGGAATGGATTAACAGCCGAATATTATAATGGAAAAGATTTTAATACTTTACGTGCAACCGAAATTGATACTACCATTAATTTTGATTGGGGCACAGCTAAACCTCATCGACTTATAAATGCTGATAATATTTCAATCAGGTGGCAAGGTAAAATTCAACCTAGATTTACAGGCACATATACTTTTTTTGTAAATAGCGATAATGGTCGTAGACTGTGGGTTAATGATAAATTAATTATTGATAAGTGGTTAGATGATTACGATATTGAGTATTCAGGAGATATTAGTCTGCAAGAAAACCAACTTTATGATATTAAACTTGAATATTTTGAAAGTACAGGTGGAGCTTATTGCTATCTTGAATGGATAAATCAAAATCAACCGAGAGAGATTGTTCCAAAATCACAGCTTTTTTCTTTGGATTATAGTGGTGTTGAAAAACCTTCTGAACAAATACTTTTTAATATCTATCCAAATCCGGTATCAGGACAGTATATTACAATAAACACGAGTAATGATATTATTGATGATAACTCTTCAATAACTTTCTTTGATACAACCGGAAGGCAAGTGTTAAAGCAAAATATTGCAAGCCCTCAGATTCAAATTGATATTTCACATCTTCAAAGAGGACTTTATCTTGTATACTTATCAAAAAACGGTAATTCAATTATTCAAAAACTAATCATAAAATAATTTTTAAACTTACAATCCATGAAGAAAATCTTCCATTTATTTATCTTGATTTTTTCTAGCTTTGTTTTAACTTCAAATTCAGCTAATTACGTTAATAATAGAACTCCATTAACAGAAGCACCTTTTATTGCTCTGCCTGTTGGAGCAGTAAAAGCCGAAGGTTGGTTACATAATCAATTAATGCTTCAGAAGAATGGCTTAACCGGCCATGCTGAAGATTTGTATAGCAGTAAAAACGATTTGGGAGCAGATTGTGATTGGCTGGGGGGCACTGGTGATAGTTGGGAACGTGCACCTTATTACACTAAAGGTCTTGTTGCTTTAGCTTATGTGTTAGATGATGCCGAATTGAAAACTAAAGCTCAGAAATGGGTTGATTGGTCACTTGATAATCAGCGCAGGAATGGATATTTCGGTCCGCAGAATAATAATGATTGGTGGGCACGTATGCCGATGCTATATGCAATTCGTGATTATTATGATGCCACTGGTGATGAAAGGGTTATCCCATTTTTCACAAAATATTTTCAGTATCAAAATGCGAATATTGAAATTCAACAACTAAGCAGTTGGGGAAAATCAAGAGCAGGCGATAATATTGATATTGTGTTTTGGCTATACAACAGAACAGGTGATGAATTTCTACTTGAATTAGCCGATAAGCTTCATAATCAGGCTTATCCATGGACTGATATTTTTACAAATAATTTATTTAATCAGTTTTTAAGAGATTTTCAACCAAAGCATAATGTTAATGTTCCGCAAGCAATGAAAATGCCTGTTGTATATTATCAGAAATCTAAAGCTGTTGCAGATAAAGAAGCCTTTGTAAAGGGTCGTGAACATTTGATGTGCGATCATGGGCAGCCTTTCGGTATGCAATCAGGTTGTGAAATGTTGGCAGGACGTTCGTCTATGACAGGTTTAGAGCTTTGTTCCGTAGTAGAACAAATGCAAACTTCTGAAATTGCACAAATGATTTTGGGTGATGCAAGTATAGGCGATCAGTTAGAAATGGTTGCATATAATGCTTTGCCGGGTGGTCTGTCATATGATATCAAAGGTTTGCAATACTATCAACAAGCCAATCAGGTGATAAGTAAATTCGGATATACAGGTATGGCTCAGAATTATGATAATAGTAATATGCCCGGACCTTTTTCAGGTTATGGTTGTTGTAGATTTGATTTCCATATGGGATATCCTTATTTTGTGAAAACTATGTGGGCTGCAACTGCTGATAACGGACTTGCTGTGATGGCATACGGACCGTCAAAAGTAACTGCTAAAGTTGCGGATGGGGTAGAAGTGTCAATTAAAGAAACCACAGATTATCCATTTAAAGAACGTATTTCTCTTGATATTTCAATTGCTAAGAAGACTTCTTTTCCGTTGAAATTACGTATCCCTGCATGGTGTAATTCACCGGAAATTAAAGTTAATGGAAAGGTTCAAACCGGAATAGTTAGCGGAAGTTTCTATACTATAAACCGTTCGTGGAGCAATAATGATGAGGTAAGTATTTATTTTCCAATGAATTTAGTTATCAATGATGAGGTTAATAATTCCATTAGTATCAATAGAGGTCCATTAGTTTTTTCACTGAAGATAGAAGAAGAATGGAAGCCACGCACTGACTATGGAAATGGTTTTAAAGAGAATGAGGTTTTACCTCTGTCGGCATGGAATTATGCTTTGATAATTGATAAAAACAATCCTTCATCTTCTATTCAGGTGATTGAAAATGAGATGCCAAATCATCCATACGACCAATCTACCACTCCGGTTCAGTTGAAGGTTTCAGCTAAAAAACTCAGTTCATGGGTGTATGCTCATAATGAAAGATTAGCTATCGATCCACCTTACAGTCCGGTAGAGTCGAATTATCGCGATGAACAGGTTACGCTTGTGCCTTATGGCGCACAGACTTTACGTGTTACTTGCTTGCCATATATAGGAACACAAAATATGATTACTTCGTCATTTACTGATGATTTTGAAAATGGACAAAAAGGATGGGTTCAATATGGAGGTAGCTGGTACATAAAAGATGAAGAGTATTACGCAGGAGGCGTGGAAGCCAGTCATCCTTGTTCAAAAACTGTGTACACAGCCACTTCTTTTAATGATTTTGTTTATGAGGCAAAAGTGCAACTTATAAATAATCAAGGAAATGCAGGTGTTATTTTCCGTGCAAGTCGCTTAGCTTACGGTCCGGATGATTATGATGGTTACTATGTTGGGTTGAATAGCGCAAGTGATAAAGTTGTGTTTGGAAAAGCAAACGGAGGATGGAATCAATTAAAGGAAGTCGATAAAGTGATTGATATAAATCGATGGTACGATATTAAAATAATTGCTAATAAAAGTAATTTCTCTGTGTATGTCGATGATATGCTGACACCTGTATTGGAAATATCCGATATATCGTTTGCTTCCGGTACAATTGGGTTGAGAGCTTGGGATGTTTTAGCAAAATGGGATGATGTAAAAGTGAAATCATTATCCAATACCGGAGTGACTTCAGTAAAATTACAAAATGGGTTAATAATTTATCCAAATCCAACATCTGATTTCTTGTCTGTAGATATTCCTCAAAATGGAAATATTAAAGTATACAGTTTGGCAGGTAAGCAACTTTATAGTGCAAATGTTTCATCCGGAATTAATGTAATAAATACATTTAATTACAATGAAGGAGTATATTTTTTACAGTATGAAAGTGCAAAAGGTATAACTTACGCTCAATTTATTAAGAGGCAAGCGTAAATTTTAGTATTCTTTTGTGCCAAAGTATTATTCTTTTGTGCCAAATCAGCATTCTGTTGTTTGTAATACATAGAATGCTGATTTGCTTTTACTATCTTTGTTACCAACTTTTAAATATTAAAATCATGAATGTATTTTTACACAAAAAATTATTTGTATTATTTGCTTTATTTTATTCAACAGCTTTTTTTGCTCAAGAAGTTGATGTTTTTCTAAATTCAGAAGGTAACTTTTCAGCTACGGTTACTTCTACTTCTTTTAATAGATTGTATGATAATGACGAAAGGACTGAATTTAATTTTAACGGATTGCCGAATGAAATTATTTATAGCTCTAATAAGACTTTTGCTATAAAAAGAATGTTGTTAACATCCACTTCTCAGCCTTCTGCAAAAGATCCGAAAGAAGCAGAACTTTATGGTTCGCATGATGGTAAAAATTGGGTTATGCTTCGTAATATGACTGCCGGAAGTATTAATTTCACAGAAAGGAAGCAAACTATTTCAATCACGGTTTCTTCAACACAACCCTATGCTTATTTTAAATTTAAAATCAAATCCGTCACTGATGGAGGTACAAATTGTTACATCAGCGAATGGCGTTTGTTTGGTGAGGAGAAACAGTTGCCTGCATTGCCATCTGACTTGAAAGCTTCTGCCATTAATTATGAGAAGGTTAAGTTAGTGTGGCGCGATCGTTCTGATGATGAAGATAATTTCGAACTTCAACGCTCTAATAATGGGAAGGATTATGTTACTCTGGCAACTTTACCTGCTAATACTAATCAGTTTGTTGATTCTTTAGTGAATTCTAACAGTACTTATTTTTATAGAATCTCCACCGTAAAGGATAGATATAAATCAGCTTATTGTGTTTCTAATAATGTTGTTACACCCGCATTTCCAGAGATGACTTTATTAACCAAAGGCAGATTGTTTACGTATCAGGATCAATATAATACTTCCCCTGCCGGAGAAGATGTTTCATGTGCCTTTGATGGTGATTCCAGTACTAAATTTCTTGCCCGGAGCAGTACCGTATGGCTCAGGGTTTCTTTTAATAGCTCTTTTGAAGTTGAACAATACAGTATAACTTCTGCCAACGACTCTCCTGGTCGCGATCCTAAAAACTGGAGACTTGAGGGTTCGGATAACGGTACGAATTGGACAGCTTTGGATACAAGAACAAATCAAAGTTTTAGTTCGAGGTTTCAAAAACGTTATTTTAATGTTTCTAATCCGGGTAGTTACAAATATTATCGCTTAAATGTTACTGCTAATAATGGTGATGGAAGTATGACACAACTTGCCGATTGGCTACTTTATGCTGACGTAGCTGTTGGTGATGATGTAATTGTACCTAATAAACCCGCAAACTTTAAATTGGAGAACAGAGCATATCATCATGTGAAGCTGTCGTGGTCGGATGTAACAAACGAAACTTCCTACAGGATTGAGCGTTCCGATGATGGTGGTGCCACTTTCAACTATACATATGAAATTCCTGCAAATAACACAGAGACTTATCCTTACTCTTTAAAACCTGAGACGGATTATGTGTTTAAGTTATATGCAGTGAATGGTAATAATCTTTCTGAACCGAGTGTTGTAAGTGTTACAACAGGCAAAAAAGATTTTAAAGACAAATTTGAAAACTATAAATTGTGGATACTTGATCAGCCTGCTAACTTCAATAAAGTGGAAGAAATCGGGAATACTGCTTTCTATGTGTTAGAGGGTTACGGTAAAGACGATATTAATGATTTGTATTATGATTTTTATGCAGCTAATTGGAAGTATGTCTTTGAATGTTATGGCGATGAGTTGAGCGATTCATGTTTGCATGTACTGTTAATTCCTATGGAAGAAGGTGGCGGTCTTGCTTCAATTTATGATTATAGAAATTCATCGAGCTTTTATAGAAATATGGTGTATATAAAAGCAAACAAGAGTTGGTTTAAAAATCGTAGTGAGTCAGGATATATTTATGATGTTATGGCACATGAATTATGTCATATTGTTGAAGGTGTAGGTGGCGGATATAATGGTTCAATGTTTTACCCAATTTGGGGTGATAGCAAATGGGCTGAAATACTTCAATATGATGTTTTTACAGCATTAGGTTCCCCAAGAGCTGCAAGTTGGCATAATAGCTACACTGTAGGAGCTAAACCAGGAGGTGGTGCCGATTATCCGGATAGCGAAAGAACATCATATTGGTACAGAGATTTTCTGTATCCAACATATAATTTATATGGTAAAACTGCAATGTTGAAGAAATTCTGGAAACTTCAAGGACAGTATTATAAAATGAAGAATGGTAGTTTTCAAGGTAATTCGGCTAATCCGGGTGGTAGAGGTAACTTAGGTGAACTGATACATTTTTGGAGTGCTGCCGCCGGTATGGATGTTAAACCTTTCGCTATTAAAGCATTCGGATGGAATGATCAGTTTGAATACTGGTTGCAACAGGCAAAAATTGATTATCCTGAATTAATTTATGATGAAACTCCAATCGATAATAGTGATACTAATATTTGTCAGAATGGTGGGGTGTTATCTTCAAACTATAGCATAGGGAAAATTGAGAATTTTATTGATAATAATTACACTACTTATTTTCTTACCACAAAAGTTAATGATAAACCTGTGTTAGATCTTGTTTATAAATCAGCCGAATTTGCCAAAATTAATCAGTATACTCTGACTTTCAATAATAATGCAGCACCTGCAAGCTGGAAACTATTTGGCTCTTCTGATGGTATTGAATGGACAGTATTAGATATTCAAGATAATCCTGTATTATCCGCAGGTAAGGTGTCGGTTACGGTGTCTCCTGAGTCTGCTTATAAGTTTTTTAAGTTTGAATGTGTTTTCCCGGCTTCAGGCTCAGTCAGGTTTGCTGAAATAGAAATATTTGGTGTTCAACATCCGGGTGCACCCTATAATCTCGAAGCAAAAAGGATAAACGAAGAAACTGTTTCCTTAGAATGGAGCGGCAACATCAATGAAATAGAAAAATATGAAATAGAAAGATCTTCTGATGGAAACAACTTTTCAAAAATTGCTGAAGTTAGTATATATGATATCTCATTTGTTGATGAAAATCTCGTGCCCGGTTTGTATTCTTATCGTGTAGTTGCAGTTAATAAAAATGTAAATAAAGAAAATGTCCGCTCTAATGTGGCTTCAATTGATACTAATATTAATGGATTGAAAAATACTAACAATGTGTATAGTTTCAATTATATTGTAAATAATCTTAGTACATTCCCCGTAAATACTGTGGAAGTATATAATTTAATGGGACAGAGATTAATTGATGAGACTTATGGTTCTGATGATTTATTATTATACTTGAAAAACAAATTAAGTCAAGGTGTGTATGTGATTAAAATTCAAGTTGGTATAGATAATCCGATAGTTGTTAGCTCAAAATTAATAATGAAATAATAAAAAAAAAGTATAATGTCAAAATTTTGTGTAAATAGAATTGTAGGGTTATTTCTCGTGTTGTTTAGTTGTGTTGGCTCAAAAGCAGAGGCGAATTATTCTCCTCTGCTTTTATCGGGTTTCAATGCAGATGTTGTATGTTCTTCTTCTAATTGTTCCGGAACAAATTCATTAGACGAGCAGTGGTATTACTATTCTGAGGGCAAAAAAGCCGAAGGTGCTATTCCTTCTAATATTGTATCTAAAATGGGTATACCATATAACTTAGCTTCGTTTGAGGAAGTTAATGCTCTTACTATTGCTACTAATGGAACGAAAAGTGGTGAATTGACTTTGAATAATCCATTAAAAGCTAAGGAATTATGGTTATTGGGATTATCAGCAAGCGGTCAGAGAAGTATCGATGTTAAAGTTAATTATACTGATGGCTCATCTTCAAGTGCTGTGAAAGT
Source organism: uncultured Paludibacter sp. (assembly GCA_937927845.1). GTDB lineage: Bacteria > Bacteroidota > Bacteroidia > Bacteroidales > Paludibacteraceae > Paludibacter. Next base: position 39,691 of record CALFXE010000152.1, read on the forward strand.
TTCCTTTCCCGATTGGTATCAGTCGAACGGAAACACTGCTGCTTATTGTGGATTAGGACGTGTTTCAGGTAATAATTTTGATGGTAGATTACAATTTGGATTGTTTGAGCGTGTATTACAAGTGGATAATGCTAAAACCATTAAGTCTGTAAGTTTTAATTATACCGGTACAGATAAAACTTTCACATCTGTTTTTGCGATTACAGCATATACCGGTGGTCGTGATGCATCCGACAAGGAACTATATATGATTTCAAATGCGCACTTCGATACGCAATGGGATTGGGATGTACAAACGAGTATCGATCAGTATGTTAAGAATACTCTTGAAGGAAATTTCAACTTGTTTGATAAGTATCCTAATTATAAATTTAACTTTGAGGGTGCAATAAAATATATGTTTGCAAAGGAGTATTATCCTGCTTTATATGAACGCCTTAAATCTTATATCAATTCAGGGAGATGGCATGTAAGCGGTTCATCTGTAGATGCAAATGATGTGATGGTGCCTTCTGCTGAATCAATTATCCGTAATTTATTGCTCGGACATAAGTTTTATAAAAAAGAATTTAATGTAGATGGTGGAAATGACATTATGTTACCTGATTGTTTCGGGTTTCCACATTCTTTACCTACACTGGCTGCACATTGTGGTTTAGTTGGTTTTCACTCACAGAAACTATCTTGGGGTTCAGCATATAGTTATAATGATTTGCCACATTATGGTGTATGGCGTGGTGTTGATGGTTCTGAGATATTTGCTGTACACAAACCGGGTGCTTATGTAACTCAATACAAAGAAAACCTGTCATATAATGGCGATATTCTAAATGAGATAATCAGTAATAAAGCAAATTTAGGGTCTAATAAAACAGTAAGATATTTTGGTACGGGCGACCGTGGTGGTAGTGTAGATGAAAGTACTGCCGACTGGTTGGAAAAGAGTTTAGCTGCTGATGGTCCTGTTAAAGTTAAAACAGTTACACCTGATGAGTTTTTTGCAAGTTTTTCTCCTGAAGAGCGTTCTGCATTACCTGTTTGGGATAATGAACTCCCTATGAAAGCTCATGGTGTAGGATGTTATACCTCACAAACTATTCTCAAATATTGGAATCGTAAAGGGGAATTATTGGCTGATGCTACCGAAAAATCTTCTGTTGTTGCTAACTGGTTGGGTGGACTGCCATATCAAAAAAGTGTTATTAATGATGCGTGGATACGATTGCTGTGGCATCAGTTCCATGATGACTTAACAGGAACATCAATTCCTCGTGCATATGTATTTACTTATAACGACCATGTTATGGGTCTGCTTAACTTCTCTAAAACTTTAGATAATGCTGCCGGTGCAGTATCACGTCAAATGAATACTCAAACTATAGGAATGCCGATTATGGTTTATAATCCGTTATCTATTGAAAGAGAAGATATTGTTGAAGCTCAAATTGCAGTAACCATAGCGCCGAATTCTATTAGTGTATATAATTCTCAGGGAGGTGTGGTGCCTACTCAGATGCTGAAATTCGAAGATGGGGTTGTACATTTTATCTTCAAAGCCAATGTTCCATCTTTAGGTTATGCTGTGTATGATTTACGTTTAAATGACGATGCTGCTTCTCAATTACCTTCAAATCTGACTGTTACTGACAGTTCTATAGAAAATGAAGATTATATCTTGAAAGTAAATAAAAATGGCGATGTAAACTCGATTATTGATAAAAAACAAAATAATAAAGAATTACTAAACACCCCAATTCGTATGTCTCTCCAATCAAACAGACCCGGATATTGGGCTTCATGGGAGATAAGTTGGGATGATGTTCGTCGTAATCCTATTGCATATGTTGATGAAAATGTTGAAGTTTCTATAGAAGAAAACGGTTCGCTACGTTCATCTCTGAAAATCAAAAGAAAGAAAAATGGTTCTGAGTATGTACAATTTGTACGTATGACTTCAGGTGTAAATTCTGATAGGATTGATTTTGTAAATGAGGTAGACTGGCAATCGAAGCAAACTTTGTTAAAAGTGATTTTTCCTCTTACAGCCTCAAATCCAAAAGCTACTTATGATGCATCTATAGGTGTAGTCGAAAGAGGTAATAATTATAACGATTTATATGAAGTTGCCGGTCACCAATGGGCTGATATTACTCATAATGATAATAGTTTTGGAATATCCATCTTAAATGATTCGAAATATGGTTGGGATAAACCTGCTAATAATCAATTGAGATTGACACTGATACATACTCCTGCTATTGAAAGCGACCGACCGTTTGAGCAATATCAGGATTTAGGCTTGAACAAGTTTACATATTCTTTCTATCGTCATATGGGTAATTGGAGTGAAACAACTCAATGGGCGGCATCAAAGTTAAATCAGCCTTTGATTGCTTATAACACGCCAAAACACTCCGGTTCTTTAGGAAAGAGTTTTGAATTTGCTAAATTAAATACTAAAAATGTTGCGATAAAAGCTCTTAAACAAGCTGAAGATACAGATGAAATAGTTGTGCGTTTGTACGAGCTAACAGGTAACACACAAGAAAATGTCGAGCTTACTTTTGCTTCTAATATTGAATCGGCACGTGAGGTTAATGGCAGAGAACAAAATGTTGGCACAATTAACTTTGCCGGTAATAAGATTACTTTCAATCTCACCAAATATCAACCTCGTACTTTTGCTGTTAAACTTGCATCAAACTCTAATGCTACGCTATCTGAACCGGAATCGCGCAAAGCTCAACTTGCTTACAATGTTGATGTAATGAGTCTTGATGAAAACAAAAGAGATGGTCGTTTCGGTACCACTCCTTATGTGTTCCCGGGTGAGTTGTTTGAAGATGAATTGGTTGTTGATGGAGTGAAATTCGATATTGGTCCTTCTGCTGTACGTCAAAAAAATGCTGTTCAGTGTGAAGGTCAACAAATTGATATTCCGCAATCTGCTTCAAATAGAAAATTATATATTCTGGCAGCAAGTCAAAATACCTTAGGTTCTCCCAACTCTAATTTTGCAATTGATGGTGTACAGAAGTCTATAAATGTTGAATATTTTGCTGAGCAAGTTGGTTCGTGGGGTACTGTCTTTTCTGAAAGACAATATAGAAAAGAAAATATTGCATTTACTGCTACTCATAGACATAATTATAATCTGCAAAAAAATGATTCATATTCATATTTATACATTTATAAGTATGTTATTGATATTGATGCTAACAGTAAAGTCCTGACACTGCCAAATGACAAAGATGTATTTGTGTTTGCTGTTACAGCATCAGACAATACAAATGATGATGTTAAGTCTCTGACAGATACACAGTCACTGCCTACATTTGAATATATTACCCCTCAATCTGAATCAGAACCATGCGGTGAGCGATTAATCCCTGTGAGTGTAACTGCTTCCGGTAGAACAAATATTAATGAACATGAATCTATGGCAGCAGATAATAATCCGAATACTAAGTGGAATGATGATAGCGGTAATGCAAAATATATTCAATATAGCTTTGATACTCCTGTGCAAGTTTGTCAGTGGAGCGTTTTACACGCAGGTTTAGAGGGTGATAATAATATCACTTCTGATTTTACTTTGCAGTTTAAGGATGGCAATACTTGGGTTGATGTTGATAAAGTAGTTGGTAATAAAGTTAATAAAACTAATAGGGCTATTTCATCCTTTGTTGCTCAGGATATCCGTATGATTATTCCTAAGCCTCAACAAAATGATGGAAAAACAGCTCGTATTTATTCATTCGACTTGTATGGAACTACAATCACAGGTATTGATGAAATAAGAAACTATCACGACTTTTATGTATATCAAAACAGTAATAAGCAGTTGGTTATTAAAAGCTCGCTGTGGAGTTCTTCAGATGTAAATTCTGTGGTACGTGTATATGATTTAGCCGGACAGCTTGTAAATGAACAAATTATGTATGGACTTGAAACCGTGATTAAGCAAGACTTTAATCCCGGTATCTATCTCGTAAAATATGGAAATACAATCCAAAAAGTTATATTAAGATGATTGTAGGTTGGGACATTGCTCACTACGTTCTTTGACATGTTAGTTGATACTCAAAAAAGCTAAAAATCACGCAAAAGGTAAAAACTTTTCATCCTACCTGATTATTTTACCTTTTGATGGTTTTTATTCAAATCATATTTCGTATTTTTGTGTCGTATCGTGATGGCGATACAAATAATAATAATGTCTAAACCATGATTTATATGATTTACATGATTAAGATGATTATAAAAGGTATATGATGATGTGATTTTTATGATAAATATTGAATATCCACATTCAGCAATTACTTCTCAGGTTATCGGTTGTGCCATGCGAGTACATGGACAATTGGGAAATGGGTTTCAGGAAGTCATATACCAAAGAGCGTTGCAGATTGAAATGCGACTGGCAGGTCTTAAATTTAGTCGTGAATTTGAAATGCCAATTTATTATAGAGGACAGCATATAGGAACGAGAAGAGTTGACTTCTTGGTAGAAGATATAATTTCTGTCGAGTTAAAAGCTGTCGTACAGTTGCAAGATGTACATTTTGCACAAGCCATTAATTATTTGGAAGCATATAATTTAGAAGTAGGTCTCTTAATAAATTTTGGAGAGCGTAGCCTCAACTTCAAACGTTTGAACAATAAACGATATAAATCAGTGCAGACATTATAATCATCTTAATCATAAAAATCAAATAAATCATGGTTTAGACATTGTTATTTGCCGAACAAAAGGGATTGAATAGAGGATTGACTATGGGATTAAGTAAAGGTCGAAAAGAAGAGAAAATAGAAATCGCCCGAAATATGAAAGCAGAAGGTTCCTCTATAGAGTTTATTGTAAAAGTTACCGGTCTTTCAGCAAAAGAAGTAGAAAGATTATAAAATTCTTATCAACATATTCAAAATCTTCATAATCAAGATAATCAAGCAGATTTTCTTCATACTTAGTTTTTTCCTTCCCTTCTTCTATCTTAAAAAGCTACTTAAGAAACTAATTTATACCTATTTTACAGTGAAGTCGTCTTGACTTTTTAAGAATGGAACTCTTAACCACTGTAAAAAATAGGAACCCGACTGCAACTATACGGGAGATTAACCAACTACGGCTGATTTGGGGTTTCCTCAGTCGCTCTTTTGGCTTCGCCAAGTCGCTCTTTCGGAAGGACACGCTCGTTAGTGGATGGGTGTA
>CALFXE010000153.1 GCA_937927845.1 uncultured Paludibacter sp.
GTATAAGTATCATTCGATAATTCTTGATCCCCCGGTAGAGCCATTTTTAGAGCTTCTTTTGCTTTATATTTTCCACCAATACCGTAGGCAAGATATGGTCCAAAAGTAAAATTGAGGCGTATCGCCCTTGATACATTAAATCTGTAGCCCGCTTTAATGGGTAAGACAAGATATGAAGCTCCCACCTTTTCTTCCGCCATATAAAAATCAGGAGAATAGCCATCTCCGTTAATATCTCCGACTGCCATTGAATTCGAATTTGCTCCTTTCATAGCAAAATCCAATCCTGTTTGCAAAAATAAATTATTAGGGAGATTCATTTCCAGACCTACACCTCCACGGAATCCATATTTGGAATCGGTAGAACTACCCTTTACCCGCATATCGGAAAGACTTCCTCCGGCATTTATAGTAAAAGACAATGGAGAGCTTTGAGCTGCAATATAATTCCCTGTAGAAAGTAGTATTGCAAGTAATAAAAGTTTAATAGATTTCATATTAGTTATTTAGAGTTAAGTTCTGTCTTGTATCTTACATAAGCAAACTGTTTACTGTCTGGCGACCAAGAATTGACATTGAATGTTCCCTGACCTCCAAAAAGTTTTATTAATGTCTGAGGTTTGCCTCCTGTAGCCGGCATTATGCGAATCTCTACATTTTTGTAGCGTAGATGCTCGTGAGGTTCAAGATCACCTTTTTTGTATGCTATATAAACTACATGTTTGCCATCGGGTGAGATATGAGGAAACCATGAGTTGCTATCTTCATCAAAAGTCATTTGAGTTTGTTTCGAACCGTCAGCTTTCATTCTCCATAGTTGCATCAATCCAGTACGGACTGAGTTGAACCAGATGTATTTACCATCAGGTGTGTATTCCGGCCCGTCATTCAATCCTTCCGAGAAAGTAAGACGAGTTTCATTCGTTCCATCTATATTTATAGTATATACATCCATTTCTCCTTGTCGGTTTGCGCAATACGTCAGTGATTTTCCATCAGGACTCCACCCGTGCAGATAACTCGGAGCTGATGGCGTCACTTGTCTGGGAGTACCACCTTCGGCGGGCAGTATAAAAACAGTAGGTCTCCCTTGAGGCAATGAACGATGGCTTACTGCAAGCCACTTGCCATCGGGAGAAACGAGATGGTCATTATTACATTGGTTTGCAAAGCCGGTATCTATTAATTGCGGTTCGCCTCCCGATGCAGATAGTTTATATATTAATCCCTCACTGTTATATATGAGCCATTTTCCATCAGACGTCCAGTCGGGAGCTTCTATGAGATAAGGAAATTCTTTTATTAATATACTTTTGTTTGTAGAGATGTCGAATATTTCGAGTATACTGGTAACTTTCTCCGGTTCGGGATTATAATTCATTTTATTATTAATTGTTTAGACGATAACTTACAAAGACGATATATTTACTATCGGGTGACCATGAATTAACATTTATAGTACCCTGCCCTCCAAATAGTTTTGCCAATGTTTTAGATTCTCCTCCATTAGTCGGCATGATTCGTAATTCTACATTCTTATTAGGCAAGTGTTCATCGGGCTTTAGATCATCTTTGTAATATGTAATAAATACAACAAGCTCACCATTGGGTGATATATGTGGAAACCAAGAGTTACGTGTTTCGTCAAATGTCATTTGAGTTTGCTCCGTTCCGTCAGCTTTCATTCGCCATATCTGCATTAGGCCTGTGCGCACTGAATTGAACCAAATATAATTTCCATCGGGCGAGTATTCCGGACCATCATCCAAACCGTCCGAATGTGTGAGTCGTTTTTCTACACCACCTTTAGCCGGAATAGAATAAACATCATAATTGCCTTTTCTTTCGGCACAATAAGTTAGGTATATTCCATCAGGACTCCAGCCATGTAGGTAACTTGGTGCTAATGGGGTTATGAGTTGAGGATCTCCACCGCCAATGGGTAATGTATAGATGCGTGACAGCCCATCTTCTTTTGTGCCGTGGCTGATTGCTATTTGTTTTCCGTCGAAAGACAATACATGGTCGTTGTTGCAATTGGTTGCAAAACCTGTGTGTATTTCTTGTGGCTCATCAGGAGTGGCAGGGGAGAGCTTCCAAAGTTTACCTCCGCTATTATGAATAAGCCATTGTCCGTCATAAGTCCAGTTTGGCGCTTCTATCAGATAAGGGAATTCTTTTACTGTGGTTCGCTCACCTGTCTCGATATTCAGTATTTCAAGAATACTGGTTATTTTATTCTGTTGTGCTTGTATAGATAACAAACAAAACGACAGAAAAATCAGCAGGGAGGCATTTCGTAGCATGGCTTGTCATTGTTTTATAATGTAATTAAATCCTATTCCTATTTGTATAGGTGTAGAGTTTTTGGATTTAATAGCTTCCGGTTTAACTTTTGAGAAATCGAAAGTATTATAGCCTAACCAACAGTTAATAGCCCATCTTTCTGTTACAGGAAATTGATAGCCAGCCCTAATCTCGTACTGAAGTCTGTATTTGTGAGCAGATCCCTCCATGTTGGTTATCTTGTCCAGATTGAGATTCATTCGGGTATACGATAATCTATTCTCAAGATACAGAT
>CALFXE010000154.1 GCA_937927845.1 uncultured Paludibacter sp.
ATGTACTTTTTCATAGGAATACTTCTGGGTTTTACATATCTAATTACAAATTAAACTTCTATTCACTAAGCCTTTATCACTTCCGAAGGGTTGCTATCGACAGCTTTTAGTACTTGCATAAATACGGTAAGCAAAATCAGGATGATAACACCAATAATCACTCCACCCAACAACCACCATGGGATGTTCATGCGGTAGGCGTATCCTTGCAGCCAACCACTCATAACAAGATAAGCCAGCGGAAGCGCCACAACTCCGGCTGCGATTACCTGTAAGGTATATTCTTGGAGGAACATGCGGATAATGTTACCGGCTTCTGCACCTACAACTTTGCGAATGGCTATTTCTTTACGTCGCCTACAGGTTGCTGCTGCAGCCACGGCATAAATACCGAAGAGTGAAATTAACATACAAACTATTGCCAATACGGAGAACATTTTTAATCCAACCTGTTCCGACCAATTAAGATGATTATACAACTCGTCTACCGGAATCAGGCGAGCATCTGCCAAAGTTGCATCTATGCCTGGAAGAATAGCCGCGATTCTCCGCATCACTTCCTGATCCTGACCAGGAACGACACTGATGTACAAAATGTTGGATGCCTGAGAAGATGGGAGGAAAATGACAGGCTGGATACGGTTGCGAAGAGACAGTGTATGAAAATCATTTACGACTCCCACCACTTTGTATTCCACCATAACAGAAGCATCATCAATGGACGGAATACGGATTATCGAGCCTTCGGGTTCACTAAGCCCCATCTCCCGGACAGCTTCTTCATTAAGAACGATTTCTTGAGTTTCACCCTGATGCCACCACTCTCCCGTAACCATTTTTAATTTGAAGGTTTCGACAAACCGGCTGTCGGTATAGATAACATTGAATGCCGGCGTTTCGAAAGACGATTTTCCCGGCCATTCCACGTCGGTGATCATAGTATAAATATCAGATTTGTGCCGAGGCTCGAAATCAGCTTGAGTGATACTCTCGATTTGAGGAATAGTTGCAAGTTCACGCTCCAGTGCTCCCTGAATCTTCCCTGAATAGTCTAAAAATCCTGATAATTGAATAACTCCACGGCTGTCGAATCCCAAATCTTTTTGATTTACAAAATGCATTTGCATCATCACCACCAATGCAGCAACAATGAATACCATACTGACAGATAGCTGCATGGTAACAGCCATGCGACGCAATACTGGTTTACTGGTTATTCTTATTTCCAACTGAGGGGACGTTAATATACGACTCAACCTCCAAAAAAGAATAAAACCGATAAATAGTATCAACGCCATCAACCCTATTCCGCAAACAACGAATATTTGAATCAGTTGCGACAGTTCCATCGTAATATTTAGCAGTCCGGCAAATGCCGGACGGATGATTTCTACAAAAGGACACGCCAGAAACAACGCCAAAAGAATTGCACAAAGCAATTCGAACATCATCTGTCTTACTAGTTGACCTTCTGAAGCACCATGTACGGAACGAAGACGTAATTCGCGGATGCGCTGACGGAAAAGGTCGAGGTGCAGGTTCAGGAAGTTAAACAGCGCACTGAACAATAATAATATCCCTGATGCAACAAATAAACCTATGAAGTTCAAGGTAAATGGAACATCCGTGTTTAGCTGGTGACGAACATCGCTTATCGGCAACATGCGTAGCTCAATATTGGTATTTACACCCAACCGTGAAGTAAAATCATGCATTTGTTCAGCAAGTTTATCTACATCTGTTTCGGGATGCAATTTCACATACAGATTCATGAAAAACATTGTCCACTGAGCTTCTTCGGGTAACTCGGAGAAATATTTTATCATATCGTGATAAATAATAACGTCAAACTGCATGTTTGTGTTTGCAGGTGGATCCTTAACCACAGCTGTTACAGTATAAGGAGGTAGAGAAGATTTCATTTTCGTTTGCACCTGTTGTCCGATAGCTTTTTCAGCATTGCCGAACAAGCGCACAGCTACCGTTTCCGTAAGGATAATATTGTTCAAAACCTGCAATGGCTGTCTGGAGTCTCCGCTGACAAATTCCTGTGGAAAAAGACCAAAGAATGTGCTATCGGTATAAAGCGTACGTAGTTGGACATGTGGTATTCCATCAACACTACAATTTTCCTGTTCTATTAAACAAACCGTTGAAGCTTCTACTGCCGGAAACTTCTCTTGCAACTTCTTTTCAAAAACTCTCGAAACACCTTCATTAACCTTGCCCGATTGTTTCTCCACAGCATAAACACGGTAAATATGCTCCGCATCAGGATAGAAGCTGTCGTAAGACGTTTCATAGCGCATCCAGTAAACTGCGGGAACAAAACAGGCTAGTCCGAATGCCAATCCGAAAATACCGGAAAGCGACTGCGTTTTATATTTCCACATATTGCGGAAAGCAATTTTGAAATAATGAATTATCATACTAATATTATATTATATTTTTCAACATTGTACATTATCCATAATTATTTCTTTTTCAAATTTGCAATAACAATAATTGGATTACTGTCAGGGGGTAGATTAGTCGCTAACCTTTTTATTTCCGGAGAAGGATCCTCTAAAGTTTCATAATAATCCAGAAAATCCTGAGTATTACAGAAGGAAACCATTTTACCATCTGAAGATATATAATTAGGCCAAAATACCATGCCACCATCTAAATCATTCTTAAATCCTAATTGAGCCTTTTCCGGCTGATTCATCAATTTTAGTTCTCCTGTATTCTTATTAAAAACCCCATAGACATTGTAATTTGGAAAGTTTACTTTTGTTCCGTCAGAATATGTTTTAACAAAAGTAAATTGCTCCGGGGCATGATTACCCATAAAGAATTTAAGAAACAAAAAAGCATCCGATTCCTGGATATTTAAAGGCCATACATATTTATGCTCTTTATTCCTAATCTTAGCCAACATCCACTCAGGAGTAGCTTTGTATTTTCCAAAATCAAAAATATAAGCCGCCCTCATTTCCATATCCGGACCAACGGTAAAAACCGTGTCACTAATTGCCTTATAGGTACGTACATTATCTTTAAAACGATACGTAGTTGCAACCTCATAAGTTCCTGAAAAGCTATGTTTATCTTCTTTCTCCCGATGAACATAGTTCGGATACTCTTTAATAACCTCAGACAATGAACTATCTACACGAAAGAGCATTCCCTGATAATGAATATTCAAATAAGAAACAATATCGGCATAATATATATTCTCATTCAGTCGTGTAACCCCAAATGCATTATAATCTGTCGGATAATTAGGATATTGTATGTGCTGTATCAAATTACCTTCTGTATCATAAAGAAAATATTTTCGCGGAGAAGCTTCCATAAAAAGCTGATTTGTTCTGGGCATTAAATCAATCTCATTTATAGAAACAAACTCGTCAGGCCCCTCTCCTAAGCGCCCCACACTGCATCGGTATTTACCATTTTCATCAAATATCTTACATGAATAATAATCATCCTTTATTACAATTGCTCCGTCTTCAAATGCTATTTGGTCAATTTTTGATATAAGCACGCTGTCATTTGTCTCTAATGGAATATATTCAATTGATTCTGCGTAATCACTTAAGTTTAGAATACTTCCCGTACCTACAACAGCTCCAACAGGAATAACTATTTTATCTTTATTTTCGCTTTTTGTACAACCGAAACATAATAAGTAAAAAAAGGAACAGAGAAATAAAAGTGCTAGATTGTGTCCTTGATTTTTCATCCTTTAGTATTTGTATGTTAATATATATGTCATTTCTAATAATCCATACTATTTTAATCATTACATAGCTTCAATTCGGATCAGATTAACGTATCCACATTATTTGTCTAATGTTGCAATTACGACTACAGGATTCGATTCATCGGACATTGAAGAAGCAATCTCTATTAAATTATCATCCGTAATTTTATCTCTTTTTGAAAGGATTTCTGATGCCGAGAAATAATTTACCAACCTCTCATTGTTATACCATTTTGGCCAAAAATAAAGGTCCGCCGTTTTTATCAAAACGCCAGTATCCTTTTCAACCTTATAAAAACTTCCATCCGATCCTTTTCTTAGAATATATTTCTCATTTTTACCTTTGTAAGTTATATGTAGAAAAATATAATCATCTGTTTCAGTTATATCCTCCACAAAGCCATAATTTACAGATTGAGTTCTAAAATTTTCAGCATTTTCTAACAGTTCTATAGGAAAATGTGCATCACCAAAATCAAAATAATAGCGTATCACCAGATCCTTTGTATGAGAAACGAATGTATAAATAGAGTCGTTAAACTGTTGTCGGAAAATAATCTCTTTATGATAGCGCTGGAAACATTTTACAGTTGGATATAATAAATTGTCCTGAGATGTATAAAGAATATCATTCTTGAAATAAGCAATTGAATCACCGGTGTATGTAGTTAATTTAATTTTATATGCTTCATTTCCAAACAGATTCATCGGATTTATTAAGAATAAACCATCTATAGCTTCAAAAGTCCACCAAAATGGTTTATAACTATAGTCATTGAAATATCTACCTTCCAAATCATATTCCAACACTTTACTGGTTGAGTAATCGGCCAAAAATAATCGCTGTTCTGATTCATCGACCGATACATCCCAAATACTTTTATATTGACCGGGACCATCACCTTGAGTTCCGATTCTTCGGATAAACTTACCCGTATAGTCAAACAGAAAAATCAGTTCATTACTTCGAACAATAATATAGTCTTTTGTCAAGAGGATTTTTTCAATATCACCTACAAGCGAACTATCCGACATCTCTAAAGGGATGTAACTGACCTTTAAACCAGAATCTTCAACATTAAAAACCTTATTGCTGTTCCTTATTGCATCAACATCATAAGAATCAACACCACTACTCATCTCTTTTTGGCACGCCATTGTGAGTAAAATAAAAAACAGACAACATATTAATCTTTTCATCTGGTAGTATTTAAATAAAATTTTACTTCTTGTATCGTGCCAACATGAGCACAGGATTGGATTCTTCGTCTAGTGTTGAGGCTATTTCTTTCAGTTTGCCTTTGAGTTCTCCATTCTCGTTGGCTTCGACAAGGTCGGGAGCCTCTAGTCTCTGAACAAATGCAATTTCATCATCATTGAATAATTTTATGTCATATACCATATTTACAGGTTTCTTCGTTGAGAAGTCGGCATTAAGTACGGTATATTCATAGATAGCCTTCTCTTGGCGGTCGTACACCAGATCCGTTCTGGGAAATCCTATATCTGTTGTAAAATTATATTCCTTTTTTACTGTTTGTAAAAAGTAGTAACGATCCGTAAATACACCTGGAAATAGAAATATTTCAGGAATCATGGTTTCAATAGAGGGAGTTCTTACAATAATCGGTGTCATACTGAAATCGGGTTCTGATTTATAGATGGTATCGGACGACGGATCCATTAGTACCCAATCACCTAAGTAAGGGATTAACTCTTCATTACGAGCTGAATTTGAAATTGTTATTCCTTTCGCTGCGTCGGTTAAAGTTAAGACTGTAGTCTTCTTATCCTTAAAGGGAATCTGGATTTCCTTAACAATGCGTCCATCCTCTTTGGATATTATAAAGAATCGGTTCTTAGGCTTTAAATCAAAGTCACTAGCGTAATCTAAGCAAATTAAATTATCCTCATCAAAATTATAAACCGGATTATAGATACCGCCTTCCTTATGGCTAAAGCTCCGCTTAAATTTTCCGAATTGGTCATAGACGAAGACTTTGTTTACATAATGGTCATTTACAAATAACTCATTATTATCTTCGTCTAAAATAACCTTTAAAAGAAATGTATACTCCTCTCCACCTGCTCCTTGTCGATTTATTTTCCTCAATCCTTTTCCTTTTTTATCAAAGAAAAAGATGTTGCCATCGGAAGAACGATTTCTATTTCTAAGAATTATAACATCTTCTCCAATGTCCTGCACATGGGCCATCGTAATAAAGCTATCTGTAGATTCCAACGGGATATACTCCACATCCATAAAATCCTGTAGAATCAGCTCCTTCTTAGGATAAGTAGCTGTTACATCAACCGTAATAAAATCTTCACTTTTGGGCTTGGGTTGATTACATCCGATAAATCCTGATATCATAAACAGGATAGCTGCTGAAATTGTAGTAGATCT
>CALFXE010000155.1 GCA_937927845.1 uncultured Paludibacter sp.
AGAGCACCTGACTCATAATCAGGGAGTCCTTGGTTCAAGCCCAAGTGGGACCACACTCTAATAAAGCACTTACGATTCCTATCGTAAGTGCTTTTTCTTTAACTCAACTATTTCATTTATAAACCGAATAGCTGAATCAATCTGTTTTCCTCCGTTATCGGCCAACATCTTTTTCACCCAATTTCTTTTTGCATTTACCCTTAGTTTATTAACTATATAAATTGAAAATGGGACTAATAGCACACTTGAGACCACATTTGATATCAGCCAACCCGCATTCGAATAGCTATAAATATCATAGCCAAATAAAACTTTAAATCCGATAACTATGTATGCAAAATAGAATGGAATAGAAAGTAACATCAATCGGAGCGTTTGTAAACTGTATAATTTCAATTTCTCCAGCTGTACTAAAAAATCAGTAACTGGCTTTGAATAGTCAAGCCGAAATATAAGGACAAGTTGCCTGGTGTTGCCAATTACTCCAATAATAGAAAAGACGCTAAGTATTACACCCGAAATCACGTATTGAGGTTCAGAATTATTATTAATAATGAAGCTTACTAACAGCGCAAATGCAAAAAGAAATACTAAGACTTCTGCAAATCGTCTGATTATTAATTGAGTCAATTGCAACCGTGTACTTTTAAAATTTGCATTTTTAAGAGAAGCGAAATCCACTTCCAGATTTGTTTCTAAATCGGAACTATGCATATTCCATATATTTCTAAAGTCTTTATCTTCCATGACGTTATTTATTAATTGCTAAAAATTTTTGTTTAATAACCTTTTTCACCCTTCCTATTTTTGTTGCAACATTTGTCTCTGAAATATCAAGAATATCGGCAATTTCCTTATACGTTTTCTGCTCAAGATAAAATAACATCAGCGCTTTATCCAGACTATTTAATTCGTGAATGAACCGATAGAGAAGAGCAATATCATCTTCTAATTCTTTTGTATGGCTATCATCTATAAAATTTACCGCACTTGTAAGTTGTGTAGTCATATTATTTCTGACAGAATTTTTCCGGTAAAATGAAATCGCAACATTAATAGCTATTCGATAAATCCAGGTTGATAGCTGATACTGGTCATTATATTTAGAAAACGAGTTCCATAGCTGGATTATAATCTCCTGTATCAGGTCTTTTCTATCCTCATCGTGATAGCAATACGCTCTTGAAACTTTATAAATTATACCTTTATTCGTTTCAATAACTTTTAGGAAAGCATCCTTGTTTTCTTCTTTAATCATAATAATACCTCCACCTGGTTACCGATTGCTCCACCTTTTTCAGGATGTTATTATCATGGCAAATCCCGTTATAGACAGCTCCATTTATTAGAACAACTATCCCAATGCTGTCACATTTTCGATCTGGACCTGTTGTTAATTTGATAATTTCCATATGCATAAATACTAGTTAAACTTTATACTAATTATTCGCATATACAATCCTAAAATCACATAAAAATCAAAAATTATACTATGCCATGAGTTGAGGCTAGTTTTTCTTTCTCACTATTTTTACAATTTTATTATACATTATCTCTGACATATTCCAATTATACCCTTCAAAGTTAACGGTGTTTGTAAACTGTATAACGACAGCATCTATATCTTTATGATATTTTGCAATCGTTTGATATCCCGGTATCAAACCAGTGTGTTCATACTTATATATGGAAGTATAGATATCCTGTTCTTTTTTGTCTCTAAAAACAGAACCATCATTTAAGGCCCGGATGAATATACTTAAATCTTCTGCTGTCGCCAGTATTGAGCCAATGTTATCTGTTTTTAAATCAACATCATAGCCTACATAATAACCACTCATTACATCATCTATGTTTACATCATGTATTGATCCAAAAGTGTGTTTTAAATTCAGCGGGTTTAATATCTCATTTTGAATGTATTGAAATTTATCATAGCCAAGAACCCGGGTCATTATCCTGCCAAGTAACAGATAATTGGTATTGGAATATTCATAGTCTTCACCGGGTTTAAAGTTTGCAGGTTTATCCAGAATCAAAGCAAGTTGCTCATCCTCTGTTTCTTTTGGAGCAGCCCAATACATATAGGTGTCGGTAAAGTTTGGAATACCACTTCGATGCATAACCAACATTCTCAAAGTGATTTTATCAGCATATTCAATCCTGCCTTTTAATTCGGGTAAATAGTCCGAAAGAGTTTTGTCTAAAGATAATTTGCCATCTCGCACCAATTTTGTAACTGCTACGGCATCATATAATTTGCCCACACTCGCTATTTTGAAAAACGAATTAGGGTCGGCAGGAATCTTGTTTTCTCTGTTTTTGTAGCCCGAAGTATAAAACTCGCATTTATTACCTGTTTTGTTTACACAAACAACAATCCCATCAAATCCGTAATCCGCAGCTTTATCAACCTGTTCCTGAATGTTGTTTGGAAGTGGCTTTATCCAAGCAAATACAATAGGCCACGGAACAAAATACAAGGATATTACTGTCCCCAAGAACAATAAAATTCTAATTACCAGTTTTAATTTACTTTTCATCATAATTTTTCCATACGGTGGGTTATACAAATATAAAAGAGGTCTTCATAATTACCTATATTTTAGCGAAACAATGCAGAATATCAGCTTAACAATTGGACAAATAAGACATACTCCTTTCTAGTAAAGATACGTAAATATTTCATTAATCCATTTATTCTCTAATAAATTGCAAATAGATTTTCCATGAATGAACCGGTCCTATAGCTTAGTTGGATGTAGCTCTCTTTTGTTTTTTTATGTACAGAAATGTACTATATTCGCATTGTAATACCCTGTTGTCCCTGTTAACAATAACATACTGCAGGGTTTTTGCTTTTATAGCGGTCACGATTCTTCAAAAACATTTCATTTCCCTTTGAAAAAATACAAAATCAGCGTAATTTTGAAGAAAACAACCAGATAGGCAGTCGATCATGGAAAAAGGCATTTGGCAGGAAATAGAGCAACTATACCAACAGTTTCGGCAACTGGGTATCAGTGAAGCGGTGGACTACGAAAAGTACCACCTCTATTCCCTCATTACCAACTCCACGGCAATCGAGGGATCCACGCTAACCGAGATCGACACCCAGCTACTATTCGACGAAGGAGTTACTGCCAAAGGGAAACCTTTGGTATATCATCTGATGAATGAAGATTTAAAGAAAGCATACGAACTTGCCAAAGAAGAAGCCCGGCACAACACCCCCATATCCGCCGCTTTATTGCAGAAATTGAACGCAGTATTAATGCATACAACCGGAAGTGCGTATAACGTAATGGGCGGCTCTTTCGATTCATCCAAAGGCGAATACCGTTTATGTGGGGTTACCGCAGGAAGCGGTGGACGTTCTTATATGGGTTATCAAAAAGTACCTGCCAAAGTAGAAGAACTGTGCTCAATATTGCAAGAGAAACAAAAAACAGCAGGAACACTCCGGGAACAATACGAACTGAGTTTTAACGCCCACCTTAATTTGGTGACCATCCATCCATGGGTGGATGGAAATGGAAGAACCGCACGTCTGCTGATGAATTACATCCAGTACTGCAACAACCTGTTTCCCACAAAGGTATTTAAGGAAGACAGAGGCGATTACATCCTATCATTGCAACAATCACAAGACGCAGAAACCAATCAACCATTTTTGGAATTCATGGCAACGCAGTTAAAAAAATCCCTTTCCCAGGAAATAGAAACCTTCAACACCTCCCGTAAAAAAGGCTTTAGTTTTATGTTTTAAAAGAGTTGGAAATTGCATAGTAGAGGATGAGTAAGTTTTTTTAATTAAATCAACAGACTGAATAAATCGTAACAGGAATTATTTAAAGCATTTATCAATCAAAATATTATCTAAACAATACCACAACATCTACACAGTACATACCCTATCCATCATTATTCAAGATATTATTTATTTTATAAAAATAATTAATAAAAGAGCTGATATATGAATTATTTATGTACATTTGTATAACAAACTTAAAACAATATTATATGGGAAAATACAATTTTGATCACTTAGAGCAGAGAATTAATCATAAAACAGAAGAAATTGAATATTATGATGAAATCGAAGATGATTGGGTAGAAAGAGATGAGCTTATTGAGCGAATTGAAGAAAGAGAAATCTGGGATGATTATGCTAACAACATAAATCAGCAACACGGAGGATTGGATTGGTAACAACTAAAAACTTTATATTATGTCGATTAAACATACATGTAGGTGGTGCGGATATTGGTCTATTAATGCCAATCACCTTAGACTAAGAAAATGTCCAGAAAGACCATGGTGGGCTTTTTGGGGTGACTGCTGTGAAGAATAATCTTTAAATCACATTTAATTACAGTTTCTTTTTTGAAAATTTCACATTGCTATTAATAAAAAACAAAGTGGTTAAATATGACTACTTTGTTTTTTATAAAAGGAATAGGCTTTGACCACCGTTTAAAAACAAGAATTTAGGTTTATTTTATTAAAGTATACAGGCGGCAATCGAGGGATCCACGCTTACCGAGATCGACACCCTGCTACTATTCGACGAAGGAGTTACTGCCAAAGGGAAACCCCTGGTATATCATCTGATGAATGAAGACTTAAAGAAAGCATACGAACTTGCCAAAGAAGAAGCCCGACACAACACCCCCGTCACCGCAGCAATCTTGCAAAAATTGAACGCAGTATTAATGCATACCACCGGAAGTGCGTATAACGTAATGGGCGGCTCTTTCGATTTATCTAAAGGAGAATACCGTTTATGTGGGGTTACTGCAACCTCAAAAATAAGAGTTTCCTATTGAGATAATCGCTATGAGTCAAAATCAGATCTGCTTTAAATCCTTTATATACAATCTCTTCTTTACAAGTATTATAATATTCTTTAAGATTAAAGGATTTCAATACACAAACAGCTTTACCTTTTCCAGCTATTTACCAATCGATTTCTTCACTTTCTTTTATGGTAAATGTTTCTGTAAAATAACATTCAAGAATTTTCCCAAGATATTTCGTGAAACCGTAAACAGATTTATACTTACAGTCTTTATTTAAACCATACCATTCCAAAGATAAAATAGAATTACTCAATTTTGAATGGAAACGTACTTCAGAAACAGTTACTCGGTATTTACCTTCTTTAATCTCTATATTGAATTTGTAGCTTATGGGATCTGCAGCAAAATCTTTATAACTACATTTTGTGCCAATGAGTGAAGCATTGTCAGTCTGCCCAATTAAAATACTATCGTTTAAAATAGTAAGATTTGAGATGTTTTTGCTTAATAACATAGACTGAATTGTTTCTGAATCGAAATCTATGTGAAATACTTTTATCCATTGTATTTTACAATCATTGATTTGAAAATTGTCTAGTGTTAATTCATTCAACTCTTCTTTCGAGATTTTTTGGGAATAAACATTAGTCGTAAAAATTAGAACAAATACCAAGAGTAAATACTTCATACTTTTTTAATTTTAAATTTACTTATAATCCTCATATAGAATATATTATACCATAAATTAGGGAATTCTATTCTTTATTTTACAAGTCAAGGCATAACTATATTGTATTTTACTTTATACCTTTCATCAATGTTTATCATTATTTCAAATACATTATTAAAATAATCAAGAGCTTCGCGATTTGAAAATGCATGCTGGTATTCCTGAACAAGTGTAAGTGGATCAATCAATACTTCCTGAATTGGAATTGGTTTGCTATCTGTTAAACATTTAAGACTTTCTTCTATATTGCAAATGTGACCTACCCGGGAACTATTGATCTGTTGTTCTGGTATTAATTTACTTACATTAGCATGAGAAAATGGGTTCCTATATTTATCTTTAAATTTCAGTAACATATTATATTCCTCATTAATAATTATATTGTTTTCATAAGCAGAAGATAACGTTTTCCACAATAGCATATCATCATATTTTTTATATGCTGATATTTGTTTTTCCTTAAAAATAGGATCACTAATGTTAAGGCCTTCCAGCTCGTATTTAATTAATGATAATTTCAAAACTCTCTCTAGAAGATGATTCGTTAAACAAAAACTTGCCTGATTTAAATCAAACATAATACAATGGGTGATTTCGCATAAGAGTATTCTTAATTCAGAAAACAAGTAAAAATTGTGATCTTGAAATGGGAGTATTTTCTCAGAATTATCAATTATTTTCTTACTAAAAAAAAGGATTTTATCTTCTACAATTTTTGACATAGTAATATTTATTTTTTCCAAATTTAATAAATAAATCAACACCTCATACAGTTAATTATCAAACATTTAAATAAGTCTCTATTTTTAGCACCTCACTTTGGAGCGGTTTAGTTGAGTGTGTTGATGGACCTGGTCGATGTAGAGATGGATGCGGTCGGAGTCGGGACCTGATCCGTATACATTTGTTTGGGTATGCGATACTCTTCCTCAATTCTTTCAAACGCCTAATTTTCTTCACTTCTATACCACTATACATAGATTTCAGTTGTAAAGGGTAGCTCATGAAATATCATACTCTCGGACTATCTGATCTGCAACAACCCCGCTTTCTTATTACTGAATAGCTATTCCGGTGATATGCACCCACCCAAAAAGCAGATATGCCTCTATTTTATGACTTAACTAACATTTCTAAATCTGCCAAATTTACAGTTTTTTTCTTAAACTCTCTCCTTTTAGTTCAAAACGATGCGATGTGTGTACAATTCTGTCTAAAATTGCATCGGCAATCGTCTCTTCTCCAATAATGTCAAACCAGCTTGCCACAGGGAACTGGCTTGCTATAATCGTAGCCTTTCTGTTATGACGGTCCTCGATGATTTCCATAAGATCAAGTTGTTGTTGTCTTTCGAGGGTAGTGAGTCCAAAATCGTCAATAATGAGCAGATCGGTTGCTGCAAGCTTTTCAAACTACCGGGTTATGAGAGAGAATGGCTGTTGGCTTGCGGGCAGATTCCAATTGGGAGAGATGATAACAGAACTGAGAGTAACTGTAACCATCAAAACGACTTTGTCGGTATTCCTGCCAAAGCAAATGTCTGGTTACATGTTTTCGCTTTAACTCACTTTCTATATAGGGTAAAAGCGTTTTCAGATCATCGAAGCGGTCCTGGCAATAAGCCGGAGAACCGGCATGCAGACGTCTTTCCAGCACAGGATCGTCTAAGGTAAGCAGATCCTGACAACTTAACGGATCCAGACTCAATGTCCGGATGTATTTGTTTACCGTATTTTTATAAATACCTAGCTGCTTTGCAATCTGTCGGTTGGATACGCCCGCCAGGTGCAGCTGAATCAATTGTTTAATTGTGCTCATTCGTTTTACTTTTCCTGACATATCGATGCGTGATTGATTTCTTTATCACGCAAAATACTCGAAAAGTCACAAATAATAAAGTAAAATCGGGTGGGTGCATATGCGCCGGAATCTAAGTGAACCATCTCCGGAATATACTATGCCCCAACAGTATAGTTCATCGACCAATTTCTTGGACTGGGTGCATATGCTCCGGAATTAGGTGCAACGCACCGCTGCTTCCTCTTATGATTCAATAAAAATGAAC
>CALFXE010000156.1 GCA_937927845.1 uncultured Paludibacter sp.
GCGGTGTTTTTCATTGTTTTATTAAAAAAAACCTATATGAAAATTACCGGAAAGGGTGCACTTCTTAGTTGAACTTAATGAGTTCTAAAATATAATTGGGGTGTGAAATACCCTAACCGGGAAATTCGTTGGCTTGAGGCGGATGTGCCTAGCTTGAAAATAGATTTACGAGGACAAAATGAAAAAGTTGTTGTGTTTTTGGAAGTAATTGATGCCTTGGGAAATAAATCGGCACTGCAACATATTGAAATAAATTCACAAGATGTATATGTAGCAGAGAATCAAAATTTATATATCGATGCACAAGGTGTATTATACAAAGAGAATAAAACGAAGTATTTATATAATTCAGCCAGGTTGTACATTTCTTATAGAGCAAATATCCCCGACAAATACAAGGAAAGAGAGTGGATGGCTACAACCGCAATGGTTCTAAAGCCCTTTAGTGTTACCAGTGTAATTGACGCTCGAAGCGGAGGCCCTCTAATTAAAAATATACTTCCCGTTGACGAATTAGATTATATTAAACCACCACCCCCAAAGGAGGTGGATTTGGTAAAAAGATGAAGGCATAGCCTTCAAACGGGGTCTTTGAAATGTAGTTGGGTTAGTCAAACAAAGTAAAGTTTTGACTTTTGGTCTCTTCTTTTTTGTCTTGCTCCTCTTGGTACCGAACATAACGTCGAATCATATCTTCGTTCAGACCAACGGTGTTGACAAAATAACCCCGAGACCAAAAATGATTGCCCCAATAAGGTTTCTGTTTCAACTGGGGGTAACTCTTGAACAACTTGATCGCAAGTTTTCCTTTCAAGGTACCCATCAACTCTGAAACTGAAACTCTCGGTGGAATGGACACCAATAGGTGGATATGATCCGGTTGAACGTTCAACTCTTCAACATCGCAGCCTTTCCACTCACAAAGCATCCGGACATCTTGCTCGACCAAATCCTTGACGATGCCAGTCAAGATGCGGAAGCGATATTTCGGACACCAGACGATGTGGTAATCACACTTCCAAACTACATGACTTTGCTGCTTGTACTTACTCATCCCGCAAAGTTATCAATTTTAGGCATAGCCCCAAAGAACATGACCACCACCAAAGGTGGTGGATTTTTAAATTGAATTAAAAATAATTCTACCGACAATCAGGTGTACAGATATACTTTAATATTGTTGAATTATAAAAGTAGGGCAATACAATTTGTCCCTGTAACATTTACGTACGTAACTAATATATAAGATTATGAGTGAATATAGCTTTTTAATAAAACACTTTGTTTGGATTTTCATGCTTTCCACGTTTATGTGCGGATGCGAGAAAGAACTTAAAGGATACGAAAAAATAGTTGGTACAGCAACAATTAACGGTAAGGATTATAAAGAGTCAACTTGGTGGGCTTGGAATTTCAAAGGATATCCTTCGTCGATGATACTTTATGAAAACTATAAAATCATTCATTTTATAGCAAGATTGTCTCCGGAAAAAGCTGGTGAACCATCTTACTCGATTCACTTTTATGTTTCCGTTGAAGATAATCAATTCAAAACGAATCACCCCTATAAGATTGATTTTTATTCCGATGAATTGGATGTTGAATCATTAGACTGGTGGCATGTATTACCTTATCTTTCCGAGAACAGGAATAACGTTCTTATTGAGGACGTAGATGGAATTGCCTATGCATTTTCAAACATATCCGATGTATCTATACCATTTAAAGGTGAACTTATTTTAGAAAGGATTGATTATCAATCAAATGTTTGTCATGGACATTATTCTCTTATCTCTCCTGAGAATGATTCAGAGAAACTTGTGATTAATGGGAAATTTGAGATTATGACGGCCATTATTAATCATGAATATTAAAATGTTATTATTATGAAATCAAAAAATAGAATTCTGTATTTCCTTATTACTATGTTAGTCGGTATAGTATTATCATGTAAGGATGAATTACCACGTAAAGATATGGAAAATTTGCCACCAGATGAGAGAGTATCTATTGAATCAGACAAAGAAGCCCTTTATAGATATCAGACTAACAAGGACATGATCCTGTATAGTTTAATTCAATACGATGAAGTAGAACAGGCATATTTTCTTGATGCTACCGAGAAAGATATGGAAAGGCTCGGAATCACGATTGAAGCTTATCAAGATGGACAATTACGTGTTGAACAATTGAACCAAGTTAATATGGAACATCAATGATTTGTTTAATTCTTAATCTTATTACAAATTGATCACATTACGAAAACTTTAGGGATCATTGCTGTCCCATTAAATCATAGCTGCATTGTTACATACGTTTGTATAATTTTGCCGATACGCATGTTTTGGCATAACGCATCAGTTTCGTAAAATCGAAAATCGGAACCTATAGTTTTAGAAATATAATGTCGTAAGATTATTGTTTCTTATCAATCCCCCAATCCAGACTATGTGTCTCAAATCGGTCTACCCTATTCTTTCAAAAGTAATTACTACATCAGTGAGGGCCCAGTTATTTATAGAGAAATCGAATAAATTTACAGTCATATAAAGTTTAAAGATATCCAAATTCTCCCTGTCAAGACTATTTATCTTATTGAATGGGTAACGGGAGTCGCCTTTCATATCAGCTAGTTTCACATTTCCTTCGGAATCTAATTCATACCGGCAACTGATGTTCGAACTCGTGTAATTATCTAATTCCCAACCTTGCGAGCCATCCAGTTTTTGGATAATATCCGGCAACGGGAACCAGAAAATGGCCAACGGGATGTCT
The DNA here is from genome assembly GCA_937927845.1 of uncultured Paludibacter sp. Classification (GTDB taxonomy): domain Bacteria; phylum Bacteroidota; class Bacteroidia; order Bacteroidales; family Paludibacteraceae; genus Paludibacter. The sequence continues at coordinate 2,776 of CALFXE010000156.1, forward strand.
TGTTGCCCAAATCCGTTTACAGGTCTTATTTCTGACAAAATATTACCGGGATCTGTTACAGGATAACTGATAGCTTTTTTTTCTTTATCGATGTATATCGGCTCCGTCATCTGACGGTACAGGTCGGTGGAAAGTTTACCGTCCCCCTTTAAATCGATAAGCTGTGCCGATTGGATGGCGGTAATCTTGTATTTACCCGGTAGATAATTATATTTTACGTCGGTAGGGAGGTTTTTATCATCGTCTTTCTGACATGATGCAAACAGCAGTAATCCCAGTACCATGATGAACAGGTTGTTAACTTTAAATTGTTTCATTATTCTTATTTTTTTATTAGTGTATTTCAATTTTAATTATGATGATGTTCTTATTTATAGTTTATACCAATTTTTTAGTCTGTCATTGCGTCCTATTATAGTAGATACGATTATCAACGGGAAAGATAAAAAACAGAAAAGCTATTTAGGATTTTGTTCTATCCTAAAATAATTTCCTGCATCGAGGTTCATCAGTTGCACGAGCAAAACTCTTTTTTCTTTTGTTGCGTTTTCAGTAATGTCAACCGTGATGACAGTCGGTTCATTCTTGTTTCCCGGACTTTCAGATGTTATTGAAAAGAATGAACCTTTTATCTCTGTTACCCATTTATAGTTTAAGGTCTTTGTTTCGTATGAGAATGACGGGGCCGTTACTTCACCGTGCTCAATTTTATAGATCTTCCCGGTAGAAAGATCTGCAATAGTGTCGTTGTATTGTACATCTTGGAACATCCATGTAAACAGCATTCAGAAGTACAGCAGTTTTAGCAAATAAGAATACAACATTTT
>CALFXE010000157.1 GCA_937927845.1 uncultured Paludibacter sp.
TTCGGGTATGCTTAAAGATGATTATCAAAAACAAAATAAATAAGTTAGGTAGGGTAATTCTATTTTTATGCGGTATAATAGTAAAAGTCTAAATTGATGTTAAGTAAGGCAGAGTTCAAACATCTGTTTGATAAATATTTTGACACTATCCGAAGTTTCATTTTTTATCGCTGTGGCGATAGGGATGCAGCATCGGATATGGCACAGGATATTTTCATGAAAGTCTGGGAAAAGAGAGAACTGCTTACTAATGACATTATTAAATCTCTGCTTTATAAAATGGCTAATGATTTAGTAATAAGCAACTATCGAAAAGATACGAGTCGCACTGACTACGAACAAAGTATGGTGTATCAAACTGATAGCCCACTATCTCCCGAAGATGAATTGGCTTTTGAAGAGTTATCATCATCCTATGCTAATACATTAGAAAAGATGCCGGAAGGGCAACGGGTGGTTTTCTTGATGAGTCGGAATGAAGATTTGAAGTATCATGAAATAGCAGAATGTTTGAATATTAGTGTCAAGGCGGTTGAGAAGCGGATGAGTGCTGCACTACAATTTCTAAGGACTGAACTTTTATAATCGAGTAGAAAATGGAAACAAATAATATTAAAATTAATCCGAAATGGAGTAAGAGCAAGGATGAGATATGGGATGAAATATTTGCCAACCTTGAAACAAAGCAAACATCTCCAAAGAAAAAAAGACTTGCTATCTGGCAATATGCAGCAGCGGCAGTTGCAGCAGTTTTGATTGTCGGAACTTCATTTGCATACTTATACACAACAACTGAAACGGCTGAACGTGGTTCCCATTTAGCTATTACGCTTCCCGATGGTTCAAATGTAAATTTGAATGCCGAAAGCAAATTGAGCTATAAGCCTTATTGGTGGTTTGCTTCAAGAGATGTTAAGTTAGAGGGAGAAGCATATTTTGAAGTGAAGTCCGGCAGTAAATTTACAGTACTATCAGGACAGAACGAAGTTAATGTATTAGGTACGAGTTTCAACATCTTTGCCCGTGCAGAAAAATACAGTGTAACTTGCCTTACTGGAAAGGTTGAAGTGGTAGCAAACCGTGATAAGGTGGTACTTACTCCAAATATGCAAGCTACATTAAATTCTGGTATATTTAATGTAGTAGAAACCATCAATACTACACAAACTATCGGATGGACACAAAACAAATTTTCTTTTATTGGCGTACCTTTACCCGATGTCGTTAAGGAAATTGAACGTCAGTACGATATACATGTTTCAACTACTTCTACAATGGACTATCTTTATACCGGAAATTTCTCAAAAGAGAAGGAACCAGAGGTAGTACTTGAAATCGTAGGTAAGCCATTTGGAATAACACTTGATATTGAACAGTGAGGAAAATAATAGCAATCATACTTATATTATTTATACCCTTTACCGCAGCTTTTTCACAAGAGTTGCGGTTGGTTGTTTTCGACAAACCCCTCAATACTGTTTTAAATACGTTGAATGTCGAAATCTCATTTGACGACAAAGCACTTTCCAAATATAACGTAACCGTCTCTAAAACCTTTAGAACAGCTGGAGAAGCAATCAGTTGGCTCTTGAAAGACAAGCCATTTAGAATGGAAAAAGTCGGAAGCGTTTATGTCATATCTCCTGAATTAAAATCTTTTGAGACAGATAAACAATCCGCACCTCCTATCAGAAAAAAATATCATATTTCGGGCGAACTTCTTGATAGCTTAACAGGCGAACCGTTACCCTATGCGTATATTCAAACAGATAAGGGGACGGTAATAACTAATGAGTCTGGCTACTTTTCCATCGTCAAGGAAACAAATCAACCCACACGGATTCAATTACAATATATGGGATTTGAATCACTTGACACTACCTTAACAGTAGGTCGCCATAAACTTGCTTTATCAAGTAAAGTATTTACAATGGCAGAAGTTGTTGTTCAACCATCATCCTCTGCCATGTTGATGCAATCGGGAAAAACTTCGGGCGAGATGAGAATAAATCATCAAATAGCACGATATATGCCCGGAAGTGCTGACAATTCAGTTTTTACCATCTTGCGTATGCTGCCCGGAGTGCGTGCTTCAGGAGAACCATCGGCAGACCTTTTTGTTTGGGGAAGTAATTGGGGAGAAAGCCGTTTAACCTATGACGGTTTTACCATTTTCGGTATGAAAAGTTTCAACGACCAGATAGGTTCCGTTAACCCTTATTTGGCAAAAGATATTCGTTTGCAAAAAGGAGGATATGATGCTTCATCGGGTAATCGTATCGGAGCAATAGCCGAAATAACAGGGAATGAAGGCGATTTTTCTAAACCATCAGTAAAGTTAAATATCAGTAACTATACAGCGAATATTTACACTTCGATTCCCATAAAGAAAACCTCTGCCCTGTCGGTAGCCTATCGTCAAACATTCTATAATCTCTATAATAAAGAAGATGTAAACAGTTCGGGTGATCACGGTGAGCAAACTCCAACAGGAACATATATTAAGCCCACTTATGACTTTCGTGATTTAAATATTAAATATGCAGGCAAGGCATTTGAAAACGACCGTTTCCACATTAGCTTGTATGGAGCGGACGACCATTTCAAGTTTTATGTAAAACAGCAGGAGTATGAGGTAAATGCTACCGAAAAAAACAGACAATATGGTGCATCAACAGGATATAATAGGATATGGAATAGTGGCAGTAACAGTAAGCTCCTAATTTCATATTCAAAACTCGATGCTACCGTAGATAATGTTACTGGTATTACCAATAACCAAGCAACGCCTCTGGATGTGTTTAATATCAAAAACTCAATACAGGAAATCTCAGCAAAGTTTGAACACAATTTTAGTTTAGGTGAAAGGCAAAAAGTACAAATAGGTGGACAATGGCAAAACTATACAAGTGAATTTAACGATAAGCAAACACAAATAAATAACCCTTCATTATACATTACAGATAATATATTGTTGGGGAAATTATCACTAAAGGCAGGATTGAGAACCGACTTAGTACCCGACAAAAAAATACACATTCAGCCGAGATTATCAGCAAGCTATTCACTTACCGACGAACTTACAGCTACGGCTTCCTTCGGATTATACAATCAATTTCTAACACGCATTCCCTATCAATATCGTCAAGGAAGTTATCAGATGATTTGGAACTTGTCGGATAGTACATATCTCTCATCGACACACTATTTAGCCGGGCTTGCATACAGTAAAAACGGCTGGCTTTTTAGTACCGAAGGTTATGTAAAGAAAAATCGAAATCAATTATATTTTATCGACAATGTTGTTTCTTCATTTGACAATACAGTTTGGGGTGTTGATGTATATGCTAAAAAAGAATGGAACAGACTTACTGCTTTTGGCTCATACTCTTTTATCAATTCAGCCAATCCGCAAGAATATACAGCGCATGAAGTAAAGTTAGGAGCGATATATACATTAAAATCGTTCCACTTTTCCGCAACTTATGTCTATGGTTCCGGATTCCCTTACTTGTCCACAAGCGGACACGGGCATGGGCAAGGTGATGAAGAGCAGCAGCATGGAAATGGGCATCAACATTCGGATACTTCTAATGAACCTCCGTATAACCGTTTGGATTTATCTCTTACATACAAGTTGCAGTTAAAAAAAATAAGGATTCAGACAGGTGCTTCTGTTCTTAATGTTTTCAATACAAATAACGTTAAATACAGCTACCGTTTGTCTAATCAAAATAGTGCCTATAATGTTTATACAAAAGCAACACCCTTTACTCCAGTATTATTTTTTGAAATTATTTTCTGATTTACCATAAGGTAAAATTATTACTAATTGGTATATAGATAGAATTTCAATAATTAAAAATAAGAGAAACATGAAAAAAGTATTTT
>CALFXE010000158.1 GCA_937927845.1 uncultured Paludibacter sp.
ATCTTTCAATGTGCACCCGTATTTGCGGCACATGCCGTCCGGATCAATCTCACCGATGCAGGGTATCTTAACGGTAACAACCGGATCGCCTTCGGGTGCTGTTTTCGGGTTGCCTAAAACAACAGGTTTGTTCCGCAGATAGGGTGAATGCAGTACATGGAATTTTTTAGAAACCCTGCTATAATCAAACTCATAATGCGTACCATAATCCCGCATAGAGGAGAAGTAGATATTGTTGGCAGGGTTCCCTTTTTCAGTTAACGTTATTTTGTCAATGTCAAATAGAAACGCCGTGCCCTCGATCATAACGGTTGGCTTTTCTTTATCCAGGTTGGCAGCTTCTTTTTTCTGGCGGACTTCAACTACCCAATCAATATAGCTTTTCGCATCTTCCATATTGTGGGGGAAGGATTTTCTACGCCCGGACATTTTGGAATCATCAAGTCCAACTATAAACCCGTATTCGGGAAATTCTTCTTTGCGATATACAATAATGAGATTATTGATGTCCTTTTCGGCTACGTTGTTCTTGTGGCTGGCAATGGTGTGTCCTTTATATTCCTCGAATACATAATCTGGATCGTCTTTTTTAACCATTATTGTTCTTATTAAATTGGATCAAATATTTCTTGAAACGTGCCTTTTGATAAAAACAAAGGGGAGCTGTCTTTTCAGACAAACTCCCCAATGTCAAAGTCACTCAGATCATTTTTCCGCAAATTGGAAGAACCGGAATCCGTCACGGTGAGTAGGCTCCTGTCCAATAACGCTGCAATCTTTCGTGAAGCGCCCTCCATTGAGTTCTCCAAAAGGCTGAACAATTCGGTTCCTTGTATTCTTTGAACTATATCCACCGCTTTTTGCTGCAAGGCTGGTTCCAGCACTTCTTGCTGTAACAAGGCCCCCACGGTACTCAGTTCGTCGAAGGTAACCCCTGTGGCAAAACCGTCATCGCCGTTCGGATAACCATATCCATTCCATTCTTCCTCTTCTTCTTCAAGGTTGGGGCCGTCCCCAAAAACTTCATCCAGCTCTTCCTGCGGAATTTCCCTTGCGAAACCTGATACATTGGTTTCTGTTTCAAAATTATTAGGAGTAGCTCTTGGTTCAACTAACTGGCTTTTAGTGGCCTTACTTGGCACTGCACGGCGTTCTACGGGTTTGGGCTTACCCATTATTTCCGGTAAATCGGGATTTACCGCAGGTTGCACAGGCTTGCTTTTGGTCACCTTTTTTATAACGATCTTGTCCTTAGCCAGAAGGATAATGACGATGAGCAGGCATATTATAATTATTATTTCCATAAACTGTTATTGAAAAAAATCGACCTCATTTCCGTATTGTTCCCAACCCGGTCGTTTCTCCCGGCTGAAGACATCTATCTTTTTACTAAGGGGATAGAAATGCTCAACCATTGCATAAGCATAATCGGGCTTACGGCTGTGTTGCCTTGACCTTTCGGAAAAGACAGACCTGTACACTCCACGATATGATTTAGAAATTGGAAGAAGCGTCGGTTTATAGTACCATAATAAATATTCGTGACAATGCCGGATGGTAAATGCAGGCGCTATTCCACTGAGTTTATCCCATATTAAACGGCAATGCCTTTTGTAGTTACGTTCAACCATGAAGTTTTCGCACTCTAACAGGTATGTTTCTATTGTCCAGATGAACACGCAATGTATTTCCTGTGCTAAATTGAACAACTCTGTATCCAGTAAATGAAAAATAGCCTCTATTGACATTGTTGCATAAGGGAGATTCTTTCCCTGTAATGGCCTTACCTGTCTTAGCCCGCCTTTTCTTTTCTCCCACGGAGGGTCTATCATAAATACCCCATATTCATTCTCCACAAAATCCCCCTGCTCACCCTTTAGTTTTAGATCTGTTACTAATGAAATGTATCTATCCGTTCAGAACCTCTTTCAACCGATGTGATTAAAACTATATGTTATTATCAATAGGTGAATTGTTATTGCTTCCTGTGGCAGTGTTTGGCGTTTTACGGCTTCGCAGATACACAAATATGCCGCTGCATTTGAGGAAAGTTAAAAAATGGGTTTATTCTTGTCGTTATAAATGGTTTTTATTTCCTCTCCAAAATCCTGAAAATGGTGCTTCAGAACACTATGCAGATAATCAGCAATGGTAATTTTTCCCGCACCAAGTATAAATGCAATGTGGGACAGTTTTTCGTGGAACTCCGGGCTGACATATACCGTTTTCCCGTCTTTTGCCAAAAAACCTGTGGGTGTTAAGAATGCCGACTGATATTCGGCAATACGTAACGTGTTCCTTTGTTTTTGATTTGTTTTTTTCATGGTCCAATACTTTAAAAAATTGGTTTAAACTTTTCATTAAAATCCTTTGTAATCGCCTTCTCAAACTGATCGAAATGATGTTTGATTATATTGTCCAGATAAGCGTACAATGGGATTTTATCATCTCCGATAACGTGAACAATTCTAACGATACGCTCATGGTACTCGGGGCGTATGTAGATCGATTTATCACCCCGGCACGCCATTGCGTGCTGTTTCAGGAACTGGGTTCCGTAGCTTTCTTTTTTAACGGAGCCATTACCTACCTGTATGGTCTTTCCGTTTTTAATATTCTTTTTCATTGGTTTTGTTTTACTATAAGATGGGTTTATACCTGTCATTGAAATAATCCGTTATCTCGTTACCAAACTCCCTGAAGTGATATTCGAGAATATTGTCTATGTAGGAATAGAGTGTCGTTTTATCCTCCCTTGCCAGTTGAACGATCCGCAGCAGCCGCTCGTGAAACTCCGGTCTGATATATACCACTTTCCCATTTCTTCCGGAAGGGTAACGATTGGTCAAGAAAACATCTTCGTAGTCAATTTTCTTTGATGAAGCAGACTTTGTTTTTTCACGGGCTTTAGGCTCTTTATGCTCCGCCTGATCCTTATCCGTCTTTGTTACCGGAGCAGGTTCAGCGCCGCTCATAATGTTCATCAGGTAATCCTCATCCACGTTGGGCTTCTCAAATCCTTTCTTTATGTTATCTGTATCCATATCACAACTGATTTAAGAATGAACAATTTTCAAGAACTCTTGTACAAAGAGATCCATCTTAGTCGTTTTCAGCAGGCCCGGCTCTGCGGCAAGCAGGCTTGACCGGAAGATGTAGTTGCCCGTATCGTCCGTTTCCTTGCGGAAGCGCTTGCTGTCCATAATTCTTGTATTCATAATGGAAAGGCCAAGCTGTTCGATCACCGTTTGGTAAGCCTCGTAAAGCATCGTTTTCTCCCTGCCGTCCACCTGGTTCCAGAACAACCAGAATACCTGCTCTTTATTGGCGTTTTCAATTTCAGGAAGCTGGAGAAATGCTTTTGCAAATCCGAGCGTACTTTCCACTACAAACCGGTCCGCAGTGAGCGGCGAAAAAATAAAGTCCATTGCTTTCAGCGTTGTCAGCACGCCCTTTGTGTTTGCCGTTCCCGGCAAGTCAAAAAAAATCATATCGGGGTGTGCCGTCGATTGCTGCACATACTCCAACGCTTTGTCCAGCGCTTCATCTGCCCTGCAACGGATAATGGGATAGGCTTTCTTATTGATAGCCTGGAATTGTTTCATTGCAGCTTTTTTGTGATAGTCGTTCTGCATAACGGTCTTCAGATCCCTTTCCCTCATTTTGCTCAGGCTGTGCTGGGGAAAATCGCAATCCAGTACTACTACATTAAATCCGAACCGGTAATGGAGCAAGCTGGCAAGCAGGGTTGTTATGGTTGATTTTCCCACGCCGCCTTTTTGTGTGGAGAAGCTGATTTTTAAAGTTTTTTTTACTGTTTCCATTTTTCTAAAATTTAAAATTGTCCATTTGATAAATTGTGCAGTTGTACTGCCGCTTTTCTGCTTTACC
>CALFXE010000159.1 GCA_937927845.1 uncultured Paludibacter sp.
TTTTTGGAACTGAACTGGCAGGACTATGTGGTGGTGGACCCAGCCTTTTACCGCCCGGCCGAGGTGAAGTTGCTATTGGGTGACCCGTCAAGGGCCCGGAAAAAGCTGGGCTGGCAGCCAAAGATTACTTTTAAAGAGCTTGTGCGCATGATGGTCAAAGCTGATATGGAGAGGGTAAGCCGGTTATGACCGTTTTAATTACAGGGATTACAGGATTTGTTGGAGGGTATCTCGCCGGTATTCTTACGGCCGGCAAGAAGAATAAAATATTTGGCACTTATCTGGAGGACCCCGTAAGTTTTAATAACGCCGGTGTTGATCTCCATCGTCTGAATATTACTGACGCTGGATCGATTGTTAAATTACTGGAGGATATCCGTCCTTCTAAAATATATCACCTGGCCGCAATAGCAGCCACTACAGAGGTTGACCCTAATCCATATTACAAGGTTAACTTCCATGGCACGTTGAATTTGCTGGAGGCTGTGCGCAGAATTGTTCCGAAATGCAGGGTGTTGTTTATAGGATCAGCCAATGTTTATGGACCGGTGCCTGTGCACCAGCAGCCTATAAGGGAGGATTTGGAACTCCGTCCGGTGAATCACTATGCTTCTTCCAAAGCTGCTGCGGATATGGCAGCCTTTTGCTACGCAGCCAATGGGCTGGATGTGGTAATAGCTCGCCCTTTTAACCACACGGGCCCCGGACAAAGCATTGATTTCATTGGTCCGAAAATTGCAAAGCAGGTAGCTGAAATAATGCTGGGCACGCGAGAACCGGTTATTGAAGTAGGTAATTTGGAGGCAACCAGAGATTTTACCGATGTAAGAGATGTTGTAAATGCATATCGGATGCTGATGAATAGGGGCCGATCCGGTGAAGTGTACAATGTATGCAGCCAACAGGTATATTCTGTGAGAGATATTATACATCAATTTGTTAGTATGTCGGGGGTAAATGGTTCGGTCAAGTCCCGGTCTGACTTGCTGAGAAAGACTGATATTTCGATACTAAAGGGGAGCCGAGAGAAAATTACTTCAGAAACAGGCTGGTGTCCTGCAATTAAATTTTCACAAACCTGTCATGATTTATTGCTTTACTGGAAGAACAAACTTTCCTGACAGGCGAGCGATCCGATCTGAAATTTATTTATCAGTACATTAATTCCTATAGAAGTTAGCTGTAAAATTATTAATCTAGGGGAACGCCATATTGAAATATAAAGGTGTAATTTGCTTTTCGGCCATAGACTGGAATTTCCTAAGGCAACGGGTACATTATTTAACAGAGGAATTTGCTGAAAAGGGCCTTAAGGTGCTTTTTATAGAAAACACCGGGGTGAGAGCACTTGAATTAAAAGATTTACGCCGCATATTATCACGTCTGAACAGTGCTTGGGATACCAGAATAAATAACCAACTTCCCAATAATATTGAACTATTTTCCCCTCTTGCATTACCTTTTCCCTACAACTATCCTGCAATTATTTATAATACAGGGTATTTAAAAAGACGGATAAACGCCTTTCTTAAAGCATATAACTTGGAGCCAGCAGAAGTCCTGTTTTACTTATCTGGCTACCCCTGTAGTTATCAGCCTAGCTGAATTGTACCCCTGGGGAGGGCTGGTTTATGATTTGGTAAGTGATCCAAAGTTGGTGGAAGCTAGAATAGAGAGATTTGAAAAAAAACTTCTCCTGAAAGCCAGCACTGTTTTGTTTGCCTCGTATACACTTTACCAGCAGTACCGAGACTATACAAAGAAACCTGTAGTGTTAGAGGATGGGTTTGATACCAAGCTTCTAAATGCGGAGTTGAAACAATGCCCTATGGACAACCTGCCCAGGCCAAGGTTTTTATACATCGGAGGCATCAACCGCAAAATATGGCCGGAAGTATTGGAGGAACTGGCCAGGACATACCCCGAAGGATCAGTTGTTCTAGTCGGCCCAAGGAGTGATGATGTTAATATACCCGAGCTTTCGAATTTACATATTCTCCCTGAATTAGCCAGTTATTTTGATTTGGCTTCATATCTTGCCCGGGCTGATGTCGGGATTGTTCCATATTATAATGACAGGTACTCTGGCAGTATGCACCCTGCCAAACTCAACGAATACATGATTTTCGGTCTTCCGGTGGTGGGCACTGCCACCCCTGAGCTTGAAGTTCTTAACGCAAAATGGGGAAAAGGGTTCTTATATTTGGGGAAAAACCCCGTAGAGATAGCAGAGGCTGCAGGAATGGCTGTTGAATGTAACGATGATATTAGGGTTAAAGCAAGGATGGTTTTTACTAGACAAAATACTTGGGCTGATCGGTTGGAGGAGTTTTTTAAGATTTGTTAAACAATACGTTAATGCAATAGTTTTAAACATGTGATTACTGTTATATTCTGTTTTTCTGGCAAAAATCTTTTTGGTTTTGAAAAACCATGAATGATAGTTTTTTATGCTATGAAATATTTCTTCCAAATGCCAGGTAAAGCAGTAATGTCAATAATTAATCAGAAGTATCTTCTATGGAAACTCAGTATTATCGGAGTATGCTCTTCCATTGGGAAAATATGATGAAAGAGATATAAAATTTAAGTCTTAA
>CALFXE010000160.1 GCA_937927845.1 uncultured Paludibacter sp.
TAAGCATAACAGTATTAAAAAAGTAAAAATACCAAACTAAGGAGAACAGGGATATTAAAAGATTACCCGAGTGGCAGCACTACCCGCATCATTTGTTTCAGCCTGCCCCTTTCAAGCTGTACACTTCTACTGCTGAATCATAAATGGGAAATATGGAATCCCATCGCCTATATTCATCTTCTCTTACAAAGTTGCTGAACTACAAAGGGTTCAAAAATATCAAATATCGATCTGAAATAGTCCATTAAGATCAGAATATACTTATTATAAATCTCCAATTTTTCATAACTGTTTGTAATTGTATAGCCTCCCTCCGACTGGTAAATTACTGGTTGGCCCGCCTTAATTACAGCTTTGGTGACCCGGCCCAGATCATCTTTAACAAATTCCATACTTTCCTGATAAAAAAAAGAGAACGATTGACCAGGAAGAAACAATAAACTCCTAAAATCGAAACTTTTAAATAAGAAATATTCTTCTTTGTTTATTTCCACAATAAACTGAGGAAACAAATAGTTTGAGACATCGTCATGCCAATGATACTTTGAAACCCTCCTGAATTTCAAAACTAGATTCTCATTAATTCGCTTTATATATGTGTCCCGATCATGCAATTCGACTTTGAAGTCTTCGAAAACTTTAAAAAAGAAACTATCAATATTGGAAAAGAAATGCCTGTCAAAAACATAAAACCGGGAAGGAAACCGATCTTTCACCTCATCTTTCGAAGTGCACAAAATTTTGGAAAAAAAAGAATAAGTATCACTTATAGTTACTGACCCGTTTCTGCTGCGAAAATCGATACGCGCCACCTCATCAGAAGTGCACATCTTCGGAACAACAGCGCTGGAATGCCGAGGCTTGCCAATTTCCATTTTATCGTTAAACAAATTGTTTATCCAAGCAAAAATTGATGAAGAAGTTTCAAAAAGCAGATCATTTAAAACTTCAAAATAAACACTGTCAGATTGCATCTCTATCAACAATTGCTGGAGATACGGTTTAAAGTCTATTGAAATAATGGAATTTTTCTTTTGCATTGTTAACTGAAACGAGTATTTAATCAAATATACTTATTTAAAATCACGGAATTGGAACTATTGGCTTAACTGGAACAGGATATGGGGCTGGAACAGGCACTGGCACTGGTACTGGTATTGGGTCTGGTATCGGGATTCTTTTCCCAAAAATCTTTTCAATTCCTTCACTTATTAACTCTCCAATACCTTGTCCTGGATATCCGGTATAAGGCTTGGGCTCCCTACTAAAAAGTTTCTCTAAGTCAGGAACAGGTTTCGGAGTATTCTTCACAGCTTCATAATAAATGATGCCCGACCCAGGGTTAGGAATCGTGTAATAAAACGTATAACTACCATCAGCCGAGATCAAAGACTGACCGTTTATTATTGGTGCATCGACCAAACTACCTCCTGCCGAAAATGGGCCGGCCAAATCTGTGCCCCCCCCGTTCTTCGTAGTATGCTTACTCTAAAAAAACTGTTATGCTTCGTTTGCAACGAAGCATCTGTTCAAACTACCAGACACTTTATCAGATAAAAACTAAATCCTGGTTTCGAATCTGATATCCGCCCTTATCCCTGCTTTTACACAAAGAACCAGCATTCCTCCGACAAATAACTCGTTTATCCATCACAAAAAAATGCTTTTTTAGCGGTAAGATTCCTGCAAAAACACCCTTTTACACCAACAGACCTTCAAACGAAACTATGCTTAGCTAAGCAGAACAGTATTAAAAAAGTAAAAACTAGCAAACTAAGGAGGACAGAACCTAATACTCAAAAATTATCTCATTTTATACGCTTCTTCATAAGCCTTTTCAGAAAAATCAATACTTTGTATATGATCAGCGATCTTTTCATCCGTAAATCCAGACGATTCATAAAATGATTTAACAAATCAAAACTGATTTTTAGCTAGCTTCGTTATTATTGACACATAAAGATCAATCGATACACCAATATACTTTATATGGAGAAAAGGAAACTAATACTCTGGAGCGCTATCATTCTGTTGATAATTGCCTTAACAGTATTTTCACTTTACAACAGGTATTCCCAAAAAGCATTTAACCCGAAAAAGTTTCTTAATGAAGTAAAAGAAGAAAATAAACCCGGGCTTGACTCCTTACAAGATGCCATCAATTATGAAAATTACTTAAACTACCGGATACAAGAAGCTATCAACGACAGCGATTTTAGAACCGCCTATACCCTCATGGATTCCTTACCAGCATTCGGCAAAGTACACAGTATATATCTTTTTAAGGGAATGATTTTAGAAAAACAAAAAAAGTACCCCGACGCCATTAAAGAATATAACGAAGCACTAAATGAAATCCCCTACTCTAAAGCAAGAAGCATGAGGGCTGAATTATACATTAAAATGAACGAGTTTCAACTAGCCTTATATGATTACATGGAAATATACAAGTACAACCATTATTTTAGTTGTTATATTGCAAACACATTTCTTCTTTTAAATAAGAGAGATAGTGCTCTAAAATATTATCAGATATATTTAGAGCACTATCCCAACGATACAGCAGTTCAACAAAAACTATCTCGGTTAAGACCTGCTAACAAGTAAATTACTGATTAGGTTTAGGTTGTTCTCCCAAAGGAGGGTTTTCTTTCACATAATCAGGATCATAACTCTGATTGCGCTCCATCACCTTATTAGATTGCCCATCCAATCGATTTGTTTCTATCATTCTACCCGTATATTCATTTCGTTTCACGGAAAGAGTATTGTAAATCTTTTTCCCAATCTCTAAGATTTTTACCCCTCCTTCATCACCAATGCTATTAAGATAGCTGTTACCAGATAGGACAACATTAATGATATCTGATAGCCGTTCTTGCGTTTGGAATTCTGGCGGAATTAAATCGGTTTTTTGTAGAGCATAATTCACATCTGCTGCTGCAGCTTTGAACTTAGCTGTATGCTGTTCAATTATTTCCTTATCCTTATCAAGCCTATTTTGAACATACCAATTGGCTCCTACGATTATCAGGTTTATAGCTACAGAAGTTATCGCTGCGCCTCTTGACCCCCCTGCAGGTATGCCACTAACTGTACGATCTTTATACCTTTTATCCGGCAAGCCCGTACTCTTTGCAGTTGGTTTGGCAACAGGTATTTCGCCTGGCCTGAAGTTTGGATCCGGTGCTCCATACGTATTATCTGTAACGTTTATATCCGCACTTTGTGGTTTTGGCATAGCGGATTGTAAATTGATACTACCTACACTAAAATCAACACCTATTGAATTCGGCGCCCAATTTTTGCTATCATTATTATATGCCGTTAAAGCATTTCTTACTACAGTAGTCATATTTTCGATCTTCAATTTCACTCTTCCTCGAATAACCTCTATCCTTACTTCTTTGGATGAAACATATTCAAGGCCGTCTAAATCTACCCCTTCAACGGGATTATTGCTTGCAAATTGATACGGGGTAAGCGCAGCATAGTTTTTTGTCAACGGGTCCACCGACAAGAAGCGTCCTAAAGCAGGATTGTAAATTCTAAATCCGTAATCGTATGTAGTAGTGCCGGTTGTTTCTTTGTCCTGTTCTTTCCCATTAAACCCATACCGGTACGTGTCATCAAAAGCATACTTCCTTCCCGGCA
>CALFXE010000161.1 GCA_937927845.1 uncultured Paludibacter sp.
ATTGACGATTGTACTCACGCTTTTTGACTTTTTACTTTTGAATTTTGACTTTTTCCCCGAGGTTTGTAGCCGAGCCAACAATATGATCATCGATTTAAGCCATCATTGATCATGTCGTCCCAACCAACCACCATCGTATGCCGAAGCGCCACCTGTTGCTGCATTTACTGCCGTGTCGTGCAGTAAATATTTTTTTCCTGTCTATTTTAGTTGGATCAACAGCGCGTGCGCAGGCACCGGCCGTCTATCCCGCAGGTGCCAAGATCAACTGGGTGCGTACTTGGGACGCTGTAGGCCCGGAGACCAACCCCGACAACCTGATCGCAAGACCCCTGACGGATGTGCGCATGGCCACGCAATACATGGATGGTGTAGGCAGACCGGTACAGACGGTGATCAAACAAGGGTCATTAATTACAGGCGTAACGGCGACGGATATCGTTATCACGATTGTTTATGATGAACTGGGCCGCGAGCAGTATCAGTTTTTACCCGCTCCTGCTAATACGACGGGTGGTAATGCGAGCGTGACGGATGGTTTGTTTACCTAGAAAGAATTAAAAAAGGAGTCGAATATCCAACTGATGACGGCTATATATCATTGCCTCTGATTACAATTATTGGTCATGAGATTGCCCATTCCTATAGTTTCCTGCTGAAAACCGGGTATCAAGATAACTTCTGGTATTTCAATCAGGCAGGAGGCAAGGTTTCGCAGGATGAGTGGTATGCTACTGTCATTGAAAATTATATCAGACTCGACCACGATATGCCTCTTAGAACGCATTATGGATATCGAACGGGGACTAATTCAACTGTATGGTTAACTGATGAAAAATCCAGAGTTATCCGTAAAACCTCAGACCTGACACTTTGGTCCGAAACAGTAAGTGATCCTGATGGAAAAAAAAGGCAGGTTCCTTATGTCCTTCGACATTATGAAATCGTTAAACCAGATAAATAATGAAACATAAGTTCATTTATATATTGGCATTGCTAATCATTGCTATTTTCGGCTTTAGATGTACTTTTTCGCAGAAAGCCTCAGCCAAAATTGTAATTAGAAAGAACTATTTTGATTCCACTAATTTCAGACTGCCGGATTCGGATACGAATAAATTTTCTCCGAATTTATTAGACGCCATTCTGAAACAAATAGATAAAGAAGATAATGCTAAATGCTTACTTCTGGAAACTGTTTCACCTCAGTATCCGATACGTGACTACGAATTGTATGACTATAGCTCGGGAAATTATTACACTGCCAACGATGGTGGAGAAATCGTATTTCGGAACGTCAAGGATACACTGGCTGATTCTGTGAGCAAAGTCAGGCTTTTAAAAGAACAGGATACAGTAGGGTTGGGTAGGCATGCAAAAGCCGTTTTAACAGATGCCGTCCGGAATGATTTTAGTTTCTTTATTGTTAATTTTATTGTTTTTGATAAAAAGTACATAACAATAAATTCCTTTTACTTACAGACATTACCATGAATTTTCTATGACCAGCCTTAGAGAAACCTTTTTTTGGCGAGAATAGGTAGTTTTAGGTTATACCGACAAGTTGCAGTTCCTGGGTAATGAAGAAGGCAGAACAAGATATGTAGCGGCTGAAGGATCAAATCCTGCGAGACTCGAATACGACTACATGATCAAGGATCACCTGGGGAATGTGCGGGTGCTGATCACCGAAGAACAGAAAGTCGACAAATACCTGATCGCTACACTCGAAGATGCCAAGATTGCGACGGAAGAAAAATACTATACCATCGATCAGGCGCAGATTGTGGATGTGAGTGTGATGGGACCCAACGCGCCTTCACCGGCCTATGATAACGATAACGGCATTGGCAACAACCCCAGCGATCCAACTTTTGAATCTACGACCAGCGAGAAGATGTACCGGGTGAACGCCGGCACCAATAAAATGGGGCTGGGCATCACGCTCAAAGTAATGGCGGGAGACAAGGTGGATGTGTTTGGAAAGAGCCATTGGTACACACCCAATACATCTGGTTCTCCGAATGTGGCACCGGTTGCCTTGGATATCTTATCGGGCTTACTGGGCGCTCCGGGCAGTGCTGCAGCCGGTAAAGCCACGGCCACGCAACTGAATGCGATCACAGACATTACGACGCCGCTGGGAGCCTTTATCAATGATCCCAACCGCGACAACGCTTCTTACCCGCAACGTCCGAAAGCGTTCATCAACTACATCTTCTTCGACGAGCAATTTAAGATGGTCAGCGGTGGCGCCAGCCCGGTACATCCGACCGGTTTTACCAAAGATCACTTCTCAGACTTGCAAAATCTCGCTGCCACCAAAAACGGTTATCTTTATGTCTATGTGAGTAACGAGAGCCCGGTGAATGTGTTCTTTGATAACCTGCAACTTGTTCATACGCGAAGTGCCTTATTAGAGGAGACGCATTACTATCCCTTTGGGTTATCGATGGCGGGAATTAGCCATAAAGCGGCCGGTGAGTTAAAGAACCGGTTTAAGTACAACGGCAAGGAAGAACAGCGGGAAGAGTTTAGTGATGGATCTGGACTTGAATGGATGGATTATGGGGCTAGGATGTATGATAATCAGGTGGGACGGTGGAATCATGTCGATCCGCTGAGTGATAAAATGAGAAGGTATTCCCCGTACAATTACGCATTTGATAATCCTATCAGGTTTATCGATCCGGATGGAATGGCGCCAACAGACTGGGTACGCTATAAAGATAAACACGGAGACGAGCATGCCGCATGGGTAGAAACCGTAACAGATCAAAAAAGTGCAAAGCGCTGGGCTGCTAGTATGAATGCTAACGGTCTAGAGACAAATGATGTTACATATATTGGTAAAACAGGAATTATAAATCAAGGGATTACAGATTCAGATGTTAAAGAGCAGTCATATGTCCTTAATGCTGATGGAACTTTTACTGTAGCCGAAACAGGCAAGTCAAGTGTAACGCAAAATGATCCGGCCAATGCTGAACCTGGCAGAGAAGGTGGGACACCTGGAGGTATTGGTGATCCGAAGATTGATCTGAAGGGTGCAGATAAGCTTTCGACGACACTTGATGTCGGTGTGTCTTTGGGTGAATTAATTACTGAGAAAGGCAATCCATCACAATTTCCAATAGATAAAGTCGGTAAATCAATAGCCGACCAACTAGGCTAAACTTTAGGGGTCGTAGATGCTGCGGCAGCTTGGGTTGATTTTGCAAATAACAAAACCGCCGGAAATTTTGTAAAAGCTACTTTAAAAACGGGTCTTGCTGCTCTAGAAGTATTTGGAAAAGCAAATCCCATAATAGGCGTGATAACAGCTGTGGCTGATGTTACGGGTTTAACAGACTGGATTTTTAACTGGTAAAAAATAAAGAATGAAACGAGTTATAGCGCTGATTTATTGGACTTTCAAAAAAGATAGCAAACAAACTACCCCTTACCTATCTACCGTCTTGATAGTCGTTTTGCTTCTTATAATGCATTTTTTTCTTGTTTTTTTCGCTTTTAAGCTGCCCGGGACAATATTGTTGCCTATAAAAATTGACAACAAGAAATTAGAAATATGGACAAATACATTATTGTTTTTCATACCAGTATTACTCTTGTTTTTCTTTGTAGTTAGAGAAAAAGACCTGAAGCGGTATATATTTTTAGACAGCGAAATCAAGAAGGGAAGAAGAATATTGATTGGATATTTTATACTTTTATTCCTTGCCCTTTCCTTTTTTGCTCTAAAAAGCGGTGTTGATGAAGGGACAATCGGTGCGGTATTGCGTTCTGCGCAGTATCTTCAAAGCTGTATTTAAAACAACCCTTGCAGCAACTGAAGTATTGGGACGAGTAAATCTAGTAATTGGATTAGTTATTGGAATAATGGATATTCCGCAAGAATATCTATCTAAGCATCGCACGGCTTCAGGCAGATTTAGACACCTGGTTGACCTACTACAACAACGAGCGGCCGCACAGTGGCGGAGACTGCCATGGCAAAACTCCTATATTAACATTTTAGAATCACTTAACCTGGCTAAACAAAAACTGATGAACGAAACTTTGTCAGGAACTTATTTTTTAATCCACCCTTTTGAAAATAAAAAAGTGCCCTCATTGTAAAGTCAAGTATTAGCTATTAC
>CALFXE010000162.1 GCA_937927845.1 uncultured Paludibacter sp.
ATTTTTCATCTGCATTAAACCTTCAGATGTTATATTCATTTATAACTCTCCCTTCATACATATCATAATACATAATATTCTTACTCATGGTTGTCTTATTCAAAATAAGCCATATCTTTTTTTAAATTTATAAATCTCTCAACATCTAAAATATTGTTCGTAACAGTCATGTCAAATAATGATTTCAGTACAATATCTCGGTATTTGCCCCTTTTGTTTACGCGACTGTCCATGATAGCCACAATTCCCGTATCGATTTCCGAACGTATCAACCGTCCTGCATATTGCTTCAATTTAATAATCATATTTGGTGTATTAATTTTATTAAGGTATTCTTTTAGACCACCTAACACCGATTGCTCGTACTCCGAAATAGGATCCGGTACACCAAATGGTAGTTTAACAATAATAAGGTTTGAAAGCGTATCTCCAGCTATATCAATACCTTCACCTGCGGTATCACTTGCAAACAAGACACCGTTACCGCTTATTTTGAAATCACTTATAGCATCAATTCTGCCTCTGCCCATAACAAAAAGAGGATAGTCATAATCGTTTTGACAAACCTCGCTGAATACTTTATCCATAAGCCAATAGGAAGTGAACAGCACAAGTGCATGCCCATGTGTTGCTTTTATTAGTTTTTGAATTTCATTTGTAACCGTTGCTATATATTTCTCATTTTTTAGATTTGGAAACGGTATATGCTCAGGAATGTAAAGCAAAGTATTGTTTTTATAATCAAATAGTGATTTTTTGCTCGTTTCGCTTATTCGTTTTTGTGGAATCAATTCAATTCCTGTTTTACTTTTTAACAAATCGAAATTACCACCAACTGAGATTGTCCCTGAGGTAAGAATATAGGGAATCCGTGTGCTCCAAATATCATTTGCGAGCATTTTGTTTAAATCCTTTGGAATGGCACATAATTTAAAGCCGGATTTTTGACTTTCAAGCCAACAAACCATACTTTCCGGTGATGCAAACAAATTTAATTTATCGCTTACTTCCCGACATATTCTTTGTACGTTTTTCCCGCGTCCTTTGAGCCGTTTATCAGAACATAAATATATATATTTCCGTAAATCTGCAAGTGTTTCTAAAAGTTCCCTGATATAGTATTGGCAAATGCGTGTAAACTCTGCTTTCGTTCGTCCATTTTCACCTTTCACAAAATCCGATGGTGTGTTTTGCAGTAATTCACCGAAAATTTTATCGTTGCACTTTTCCATTCTGTCACAAATTATCTGTATAGGCTCACTTTTTAACTCTCTTAGCTTGCTCATTGTAATATAGACAATTAATCCTGTAATATCAGTATCCAATAAAAAACAGCCGTACATTTGTTTTGCGACATCATATAATTTATGTGCTTCGTCAAATATAACTATCTTGTAGTTTGGAAGCAATTGCTTTCGGTTTTCTTTTTGTGCAATGATATTTGCCATTACATAATTATGGTTGGCAATTTGAAAATCAAATTCCCCAGTCATGCAATCACTGTTAAAGCGTATAAATCGGCAACTTTCATAATAATCACAGACATTATTGCACTTGTTATTAACACATATTTTATCTTTAATGTATCGTGTAAATGTATAGCAATCCAAATCTATTTCATTTAATTCTGCCGATAATAGCTGTTTTAAACTTGTAATTTCTTCTATCGGACGAGTTGAATTTTCTATTGTGAACCAATACTTTTTTAGTCGTTTATCACAAACATAATGTGACTTTCCTTTTCGCACAACAAAAGAAAGTGGTTTGTCTATAATTTTATGTTCCAATAATATTTGACTTATCTGTGGTATGTATTCCTCAGTAATTGATTTTTGCAGAGCAATGGTAGAGGTAGAAATAATAACAGGAGTTTTTGTTTCGGTGAAAAGTCCATGTACTACTGCTGCTATAATATAAGCATGAGTCTTGCCGATACCTACCTCTGCTTCCATAAGGGATATGCTTTTATCTATTAGACCTTTAAGCATTTGTAATGCTAATTCAATTTGATTTTCACGCAAACTCAAACCGTGTTGAGGTAATATATCTAAAAAAATGCGTGAAAGCAACTTTTCAGCTCTCTTAGATTTGGCATTTTCCAAATTACAGGGTTTTAAATTATCACCTTCAAGCTTTAATATCTTTTGTGCAAGCAGATTATATTCTTCTTTTATAATCATCGTCTTACGGCTGCAAAGGTGCTTTGGATTCATATCATAAATATTAACCATTCTATACGAATAGCTTTTTCCGGTGAATCTTTCCAAAACAACATAATTTTCGATCTTATACAGCACATCTTCATTTTCTTTAAATAAATTCTTTTCATACATTTCATTTCTAATGTCATTAACGCATAAATCTATATAATCCATCCTTTATCCCTCCTGCTCGATTTTGTTCTCTGTTTGGGACAACACAATAGTATGGCGGATTCTGGATTATCGTTGGACTCGCATCAGAAATTAAAAATCAAAATCCGCCACATTCGTTCTATTGTCCCATTTATATTAAAAAGCATATAAGGCAGCTCGTTGGTTAAGCGAATATCATAAAAGCCTCCCAAATTCTCTCTCAAACTTGGGTGTGCTTTTCTTCTCTCTCAGGGGAAGCTGCTATCCATACGATGAGTTAGGACTTAGCAGAAGTATCATTATTAAGCCTGTAGGAATTATTGCAATCCGTTCCACCACAGAACGTAACAGTCGCA
>CALFXE010000163.1 GCA_937927845.1 uncultured Paludibacter sp.
AAAATCAACCTTTTTGATACCTCCAAAATACTTCCCTTAGAGTGGACAGGTACAGACATTCGGAAAGAATCACAAAAACTGGAAAAGAGAACAGACTCAATTCAATTTCATATTATCGAAAAGCTAAAATCTAATGCTGATTATAAAATAATATTTGACGACGACGATGCCAATGAAGCGAGTGATATTATAGCGATAAAATTTTGGGATGGTGGAGACAGCAGAATAAAAATAGATTTATATCATTGTAAGTTTTCATCAAAATCACAAAGCGGTCGTCGTTTAAAAGACTTATACGAAGTGTGTGGTCAAGCACAAAGAAGCTTTCATTGGAGGCATAACGCCTATGAGCTTCTGCAACATATGGTTAGACGTCAAAATTCACGTATTAACCAAGGGAAAGCAACTAGATACGAAACCGGTGGGGATGAAGAAATGAACACGTTATTGAATATGATAACATCAGGTTATTGCGAACTTGAATTTAGTATTTATGTTGTCCAACCAGGTATCTCAAAAAAGATTGTTGAAAAGGAGACAGAACATTTGAAATTACTTGGAGCAACTGATTTACTATTAAAAAAGACAAGGAATAACTTCTTTATAGTGGCAAGTGAATAATGAAAACAATTGAAAATATGAGGGCATTCATTGTTGTAGATCCATGTTCTGTTTTGAAAGTTGGGATGAGTTCAAGCAATCTATTTACTGTGTCATTTAGTGTGCCAACATTTCTGTTGAGATTTGGGGTACCCCCGTCGTGTGACCCA
Source organism: uncultured Paludibacter sp. (assembly GCA_937927845.1). GTDB lineage: Bacteria > Bacteroidota > Bacteroidia > Bacteroidales > Paludibacteraceae > Paludibacter. The sequence goes on from CALFXE010000163.1 coordinate 771, forward strand.
AGAATAGCTATGCTCCGTATTTGGTTCAAATTTCAGAGTCGGGCCTCAGTTGTTTTTCAATGCCATGCTTATAATAGAATAGCCTTTGACTGTGATTTGCATAAATTCAAAAATCTCCAATTTGCATGAAAGTTCGAACCATTTATTTTTTGCGTTATTTGATTTTTAAATTTAAAACTTTATACGTTGAATAACGTACTGATAGTCAGTTGAAAATGTTCTCATTTGAACTGACCAATTTTTTCAAATCATCCAAGAAATGGTTCGAAAATTGTCCCGACAGGGCGACTACCCACAAAAAGCCCTTAGCGAAAGCCAAGGGCTTTGTTGTTATCGCCGCAAAAGGTTGGTAGTTTATAGTTCGATTTTCCTTTAGATCTCACTACTCATTGTTGTACTATATTTTCAAATATCCAATCATAAACATATCGATATTCTGGCTAAACTGATCCCACTTTAATGAATAGTATATACTTATCTTGCATTAATGACTTGTTTTAATTGATACGATTGGTTTTTCTCATCCAGCTGGTTGAAGGTCATTGAAGAAATATTTGCACGATAAGTATTCTAAACTTTAATATTGTTGTATGCACAATATTTCAATAATCGGTCTTATTGTTCTTCCTAATATGTGACTTTTTCTTTTTGCCTATCTGCACTTACATGAGTATATAAAAATTCAAAAGCGTTTAAATTATTTACTGCGTTTAAAAAAAATCAAAAGAATAGCTTCATTTAATCATCCTGATTCGAAATTATTGGAAAGGATTAACAAGGAATATTTCTTTCAATATCTTTTCGAAATGGGTAATCATATAAAGAAGCAATGGTGATACTTTTATGGAAATGGTACATTTTTCTCGCAAAGAAACTTTACAAAAGGGTACTGCTTTCCCTATTAACAAATATATTTGCCTAATAAGCAAATTATATGTCTAAAAAGACAATTAACCGGATTAAAGTAGTTCTTGCTGAACAGGGCAGAACTAATAAATGGTTGGCTGAAAGTCTAAGTAAGAACGAAACAACTATTTCTCACTGGTGTACCAATGAGAAACAGCCATCATTAGAGACATTGATTGGAGTAGCAAAAGTGCTGAATGTGGATGTCCGAGAGTTACTGCATTCAACCAAATAAAAGCACAATTAGTTTTAATGTCCTTCAACGAAAACTCACGTGTCAAAATTCCCGCATTGCTTCATCTGATGAAGCTGGGATATCAGTATATACCGCTCGATCAGCAACAGCGCAGGGTGGATACCAATATCTTTGAAACTATCTTCACGCAAAGCCTGGCACGCATTAACCCCGAGGTGGCCACAGAAGAAATCCTCCGTGTACTGGATGAAGTAAGCCTGGAACTGGACTATGAAGATCTCGGAGGAAAGTTTTACGATCGGCTGACGGCAACCTCGGGTATAAAACTGATCGATTTTAAAAATTTCGACAACAATAGTTTTCACATTACCGCCGAATTGACGGCTAAAAGCGGCGATGAAGAATTCCGTCCGGACATCACCGTGCTGATTAACGGGATGCCGTTGGCTTTTGTGGAAGTGAAAAAGCCGCATAACAAAGAAGGCGTAATGGCTGAACGAAGCCGTATTAATGCACGCTTTAAAAACAAACATTTCCGCCGCTTTGCCAACATCACGCAGCTGATGGTCTTTTCCAATAACATGGAGTATGAGGACGGCATTGTGGAACCTGTATTTGGCGCATTTTATGCCACATCGGCTTATGCAGATTTACAATTCAATTATTTTCGCGAAGACGAAGATTACCCGGTAAAACAGAAATTAGGAACGATTTCAGAACAGGAAGAAAACGAGATACTGAAGGACAACAACCTTTTGGTGATCAAACATAGCCCCGAGTTCAAAATCAATAAGGAACCCCATACGCCTACACACCGTATCCTCACCTCTTTATTCAGCAGGGAGAGGTTTGCTTTCACCTTACGCTATGCCATTGCCTATGTAAAAGAGGAAAGCGGTTTGCAAAAGCACATTATGCGCTACCCGCAGATCTTCGCCACTATGGCTATAGCCGCCAAACTGGATGAAGGCAAGCGTAAAGGGATCATCTGGCATACACAAGGTTCGGGTAAAACGGCACTGGCTTTTTACATCGAGCAGCATCTTA
>CALFXE010000164.1 GCA_937927845.1 uncultured Paludibacter sp.
GATAGTTGCACGTGAAAAAATCCTTATCGATTTATGGGAAAGTGCCGATTTTTTTAGTTCTCGCAGCTTGGATGTGTTTATTGCCAAACTACGTAAGCACCTTGCGTACGATCCTTCTATTCAAATTGTTACAATAAAAGGAAAAGGTATAATCCTTAAAACAGAGGGGGTTAGTGAATGCAAATAAATATGTAATGTTGTTGTTAAAAGTTACTTGGTATTTTTATGTTTAGCTGCTTTTCTTGAACATCCTTCAAAATCAAGGAATATCCTAAATCCGGAAAAGAATCCTAATGAGTTTGTTGCGATTTATTTCCAATCCGAACCTTTTATTTTGTCCTTGTGCATAAGAGCATTCGGAGATAAGAAATAAAGAAAGAATTAATACAATATTTTTCATATTATAATTGATTAACAAAGAAGTTATCTCAAAATGATTTTAGAGATAACTTCTTTTTGAGTTGCATATGCTGCTTCTTTATAATTTATATTTTAGTCTTGCAAATTGTTTGTTTTGTGCAAAATTTGGAATTGAAATACATAATGCAATAAGAATTATAATCTTGTGTTTCATAAAATTGATTTTTTAATTATCTGTTATTGATATCTCTTGCCATCATCCGTTATGGTTATTGTATATATGTTTTCAAAGTAATATTACCTGACCATCTCTCACAATTTTATTCCAAATTTTGTTTTAATTACTGTATTTGGATTGTAACTTTCCGGACTATAATTTACTTCCATCCCTACATAAATCTTATTGATTTCAAAGCCGGTACCAACTAAAAAACCACCACCTACAGGGTCTGTCCATGTTGCCAATAAAACATATTTGGAAAAACCCTCGGGACTTCTATATAGTGATTTACCACCGGTGAAAACTGAAAAATAACCACCTAAATTGAATTTCAATTTACTTCTTTCAGAAAGTTTTATTCCTATTGCTATCGATGCAGGTAATTCTATAAAACTATAATTATATATTACGCCGCTATCAAAGCTTACCATTTTATCTACAACCAATTCACTTGTTGGCCAATCACTGTCAGTTGATACAAAATTGTAATTTAATCCGGTTTGGAAACTCCATGTTTTTGAAAAAGGTAAATTAATAACTGCTCCAAAATTAAAACCCGGTTGTGTTAGATCGTAAAGATTTATAGCATGGCTCGTACCACCCAAAATATAGCAATCTACTTGAGCATTCACAATTAATGATATACTCAAAAAAATACTTAATATAATTTTTTTCATTGATTTAATTTTTATGAGAGGCTATCTTCATTTTGAGATAGCCTCTTTTGTGTTAAAAAATATTTATATTATTGAGCACTAACAGACATCATAAAACTTGGACTAAAACGATAAATATATTTGCCGTCTATTTGGTTATGTACCTTGGTTTGAGTTGGCGTACCCCAAAAATTCCTTTTTGTAACCTCAGTCCACTTCCAATCATCCTTACGAATCCCATTTTTAGCGATGTCATAAAAATAGCTCCTACCTAAGGGTTGCAATGCAATAATATCATCATATTTTGAAAATTTAGCATTTACACTTGCTCCTACTTCTACTCCATCAATTTTTGCTTTTACAGTTATACTTGTCTCATAAGTTGTACCTGGATCATATTCATATACAGATAAACCTTGTTCTACTTTATCACTATGCCAATCATAATCCCACTCAATATCAATAGGATACCAGCCAGACATTTTCTGATCTTTTGCGTAACCCACGTATTTTCTTGGCATCTGGAACGTACTCATCTGGGAGAAAGAACCTGTATAGTTTTTAGTTTGATCATTCCATGAAAATGAGTTTGAACTTCTCAATATACGCATATCTAAAGTTGCTTTAAATATTGTACAATAATACTCAGTAAGGTAAATTTTATGGAACGTTGCTCTGAAGCCATCATTTGTTGCTGTCTTACTTCTTTGTGCATGTCTAACATTTGCTGCAGATTGGGTTGTATTTTCTGGTTGGTACGGAATTAATATCCAAACCGGGTGCTTGTCTGCATAAGATTGACTGACAATAACCTCTGAGATATTACCTAATTTGTCAAGAAGATATCCAACGTTCGTTGAATCATTATTCATAGGATCAAACGAGATAGCCGGTATTCTATTATCTTCATCATAATCTTCTAATGGATAAGGACAGTTTAGTATAACATTATTCTCAATCAAAAACTGAATTAATGAATCTGGATTTGAAAATGTATTTGAATTTATTCCATTAATTCCACCGATCTTTTGTGGCCTGTTTTTGGTGAATGCTGTTTTAAAATCAGAAGTAAACTTGTTAGAATTTACTTTTACACGTAATGCACTCGATTTAGAGGTTGTACTAAATAAATCTTTGAGCATCACGCGATCTTCCATATAATTTGATGACCCAGCTACAATAACTTTGTTTAATTCATCAAAGTAGGTTTCATCACTCGTAATCATATTTAAAAGGATATTTGTTGTTGTTTCTAATGCACTACGCATTTTTTGTTGTTCAGTGTTAAATTCTGTTTTATCTTTATCAATTATCACGTCATTTTTCTCACAAGCCGTAAACACTATTCCAATTGCGACCGCAAATATACATATTAATTTGTTCATTTTTTTTTAAAATTTTAATTGTTGTTTTTTGTATTTATTATTGTGCCTTCATAACCTACAACCGGAGATTACTTTTTTATTATCTTTGTCGTTCCTCTTCTGATAAAAGAACGACCGTTTTTGGTTGAGCCGTCCTGTAAGGTCTTTTGCAGGACGGCTTTTTCAATCAGATGATTTGATCTCATAGTAGTTAATTTCATATCTGTTGGTTGTTATATAATTACTATTATTTTATCTCCATTCACTAACTCCAATTTTCCATGTGCAAAGCTCCAAACTTTTTTTGTATAATCAGGTTAATGGAATGTTATATAACATTGCGGTTTACGTTATATAACATTGGAGGCTTTGTAATGTGCTGATTAATAGAGAGTAAATTGTTATATGGTTTTTATAGGATGTGAGGATTGTTAACGTAGATACATATTTCTGTTAACATTCGCGTTAAAATATAACATAACAATCAGGGAAAAGCCATATCTTTGCACCAAATGAAACATATCAGCTAATAACATAATTTTAACATACAACTAAAATGATAAAAATTCTTTTTATAGAAGATGATAAAACTTGTGCTTATACCACACAGGGTGGGTTGGAGTTATTAGATATCTATGATGTAGAGGTAGCTCACAACGGCAAAGAAGGATTAGAACTGTTCGACCGGTTTCAACCTGATGTGTTAGTTACGGATATTGAAATGCCTGAAATGGATGGTTATGAGTTGGTAAGGCAGGTACGAATAAAAGATAAATCTGTTGTTATCATCATGGCGTCAGGTAGAACTATGCCTAAAGATGTGCTGAAAGGATACGAACTTGGAGTGGACGATTACATCAAAAAACCGTTTGTTGCAGAAGAACTTCATGCACATATTCAGGCTATTCTGAAACGTATGAGTAGTAAATATAACAAAGATGTAGCCGATGCGTACGATTTTCTTTATATCGGAAATTATAAGTTTAATTTCAGAGAAGAAACGTTGGAATTACGTATGCAGAAACAGAAATTGACCACACGAGAAGCTGATATCCTTAAAATGCTGTACGAAAATAAAAATACGATAGTTGCACGTGAAAAAATCCTTATCGATTTATGGGAAAGTGCCGATTTTTTTCATTCTCGCAGCTTAGATGTGTTCATTGCCAAACTACGTAAACATCTTGCATACGATCCTTCTATTCAAATTGTTACAATAAAAGGAAAAGGTATAATTCTTAAAACAGAGGGAGTATTGTGAATGTATATATAAAACATCAGAGTTACTCTAACTAAATGATAGAGCAACTCTAATGTAAGTGCTGGCAAGAACATAATCACTCAACGTGCTTTCTGTACTGTCTCTGTTTTTTTATCCGTAAATCCTATTCTGAAGATATTGGAAGTCGACAAGCACATTCGCGAACGTAACCATTATTTTACAATTATATCTCGATAGCGTAGTTGTCCGTTTTGGTCATAATAAAACACTCTGATTATTTTTCCGCCGAGACAACTGTTCATTTGTTGCAGACTTAATGTTCTGCCTTTCTTTCGCAAAGTTTCCATAATAAATAATTTTAAATTAGTTGTTTTGTTGACTAAATTTCTTGTCTGCAAAACTGGAAACTTTCTCGTAACAAGTAGGTTAACAGAACGTTATATAACATGGCAGTTTATGTTATATAACATTGGATGTTATGTAGCGTGTTGATTATAAGGAGTAAAGAGCCGGATATTGTATGTCGAATGCAAGTGTTGTTAACATAGACATATATTCTATGTTAATTTTTCTGCTTGATGTTATGTAATAGATAGTGGAAAAGATATATCTTTGCACTGCATGAGAAACATCTGGCACATAAAAGTATTTACTGTTACGGCTATACTCCTTATTTTTATATTACAGGGAGCATGGTTGTACTATACATATTCTATTGTTCAGCAACAAACGCAGGTACATATCAACAATGCTTTTAAAGAAGCATCGTATAAAGAATTACGAAAAAGAGAAAATGAGAGTAAGGATATTTTGTACAATAAACAAGCGGAGGCACAAGAATATATTATAGGAAGTATGGAGATTGATCCCTGTGAAGCTCCCGATATTTTATTAAATTTAGTGCTTCAGGAACATTTATATAAAAATCAATTTTACGCTTCTCTGCATTATTTAGATTCCATTTTTCATTTTGAGATTGAGAATAAAAACATCTATGGAAAATTCATTATTAATCGCATAAATGCTCAAACGGGAGAGGTGTTGGAAACAACAGATAAGGAACATAAGGGTTCGTTACAAGGTGCTCTTTACTCCAATATCATCCCCATTCGCATGGATAAAAGCGAAGGTTTACAGGTGTTGTTGGTTTCGCCATATCGTTCCGTTTTTTTGCAAATGACATTTATACTGATACTTTCTGTGCTATTGATACTGTTCGTAGCGTATGCTATGTTCTATCAGATGAGTTCTTTTATCAAAGAAAAACATCTTCGACAATTGCATACCGATTTTTCGCACGCTCTTACTCACGACATGGCGACACCACTGCAAACTATAGCTCAGGTTAACAGCCTGCTTGCCAACGAAAAACTGTACAATGACCCCGATAAACGTGCGAAATATATTGATCTTGCACGACAGCAAATACTTAATCTACAAGCACTCACCGACAGGATACTTACTGTGGCAAAGGCTGAGAAATCTGCATTAGATGTAAATCTGTCGTCGGTCAACCTAAGAGATATTATTTTACCGTTAACGGATAAATTCAATGTTCAGGCAAGAAAACCGGTGGAATTTAGCGTGTCTTTTTCACCTGAAGATATCAGTCTGCAAGCCGACATTACTTTGCTTTCCAATGCCGTAAGTAATCTGATAGACAATGCTATAAAGTATTCGGGCAGTAGGATTAAAATAACAATACGTTGCGAACGAAAAGACAATGATGTGTTTATCTACATCAAAGACAACGGTTACGGTATGTCTGAAAAAGATCAGACAAAAGTATTTACGATGTTCGAACGCGGTAAAGCGGTAACACGCAAAGAAGCCAAAGGATTTGGTCTGGGATTAAGTTATGTGAAAAGTGTGATAGAAGCTCATGGAGGTGCCATTACCTTATCAAGTAAAGAAGGTCAAGGTTCAGAGTTTGTGTTGTTTTTCACTCTCTTCGAATCCCACGCAAAATAAACAATCAAAGCAACATACATTATCACTCCTAACCACTGTGCACCATTGCTTTCTGCCCATGCCGGATTTATCAAGTCGATGCCACCAAATCTCATTGAAGCACTTACAACGTCCATTAAAGCTCCACCCGCAATAAATCCGGATGCTAATAATGTACCTTTCTCATGTCTGGCTGTGTTCAATGCTTTATCTTTACTTCTTGTTGATACATACCAACTTATCGCACCTCCAATTACTAATGGCACGTTTAATTCAAGAGGAATGAACATTCCTAAAGCAAAAGCCAAAGCCGGTATACCGAAGAAAGTCAGTATTAATGATATAGATGCTCCTATTGCATATAGGTACCAAGGTGCTCCCGTTCCCGACATTAACGGTTCGATTACTGCTGCCATCGCATTTGCCTGCGGTGCAACTAAAGCTCCATCTCCGGTAAATCCATAGGTTTTGTTTAATATCATTATAACCCCTCCAACTGTTGCTGCTGAAACTAAAGTGCCTAAAAACTTCCATGATTGCTGTTTTGCTGGTGTACTGCCCAACCAATAACCTATCTTTAAATCGGTAATAAATCCACCTGCCATCGATAATGCTGTACATACCACTCCGCCTATTACTAATGCGGCAACCATGCCTGCTGTGCCTTTCAAACCTACTGCGACCATAACTACTGAAGCCAAAATCAAAGTCATAAGCGTCATTCCTGACACAGGGTTAGTACCAACAATAGCTATTGCATTCGCTGCTACTGTAGTGAAAAGAAATGCTATAACAGCTACTACGACAATTCCTACTGTAGCATAAAGTAGATTTTGTACCACACCTAAATAGAAAAATATAAATGTAATTATCAATGCTATAATTACTCCAAAGATGATGATTTTCATGGAAATATCTCTTTGTGTACGCTTAGTTTCTGCATCTATTGTATGTCCCTTGCCTCTTAATTCTTTGCCGGCAAGACCAACAGCACTCTTAATCACACCCCATGATTTTATTATACCTATTATACCTGCCATAGCTATACCGCCTATTCCTATATGTCTCGCAAAGTCTTTAAAGATAGTCTCAGGTGCTACGTCGGTTAGTCCTCCACCCGTGTATATTGGGTTTATGATATGTAGTATGTTTTCATTTATAAATGGTAAAATCGGTATGATGACAAACCATATTAGCAAAGAGCCGGCACATATTATTATTGCATATTTTAATCCTACTATATAGCCTAATCCTAATACTGCTGCTCCTACGTTTACCTTAAATACCATCTTTAATTTGTCGGCTATTGCTTCGCCAAATGGTAATATGCGTGATGAAGCTGTCTCTGCCCATGTTCCGAATGTGGCTATGGCAAAGTCATATAGTCCTCCTATTAATCCTGCCAATACTAAGGGTTTAGCCTGACTTCCACCTTTCTCTCCGGAAATTAATACTTGTGTGGTTGCTGTTGCTTCAGGAAATGGGTACTTACCATGCATATCAGAAACAAAATATTTTCTAAATGGTATTAAAAACAATATGCCTAAAATACCGCCCAATAACGAGCTTAAAAATACTTGCATGAAACTTACTGCTATGTCAGGATATTTTTCTTGCAGAATGTATAAAGCAGGAAGTGTAAATATGGCACCGGCAACTATAACGCCCGAACTTGCTCCAATTGATTGGATAATTACATTTTCTCCTAGAGCGTTTTTCCTTTTGGAGGCACTGGAGAGTCCTACTGCAATAATGGCTATAGGAATAGCAGCTTCAAATACTTGTCCTACTTTCAATCCTAAATATGCTGCTGCTGCCGAGAATATTATTGCCATTAATACTCCTAAAGATACCGATCGTAAATTTACTTCAGGATAATTATGTTCAGGTTTCATTATAGGAATGTATTCTTCCCCATCTTTTAATTCTCTTGATGCGTTCTCCGGTAAACCGATTTCTTCCTTTTTATGTTCCATATGTGAGTAGTTTTTTGTGTTTAATGAGATAAAGTTATGATTTTTTTAATTCAATATTCAATAATTAGTATTTATTTATTTGCTAATTAAGACTTTTAAGTAACTTTGCAAAATTAGAAATTTTTTTATATGTTTTGTAATGTATGAAGAATAAACCTTCAAATCCAATTTTAAACAGTCCGCTTTTAGCTTATGCTCATCATCGTATTATTGCTGATGATAATGATGTACCTGTTGATTATGTTTTTCTTGAAGTTAATGAAGCTTTTGAAAAAATGACCGGATTGGTAGCTGATGAAGTTATTAATAAGACAGTTACGATAGTGATGCCTGATATTACAACAGGTGAGTTTGATTGGATTTCAATATATGGTAAGGTTGCTTTAACCGGAGAGGAAATGAATTTTGAGCAATACTCAAAACCTTTAGACAGATGGTATAATGTATTTGTTTTTTCACCCAAAAAGTATTATTTCACAACTTTCTTTACTGATATTACAAGAACTAAGAAGACCCGCGAACAAGAACAGTTGTTTAATTTAGCTCTTGATCAAAGTCCGGCTTCAATCGTTATTACTGATTTTAATGCAAACATTGAGTTTGTAAATAAAAAATTCTGTGATATATCAGGCTATTCTTATGAAGAATTAATAGGAAATAATCCCAATATTTTAAGTTCTGGTAAGCAAAGTGTTGATTTTTATGTCAACTTTTGGAAGACTCTTACATCAGGGCAAGTTTGGGAAGGCGAATTGATCAATAAAAGAAAGAATGGTGATTTGTTTTGGGAATATGCAACGATTTCACCGGTTAAAGATTCAACAGGAAGAACAACACATTATTTTGGTGTTAAAGAAGACATTACAAGTCGTAAGGCAAATGAGAAGTTAATTCATAAGTTCTCAAAGATTATTGAGAATAGCCCAAATATGATATTGATTACCGATTCAGAATTCAAGATAGAATATGTAAATCCATCTTTCTGCTTACTTTCGGGTTATTCATTTGAGGAAATTACCGGACGAACATATAAGTTTTTAAGGCTTGCTAATGAAGACAGAGCTGCAAATGTAGAGTTGTGGCAAAAAATAGAAGCTAAAGATGTGTGGCGTGGTGAAATTATTGATAAAAGAAAGGGTGGAGAATTGTATTGGCAAGATTTAACTATTAACACTATTAATGATATTAATGGTAATGTTGTTAACTATGTTGCAATAATGCAGGATGTTACTGAAAGGAAAAAAATAGAGGGAGAAATTAAGGAAATAAATCTAAGTCTTGAACAGAAAGTTAAAGAGAGGACTTCTGAATTATCAGTTACAAACGAGTTTTTAATGAATGAAATCATTATAAGAAAAAAACATGAGGCAGAATTAAAAGTAGCTCGTAATGATGCAGAAAAAGCAAATAAAGCTAAAAGTGAATTTATTTCGAGGATGAGTCACGAACTTAGAACTCCTATGAATTCAATTCTGGGATTTGCTCAACTTTTTTCTATGGGTGAGTTAAATGATATGCAGAAAAAGGGTGTCGAACATATTTTAAATAGCGGTAATCATCTTCTAAAATTAATTAACGAAGTTCTTGATATTTCAAAAATTGAATCAGGAAAACTTTCTTTAAGCATTGAATTAGTGAAGATTAAGGAGATTGTAGAAGAAGCTGTGGATTTAGTACGACCTCTGACTGTCAGTAAAAATATTTCAATTCTTGTAGATTTGAAAAATTGTGACAATTTATCTATAAAAGTTGATAAACAACGACTTTTACAGGTGATAATTAATCTTCTCAACAATGCTATTAAATATAATGTGAATGATGGTTCAGTTACTTTAAAAGTAGATATTGAAAAAGATTCTGACAGTACTGAAAATAAAATCAAAATATCTGTGATTGATACAGGAATTGGGGTTGAAGAGAAAAATTTAATAAGGTTGTTTACACATTTTGAACGTATGGAAGAAGCTATTAATATTGCTGAAGGTACCGGATTAGGACTATCTATTGCAAAAGAATTAATTGAGCTGATGAATGGTACTATTGCCGTTACGAGTAAAGTAGGCGAGGGTAGTACTTTTTACATCTTACTTCCATATGAGGACAACAAACACAATGAGTTTCAATTGGACAATTTTAATATTACACACAATAGCAAAGGAAAAAATAATGCTAAAGGTACGATTTTATATATAGAAGATAATAATTCGAATATTGAATTAGTACAGCAAATTATTTCAACTTATCGTCCGGATATAAAACTTATATGCCATAAATATGGATTAAAAGCTGTTGATTTAGCTATCAAGCACGATCCTAATTTAATTTTACTCGATTTGAATTTACCGGATAGTCATGGTAGTGAAATTATCGTTGATTTGAAGAAAAATAAAAACACCAGACATATTCCTGTAATTGTTATTAGTGCAGATGCTATGCCGTACAGAATAAGTAATCTTATTAACTCGGGGGCAGAAAGATACTTAACAAAGCCTTTAGATGTGGTAGAATTGTTGAGCGAAATCGATAAGTACAAAATAAATTAATAAATATACATATATAAAAAGATAATAGTCATGTTAGAACACAATCTGAAAAATGCTAAAATTTTGGTTGTCGATGATTTGCAATCAAATATTGATGTACTGAAAGGTCTACTTGAAATCGAAGGGTATACAAATATTGAATGTTTATTAGACTCAAGAAAGGTAAGCGACTTCGTTAAAACTTACGATCCTGATTTAATTCTCCTAGATTTAATGATGCCACATATGTCGGGTTATGAGGTGATGGAAAAATTAAAAGACGATAGAGCAAAATCATTAAATCCTAATAAATTTCTACCTATTTTAGTGCTTACAGCCGATATTACTACCGAAGCAAAACATAAAGCTCTGAAAGGTGGTGCTAAAGATTTCTTGTCAAAACCTTTCGATTTGATTGAAGTTAGCTATAGAATTAGAAATTTGCTCGAAACTCAATATTTATATCAGCAACTGAAAAGCAAAAATATTGCTTTAGAAGAAAAAGTTGTTGAGTTTCTGAAAATTATGGATGATTGGTATAAGTAATAATGACTGAAAGTTTAAAAACTGATTCTTTTCCTTCCAAGTCCGATAAAGTCAGATTTGGTATTGTTGGTACAAATTTTATTTCTGATTGGATAATCGCCGGTGCTTTGCAAGATCCTCGTTTTGAGCTTACTGCAATTTATTCCCGATCTCAGAAAACTGCTGATGATTTTGCTACTAGACATAATATTCCTCATACCTTTATTTCTCTTGAAAAAATGGCTGAGTCAGACTTGATTGATGCTGTTTACATTGCTTCACCAAATGCCTTACATGCTTCTCAGAGTATTATGTTCATGAACCACAAAAAGCATGTTCTGTGTGAAAAACCTATGGCTTCGAATGCTTATGAAGTTCGACTGATGATAGATGCAGCTAAAAGAAACCAAGTCGTCCTAATGGAGGCAATGAAACCGACCTTATCTCCAAACTTCAAAGTTGTATTAGAAAATATCAATAAAATCGGTAAAATTCGTCATTATTTTTCAAGCTTTTGTCAATATTCATCAAGATACGATAAGTTTAAATCAGGTATAGCTGTCAATGCTTTTGACACTTCGCTTTCTAATGGTGCCATTATGGATATTGGTGTATATACTATTTATCCAATGGTTGTGCTTTTTGGAAAACCTTCTGAGATAAAAGCTAATGGGTTTTTATTGTCGACAGGAGCCGATGGCGCAGGCACAGTTAATTTTAAATATGATAATAGCATCACTGCAACTATTATTTATTCAAAAATTGCTGATTCTGTATTAAACACTGAAATTCAAGGAGAAAACGGTAATTTGCTGATAGATAAAATCAGTTCTATCAATAGTGTGAAACTATATACCGTTGGCGATGTTTCAGTAGGGAAGGGTAGACTCTCAAAATCAAAAACACTCTCTAAACCATTGAAACACAACGAATACTTCTATGAAATTCAAGAGTTTATCAATCTTATTCAAAATAATCAATCGGAATCGAAAATAAACAGCTTAAATAACTCTCTGATTGTTATCGAAATAATTGATGAAATCCGCAGGCAATTAGGTGTTGTTTTTCCGGCAGATAAAGGATTAGTATGAGCCAATTATAACATTCTTTCGTATCTTTACAGCCAAATAAAATTAAATAAATTACCATGATTAGTATAACTTTCTTAGTAGCTGTATTTAATGTATTTTTAGCTATAATTATGTTTATCAATAATCGAAAGCTAAATAAAAATGTAATATTTTTTTCGCTATTTCTTCTTATTATTTCTTTTACTTCAGTTTTATATGATCATGTGATTAATGGTGGATCAGTACGTCTACTGCTGTTAATGATGAGTGTTGCCGGACCTTTGTTTTTCTTATGTGGACCACTTTTTTATTTCTTCATAAGAGGAGTAGTCGACGAAGAATATGAGTTCTCTGACAGAGATTTAATTCATCTTCTTCCTTTCTTAATTAATATGATTATTTTATTGCCTTATCTATTTAAACCATATGAATTTAAGTATACCTTAGCTGAAAATTCATTAGGAAATTTGCCCTATTATATGAATACCGTTCTTGTTTTCTCTCCAACATGGATGAATACTCAAATCAGGACATTTGCAATATTAATTTATATCATCTGGTCTTTAATTATCATCAGACGATCTTATAATAAAAAGATATCAAGTTTAAAAGGTGTTTTCAGAAAGAAATATATTTCTAATTATAGATGGTTAAATACAATTACATTTTCACTTTTTGTGCTTTCATCGTTACATTTTGCTCTTACTATGTACTTTAGATTTGATACGAGCAGGGAGTTTATGCTCGATCGTCAAGATTATATATTTGTGATTGCTACAATATTTAATTCTTTGGCACCCTTAATTATCTTGTTTAATCCCGGCGTTTTATTTGGGTTTCCAACCAACAGAATGTTAAACCCTTTAATGAAAGATCAATTAAATAAAACCAGGGTGGATGCAAGCTATAGTGTTAAAGAAGCTGTAGATGAAGCTCATACATATAATGTATATTTTGATGAATTATCTAAAATTTTAATGCAGTATATCACTGAAAAGAAACCTTATTTAGAACATGGATATAATGCTGAAAAATTAAGTGCCGATACAGAGATTCCCTTACATCATATTCATTTTTGTGTAAAATACTGTTTTGGTTCTACATGTAAAAAAATGATGGCTGAGTTAAGAATGAAGCATATAAAAGAAAAAATAATTTTTCTTGGAGAAAAGAATCTTGAAACAATTAAGAATATTGTATACGACTCTGGTTTTGATAGTTATAAATCATTCTTAAAAGCTTTTAAACAGAAAGATAATATGACTTTTGATCAATGGCTTGAAGAAAACACATGATGTGCAGCATTTTCTCCGTCAATTGCTGATGATGTAATTCCTCCTGAAAAACCAGATCCTTCACCTACAGGAAATAAGCCTTTTATCTCCGGATGTTCTCCTGTTATGTTATCACGTGGTATTCTTACTGCTGATGATGAACGCGACTCTACTCCAACTACAATAGCTTCATTTGTTAAATAGCCTTTCATCTTTCTGTCAAACAATCTGAATGCTTCACGTAAACGTGATGAGATATGCTCAGGCAACCATTCATGTAATGGTGATAAGACTACTCCCGGCATATATGAACATTCAGGAAGACTTGTCGAATGTCTGCCCTGCACAAAATCAAGTAGTCGCTGTGCCGGTGCTTTTAAAGCTTGACCTCCATTTTGAAGATAGGCAATATGTTCAAGAAGTTGCTGATATTTTAATCCTGCTAACACTCCATACTTATTAAATTCTTCGGGTATGTCCTCTGACTTTATTTCTACAACAATACCTGAGTTGGCAAAAGGTGAATTTCTTTTTGATGCCGACATGCCGTTTACAACAATTCCGTCTTCACTGCTTCCTGCCGGTACAATTCTGCCTCCCGGACACATACAGAATGAATATACACCCCTGTCTTGTACCTGTTCTACTAATGCGTAATTAGCAGCAGGCAAATATGGGTCTCGTTCCTGTGAATGATATTGTATACTATCGATTAAAGTCTGTGGATGCTCAACTCTGATACCCATAGCAAAACCTTTTGGCTCTAACTTAATTGATTGTGAATGAAGCATCTCATATATGTCGTGTGCAGAATGCCCTGTAGCTAAAATTAAAAAGCGTGAGCTATATTCCGAACCGTCTTGGGTTTTACATCCTGTTACTTGATTGTCTTTTATTAAGATTTCTGTCAGTTTTTTCTCAAAATGTACTTCTCCACCATGTGATGTAATTGTGTCAACCATATTAGATATAATGCCGGGCAATAAATCAGAACCTATATGTGGATGTGATTCATAAAGTATATTATCGGCTGCACCATGATAATGAAATATTTCAAGAATTTCCTGAGTGTTACCTTTCTTTTTGGAACGAGTGTAGAGTTTGCCATCGGAGAAAGTACCTGCACCTCCTGCACCAAAACAGAAATTCGACTCAGGATTCATCCCTTTATTGCGATTTAAAGCAGCTATATCTAAAACTCTTTTTTTAGAAGCTTTACCACGCTCTAAAACAATAGGCTTCATCCCTAATTCAATTAATTTTAAAGCAGCAAACAAGCCTGCAGGTCCCGAGCCAATAATTAAAACAGATTCTTTATTGTGGACATTTTGATATTTGAAATTCTTTGAGTATAGATCTTTTTCGTTAGGTTCTTCATTTATGAAAACATCAATAGCAATATTAATTTTAGGATAAATAGAGCGTGCATCGATTGATTTTCTTACAATTCTAAAATGATTTATACTTCTTGTAGAAATCTTTAGCTTTTCTGCAATTTTCTCTTTCAATAATTCTTCTTTAAAGGCTTGTTCGGGCGTAAGAATTAGCTGTATTTGGGTTATCATATATATAAATAAATTGGTTTGGTGCAATATAAAATCAGAGGAAATTTATTATCCTCTGATAAATATCTGCAAAGATAAAGAATTATTGTAAAAAGAAATAATTCTATATCGTTGTTTTAGAACCTAAACCCTAAAGTAGCAACAAAATTGTAATTTAATGTTGTTACTTTTCCTGGCTCACCGGCTCTGGTAGCATCGAGTTTACTGTAATTATATGGATAGAATTTTTGACTATATCTTTTGTTTAGAAATGCAATATCAAAATACCAGTTTGTTTCTCTATATCCTATACCTGCTGTGTAATATTGTGTATTTCCATTAGGTACAAAATAGTCAACATCTGTTCGTATTGAAAAAGAGCTAAATTCTTTTCCCATACGACTTAATACTGATGGGTTTGAAATTGCATAACCTGCACGTAATGCAAATTTATCTGTCAATTTATATTCTCCACCAATTTTGATTATGTTTTGAGTTGTAAATAACGCATTTATGCTATCATTTTCATAATTGAAATTTCTTGTGTCATTTTCCAAATCCATAAATTGAGTGCTTGAATTAATACTTGATCCAAATTCAACTCCAATAACGGCTTTATTACCTAATATTAATGCACCACTTAAATTATATGAAAACGGACCTTGTATTTTAAACTCATTATCTCCATCGGGAGTCGATTCTTTATCTCTTATAAATCCACTATTTGTATCATAACCGTATTTTAAATCTGCATAATGATAGTCATATATGCTGTATACAACAGGCGTTTGAAATGATGCTCCTATTCTTAAAAAATCTGCGGGTGTGTAGATACCTCCAACTTTCAATCCAACTCCACTACCAGTAGAGCTGAATTTGTTTAAAAGAGACAGGTAACCGCTATATTCAAAATCTTCAGAATAATCAGACGATAAACTATATGATAAATCATAAATGTTTAATGATGCTCCAAGAAATAGTCGATCGTTGAAATTACCCGACCAACTTATTGAAAATTCATTTAAGTATCCTTTTTCTCTTAAACTATAATTTGGTGCAACCGTTTCATCAGCATCTAATACTGACGCCCAAATGTTATTAATAGTATCACTTTCATATATTAATCCTGCATTTGCTGCCGTTACCGATATCCATGGTATGTTAATATTGTTATATGGATTGTAACTATTGTCTTCGTATAAGTCATATCCTGAAAAATAATCTGAAAAATATGACCAGTAATCTGTAATAGATGATTTTGAACCATCTCCACCCTTAATAGTTACGTTTCTATCGAAGTTTTTCAGTCTATTGTATGAAATTGCAAAGTTTGAATACTTTAAATCTGATGTAATATATTTTGATACAGGCAAAGAAAAGACAGCACTTACATGATTAAATTTTGAACGATAAAAAGAATCACTTGTTGGATTGCCATTTCTCCAGCTAGAAGATGTTTCTTGTGTTTGTATACTAAGTGTAGTAGATATATCCGACTTCCTATACACTCCCAGACCGGCAGGATTATCTTTTATTGCAGAAGCATCACCTCCTAATGCTCCAAATGCCCCTGCCATAGAGGTATATCGTGCGGTACCATTAATATCATGCTCAATGAGTTTTAAGGCGTCAAATTCACTCTGACCGTACATAAAAGCAAATACTAAAAATGCTATTGATATAACTATTAATCGTTTCATACGTAAATAATGTGTTAGTTTGATAATGTGCTAATCCCGATCAATCGGGACAAGTAATGCTAATGTGATAATGTGTTAATGTGATAATATATATTTATCTTCTGCCACCACCTCCGCCTGATGAACTCCTGGAACTTCCCGAACTGGAACTGGAACTTGGACTGGAATATGATGATCGTGAACTTGAACTCGAACTCGGACTTGAATATGAAGATCCTGAGCTTGAACTTGAACTCGGCGTTGAATACGAAGATCTCGAACTCGAACTTGGAGTACTATAAGATGATGATGACGAAGAAGACGAGGACGATGATCGTGCAGAAGGTGTTGAATACGAGCTGCTTCTATTAGTTGATGTTGATGTTGATGTTGATGGTTGAGTAGTTACTCTTGTTGAAGAACTTCCTGTACCGGTTCTTACAGTTGTATTGCTCGATCTTACAGTTGTTGCAGAATTTACGGTTCTATTCGTACTGCTTGGAGTTGTATTTACAGTCGAACCGGAGGCAGTACGATTAGTAGTTGTATTTCTGTAACTTGAATTAACAGCTTCATTATTTCTATTACTAATTGCTGTAGAGTTTGTTATTCTCGTACGTGTATCTATACCTGTCGGACGATTTGTTGTTCCATCAGTCCGAGATATAGTATTTGCATTTGTTGATATTCTTGTGTTGGAAGTTCTTGTATTCGTTTCTACAACATTATTAGTAATTCTTTGTCTGTCATTGTTAACAACAGAGTTACGTCCTACAGCCGAACTATAGTTTCCGCCTGCAATTCTTGTGTGTGTACCTGAAGCACTTCCGGAAATACGATCACTATTGTAATACTCTTTTCTTCTGTTAGCTTCATTATGATTTTTATTCTTTGGAGTAGCAGTATAGTAATTGGGATAGTAATTCCAATGATGTCCATAATAACTATAAGGATACCCCCAACCTCCATAATAATTAGGATAATACCCTCCCCAACCGTAGTAGCCACCATAATAATTTCCATAATATCCACCATAATATCCACCGTAGTAACTGCCATAACCCCATGGATATCCACCATACCAACTATTATAATAGTACGGGCTATACCAACTATTTCGCCAATACCAACTATTATAACTATATGGTCTCCAGTAATAATCATTCCAATATGGATTTGTCCAGGTTGGTGTTACCCACGCATACGAACCATCAACATATACATTCCAATTATAATCATCAAGGAAGTAAATATCAGTGTATTGCGGGTCAGATATATGAATAGTGAATTTTGGATTATGAAATTTTCTTATACGTTCAGCATATTCATATTCCATATCTCCACCATTAAAGTCATTAAGATAATAGCCGTTTTCATCGATGGAGTCAGCTTCTTCATTAAGATTATTATTTTCAGAGTTTTCTGATAGGATATAGACAGTATCTTTATCAACAACAATTGATTTAGCTTTTGTGTTGTCGATATAGATAATTTCTTTAGCTCCGTTTTTGTAGTTAGGCTTAGCAACACTCTTACTTTCTGTTACTTTTGCCTTTTTAGCATCACTCGGTTTAAAATAAATATCGTCATCGATACTTTGAGCAGACATATAAAATGCCATACTCAAGAAAAATATAAGAATCGAAATGGGTGCTTTCATAACTGTTCCTCCCTATCTAAGTTGTTTTATTGTAATGATATTGATTTCTCAAACGTACTCCACCCATCAATAATTATACCATGATACGTTAAAAAATCTACTTCAACTCCCGCTCGATATCTTTTTCTAAATTTTTCGGTTTTATATTAGAGCCGTACCGTTTGAGGGGCGTTCCATCAGCCGAAATCAGAAATTTCGTGAAATTCCATTTAATAGCTGTACCGGGTGAGCCTGGCAATGATTCCTTTAAAAACTGATACAAGGGATGAGCGTTTTCGCCGTTCACATCTATTTTGGCAAACATAGGGAATGTAACGCCATAATTCAGCTGGCAAAATTCTTGAATTTCCTCGTTCGTGCCGGGGTCTTGACTGCCAAACTGATTGCAAGGAAAGCCAAGAACAACCAAACCATCGTCCTTGTATTTCTGATACAGCTGCTCCAATCCTTCAAACTGAGGCGTAAAACCGCACTTGCTCGCGGTATTGACCACTAACACGATTTTTCCTTTGAATTGCTCCATACTTATTTCTGCGCCTTTCATATCTGTGGCGGAAAAATTGTAAAAATTTTGTGCGAAAATCGTGCTATTCTTTTTATTGGCAGAGCAGCCGAAGAAAAGGAATGTTAGCATAAGTATGTATGTTAGTTTGTTCATTATCCATTTTTTCTTGTAATATACCGTACTTTCCTCTGTTTCATACACGTGCAAAGGTAGAAAAAGTTATACGATAATAGAACTTTTTTTGTTGAATATTAAAAATATTGTTATTTCCTTATCCTGATTTGTAATGGAGATTACTCTTATGGTTTCTTATAAAACAAAAAAAGAACCGTTTAGTTCTGCCGAACGGTTCTTCTTTTTGTGTTTGTTTATTGGTTTTATTCTTCGTTTACTGAAAACTCGATTACTTTCCCCTTATTCTTTCATCACTTTCATTACGGCACTTTTGTTATCGCCTATTAGCGTAATTAAGTATATTCCCGCCTTGAATTCGCTGATATCAACCGTCAGCAGTTGCTCGTTTTTGTGATCGGAAGCATACATCATCCGCCCCGAAACATCGCTGATGGTAATTCGGAAACTTGAGAAAGCACCGTTCAGATCTATATGCAACTTGTCCTTCACTGGATTCGGATAACTCTGTAATTTTACCATATCGACGTCGTTCAAGCCGGTTTCGCTTCCGATGATAGCACCTGTTTCAGTGTCGGCAACGAAATTTACATTGCTAACAGTGCCGTCTTCGGAAGCGGTTACTACCGCGCCTTCTTCCATAGTGAAGCCATCCAACTCAACGGTGAGCATATATTGCCCTGCTGCCAAATTGCCGAAAGAGTAGTTGCCGCTCGCATCGGTGTGGAGAATGGCTATCAACTCCCACTGAGCTGGATTGACCGCACTTCTTTGTACACGACGCACGCTCTGCGGTGCATTGCTCGGCTGCGATATACTGCGATAAAGTTTAATCGTAGCACCACTTATCGGTGTTTCTTCATCGGTTTTTACATTGCCCGATATAACAACATTGCCTACGCTCTTTTTAACTACCTTGAATGTACGCTCGCCGGAGTCTGAATGCCCCACGCCCCAATCATCTATCAAGATGTAGATGTCGCTGTTGGCAGCAGCTTCAAACGCGTAGCGACCGGTGTTGAAAGTATGTCCTGCCGCACCGATATATGAAATAATACCGTCATTGCCGCAGGTATTTGTAATATATGCTGCCCAAAACGGTCCGTAGTAATAACCCGGTTGAGACGAATCATTGTATTCTGCTTCGTAAATCTCCCATTGCGCTAATTGAATTTCGTAAGTTCCCGCTTCTTCAATGTGGAGTTTGTACCAAGTGCCGCCCACAATGTATTCCACATAATCGGGGTTATTTGAAGCGACAACTACGGCTCTGGCGTTAAGATTCTCATTGGTAATGGTCTGTCCTACGGTCATTGGTTTTCCGTAAGCGCAAACGCGACCATCGGGTGCAAGTTCATTTACCGTAAATATTTTTGATAAATCAGAAGACCATCTGTTTCTTTGCACCTGAAAATACCACGTATCAGCGGTTTTGGTGTAAGGCACTGCGATTTGTTCGCCCTCACATTCGGAATAAAATACGCCTGCTTCATCAGAAATGTGATAGTATTTTTCGCCGTTTACATTGATTCTGTACCAACGCACACTGAAACCGTTACTGAAATCGGCGGTTGTTTCTTCGCCGGCGTTGATTGGTGCTGCAAATTCGCAGAGGCGGTTGTCGCCATTAGCAACTTCGGTATAAGACCATTCTTCTTCGGAAGGGCTGCTTGAGCGTACTTTTACAAGGTACGAAGCGGTAGTCGTAGGTTTGAACAACAGTTTCTCTTTTTCGCCCGAAGCAACTGGAGTTTCGCTGCCACAAGCCGTATAAAGCGAAGCTATTGCATAATACCTATCGTCCGTTCCCATAAAATTGAACTCGTAATACTTGCCGGCAGTGAGCGAAACGCTATACCACGAATCGTCTGAATAATTAGCCGTTGCTGTTGCGCCTTCGGCTAATGCCGTTGGGTACTGGCAGGAACGATTGTCGGTAATTTTGCCAACAGTGCAATTAAATGTTGGGCTGTTGTAATTGTTAGTAAACTGAATATAATACGTTCCGGCGGCTTGTGATGTGAAAGTAAACGCATCGGCATAGCCGAAAGCAATACTGTTTACCATACCGCATTGGTCATATACGTACATATTTTCGTAACTTGTTTGCGGAATATTGACTTCGTACATAGTGCCTGCCGTAGCATTGAGTTTATACCATTGCGTTTCGTAGTCGGCGTGGCTGACGGTAAATTGCGTTCCTACGTCTACGGGTGTCGCAAATTCGCATAAGCGGTTATCGCCTTGCGTTTTTTCAGCTACACTAAATGTGTATTGCGAATAATTTCTGTTATGTACATCTATGTACCAAACGGTGTTTTCCGTTGCTTTTATAAGCGTTTTCGACTTATTAAACGAAGCGATTGTATTGCCACCACAAGCATCGAGAATATCGATTTTATCGCTGCTCCATTGAGCGAGACTCGCCTGCGAGAAGTCGAAGTCGTAGTATTTCCCAGCCGTAACGTTAAGCGTGTACCAATAGTGTTTGTAACCGTAATCGTCCGTTTTTGGTCGGTCAGGTTCGTTGTAAGCTGGAACAATCAGACTTTGCCCCAAGGTGAGCGGCGTTGCCAAAGCGCAAACGCGATTGTCGGTTACTTCGCTCACGTTCCACGAATAGCTGTAGTTTGACGTGCCTGTCCATTTAATATAATACGTGGTATTGACAGTGGGATAGAGGAAAATGCAATTCCGGTAATAACTGCTGCTTGCGATTTCCTTCGTTGCGCCGCACAAAGTATAAATATATGCGTTAACATCATTGTTTTGCGGAACGTTGCGGTCGTTAATCTGATAGACCTTTCCGCCCACGAGGGAGATTTTGTACCACGCATCGGCATTATCGGGATGCGAGGTGGCAACGCTTTGACCAAGCGCGATTTCGCTGGCTTCGGAGCAAATCGTAATCGGCGTTTCGAATTTTATAATTTTGAATATGCCGATTTCCGTTTCGCTGTTATACCAATTCGACTCATTAATGTAATAAGTTCCTGCAGTTGTTATCGAAAAATTATCTCCCATACTGCCTAAATTCGAACTACAATTCTCGTAAACACTAAAACGAGCATCTGGAAATCCTGTACGTTCAATCAGATATTGTCCCTGCTGCAAATCGATTTTATACCAATTGTCTGAATTGTTTTTGTGGGTATAAGTAGCTGTTTGTCCAACGCTTATGCTTATAGCCTTTTGGCAGGGCGAAAGGTCGATTTTCAACCAATGATTTTCGGCAGGGTTAAGCAGATTATAGGAAGAATCATAAGTTGCCTTTATATAATACGTTCCTGCTACCGAAGGAGTAAACGATACTCCCTCTCTAAAAGCCATTGTACTGAAAACCAAAGGATTATTTTCGCATTGGTCGTAAACATAAATCTGGGTTTGCTGAGCCGCCCAAGACAGGTTGATTTTATAATTTAATCCGGCTTGCAAATCGACTTTCCACCAAAATTCCCTGTCGGTGTGGGCAAATCCGATTGTATCGCCGATAGTAATACTTGTTGCATCGGCACAAGTGGTGTTAGTAGCGGGCGTAACCTCTAACACAGTCAAGGTTCCACCTTGCCCAATGCCGTTGCCTATTCTCATATAAGCGGTTACATCGGCGCTCGCTTTATAAATAACATCACCTCCGCTTCCAAAAAGCTGATTTCCTCCGCAGGAATTGTATGCGGTAATAGTGCCAGGCTTATTATACACATTATAGTATTTGCCGGCTTCCAAATTCGCTTTGTACCAACGATAAATCTGTCCGGTAGGAACATTTTCAGGATTTCCCAACGTAACCTCGCTCGCTTTTTCGCAAATGCGGTTGTCAGAGATTTGCTCGAAAGTCCACACAAGAGGATTGGGAGAACTTGCTACATAGCGGATGCTAATAAAGTAATAACCGCTTTCCGAAGGCTGGTAAATCAATCCGACATAACCGGAATAAGTGTAATTTGGATAAATGTAATCTTGATAAGCGACGTTTCCCGAAGTACCGTCCGCACTGAAATACACGCTGTGCGAAGTTGCCCAGGGCAATTCGTACCAAACGCCCGCCGAAACGGGAACTTTGTACCAATACGTGGTTTCGAGATCCACGCTTCCCTGCGGGAAAGTTGTGGTGATAGTATCTCCCACACTGATTGTAGTTGCAGTTTCCTTTGAAGAACCCTGTGCCTGCGCCTGTGTCGCTGTCAGAAGAAAAAGACCGCAAAGGATTGAGTGTAAAATTTGTGGTTTCATTTTTGAAAAATTTTAGAGATTAATACTTTCATCATAATGGTAAAAATGTATGTCTTTAATTGACCGTAGAGACGCGCGCGCCATCTGTACAAAAAAACGATAGCCGTGAAAATAAAATTTCCTGCCCGAAGTACCGAAATGTGGTTTACTGTGGCAGATTTACAAGCTTCGAACGCGATACAAAAATAGGATTTACAAAAGGTAAGAGGCATTCAAAAGGTAAAAACTTTGATGCAAAAGGTAAAAATCTGCGTTTTTTATGTATGTTTGTATTGGTTTTTTTGTGTATGGAAAGGAATAATCCAGAAAACGATCAAATGGCAATCTAAATTCGTAATTTGTAATCCGTAATTATTTACTTATGGTAAAACTGTTTCTGTTGCTGAATCCCCTGTATGTAACCCTGTTTTGGGCATTGGTGCTCAACACCAACAAAGCGAAGGGCAACGAGCCGAAGATTTTTCTCGGTCGGTTTATGCTTGTGGCGTTTCTGCTCTATTTATCGCACTTGTTTTATTACTTTCCGCTTCCCGACGTTTACCATTATCTTGACCCCTTTTATCAGCTGTGCAATCTGTCGGTTTACCCGATGTACTATATTTACATTCGCCTGCTTACGGTGGACGAAAAGTTCAGCCTTAGGAAACACGGTATTTTTCTTTTGCTGCCTTTCGTAATGTTTGTACTCTACGGAGTGGGCGTTTTAATCATGTCAAAAGAAGAACATATCCGTTATTTGTATGGCGCGCTTTATTCCGAAACGGCGCTATCGGGCATTTTTTTATATCAAAAGATTATTTACACCTTATGCCGGATTGTTTTTATCGTGCAAGGATTGGTGTATATGTGGCTCTCCTATCGCTTGGTGGTTAAAAACAAAAAGAATGTGCTGAATTACTACGCCAACATGGAAGACGACTCTTTGGATAAAATACACATACTGAATATTACACTCCCTATTACTATCGTCGCGGGTATTATGATGTCCTTTTTCGGAAAGGAGAGTTTTATGCCCGAAGATATGAAACTGTTTCTTCCCTCGATAATTTTTTCAGTCATGCTATTTTTTATCGGCTGGCTCGGCAACAAGCAGCGCACGGTAGCCATTCCCACCGAAGAAAACGGAAATAAAGAAAACTGCGGACAAAAACAGGATAAAAATCCGGCAAACGCTGAACAATTGCTCATTATCCGGCAAAAACTGCTGCGTCTGTTTGAGGAAGATAAAATTTATCTGAATAAGAATCTGACTATTTGGGATATCGCGGGCGTGATAGGAACCAACCGCACCTACATATCCACCATCATCAACAACGATTTTGGGCAAAATTTTTCCGGCTTCGTCAATGCTTATCGTTCCCGATACGCCCGCGCTCTTCTGGCACAAAATCCGCATATTTGCAAAGAAGATCTTGCCGAAATGTCGGGATTCGGTTCCGTATCGTCTATGCAGCGGGCGTTTGTTCTTTACCCGCTGGCGACTTTACCCAAGAATATAACTACTCAGCCCCCTAAATAGGGAGTTATAGCGCGTTAACGAATGTTGGCTGCATGATATCGGTAAGTAGCAAACACAAAAACGTGTTTTTAAAAAATAATTTGCACGTATTAAAAAGAAGTATTATATTTGCCGATAAAGATAAGAATACGGAGGTAGTATGAATACAAAACTCACATTAACAATAGAACATTCCGTTATTGAAAAGGCAAAAAGATACGCAAAACGGAAAGAGAGAAGTTTATCCGACTTGATTGAAAGTTATTTGAAAGCGTTAACCTCAGAAAATGAAATGAATAAAACAAAAGAGAGTCCGATTGTACAATCTTTAAGAGGTTCTTTCAGTATGCCAAGAAATTTCGATTATAAAGAAGAACTCGCTAAAAATTTATCAGAAAAATATTTGTCTAAATGAATAAGGTACTGATTGATACGGATGTAATTTTGGATTTTTTTTTCGACATAAAACCTTTTTCCGAAAGCGCATCGGAAATCCTGACCCTTTGTGAATCAAAGGAAATTATCGGATTTGTAACACCCGTAATTGTAAGTAATGTCTATTATCTGTTACGACAAACAGCAAAACACGAAAAAATAATCGAAAAACTGACTTTGTTGATTTCTTTTTTAGAAGTATTGATAACTGACAAAAGAGTGATTATGCAAGCATTAAGTTCTCAGTTTAAAGATTTTGAGGATGCTTTGCAGAATTTTTCGGCAGAACAAAGTTCAGAAATTGACATCATAGTAACGAGAAACACAAAAGATTATATAAACAGTAAATTGTCGGTAATGTTACCAGACGATTTTATAAAAACAATGAATGTCAGCCGATAGTCTATTACTTTGTATGTCGTGTATGGTATATTGAGCTATCACTGTGAAAGTCCGTGAATAATAAGCATATATCGAGTTTCACTGATTCATAATATTCGTCTGATTACAAAATTTTCTCCTTTCTTACTTTTCAAAACAAATACTATCCGCAAGAATTTCCACAGCAGTTATCGAACAATTTCCTCCAAATAAATTTACAGTTTCTAAACAAGGTAACGAAATAGTTCCTGTGATGTAATATTTACCGTTTTGCTCCGGTTTTGGTGATGATATCAATATAGCAGGTCCTTTATTATAAATTGAATCATCGCCTATTACGAATCCATCAAAGTTTGTTAGATTCCAACCACAAACCTTTACCTTTTTGCCTTCCATATCACTTCCTTCCGAACAGAATTTCACACAATTATAATATACCGTCTTCACATCATTGTAACTTTCCCAGTTAATAGGTTGCAAATCCTTAGGTCTTTCAATAGGGTTACAAAAGTCCAAACAAGAAGTAAGTGTAAGTAGACCAAACAAGGTAAGGCAAAGCAATAGATTATTTAGTGTTTTCATTGTTACAAAATTTTAAATTATTAAACTGTTAAATTGAATTTAGTGGTATTTACTTTAAAGCATTGCTACTTCTGTTCATGAAATTTTGAGCAACAATTTTTACAGTCTCAATATCTACAGGGTTGGAATACAATTCAGTAACTACTGCAAAAAGTATGATTCCTAAAATAATTTTTGTTTTTGTAGACTTCATTTTATCATCCTTTAGTTTTGTTCAATTATTATTTTATCTTCTAAAATCATAAATTTGTATTGATGATACTTCACAGGATTTTTTCTGAATTGCGTTGGCTCACTCCATCTTAACATTCTAAAATCCCAATTTGAATTCTCTGAAAAAATGTTTTCTGAATATCCTGTTACATTTTCATGCGTGAATTTTATGATTACGTTGTCTTTGTTTGCCGTACTAATGTAAATACTGTCAAA
This sequence comes from uncultured Paludibacter sp., assembly GCA_937927845.1. Classification (GTDB taxonomy): domain Bacteria; phylum Bacteroidota; class Bacteroidia; order Bacteroidales; family Paludibacteraceae; genus Paludibacter. The sequence goes on from CALFXE010000164.1 coordinate 26,218, forward strand.
CACTTTTGCTGCTAACGTGTATGGTTTTATGTTTAAATCGCTGGTAGTAAATATTACTTCGTTCCAATAATATCTGTCATTATTATTGGGGTTTAAGGCAAATTCTGTTATTTTATGTCCTCCACATCCATCACATATAGGATATAATCCGCCTATATCTCCTTTAGGATACAAACTTATATGTATAGGATTGTCTGTCCTGTTTTGAATTATTATTTGTAGTTCTTCTCTCTCAATTTCTTTACAAGAGTTACAGCAACAGGTTATGAGAAAGAAAATGCTTACAATGCTGATAAAAAATCTGTTCATCATTTTTGTTTTTATTTTTATCGCTTTCATTTTATTTTATTTATTGCTTATCCAAAGTTCGTCCCGTGAATGAATGTGCAACATCTCGGATAACATCAGTTCTATTACTCTTCCAATAATCTTTAAACTGGTTTAATAATATATCTTGTCCATACATTAACGAATAAGTGACTATTCCTACAAGTATTAGTATTAGTACTGATTGTTTCATTTTGTTTATGTTTTTAGTTCATTCATGTTCTTCTTCTGACCGAAAGATCGAAATAAATTCATCCCAAGGTATAGTAACTCCTCTATCATCTACATCAGATTTTTTTGAATAAATGTAGCCGGTTACAGTAGCCGATGAGTATTTTAAAACTGTATTTCCACATGGTGCTGTTTCATAATATTTGCCTTTAGATTCTAATCTTCCATTTTCCCATCGTTCCTAAATATATGAACGCATTAATAATATTAAAGTGTCTTTTTCAGTATATTTACTCAAATCCTCCAAAAGTGGAGGTAAACATTCATCACAACTTCTTGTGTTACTCCAAAGGACAATCGAAGGATAATCTTCAAAATTTCCTTTTATATCTTCTATCACCTTAATCCTTCTACCCCAATACGATATTGTTTCACCAACAGGAATTCCTTTTACAAAGAAAATATTTGAGTCAGTTTGAAAGTGATGATAGGTGTCTGTGAAACTATCGTAACCCAGACAATCTCCACCTCCGATTGGAGGGACTTCAATCTGTATTTCAGAACAAGCTGAAAATACCAATAAAACGATGAAATAATAAATTGTTTTCATACGAATAATATTTTTTAGTGAATTATTACTTGTTTCGTGTCCTTTCGGTTTTCTGTTTGTAAAACGCAGTGATAAATTCCAGACGGTAGTACAATACCATTAAGTTTAACTAAATATGCTCCTGTTTCGTGTACTGATTTGTTCTTTAATCTGTAAACAAGTTTACCAGAATTGTCGTACAGTAGTATTTCTACCGATTCCGATCTGTTTAAACTGTATTCGATATTGATGTAATCCAATGCAGGATTGGGATAAACACTAAAATAAGCGGACTCAACCGTTATTTCCTTATTAGGTAATGGAGTGTCTTCTACTTCATAATTTTTAATTACATAATCGGGCGTTTCCTGATAATTGTTATTTTGTGGTGCAATCATTGCCGGAAACTGTTCGCAGGTAAAAAACGGCTCTATATAAGCGCGAAAAGTACTGCCGTCTACGGCGTAAAAGCCAGGTTTTAAGACAGTTTGTTCACCCGCACGAAGCGTTACATTTGCTCCGCTCTGAATTGTAAAATCTTCGGCGGTTATACTTTTGATGGCAGCATGTGAAGCAGTAGTTGTGATATTCTGATTTTGAAGATGCAAATCGGTATCCAATGCGCTTAATACCTTAAAGTTAAACCGTACATTGGCTGCCGTAGTGGGATACCATCCCAGATATTGTCCGGCTATTGAATATACTTCGTATATGTATGTATTTACTGTTGCCAAAGTTTCCGAAGCGGATACTGTTCCGATATATTGTCGTCCATTATTCGGACTTGCGGCCGACAAGCCGTTGGCTGCACCTACGATAACAGGACTTGGAGTGTATGGATACGAAATCGTTGCTCTTATTTCCCGGCGTTTTACCAAATAGTTACCTGCTGCCAGACCACAGTTAGAGCTTACCTGCCATGTATATTGATTGCTCAATGTGCCATATATGCTGCCGGATATGTTTTCAAAATCTGTAATAGTAGTGCTGTGTGCATATTGTACAGCCTTATACGCATTTACCAAACCGTAACCCGTTTGATTGTTCCAAGTACCATTGGGACGACCTGCTGTGGTGGAATAGCAATACGAGCCGACTTTTTCGCAACTTATTTCTATTATATCGCGGACTTACTGCTGTGTGAGGCAAGGATTTACCGAAAGCACCAAAGCAGCAATACCTGCAACATGTGGGCAAGCAGCGGAAGTGCCGTTAAAACTATCAAAATAATTACCCGTTACTCCTGTAGAAGTATTGTATCCATTGCTTCCTTGAATATCTGTAGTGTATATTTTAACTCCCGGTGCAACAACATCAAGTTCTTGTCCATAATTGCTACCCCACCATTTTTCTTCATCACAAGATACTCCCAACGGATCTGGTGTGACACCCGGATTTACTTCTGATGGTTTATTGTTGCTACGTTTACGAGAGCCACATTGAGATATTGCACCGACAGAAATTACATCATTCAAACTGGCAGGATAGGGTATGTTTGATTGATTATTGTTACCTGCAGCAAAAACGACAACACAGCCTAATCTAACACCATTTCTTTGCCGCCCAAGAGTAACAGCACTTTGAATTTCATTTGTCAATGCCGTATAAGTAGATATATTCCAAGAACAACTTAAAATATCTGCACCTGATATTTCCCAAGCGTGATTGATTGCATCTACGGCCCAATCAGGATCTATTACATCTACACCATAGATTGTTGTATAACCATTACGAATTGGAATAATTCTACAGTTTGGTACTACTCCTTTAATTCCTATTGTATTTTCAATGGCACCAATAATACCAGCACAAGCAGTTCCATGTGCATTATTTCCAAAAGGACTTCCGTTTACTCCACCTGGTGCACCTACCGTCGCATCATATCCCATTAAAAGGTTAGCTTCTAAATCTGGATGTGTTAAATCTACGCCTTGATCAATCACCGCTACCGAGATATTATTGGAGCCTGTTGTAATATTCCATGCATTAACAGCCTTGATGTCTATACCCGTTGTTCCTCCTGATTGCCCTGTATTATTAAGTGCCCATTGATTATCAAAATAAGTATTGGAAAAAGCACTAATTTCTGTCAGTGAAGGTTGAGCATAGTCAAAAAAACCTGTCTCAAACAAGCGGTTTGCTGTATTTATTGATTCTCCGTCTTTTAATATGATTAAATACGCTCTTTCATTGTATCCAAGTCTTCGGTATTTTTCTACATTAACATCCAATATTTTAATAACATTTTCTATTGTATAATTTTTTTTTATTTGTACCATTACTTTATTTGTAGGTATAACAATTTTTCCTTCTGAATTAATTAAAGATTGATTAACATACACAACTCCATTATTCTTTTTAAATTCGCTAATATCATATTTGGCATTTTTGTCAGGCTCTACAATCATCCTGTTGATCTGATACGATTTATCTGTATATTTGGGATTGATTGTCAATATAATATTGCGTTTTTCATTCTCACCCAAATTTTCTTTAAACATAATCTGCAATAAACTATCCGATTTTTGAAAAAAAACTTTTTTACCTCCCTCTCCATACATAAATATATCTTGTGCGCATGTAAGGATCACAGATAGCATTAAAATTATAAGAATAATTATTTTCTTCATTTGTTTATTTCGTTATTTATTTAATATATAATAACTTGCTTAAAATCATTTATAGGGAATGAAGATGGCATAGCAACAAGATATTCACCACACGACACAGATAGAATTTCTTCTGTTTTTGCATATCTATATTCAAAAGTAATGGTTGAAATTTCAAAATCAGTAAAAAAAACTCCATATTTACAGTCATCCTTATTTATGTTTAGTTGTATAATAAAATCAGAATTATACTTATCATAAACAAGTAATGAATCGTTTGTTTCTGTTATGATTAACAGCCCAAATTCTCTGATGTCTCCATTATTTGAATTAGAACAATATTGATAACCTATAATTTTTGCTGTGGTTTTAAATTCTTTTTCACAACTATTCAACAAAAATAGTAATGAAAAAAGTAATATTGTTAGTTGATTAGTTCTCATTTCTGTAATTTTTTATGATTATTGAATAATTATTTTTTTTATTACCGAATCAATACCCATAGTCAATTTTATATAATATATGCCTCGAATCAAACCGGAATGATTGATTTGAATCTGACGACCATTACAGTGTTCAATTTTTGAAACTAATATTCCGAAAGAGTTAAAAATATAGATGGAATAAGGTTCCGAGTTTTCCGTAGCTAACTGTAAAATAAAATTTCCATCGTTAGGATTGGGGGAAAGGATAAAATCGAATTTGTTACTGGTTATTTCTTGTGTAGCTAATAACTCCTCTGATAAACTCGGCATTATAGGAACATTATTAGCACAGGATTGTACTAATATATTATATGAATTGGATATTTTGCTATGAGGAGAGAAAAAATTAATGACTGCCGTATAATATCCAATCGGTGCTCCTAATGCCGACCAAACTATGACTGGATTTCCCGTTATACTCCCACTTCCACTATAAATCAAAGAACCTGAAATAGAATATATTCTCACACTATAATTGGTTGCATTTGCTACATTGAATTTCAAACCACTACCTATACATGCAACACTCGTCCAAGCTTCTACTTCAATTGGAGTACAATCAAATTCCTTTATTTCTGCATTAAAAGTACTACCGGCTTGTGCATGAAATCCAGATGAAAGTGTTATGGAATTTCCTGCCCTTAAAGTTAATGTTTTGTCATCTCCCAAATTTACACTGCCACTCGTAATTATATTTTGTTTTGCTATTACATCAGATATGGTAGCCGAAGCAGGTATGTAACTGCTTGTGAGAACAGTATTATCTCCTGTAGTCCTAAACGACACTATTATATTGGATTGTTTCATACGAATAATATTTTTTAGTGAATTATTATTTGTTTCGTGACCTTTCGGTTTTCTGTTTGTAAAACGCAGTGATAAATTCCAGACGGTAGTACAATACCATTAAGTTTAACTAAATATGCTCCTGTTTCGTGTACTGATTTGTTCTTTAATCTGTAAACAAGTTTACCAGAATTGTCGTACAGTAGTATTTCTACCGATTCCGATCTGTTTAAACTGTATTCGATATTGATGTAATCCAATGCAGGATTGGGATAAACTGAATTATCTTTCAATCTAATTATAACTTGATCGGTTAATGCGGATAAATTATTACCTACTTCATCAACATAAATTGGACTGAAAAAAGAAATAACACCTTGTTTTTTCCATGAATCTATTAATTCAAAATTATTATTCACAGTATTTTTTTCTTGAAACTCAACAATCATTATTCCTCTTTGGTCAGTCTCTGATATATTTGTAGAGTACATGGAAATTGTATTACCTATATTGACTGTATCGTGTTCCAACTTTACAATCATTCTATCTTGTGCCACATTTAAATAATGCTTTTGATCTCCAATGTACATATAAAATTCTTGTGCTGATAATTCACATATCGTACATACACTTATTAAAACAAAAATCAAAATTTTCATAATTATTTAGATTTGAACACTGTTAAAACCATTTTACCACCTATATATGGCGGAACGCTAAGATACCGTCCTTCTTCATAAAAATCTCCTTCAAACGAAAACGTTTTGCCTTGTAATGGTATTTCCCAATGTTTTGCATAATCGGGAAAATTACAAATCTCTGCATTATAAATTGCTTCAGGATTCGATAGTTTAAATATTGTACTATCCTGTTCGGGATAATAGACTATAAGAGTAACATTATTTTGACTTACCAACTTGACAGGGATAGAATCTAAAAACAGCCTGCCATTTCCTTGTAATTTAAGAATATTAAGATAACTTCCTTCTATTTTTTTACAAAGCGTATAAATTGGTCTGTCTTTATATGTTCCGATGTCATTCTCGCAAGAAACACTTCCTGTCAAAAGCAGCAAAAATGCTGTAAGTTTTAGAATATTGTTTTTCATATTTACAAAATTTTAAGTTATTAAGCTGTTATATTGAATTTAGTGGTATTTGCATTATTTACCCTTTTCCAATTTCTCTATTTTGGCATGTAACTCCTCAATCTTATCTTGTTGTTGAATCATATATAAGGTTAACTCTTCAATTTTTTGTAATAATTTGTTTTGCATCTCGCCCATACTCAGACCGTTTTCTTCCACCT
>CALFXE010000165.1 GCA_937927845.1 uncultured Paludibacter sp.
TGAAAGGCTTCGTATTCCTGATCGGAAAGCGAAAAGATTTCCGGCAGGTCTGCTTTAAAGACAACCGTCATGTCGCCTTGCTTGCTTAGGATGCAGTCATGCTCTACATCCATTATTGGTAAAATATCATCCAACACTTTTTCCATCTCACTTTTTTTACCTGTTATCACTTCAATGCACTCATGGCATTGTTACCTCATAGCTTTGGGCCTCTACGCTGCCGCTGGCCGGTCTTCCGGCTTTCATCTGCTTGTTTGGATTGCTGCTGTTTTTTTATATTCTCTTTTATAGTTTGTTCAATGCCGGTTTCTTTCCAGTCAATAATCTTCGCCTCAAAATGAGATTTGATGTTCTTTAGCTTCAACCCGTCTGTTTCGTCCCAACCTCCTTTTCTATTGAAGCCTACCGGGTCTAATACTATTTCGTGCGGGAAGGATATAACAATAAGGTCTTTAGGAATGGAGGTGATGTTTTCATAGTCCAATTCCTGAAACTCATGTTTCTTTGGATTGTATGGTATCACGTAAGCCTCTTTGTCATCATCGTAGTAATGGTCAATCTGTCTGAAGACGATGCCGTTGGAAGCGAAATCATCTTTAGGACGCAGCATAACCATTGTTATATCTACATAGAAAGTGTGACCGGCTATGTCCACGGTAGGCAATTGCCCCATCAGCCTCCTTCCAAGCGCCTGCTGATCTACCATTAAAGCGAAATCTGTTTTTCCCTGCACCTCGTGAACGGAGCAACCGTATTTCTCTGCCATCCCCACAGGATCAAGCTGCACCAGCTCTGGTATCTTTACTGTGGTAACATCCGTATCATCGCTAAACAACCTCGGTATGTTTTTCTCTTTAGGACTATAATCAAATACATATCCATCACCAACATCCCGCATGTCAAACAGGGGGATTACGTTCTCCGGGTTTGCTTTCTCACAGAGTTGCAAGCTGGCAACGTCCACAACAAAATCGGTTCCTTCGATGTTGTACACCGGCAATTCTCTTTTCATGATTGTTTGTCTTTAATGCCTATAAAGATTTTTCTGCTCCTGGACTTGATCAGCTTAGGAACCTGCTTCCGGGCAAGGGCTTTCATCAACCCATGTTCGCCGTATTTGTTGCTCATGCCGTAAATCTTCATAATCAGGGATGTTCCTGCGGTCAGAATGATACCGATGCACAGGTAAGTAGGAAGACCGATGATATACATTGCGGCAAAGACAATGAGCAGCGCCACGACACCACCGCCTAAATACCAGATATATTGTGCCTTCAAGCCTTTGAACTCGATGCTCTGGTTAATTCCTTTGTTAATTTGATAAACACTATTTGCCATAATATTTCCTTTTAATTATTTTATAATCGCATCCTGCTACGGGAACGTTCTGCTACCTGCTGCGAGGCGAGTATCACTTCTTTTGGAACAGTATGCCCGTTCACTTTTTCGGACAGTTGAATGACAGGAGTATCAATAACTTCTTCCGGTTCGGTTTCCGCTACCTGTTGCTGCTTCAACTGGTTTTCCTGTATCTTGATGGCTATCTGCCTTTCCAGATTAGCCAGTTCATTTTTCATTTGTTGTAATTCCGCTTCCTGTAAAAATGGTTTGGTAGTAAGCTGCTCCAGTTTGGGTATCTCTGTTTTCAGTTCGTTTAAAGTATGCTCATACTTTTCTTTCAGGCTTTCCACCCGGTCAATCGCATTAAGGAAATGTCTTGCCGCCAGCTTAGGATTGTCTGTATTCGGAAGCCCGTTGTTGTAAGTGTACTTAATACCGTCACTGCTTCGCTGCGCATAAAAGCTATTGGAATAGCGGTATTCAAAAACTCCGTTTTCCTCATAGGCTTCCTGCTGCCTGCGGATATACAGGCTGAAACCGTAGAGTGTACCTATCTGCGCTGTATGCTCATCTGCAACAGCAGGCTTCCAGTCCTGGTACAGCTTGATGATGTGTTTACCAATGGCTTCACTGTCCGTTGAACTGATAGTATCCAGTTTGATAGGGTTAACTTTTACACCGTCCTTATCCAGTTGAAGGCCGGCCTTGTACACTTTTTCATCTGCTGCAAGTTTATCGAGCGTTTTAACGGTGGATGCCTGTTCATTTTGCAGATTTTCCAATTGGTATTTATTGCGTGCGATTTCTCTGAAGTGAGAAACTTTCAGGCTTTCCATTACAGCTATCTTCTTTTCCAGTTTTGATTTTTCCAATAATGAAGTGTCGCCGGACAGAATGGCTATATATTCGGAAAAATTCATCCCGCTTTTTTCGTCAATCGCACCTTCATCAATGGTACGCACGTTCAACTCACAATTTTTCATTTGCGAAATGAACGTCTGTTTATTCTTCAGAAGGTTGAATTTGTAATTGTCTAATGACTGTTCTACTGCGTAGATATAGTTCTGAACTTTGTTGCCGTAATATTCTTTGGCAATAAGATTGCCCTGGCGTGAGCCACGGCCATTACGTTGTTCCAGCTCTGACGGTTTCCAGGGAATATCAAGGTGGTGCATGGCCACTACACGTTGCTGCACATTTAGGCCGGTTCCGGCTTTCTCTGTGCTGCCCAATAAAATGCGAATCTCACCTCTGTTCATCTTACGGAACAGTTCGGGCTTTTTTGTATCTGTCCAGTCGTGAATAAAAGTGATTTCCCGTTCGGGAATATTAAAGTCCCTGATCAGTTTTTCTTTAACTGCATCGTAGATATTAAATTCAACAGGCTTGGGTGTACCAATGTCTGAGAAGATAATCTGTGTACCCTTATGCTCGGTAGTTTCTTTATAGATCTCTGCAATCTTGCGGGCACTGACATTTACTTTGTTGTCGGGATGATCACTATACTTCCACTCGTTGATCAATCGCATATCCGCCGACATTTTCTTAGCGTAGTTGGTTGCGATCAGCATTCTGCCTTTGTCTTCCTCTGGCGTCAACCTGCCACGACCAATCAATTCACCATTACCTGTTTTAGCGAATTGCATCAGGTTTTTAATGAACTCACTTTGTTCAGGCGTTGGCTTTATGTTCACCAGCGTTTCACTCAATTCGGGCTTGTCAAGGTTTATATGTTTTGCCGTTTTGTAGTCGGTGATCTCGTTATAGAACAAAGCAAGCTCCGGTACTTTAATAAAATGCCTGAAGCGTTCTTTGGCAATGATCTCGTTGGTCACTGAAAATTCAAAGTCTGTTGTTTTACGTGCAAATACAGCAGCCCAACCATCAAAATTTTCAATATGCTGGCGTTCCATTTCTTTCGGACGCAGGTATTTAAACAACAGATACATTTCGGTGAGGCTGTTGGATATAGGTGTGCCGGAAAGGAACGTGACACATAAATCGGAATTAAAACGTGTTTGCAGTTCGCGAACAGCGAACAACATATTCAGCGCCTTCTGGCTACCTTCTGTATTACCCAAACCAGCGACCCTGTTATGACGGGTAGTGAAAGTGAGATTTTTGTACTTATGGGATTCGTCCACAAATAAGTGATCAATACCCATTTCTTTGAAATTGATACCTGTGTCTTTCTTTTCCTCGATCTCTTTCAGGATAGATTTCAGTTTTCCCTCAAGGTTGTTCTTGCGTATCTCCAGCCCTTTGAGCATTTTCTTAGAGATGTCGCCGCCAAGATCTTTGACAGTTTCCAGGTCACGTTCAACATTGTCCAGTTCCGTTTGAAATATCTCTCTTTGTATCTCCGGCGACTGCGGTATCTTTCCGAATTGATCATGGGTAAGTATGATACAATCCCAATTGTTGTTCTTTATTTCATGGAAAAGCCGCAACCGTTGTGCGGGTGTAAAATCATTTTGCCCCGGAAACAGGATGCGAGCTTTAGGATAGGCTTTTTTATAGGTTTCTGCTATCTGGTTAACGTTTGCCTTTAGCGCAACAATCATAGGCTTATGCACAATACCTAATCTTTTCATCTCCTGTGCGGAGACGATCATGGTAAGGGTTTTGCCCAATCCTACTTCATGATCAACCAATGCCCCACGGTTCTGTATGATTCGCCAGGCTGCGTTCTTTTGTGAGCTATATAAATCCTCAATGCCTAATGCTTTTTTATCTAAGCCGGGAAAATTGAGGTGGTTGCCGTTGAACTCCCGCAATACATAGCAGTTGAACGTATCATTGTATAGGTTTTCCAAGTTCTTTTTCTCATCATCCGGTATTTCATTCAGCCAGTTAATGAAACCACTCCTTATCTGCTCGATCTTTTGGTGTGACAGTTGTATGGCTTCATTATCGGGGACCCTGATGGTTGTATTATTAGGGCCTTTCACTTCATAAGTAAAGAAAGGGGTTGTATTCTCCAGTGCATGTTCCAGCAAAGTGTATCCGTAGGTAGTACGTCCGCTTTTCGGTGTAACAGCGAACTCTCTGGATACTTTGATATTCATTCCTGTGTTTACCTTGAAGGCATCCAGCGACGGAAAATAATTGATGGTAGTGTCCAGCTCGAATAGCGATGTAGCAAATCGCTCGTAGTATGAATTAGGTATCCAGCGTTCTCCTAAATTGAAATCCAGTAATTCAAACGGAATACGCTCCGGCTGCACCTTTGCGATGGCTTCCGCACTTCTTTTATAGTGCAGGTTATCCGGGAACTGACCGTACAGGTGTTCTGCCTGCCGCAGCTTTTCAACTACATTACCGCTCAAATACTGGTCTGCTGTTTCCCACTCATTGCTGGCAGGATTCATGTATACATGATTACCGAGGCGATTGATGACTTCGTTTTCATCTAACCCCATTGCCGCACTGATGAAGCCTGTATCTACCTTTCCGGTATCGTTGAGGCTATGAGCAAGGGCTTCAATGGGATCATCGGTTATGAACCGCTCCTTAACCTGATGAATGGAATGAGTTAGTATATCTGCTTTAACAAACCGTTCGCCTTCTCTGCGTTCGAGCGAGGACAATGCAATTACCCCGAAAGCAGTATCTTCCAGAATACGCCTGCGGTTATCAGGGCTGTTCAAAAGACCGTATTCAACAACAAAATGTTCGTACTTGCTGTTTAGCTGATCCCTGTCTGCGTTGCTGATTGTTTCCCCTGATACTTCTTTGGCTGCTAATTCGAGATAAGCATCACGAAGTGCTGCATAGTTTTCGTAGAAATGAATGTTTCCCTGAAGGCCCAGGGGCTGGAACACGGCTTGCTTGTATTCGGGATCGGGATTGCCAATTGTGCCGACACTACCCATGTGTACCACCAGCGTTCCTTCCTGGTAGTAAGGCTTTAGCCCGATAAATGGAAGCGGAACTTTTTGTTCAAACCGGAAAAAGCCTTCCAGTGTCTGGTCGCCCTCGTACCTGAAACTGTGGTCAAACTGTTTAAGATAATTGGAAATACCCGTCAGCTCATGACCCAATAAACGGGCATCCATCCAGTTTGCTGACAGATGATCTACCTCTTTGACATTAGAATAAAGCTTATATAAAAACCGATTGCTTTTGTGCTGCTTTGCGGTAAGCAATACAACATTCTCATGACTTGGCTTATCGGTGGTGCGTATCGCGCCGATGATGCGTGCTGATGCTTTTTGCACAACCGTTTCATCGAGTGGATTGATATATGCCATTGCCCGGTTGATCTGCTCTGCCGGGGCTGTATCAAACAATCCCAATTGTACCGAAGTGCTTTCCGTTGGGTTTTCCGGCATCGGCAGGTACGTGAGTTTTTTACCCTCATTTTCAGGAACAGGTAATAGTACCGTTTGCGCCTTCTGATATAATTCAGGGTTAAAGCGATTTTGGAATTGATTGATCAGACTGGCATAAAGGCTTTCCCTGATCTGGTTGATGTCACCATCCTGCCAAACCACTTCTGAAGCTCTGCCGTATTGGTTTTTGCCTGGCTTACGCACATTGCCCATGACCACATCGTGATCGTGAGTGGAGATAAAATAATTATAGGGAAAGCGACCAAATTCATTTTCTCGTTCCCTTACTTCATTCAGCCAATCTTCTTCCCAGCTTATCTTTTCCTTTCCCGTATTCTTTTGAACAATCAACAAATGGTTCGGCGCTTCGGTATTGCCGGTATCTTTCATAAGATTATCAGGCATCACCGCAAGGCCCACAAAATCTGCCCGCTGAAACAGGTATTCTCTTGCTGTATGATTAGATGGACTGTTCAGGAAAGCATCTGTTGTTATGAAAGCCATCAAACCACCTTCACCCAGTTTGTCCAGACCTTTCGCGAAAAAATAATTGTGTATTTTACCCGATATCTCTTTATCGGGAAAGGCTTCATCATATACCGAAAAATTCCCGAAAGGAATATTGCTCACCACCAGGTCATAAGTGCCGTTATCTTTTACAGGTGCTTCTTCAAAGCCTGTAATATGCGTCGCTGTTTTTACCGGAAGCGTACTGTTGATGGCAGACAGCACTAATCCGGTTAGCCTGTCCTTTTCCACTGCGGTAATCTGTTCCAGTTGAGGGAATGATATAACCGCTTCGCTGATGAATACACCTGAACCGGCTGAAGGTTCATACAATCTTTTAGGCTGAATGCCCTGTGCTGCGAGTGTGCTGTACAGGGTTTGGGGTACTACTTCCGGTGTATAAAATGCGGTGAGAACACTATTGCGTAATGAAGCAATGATTTCCTTGTAAGCTGTTTCAGGATAGTTTTCTTTGAGCAGGTCGTGTAATTGCATCATTTCAGCATGATGCTTCAAATCCTCTTTTGTAGCACCATTAGCTTGCCAATCTTCAGGTGACCCATAAGGATATAAAACGGCCTTGATGCCGCCAAAACCTGCATATTTTTTCAGGCTGACGACATCTTCCGCAGTAAGCGGACGACCGTTCTGATAATCCAACGCTGTACGGATAGCACGAAGGTTATCATGCAGCTTTTGGGAAATATTGTAAGCCATAATCACACATTTTCTTTCTTCACTTTTCTTTTGGCTCAGGCCAGGTAATCATGTACCTGCCCAATGATGGCATATCTCAAATGCCTGTTTGCTTCATTTTCACTGTTAAAATCAAAATCACTAAAGATGCCTTTGCATGTTTCGATGAGATTTACCACTTCGTAGGTGAGTGTTCCGTTTTCCTTCATCCGCTCGTAGTCTCCATTAAATTCTTCTTCTATAACCGAGCGTATATACTGATAGCGGGATGGCTGCAATTCTTCTGTCATTGCATTGAGGCATAGTTCTTCGATGATGTAGGGTGCCCTTCCTTCGCCAAGAAGCTGCTCAACCATCGGCAATACAGCATTTACCTTTTCTTCCAGATACCTGGTGACTGAATAGTCTTCCTGCAAGCTGATCATGAGGTCAGGATTGTTGTGGACGATATACGCCCACAACTTTTCTGTTAGCACACTTTGCATACTTCCTGATTTTTAAACACCGAAGAAGGATTGAATAACGGTTGCAACCACCACCAGAAAAATGCAGCTACCAAACCAGGCGGCTGCAACTTTTCCAGTGTCCTGATCGCCGGCATTCCATTTCTGGTAAACCTTCACTGCGCCAATCAGACCCAGCAATGCACCGACCGCGTACATAAGGTTCGTTCCTGCGGAGAAGTAGCTGCGTACTTTAGTATTGGCTTCATTGATACCCTGAATGCCATCCTGAGCGAATGCCCCGTAGTGGATAGCCAATAGTGCCAGAGCGACACAGATCATGATAACCTTTTTGCGGTTATTTCCTTTTGTTTTCCTGCTGCACATTTCCATAACACACGTTTATTAAAGTTTGAAATCAACTAATTAAAAATGGAGTGGCTTCGCCGTCACACGTCCCGCTTATTCCTACCACACTTCGCCCTTACGCACCGGGAGGGACAGGGAAGCGCACTCCATTAGGTCTGCTACACTGCTTCTTTCCACAGCAGTTCCACTTCATCCTCGTTAAGTGTAACAGCACCATATTTTTGACACTCAGATACAATCAGTTCGTTGACTGACGACCGAATAGGCGAGTATCGCACGGCAGGATATTCCTTCAGTACCATACTCAGATATTGTTTAAATTCCTGGGGGATTAACTTTCTGCGGGAAGCGTCAGCAACAACAGCTTTCAGACGTTCAATGAGATGTTCCACTTCTGTAAACTCATCGTCCGTTGTCTTTTCGAAGCCAACCAATTCTTGCTGGTCTGGTTCATCACCAGGATAAGACATGCCGTTGTTATCAGAAGATACTGTTCTGAGTTTCGGTTTGCGTTTCCCCGACAGCAGATCTTTGATTTCAGCAGAAAAATACCTTACACCCACGAACAGGTAGTAAATGGCTAATAGTATGGCAACTGCAATAATGTAGTCACTCCATGAAATGTTCTTTAACATACGCTTGTTTTTTTTCGTTTAACACTTTTCACCCCGACTCTTTAAGAACCAGTTGTTTCCATTGGTTTCGTTAGCAAAAAAACAAACACCGGGAAGGCATTTCAAGTCCAACTTTATCTTGTACTCTAAGTTGTACCCCTTGTACCCCTTGATAATCAGGCATACAGACTTCTGTAAACCGATTATTTTTTTTAAATTAGTATTCGGAAATTCTGAATGACTATTGTGAAAACTAAAAGAGAATCGTTATGAAAACTGTAAGTGTATTAGGAATTGCCATCTTTCTCCTGGCTTCCTGTAGTCAAACCAAGTTGGAAAAGGAAGAAGCTGCATCAGTTATACGTGCAGCCAAGAATTACCCGAAAGTGTACGAGTATGAAATTAATATGACCGACCCCGCAAGTGCTAAAAAGCTGCTGGATGCAGGACTGGAGGGAGAAGGATGGGTAACAGTGGATAAAACCCAAAAACTAAAGGATGCCGGACAGCCTATTGTCCATTTTACGGAGAAGGCAAAGCCTTACCTTATTCGTATAGACGAGAAATACGATAATGTGCAGGTGGTAAAAGTTGCTGATATGGACTTAGGTGAAGTTACAGGCGTTCAATTGCAAGAGGATAACAAGAGTGCAACGGTGGAATATACTGTCGTTTATAAAAACGTAACACCTTTTGCTAAACTCATGAAGCGTGACCTTTCCCAAACAGAAACACAACGTGCCCGCCTCGATTATTTTGATACGGGCTGGAAATTGGATAGCCAGCGTTAAATATCCCGTTGCAGTGTGTTCTTTGAACAAGCCGGGTGCTATCAATATTCATTAATCTTCTTAATCATTTGTTGCAAAGTTTCCGTTACTATTTCCTTATCCCTTGATTCTGCTGAATAGGATTTGCTTCTCATGCTGTCGTAAGAAATATTTTCCTGATAAGGTGTTGACAAAAATGGAACGATATTTTTAAATACACTATTCAGAGAGCGGGCCATTACGATTCTTAAATCATCTGCCGCCCTCAATATCAGCGCCATTTGGTCAACTGAGAGTATTGAAAGCAATTTCTCTTTTTCCTTGTCTTTTGGTGCTGACTTCTGTTCACCACCTTTCAGTGGAACAATTGCATAATGTATTTTCTTTTCGAGGTAAAATATTTCCTGAGAAAACCAATTGTCCACCTGCTTGTGCAGAACCGCATTTTGCGTTAGAAAAATCATTCCAGGCTTTTTATGAAGCTGTTTAAATGATTTCAAGTCAAACAGCAAACACTCCATTCTTTCAGAAGGTTGCTCCACGCTGTTGATGTGTGCTGCTATTCTTTGCGTAAGGTTATAGATGTACGTTTTGCTGTTAAAGTTCATACGGATCAATACCTCATCCAGTGTGGTGTAAAGCGTGGCATCATCATTATATTCCAAAAATTCCAGCTCCACACAAAGATCTTTCAGATAGAACATCTCCCTGAAAGTATGCTTGTGCTTATCTGAAGGCAGGTTTAGAAATGCTTCCACTTCCCGAATAATCAACTCCAGCACCGGAATTAATGAATGCTGTTCCCTATGTTTTTTTATTGTCCGTGGCAACCTTTTTAGCAACTCTTTTTTGAGCAGGTCGAAGTAGGTGGCAGGCACACGTTCATCAATGCCCAAATAGCTGGTAAAACGCCTTTCTATCAAAAAAAGCAATTCCTCGATACATGAAATAATATTATCCAGTATCGCCTGGGGCGCTGCATTTTCCGCAAACGGACCCTTGTTTTCCAGTGCCTGGTCAAGCAAGCTGACAAGGCTGGAATGATAGTTTTTTATGGCGCACTTTATCGCTGTTTCGTCATTCAGATTAAACACCGTGAATTTGATGGCGGACTGAACTTTGTCCTTTTCCTGAATTATCAAATTCTGTAATTTGTTGATGTCTTCCGGTGGTATTGAACCAACCTCCGATTTTAATGGATTCAGAGTGACGGAAATCAAAGTGTCCAGCCATTCAAGTACATAACCTTCACACATAAGCCCTCCCTTTTATATGGCAAACATTTGTCACCACAAATGTAGCCCCATACCACCCCTGAAACTATACGTAATTCCTACTATTTCCCTACTCAAATAGTAGTAAATCAATGCCTTGTAGCTATTTGTTCAGCTTATTGATGAGTTGAATCTTGTTCCTGACATCTGCTTTCTCAAACAGATTCTGGATATGTTTAGTGACCGTTTTTTCAGAGATAAACAGATCTTTGGCGATCATCTTATACGTTCTGCCTTTCACAATCAGGCGGGCTATTTCGGTTTCCCTTGTGGTAAAATGCAGCAGCTTGCAGTTTTCCTCAAACTTTGTCTGGCTGGAAGCGGAAACACCTTCTTGCCCCAGGTTTTTTAAGGTTTGAAGTTGGGCTATGGAGGAACTTAAGATAGCCTTTTGCTGTTTGTTGATACTATCCAAGATGGTTTCAATCTTTTGGCTCAATTCTTCAAAGGAAAAAGGTTTTGAAATAAAGTCTATTGCGCCCAACTTCAGACCCTTCAGTTTGTCAACCTGTGTGGATTTAGCCGTTAGGAAAATTAAAGGTATATGTGAATATCTTCCCTGTTCTGCCAGTTTCCTGGCGAAAGCAAAACCATCCATTTTGTCCATCATTACATCAGAAAGAATAAGGTCGGGAATGACCGTTATTTCGTGGAGCTTTTTCAAAGCCTCCGCACCATTTCTTGCGCAGAATACATTATACACCGTACTTAATTTCTGAAGCAGGAAATTAATCATTGTAATATTATCTTCAATCAAAAGCAAAGTGCGCCTGCCCTCTTTAAATTCACTGTCGGCAATGGTATCATAACTGTATTCGTAACTGAGCTTACTGATTGCTGTACCTGATTTAGCAATTTCTTCATTGCTATCTAATGTATGTTGAGTGAGCGTGATTGTAACCGTTGTTCCCGGAACTACTTCCGGCTGGCTTTGAATAGCAATAGTTCCTCCAAGCCCATCCACAACTTTTTTCACAATAGGCAAGCCTAAGCCCATGCCCTGAAGCCCCGTATTTTTATGCCCGATCTGATAATAAGGCTCGAATATTTTCTTTTGCAATTCCGTGGGTATTCCATCGCCGGTATCCTTAACAGCAAATACGATTTTATCTTCCTGTTTCGTCAGCGATATAGTTATCTGACCGCCTTCGTTAGTAAACTTTATGGCGTTTTCAATAATGTTGTTTACAATACGGTTGATGGCATTGGGATCAGCTTTTATAAGCAGCTCATCCTCTATATCAACAAAGAAGGTAATCTGCTGCATGAAACAATAATGCTGGAACAAAGGGAGGCTGCTGCTGAGTATAGCACTGAAATCACAAATACGGTTGTGTTTATATGTGTCTATCCCTTTCGTAAACCGCTCAATGTCGAACAGGTTTATTACATCAGCAGTTAGTTTATCTACGCCACCTTTTATTACGTCCAATTCCTGACCAGAACCAAATTTGGATATGTATTCGTCGAGATAATTTTTAATCAACGTAAGCGGTGTTTTTGTTTCATGAACGAGGTTAATGAAGTTGTTGGTCTTCTGTTCATTGATCTTTTCCAATTCTTTGGTGCGTTTATTCACTTCATCCTGCAAATCAGCATTCCAACTTTTTAATCGTTGCTCCGATTCAAGCAGCTTTCCATGTTCTATCCGTAGCTGTGTTACATTCCTATGCACCTGTAAGCCGAACAATAACAGGAAGCCGATATTGGTAATAGATGCTTCCATTGCCTGTCCGAATTTAAAGTAATCAATAATGGGTAAACCAATCCACGGTGTTAGGCTGAATAATAATACAATCATCTCCTGTTTTGCTTCAAGGCTACTGAAATCATTACTATACTTATAGCGAATGGCTTTAACCAGAGAAACAATCACCCAAATTGCATAGAGTACCGGAATGACCAGAAGATTTTGTGCGGACCGAAGGTCGTCCGAAATCCAAAAAACAAAAACAAAAAGGCAGTAAGGCAAAATGAGGAACAGATACACACCTTTATACGCGTGAAACCTAAGCTTTTTTAGATCAAAAGCTTTGAAAACGTAATAGGGGAAATAACAGGGTGTGATGAAACCGGTAGCATATGCAATTATTTCCTGTAAAAAAAAGCTGCCGGACAGTTTCGGATCAGGCAGTAAACTTCCGGTGATATTATAGACCAGCAGCAGAAAACTCAGTATTCGATTGAGCATAGTGATTTTATCATCTAGTCTGGCTAAGCGAAATATCACCAGATAGAAGAAAATCACAAATTCTATGCTCACGAAAAGAAATGTGACGATGTGCATTTGTGTTCCAAATACCAACATTGCCAGTTATTTTACATCTCTTTTAAAAAAATACAAATGGTAAGTGAGATCGTGTTCATTATAAACTTCAAATCCAAATTTTTCATACCA
>CALFXE010000166.1 GCA_937927845.1 uncultured Paludibacter sp.
ATTCGGATACCCTGTTCCTCCGCCATTAAATGTCCAGGTATTGGCGGATACGCCAGTGGGGGGATAAGTGCCTAGGCCGCCTACGTAAATATAAATTGTCTGAGCAGTAGGGAGCGTTAGTGTTCCGGTGGCATATCCTCCCTTACCATTATATCCGGCAGTTTGTGTATAGCCGTTTCCTCCCCAGCATTCTATCTGATAGGAGCCGGGCTGAAGCGTGATCGTTTGCGCTGCGCCTGTATAGGAGAAATTATTAACCGTATTGCCACCACCTCCTCCTGTCGCTTCGGCATAAAAAGTATAGGTTCCCGTGGCGGGTGGTGTATAGGTGGTGCTTGATGAAGAGGTTGTCGCTACGGGTGTACCACCGGTGGATGCTGTGTACCAGTTGATGGCAGTGGTATCGGAAGGTAAGGTTGCCGATAGTGTAACGGGATTACCAATACATATTGTTGTTGATGATGCAGAAACACCGGTGGGTGACGGACAAGCGGACTGAGCCGATAAAGATGTATTGCCAATGAGCGCTCCGCCCAGCAATAAAGTGAGGAGTATAGACTTTTTATACATTTTTATAATTATTGAAATTAGAAACTAAATAATACCTGCTGATGTGTAATAAACGAATGAAAGATCAGGTAGAGTTGGTCTGCCAGGATCAATCGGTTATAACTTTCAATGGTTTAAGGTTCCCTGCCTGACTTTGAGAAAATTTTTCAAAGAGACAATTCAGTAATTATACCACTAAGATACTTAAATTTTTAACAAATAGTTAATTTGAAATTATTGTTTTATTTTTTAGGACTTTAAAGCCCTTGCTTTAGCACATAGTCCGGCTCCCTGGCAATGGCGGCCTGATATATCTGAACGCTCAGGGGGCTGTCCGGCATTTTTGCACGGGGAAAATGAAAAAAAGCCAGTGGTTATTATATACCACAAAGTAAAGTAGAATACCTATATCTCAATAAAGAACAGGAGCCATAATTCCTGTGTTGGAAATCCGAAAAGGTATGCTCCGGAGCGCTTCTGAATATTATATTAGGCAAGGTCAGCAAGGTAAAGAAAAATACTTCACAGGTGTTAAATGCAATCCGGTGTTCTATCCTTTCCTATTTCGGGTAATGGTTACGTGGAAAGGCAAACCAGAGGACCAACCAGTTTTATTTTGGATGGGTGGGTGAATTGCTATGCAAGAGGAAATAACTGTTGGTGACGGGGTCATCTTTGGTATTTTATCGTATAACCATTTCTTCCTTGCGTATGGAAAAGTGACGTAATTTATAAAAAACGAAAGATTTTGGGGGATCGTATTTTGTGAATTTGCAAGTTTATAACTTGGTATAACCTTATGCTTTTAATCCCACCAATATTCGCTTGTGATCGTATGACCTGCCTTTTTAAAGGCTTTAATGACCTGATCCCTGAATTTTATATTGTGCTTTTCTCTATTGATCTCAGTAAAAAACAAATGAGATTTTTGGGTGCTCTCCCGTAATATATTGCCTTTGCTGTCATATTCCGTTTTAATCTCTACGACATCATCTGCTTCAGTCACAAATATTACATTATGATCTTTATCCAGTTTTATGATTTTATCAATCGGTACCTTCCTTAGGTATTTTGTTTTACCGCCTGAAGCATTGCCGTCCCAGCTAATGCTAACGGTCAAAACGCCTTTATTGTCTATCCGAAAAGGTTCTATTATTTTAAATATTGATTGGTCATGTTCATCAAAAAACTTATTGTATTCTTTTTGCAATTGGCTATTGAGCAGCTGTGTGATTTTTGAATTTTGAGCAAATGTAATACTGCTGGCGAATAACAGGAAACACAATAAGGGGGCTTTCATAAAAATGGTGTTTAAATGAATCTTATAGATTAATAACAGGATTGAAATATATAACAAAATTGCGACTTTTTGATCTCTTTGTATATCTAACTACCCAATACACCACATCAATAATTCTACAGAAAATTTAAAGTGTGCCCGAAAATTCAGGCACACTGTTTCGTGCTTTATGGGTTTAAATTATGCCTGTTATTTTTAGCTAGCATACCGTACCACACTATCTTTATATCAGGCAATGGCTTCGTTGTCGTGGGCTGTGGGATAGGCAGACATCGGGAATAATCCTTTGAATGCGGGATTGTTGAAAACGTCTGTTTTAAAGACCGGGTGTTGATGCTGAAATAAGATGATCGGTTAAGCCTGCAAACAGGGTCATGGAATGGCAGACAATAAAAAAAGCCCCCCGTTAAGGAAGACTTTAAAGCGTGGTGTGGGCCGGGATCGAACCGGCGACACAAGGATTTTCAGTCCTTATTTTATTGGTTTTGTATGGATTGATATGTAGTCATACAATTGATTATCAGTATTATTTTTATTAAATAAATTCACCAAACATCAGATAAATCCAAAAAATGTTGTACCTATGTTGTACCCAAATTTTCAGGTACAACATGGCAAGCGTAAAAATCGTACTCCGAAAAAAGCTGAATAAAGACGGTACAATGCCTTTGGCAATTCGTATTGTCAAAGATAGAAAACAAAGTTTTATCCATACTGGTTATTCCATCAAGTTCACTGATTGGGATGAGGAAAACGCACGTGTCAAAAAATCACATCCTAATGCCAAAAGATTAAACAATTTCCTTTTGCAGAAATTGGCAGAGGCTAATGATGTAGCTATTGAAGCTGAAACGAAAACAGAGACTTCCAGTGTCAAAGCGATTAAGCAGAAAATCAAACCCCAAGTTTCAGAAACATTCTTTGCCCAGGCAGAGGATTATTTAAAGTTCCTCCACTCATCTGGAAAGTATAATCAATACACGGCGGACAAGCCTCGTATAGGTCATTTTCGAGAATTCCTGAATAATGGCGATATTGCATTTACAGACATTACAGCGGGATTGCTTGAACGCTTTCAGGCATTCCTGAAATCCTACCATATTGGCAAGGTTAGCAAGACAACCAGAACACCAAAGAAACCCATTGGTGAGCGTACAATAGTCAATCATCTTGTTGCTATTCGTTCCGTCTTTGCACATGCTCGCAAAAACAAGATCATTACAAAGGAAATATCTCCTTTCGGCGGTGATGACGGAATAAAAATCAAATTTCCCGATTCAAAGAAAATCGGGATTTCCCCAAAGGATGTTAGCAGTCTTGAAACATTGGAATTGGAAGACCCTCGCCATGACCACGCACGGCGCTTATGGCTGTTTTCATTCTATTTTGCAGGGATGCGGGTGTCGGATATTTTACGCCTCCGATGGTCTGATTTCCAAAACTACCGACTCCATTATTCAATGGGAAAGAATGATAAGGCAGGCTCTTTGAAAATACCAGATCAAGCCGTAAAAATTTTAAAGCACTATGAGCAATTCAAGGAAAATGAAAACGACCTGATTTTTCCTGAATTAAAAAATACGGATTTAGAAAATGAATTTGTAACACAACGAACGATTGCCTTTAAGACAAGTGCGCTGGATAAAATTTTACGTCTGCATGTTGCTCCGGCGGCAGGCATAACACACAAGCTGACAATGCACATTGCCCGCCATACTTTTGGCGGAATGGCGGGTGATGCTATTCCAATTCAAATGCTGCAAAAGTTATACCGTCATTCCAATGTATCCACGACAATCGGTTATCAATCCAATTTCATTCATAAGGATGCCGATGATGCTTTAGATGCCGTTATTAATAAACCGAAAAACCCCGAACCAAAACCAAAATAAAGCCATAAAATATTGATATTTATCATTAGGATGTTTGACTTAAAGGTTACTCTTTGGTTTGTCTTTTAAACTTATAAGTTCATAAAATCAGTTTACATATAAACGTATAAGTATGTGCCAGAAGTGGCAATTGAAAGAAATTGATATGCACCCGATATATAAATGAGCCGAATAATTTTTCTATTCGGCTCATGTCATAATAGAGACTTATTTAGTTTCCTTTTCCAAACTTAGATATACGATAAATGACAAAATCAAACTTTTAGATATAATCTGCAAAAAACTGAATGTTGTCCTCTTAAAAGGCGTATCTAAGATGATCCTTTTCGGGATTGAAGGGTCATAACTTATAAAATTGAAAAGACCAAAATCAACGAAATACAAGAGGATAAAAAGCAGTGCGATAAATATGTATTTCAACCCTTTGTTTCTTACAATAAAGAGCAAGAAGGTAAAAGTAGCAAGTATCAAGGCCCATAATATTAAAACAAGACTATCTTGGGAGTTTTCTATGAATGCTTGTAATATTCCTTGTAGGGAATTCGCTACTAGTCCTCCGGCAAGATATAGCATTGCATCAGGAAATAACAGTTCCGGCAAAAGATATGCAGCAAAAAAGCATACAAATAGTGTTATAAATTTTTTATTTTTTTTCATACTATCTAAAATTTTTGTTCCACTCATCAATCGAAATCATATTTTCTTTACCATCTTTATCTTTCTGCATAACGCCTTTAAAAGTCCCCTCTGAATTTACCTTTATACGAATGTTTACATTTATGTGAACGTCATCTTCATCTTTTCCCCACAAATTTTTAACAGGTCCCCACTGTCTATCTCCTGATGTTTCAAAATTTCCTAACCACAGCGTATTTCCTTTCGCATCATAAATAAGGCTTTCTTGATTAGGAAAATCATCTCCGCTGATTGTGCCTGTAATACTTAAGATATGATCTTTATTTATATTACCCTCTATTTTGGTTGTAAATTTTGTAAATTGGTCAATATCAGGCGCGCCTATTTGTGCCTCATTCCCCCCGTAAGAGTGTACATCTATATCTGACCCTTTAGAGCGGTTAGATGTATGAGTCGGCGAATATGCATCTTTCTTTTTGTCTATTGTATATGAACGGGACCGACCCCCATCAGCATGCGTTGTTTTAAGTTCTGTATCATGAGTGATAATAACTCTTGTACGGTATGAAGCATATTTTTCAATACTATGCCCCCTATTATCTCCGTGCCATTCATTCCCAGGGCCAAATGTTTTAAACGGGGCGTAGCTTCTCGTCATAAAATAAATAGGATATTCCCCAGTCGGGTCAATATAATAGACCGGACTATGTAAGCAAAAATTGTAAGGGTTCCAGCCGGGAGCCTTGTGAGCTAAGGGGTCAATATTCCAGGCAAATAATACCGGATCAAAGGTATAACTGTTGAGCTGTTGTTGCTGTAGAACAAAGCCTTTAATTGTTTGTGTTCTTGTATCGAATAGTGTACTGCCGAACTGTTCAACAGGTTTTGTGGTGATGGTCTCATCAAAAAGTCCTCCAGACAGGCTTGCATAGGATGTACGATTTGTACGGCTTTTAAGTTTGCCAGCATTCAGGTAATTCTTCTGCGCCAATTGTGTAATGGTGTCTTTCATCAATCCCCTAATTAAAATGTCCTTCATATTCTTTGGCATTTCCCGGTAACCAAGGGAGTAAAGTTTTTGTATGTGCGACTGGTATTCCTGAAAGACCGGGTATGAGCGAAGGTGTTCGATGGGTTGCCGCTTCGCTATCAAAATTCTTTCCAATACTTCTGATTTCAAAAGCATAGCATTGAGGTTCAGACTATCATAATGCAATGCAAGTTCAGCACAATTTAACAGAAAACTATCTGAATCTTCCCGTTGAGAAAATTTGTCTTCATACCCTTTAGCCAAATAGACAAGTGTAAGTGCTACCGCCTGTTTGGTGGTAAGCTGTCGAAGCGAGATGCCGTTTTTAATGGCATCCATAGTTGTATAGCTCAACGTGGCTATAGTACCCGCACCCGGGAAGGACCTTGTCGCCAGTTCTATATTGAATTGTGTACCCTTATTGTCTTTGTGTGAAATGTAAATGTGGCCGGGAGCCGTACAAATATCAGCATCTGAATGAAGGCGTTCAGAAAATATCTTATAAAGAGATGCCAATGCAAAACAGTTTCCCTCCCCGTTCCAAAGCAGATTGCTGACCTGTGTGTTTTTCCAATCAACCGTGCCAAACGGATCGGAATGCGAATAGGAGGACGGATAGTTGGTATATAAGGTACTATCAGGCCTTACAAATTTTAATGTATCCGTCAAATAAGCATAAATGGCAAAGTTGACCCTGGCTGTGCTATTAAATCCTGCATCTTCCCTGCTCTTGTCTTTTAAAATCTCATGAAAAGGCTTCGGGTCATTGGGAATAAGATAGATATACGTACTTTGCTGTTCGATTGTTTTTATATGATTGATCCCGTTAGCAATGAAAGCATCGAATAAATCATCATCCAGCTCACCATCCCACCAGGCGTTTTCTATTAAATAAATTGCGCGTTCATAGCTTAAAGGGACTTTTCCTTCGAGCATATCTACTATTTCATTCTTTGCCTTGAAATAGTGATCTGTATTGTTGTTCGGCTCCTGACCGACAGTTATAAGCGGCATTGCGTGAATGAGCAATAAAAGGCCAAATAATTTTGATCGCATAAAATTAATTATATTATTTAATATGGATAAATTGACTGCGCTTTACTTTGCCATCAATGTTTAATTCCTCCTGTTGTTGTCCCCTGAATTCTTGAGTTCTCAACATGGTTTCGTAAAGCGCTTCAGGAATTTCCTGATACCCTAACTGTGTAATTTTTTGTTCGTTGATAACCCACTTTTTATAAATGTTTTGTGCTTCCGGATAGCGTGCGATATCATCTACCGTTGGTATGGAATGCTTGCGCATGACCTGTGCTAGTTGGTATGCATACAGATTGCTGTATGAAAAATAGACCGCAATATTATTATCTTTCGGGAATTGGCTTTTCGCAAGATTTATGGCTTCGTGAATAAAATGGTGATCTGCCGCTCCGAATTTCCTGAAATAACCATAAGTGAGCTGGAGGACTATATCTGCAATGATCTGTTTCTTATTATATGGGGTTAAGTATATGCCGCTGGCTATCGCTTTAGGAGTGATAAACAGGTGCTCCAGATACCATTGGTCACTTATGACCCAATTAGAGGTAGGTTCATAATTCCGCATTGTCCCATCCTTATCAGGATATTTAATCAGCGCGTGCTGGGGTGCCATTGCAAGATGTGCTTTCCCGCCCAGTGCTTCGACAAGGACGAGGTAAACAGCAGGAAGGCTGTTGCATTGCCCCATGCCGGTGGCAAGGCATTTGGTGAGGAAGTAGTTTCTGTGATCCTTTTCTCCAGCGTAGTCTATATAATCATACAGAAAGGGTTTATGAACTTTTGTAGTAATAGCAGGCAGACCTTCTGTATTTTGAACAGTTTCATATATGTGTATTTCTTTTCCCATGAACTGTTGGACAGCATAGTTGATAGCGGAATTATCACGGGTATTGAGTGAGTTTTGTGTCATCCATTTCTTGATGAATTGCACGGATTGATTGATGATTTTCTTGTATTCTCCTTCATTCAGATAAGGATCACCAAAAGCATCTTCCATAAGGAAATAGGCATCAGCTAATGATATATTTCTCTTTCCTGTCAACATATCTTTAAGCGCGTCTAATGCCTTGGAATAGGCCATAGTTTGTTGAGAAGGCGATTTATCAGGCTTATAATCAGGGCCTGTTTGTCGTGAGGACTTTATTCTTTGGTTCTCCTGAATGATAATATCCTGTAACAGGATCTCCAGATTTTTATGGGTCATATTCCTGTTTGCTGTTGCGTTCCGCAACGAGGGGTTATAGGCCGGGTCATTCGCCATTTGCATTCTTATCCGTGCTTCATTGACTTTCTGGTTCTCCGCAGGAGTGTTGCCATATCCGTAATACGGATTCGCCGCTTGAGCCTGTTTTAAAAGATCATTTGCTGTAGCCCCCATTTTAATCTGCTTGGTTGGATTAGAAAAAGTTCTATTTGTAATGGAAGAGCTCCCTCCTATTCGAGACGGGTGCAAGGGTTGGGGAATTTGTGGGATATTGGGAGTTTGTGCTTCAGAAACGGTACAAAAATTTAGAACAGCACAAACAACCATAAGATAGAGATAAGATTTATTCATGGTTATTTGGATATGGGAATTTCGAAATTATATATTATAAATAATTTGTTCCAGGGAATTGGGCTATCTTTCGCGTCCCCTTGCCTTAAACTTTTCATTATCCTCCCGGATTTGTTTGATTTGCTCAAGAAACGCCTGTTTTTTCTGTTCCCTGGTCATTTCCTTTGCTGTTCTGTTGTCATTTGCAGAAGGAGTAGCTGATTGCTGGCGTTGTTGAGCAATTTCTTGTAAGGAATCATCCATCTCCCGGATTAACTTCCGATCAAGACCTAATTTATATTCATAGGGTCTTTCAGGTGCTTTTACATTTCCGAACTTCTGGCGGTGTGCTGCGTAGGAGTTGACCTGCTGAAAGTAAAGTCGTTCATACTCTTTTTTCTTCCGTTCGTGCTCGTGCCATTGGTCAGTAAAATGCTTGATCTTTTCTTCGTCATCGAACTGGAATATGCGTTGTTCAAACTCATTTTCAAATAATGATTTTTCTTTCATAGGATAGGGGGATTAAAGAAATCAAAATCAAAAATAGAAATTTATTGCATAAAATTAGTTCATATGCGTACGAACGTATGTATGTGAACAAACCGTTGTATTCCTAACCACTTTTCTTGACAAATATTTTCATTATGTTATTCTTAGTCAATGTATTAAATAATTGTAAGTTTTATTAAACAGACCTCGGACTGTTAAATTTCTGTTCAAAGTTAAACCTTGGTTTGCTTTTGAACAGACAAGCGCTCTGGGGTGGAAAAGATTATGATGTCATGAAAAGAGCAATCGCATATTACAGGGTATCCACCGAACGTCAGGGGCGTAGCGGGCTTGGATTGGAAGCACAACAAAAATTTGTCGCTGATTTTGTCTTAAGGAACGGTTATGTATTGATTGAAGAAATCATTGAAACAGAATCGGGTTTAAGAAACGGCAGAATGGGATTGAATGCAGCTCTTCAGGAGTGTAAAAGACTGGACGCAACCCTGCTTATTGCCAAGCTGGACCGCCTGAGCAGAAGAGTGTCCTTTATCGCATCATTAATGGAGTGTGGTGTCACATTTAAAGTTGTTGATAATCCCTTTGCTGAACCTTTCACGCTACATATCCTTGCGGCCGTAGCACAAAAAGAGCGCGAGGATATCAGCAAAAGAACAACATTGGCGTTGGCGGCTGCAAAAGCGCGGGGGATTGAATTGGGAAAATTCGGGAAAGAGGTGTTGTCACAACGGAATAAAGAAAAAGCGGATGCATTTGCATTATCTATTAAACCAGTTATAGAGAAAATAAAAAGCAATGGGGTACAAACTGTCAGGGGTATAGCTGACGAATTGAACAGGCTTAAAGTAAAAACAGCAAAAGGTGGCAAAAGCTGGTATATCCAAACAGTATACAGTCTTTTACAAAGGTTAAAGCAATTATCGCAAAGCAAAGATTAGTTCACAATCTAAATATATTTTAAACATGCAATGCACACAATGCAATTCGGACAATGTACAGCGTTTAGCTGTTATCTATGAAGCGGGAACACGCAACATCAAAACAACCAGCAGTACATTTGGGGCGGGTATTGGTAGCGGTTATGGTCTTGGTTCTGCAACCACAAATACGAGTGGTACATCCCAATCCTACTTGGCAAAGAAAGCAGCCCCGCC
>CALFXE010000167.1 GCA_937927845.1 uncultured Paludibacter sp.
GACGGAAATGCATTTTCCTTGAAATATAACATGGTGGTTGCAAATCCGGATTCACGCTTTATTGTGTATAGCCGGTTTGCTGTTCCAGATAACGAAGCGAACTGGTTGCTTGATCTGCAGCTTGCCGGAGGAATGTTTTATGCCGACCTGAGTTCGCTTTACGCCGGCGAGTGCCATATCCAAATGGAGCTTCGCAGCGAGATAGTGGATGGCCATGAGGCTTTTTTCAAAGTTGCCGAGAATAGGTTGGCTCTGGCTGATAAATTAACCGGATCTGAAAAGAAGCAGGCGATAGAGTGGTGTATGCTTTTGATTGCTTGCCGATGCGATGGTACGTTGGATGATTTGCTTTTTGCGTTGTTCGAAGAAGAAAAGAAGGGTAAGTCTACGTTATACAAACGTATTGTTAGTTATAAGTTGGAGGATACGCTTTGGAACAAGTTATCGGATAAATTCCGTTATAACCGCGAACGAGGTGTGAAGAATCTCATTATTGTATTGTTTCAGGCAGATCTTCAGCGCTATTTTGGTTCTGCTGAATTGGCTGGTGATGCGTTGCTGTTTATGAGTAAATGGAAAGACAGTTCGCGGCATAGTGAAACATTTACATACTGGAGTCATGAACTGGAGCAGGATTTGAACATTGCTTCCGTGTTGATGCAGCATCCGGTTGAGTCTATACTGAAAATAGATACGTATGCTTGTGTCAATTGGATAGTTGCTACTGCGTTGCAGTCGCATATATTGAATAATACGATTGCAGTGGATACCGCGGAAAAATGGATTGCCATGCGGCAGCAACTATTGTTTTTCAACGAGGCGGAGCACACTTTGCTGGCTTTGTTGGAGGCCTGCAGAATGTTGGACGAAGTAAGGAAATGTGATTTTAGTGTAACTTCGGCTGCTGGTGCATTTCAGACTTATTACAAACAATGGTTTTTAATTGACCAACATTACAGGCATTACTTTCAGCAAGTAGCTCAAGCAGAAAATGCTTCTATGTTGGGGCTTATCACAGAACAGATACAGAATGTGTATAGCAATTCTTATTTATTGGTGTTAAACAATAATTGGCAGTGTCTGGTTGATCGGTTGGATTGTTGGCAAATAAGTGGGATAACGCCTCAAACCAGTTTCTATAATAGCTATGTGAAGCCGTATATTGAACAGAAGAAACGTATTTTTGTAGTTATAAGTGATGCCTTGAGGTACGAGTCTATGGTGGAATTGGATGGGATGATTGCCGGGCTTAATATGTTCAGTACTTCGATGTGTACTCCTATGCTTGGAATGATTCCTTCGTATACACAATTGGGTATGGCGGCACTGCTCCCACACCAAATGCTTTCGTACGAGAATGATAATGATATTGTTTTTGCCGATGGGATTAGTACACAAGGAACCGATCAGCGTACCAAAGTGCTTCAGTCTGCTTATAAAGAGAGTATTGCGCTTACGGCCGAAACGTTCTTATCAATGAGCAGCAAAGATGCCCGCGAATTCTTTAAGGATTTCAATGTAATTTACATCTACAGCAATGTGATAGACAAAGCGGGTGATAATAAAACTTCCGAGGGGACTGTTTTTGCTGCTACTCAAGATGAGCTTAATCATATTGTGCGTATGGTGAAACATATTGGGAATTGCAATGGATCCAATATGCTGATTACGGCCGATCATGGATACTTATACCAAAATGAACAATTGGAGGAATCGGACTTTGCTGATTTTAAACCTATGGGAGAAGTCTTTAAGGTTAACCGTCGTTTCGTGATTGGGAATAATCTGGTGGAAGGCAAAGCGGTTAAGACTTGGCGTAGTGAACAGCTTGGATTGAAACCGGGTGTTATGTTGCAGACTGCCAAGTCTATTTCCCGGATAAAAGTGCAAGGTGCCGGAAGCCGGTTTGTTCATGGTGGATCCTCGCTACAGGAGGTAGTCGTTCCAGTGCTTGAAGTTAATCGTAGCCGTAAAACGGATATTTCGCAAGTTGGGATTGATGTAATAGGGGGAGCGTCCCGAATTACCAGCAACCAACATACGGTGAGTTTCTACCAGACCGAACCTATGAGTGAAAAGGTGAAAGCCCGGTCTTTGCGTATGGGGTTCTATGATGACAAGGGTGGGTTGATTTCTGATTTGGTGACTCTTGTTTTTGACAGTATGGCAACGGAGTCTGTTTTACGCGAAAAGAAGCATACGTTTACTTTTAAGAGTAGTGTATCCCGATTGAACGGCAAAGAGGTGGAGCTCCGTTTAGAAGAGCTTATTAGCGGTAGTGATCAATATAAATTGTATAAAATGGCTTCTTACAGAATGTCTATTCTATTTTCAGCCGAATTTTAAAGAAAATTATGAACGAGTTAGATAGTAAATTGAATCAATACTATGGCGGTAAGGTGGTTCGGAAAGACCTCACCAAACTGATAAAGGAGGGTGCAAATGTGCCTATTTACGTATTGGAATATTTGTTGGGGATGTATTGCGCTACCGACAGTGAGGATGATATCCAATACGGAATAGAGAAGGTGAAGCGTGTTTTAGCCGAAAATTATGTTCGGCCGGATGAGGCTGAGAAAATTAAGTCTAAAATTCGTGAGCTGGGCAACTTTAAGATTATTGATAAGGTTTCAGCAAAACTGAATGAGCATGCCGACAGGTACGAGGCGCTTATTTCAAATATCAATATCAAAGGGATTGTGGTAGACGATCATTATATTCAGAAATACGAAAAGTTGCTCTCCGGTGGAATTTGGTGTATAATTGATATGGAGTATTTGTATGATGAAAATGCAAAAGGAACTCCATTCAAGATAACACAACTTAAGCCGATTCAGATGCCGGCAACAGATGTAAACGAATTTATTGAGAATCGGAGCTATTTCTCATTGGACGAATGGATAGAAGTGGTTTGTCGCAGTGTGGGTATGGAGCCTGACAATTTAGATGAAAAAACCCGTTGGCATCTTATCGCTCGTATGATTCCGTTTGTGGAGAATAACTTTAATATTTGTGAGCTGGGACCGAGAGGGACTGGTAAGTCGTATGTGTATGATGAAATTTCGCCGTATTCTATTCTGATTTCCGGTGGACAGACTACTGTTGCCAACTTGTTTTACAATATGGGTTCGCGTACGGTTGGATTAGTGGGTATGTGGGACGTGGTTGCTTTTGATGAGGTGGCCGGAATCAATTTGAAGGATAAGGATGGTATTCAGATAATGAAGGGCTTTATGGCTAATGGTTCTTTTAGCAGGGGCAAGGAGAGTATCAATGCGAATGCTTCTATGGTATTTGTTGGTAATATTAATGGCAGTATCGAGAATCTGGTAAAGGTGAGTCATTTACTGGCTCCTTTCCCAAAAGATATGATTGATTCGGCGTTTTTTGATCGTTTTCATCATTATTTGCCCGGATGGGAGATTCCCAAAATGAAACCTGAGTTTTTTACAGATTCATTTGGCTTTATCTCTGACTATTATTCGGAGTGTTTGCGTGAAATGAGGAAGCGTAACTTCTCCGATGCGATTCAAAAATATTTCCGTCTTGGGAAGGATCTGAACCAGCGGGATGTTATTGCCGTAAAAAAAACGGTTAGCGGATTACTTAAGTTGTTGTTTCCTGATGGGTCTTATCAGAAAGAGGATGTGCGTAAGTGTTTGGAGTATGCGTTGGTGGGACGCCGCCGCATCAAAGAACAGTTAAAGAAAATTGGAGGCTTGGAGTTCTACGACGTACATTTTAGTTACATTGATTTGGATGATAATGAAGAGCATTATGTAAGTACACCAGAATGTGGTGGTTCGGCTCTGATTCCTGAAGGGGATCTTCCAGCTGGTACACTTTATACTGTAGCCAACCAACCTGATGGTGGAAATAAAGGGTTAGTGAGAATCGATTTGCAAAAGATGCCGGGTAATGGTAAATTTAGCCATACCGGTTTTGGAAGTGGTAAGGCTATAAGCGACGAGCTAAAAGAAGCTGTTAATTATTTACGTTCCAACCTGAACAGAGTGACTCAGAATGCCAGGTATTCGGATTTTGAGTTTCACATGAAAGCCACGGATATAAACGGGTTGGGTACGCTTAATGGTTTGGAGTTGGCTATATTTATCTCGTTGGTTTCGGGGATAACAGAACGAATTTTACAGCCTCAGATGTGTGTTCTTGGATCGATGAGTATTGGTGGAGTTGTACTTGGAACGGAAGATTTACCCGGAGCACTTCAGGTTGCCCATGATGCCGGAGCCAAAAGGATATTAATACCTGCTGTAGATATGGCTCAATATTCCAAAGTGCCGGCAGATCTGATTTCTAAGTTTAGTTTGGAAGTCTATGCCGATCCTGTAGATGCCGCTTATAAAGCATTAGGAATTAGATAGGGTAAGTGCTTG
>CALFXE010000168.1 GCA_937927845.1 uncultured Paludibacter sp.
CGGAGGTAACCGGTCGTTCGGCATTGTAAAGCGCAACAGTCAAAACGTACGACCGGTGCAAGGCTTCCTGCGCCGCCACTGCAAAAAGAATGATGTTACAGAAACACTTAGAGTGGCGGTATACCCCCGCCCGCAAGTGAGCGTGTCATCCCGAAAGAGCGCAGCGAATGAGGGAACTCCTCTACAGTTGCAGTCGGCAGGATAGCGAGCAGTGAGGGAACTCCTCTACAGTCGTAGTCGGTCGGATAGCGAAGTGAGGGATCTCCCGATAATACTATCATTGTCTATTTTTACAATAGTTAATAGTTCCATACTTAAAAAGTCAAGATGACTTCATCACCAAATCAATACAAATTCAGTGATTGTATTCACCAATTTTAGGGTGTTTTTGGTGAATAGGGGAGTAAGTTATTACTTTTTGATAAATTTGTGCGTGCTGATGCTGTCACCTTGTTTTAGTACGATAAAATAGATGCCTGATGAAAGGTTGGACGCATTGATAATTATATTTTCAACAAAACTGCCTTGTGTTGATATTTTCCCTGTTACATCCATGATACTGTAATAAGCAAGTTGTTGGGAGCTTGTTTGGATATACAGATGCTTACGAAATCTTCAGCCAAACAAGTAATTAATGTTTTTAGTAATTTTCAGCCAAAAGTTTAACAATAAATATTAAATCTACAATCATACCACCCCTTTTGTGCATTTATCTACCAAATACACAATTGAAACATAAGGTATTCCGCTATGGGTGTTTAGACCGATTTCGCAGGTGCGACTGTTGCTGTAGCCTACTTTAGCACCGAAATTTTTGACTTGTTGGGGGAGTTTGCGTAAAGCATATTTATTTAGTTCAGGGACGAAAAAGCCCTTGTCGCCGGCAAAACCACAGCACCCTACTTCTTCGGGCACAAGTACGTTGGTGCTACACAGCTTAGCAATTTTGATAAGGGTAGGGGTGAGTCCCATTAAAATACTTGAACAGGTCGTATGTATGGTTATAGGTTCATCCGTTTGTTCGAAAATAAGTTTGTCGATAAGAAATTTGTCGATAAATTCTACCGGTTCGTATAAATCCATGCCTTTAAGGGTTTGGCGCATGCGGTGTAAACATGGACTTTGATCGCAAAGTACAGGA
Organism: uncultured Paludibacter sp.; assembly: GCA_937927845.1. Taxonomy (GTDB): domain Bacteria; phylum Bacteroidota; class Bacteroidia; order Bacteroidales; family Paludibacteraceae; genus Paludibacter. Next base: position 1,142 of record CALFXE010000168.1, read on the forward strand.
TATTTACCATTTTCACTTGCTTGTAGAAGTGCTTTTTCTAATTCTGTGGATTTGTAGTCTGCTATTTCAGGTAAACCCTTACTTTTCCAGATTGTTCCGCAACAAAGTTTATTTATCTTTTCTGGAAAAATCACTTCGTAGCCTGCTTTATTCAAGAATGTTACCATTTTTCTTGCTAATGGCACCTGCTCCGGATCATTGGCTGAGACTCCCATAATCTGGTTAAGGCAACTTGGGAAATAGACTACTTTTAAATCTGATTTAGGCTGAGTGAAAGACTTAATCTTTGGCATTGTCTTGGGTAAAGTTGATGTCCATAATGGGATTGATTTACCGCTAAGTTTATGAATGGTTTCGCCTAATTTATCTACGTTTTTATTGCCTATAACCACACGAGCTGCATTTGCACCGACAAGAGCGGTTTTTAATGAAAACTTCACAGCACTGAAATGCTCGGCTGTCCATTTGCCAATATGTTGATTGACAGGGTGTAGTTTATTGTTTTGCGACCTTAAATATCGTATGTAATCTCCAACGTCAATATTTACCGGACATGAAGTTGCACACAGTCCGTCACCGGCACAGGTTTGTTCACCATCATAAACAAAAGCAGCTTCAAGCTCTTTTAGTAATTGAGGATTTTCTCCGGTATTTTTCAGACGAGTTATTTCACGCTGTACTATAATACGCTGTCGAGATGAAAGTGTAAAGCCCCAACTCAAGCAATTTACTTCGCAAAAGCCACATTCAATACATTTGTCGATAATCTCATGAGTTTCAGGCAGTGGCTTGATGTTTTTTAAATAGCACTTAGGATCATCATTGAAGATAACACCGGGATTGAAGATATTTTCAGGATCGAATAATTGTTTAATATCTTTCATTATTTCAAAAACCACATCGCCCCATTCACGACTTACAAAAGGTGCCATGTTTCTTCCTGTTCCATGTTCTGCTTTCAATGAACCATCGTATTTATCAACCACTAAATCAACTACTTCATTCATCATCTTCTCGTATTGTGCAACTGCTTCTCCATTGTCGAACGATTGATTAAGAATAAAATGATAGTTGCCATCTAAAGCATGACCGTAAATTACCGCTTCATTATAGCCGTTTCTATCAAGAATACCACGCAAATCCTCAATGGCATCAGCAAATTTATTGATTGGAAACGCTACATCTTCAATCAAACAGGTAGTGCCTATTGGTCGTGTACCTCCAACTTTAGGGAAAATACCCGAACGCATAGTCCAATATGCATTAGAAACAGATTCGTCTGTAGTAAATTGAACCGGATATAGAGTCTTAAACTGAGAAATTATAGTGTTGACTTTTGATGTAAATTCGGCTAACTCATGCTCGTTATTTGCTTCAATTTTAATCAACATTCCTGATGCTTTTTCAGGAAGGTCTTTCAGAGGTAGGGAAGGAGAGTCGTCCTCAACCGATTTCAATGCTTTCCTGTCGAAAAACTCAACTGCTCTTACTGGTGATTTCTGTAATGCGATGACAAGTTCGTTAGCTGTTCGCGCATCTTCGAAGAAAAGCATTGCATTAGCTTTAAATTCCATATCGATAGTGGTTTTCATATCCACTTCTGAAAGAAATGCAAGTGTACCCTCTGAACCAACTATAAGGCGCGTAATAATATCAAAAGGATCGTCCCACTCAACCAAAGGAAGAATGTTCAGTCCCGTTACATTTTTGATGGAATATTTTCGTTTTATGCGTTCAACAAGTGATTTGTCAGAACGTATTCTGTCTCTTAATTCCTCTATGCAATTGATAAATTGCGCATGTGATTTACGAAATGCTTGTTTGCTTTCTTCGTCACCTGTATCTAATAAAGTACCATCAGCTAATATCAGACGTGCAGAAATAATCATCCTGTAACTATTTTCATGCACACCGCAACTCATGCCGGCAGCGTTATTCTGCACTATTCCTCCAACCATTGCTGATTTCACAGAAGCAGGGTCGGGCGGAAATCTCTTACCGAATGGTTTTAGTATCTGATTGACCCTTTGTCCGATTATTCCGGGTTGCAGTCGAATAGATTCAGCATTTTCTCCAATCGTATATTTCTCCCAATTTTTTCCGGCAATTACTAATACTGAATCACTGATTGCTTGTCCGGATAGACTTGTACCGGCAGCCCTAAAAGTTAGGGGCACTCTATGTTTTTGTGCAGCTTTGACAATAGCAATTATTTCATCTTCATTTTCAGTATGAATAATCACCTGAGGTATCAGACGATAAAATCCCGCATCCGTACCCCATGCCAATCTACGCATGTAATCAGTTTGAATGCGATTAGGAGAGATGTTTATGTCATGTAAAAAACTCTGTATCATGTGTTTAATGTGCCTGTTAATGTGAGAATGTGCCAATGTGAGAATATGCCAATATGCCAATGTGCCAATATGCCAATGTGCTAATATGTTAATATGCCAATGTTTAATGATACGCTGCTATGCGGCTCATACTTCTTAACATTAACTTATCATTGTTAATCAACTAAATCATATGAATCAACTAAATCATATGAATCATAGTCCAGACGATATATTTAAGTTTACATCTCTCCTACCTAACCTACATCAATTAATGGAGTTTGTTACTTCAACTTCAATAATTTAGCAATTTTTTCTTTAAATGATGAGTTTTCCATGAAACCTGTAAACTCTTCAGCACCAGGTCCGAAGGCAAAAACGGGAACAACAATTCCTGAATGTCCTCCTGTGGTATATTTTGCTTTAACTTCGCCTTTCTCAAGACTTCCACTCGGCATGGTTAATCCGCCGGTTTCATGATCAGCAGTAATGATTATTAAAGTCTTACCGTCTTTTTTTGCAAATTCTAAAACTTTACTAATCGTTTTATCAAAGTCAATCATTTCTCTGTTAGAAAACTCAACGTCATTTGAATGGTTACCCCAGTCGATTTGAGAGCCTTCAATCATTAAGAAAAAGCCTTTCTTATTCGATTTTAGGATATTCAATGCAGTAGAAGTTGCATCAGGAAGCATATCACCTCTATCAGGCATTGCAGCGGGATGTCCATCAGTAACCAAACCAGCTAATTTACCTGATTTTACTTTCTTGACTTCATCCATATTGTTTGCAATTTGATAATCTTTTGCTTTTAATTCATCTATAAGATTGCGACCATCCTTACGTTTTTCAAAATACTTTCTTCCTCCTCCGATAAATACATCAACATCGGTTTTCAAAAAATCGGCAGCAATTTCTTCTTCCATGCCTCTGTTAATTTGATGTGCAATATAAGATGCAGGTGTAGCATGTGTTACAGCACAGGAGACTACTATTCCTGTAGCTAATCCGTTTCTGTCAGCTTGCTCCAATATAGTCTCAACTTTTGTAGAATCAGGATTCATACCTATCATTCCGTTTCTGGTCTTTATGCCTGATGATAAAGCTGTTCCACCGGCAGCAGAGTCGGTAGTAAAATTGTCATAACTATAGGTCTTTGAAAAACCTACATGTTTAAATTGTTCTAATGTTAGAGTGTTACCATTAGCTACCATTCCGGCATATACTTGGGCAATTCCCATTCCGTCACCTATAAGAAAAACTACATTTTTAGGTTTTGGAGCTGCTGTTACAGACAAAACTAATAATAGTACCGTAAATAATAAAATTGTTTTTTTACTCATGTTATGATGTTTAAATGATTAGTATAATTATTCGAGAGCTTTAGAAATTCCTTTCAGTTCAACTCTCAATCTTTTTAAACGTTCAACTAACTCTTGTTGTTTAGCTATGCTGTCTTTTTTTTGACCTAATTTATTTTTTGCACCTTCCAGTGTAAGGTTCTGTTCGTTCACTAAATACATGATTTGCTTAACCAAATCAATATCTTCTTTAGTATAGAAACGTGTCCCTTTATCATTGCGCTTAGGTTTAAGCTGTTTAAATTCTTTTTCCCAGAAACGCAGATTTGAAGCGTTTATTTCTAATAGTTTAGAGACTTCTGCTATTGAATAATAAAGCTTTTCCATAAGTAGAATTTAAGTCTTGTGAATTTTAATTTTTTGTCCCGGACGAATCATAGAACCATGAATATTATTCCATTGTCTGATGCGGGATACTGATACACCATATCGGGCGGCTATACTGCTCAAAGTCTGCCCGCTTTTTACTGTATGATATATAATTTTAGAGTTAGATTGTGCAACCGACTGTGATGCAATATTTATCTCAGATCTTCGATTGTTAATCAGCGAATCAGCTTTGTATGCTGCAATATCACTCATTTTATCTATAAACATGCCGGTGATTTGCATTGGTAGAACCACCGCATAAGGTTTTATATCACCCGGAATTATCTCCCTCCTGTATTGAGGATTCATCATTTTTATTTGCTCTTTAGGGATGTTTAAAACATATGAAATCTGGTCGAAATGAATACGTTGGTTAATCATTACCGTATCAACAGCTTTTGGAAAATCAATCGATGATTTACAAATATTATGAGCATTTGCATAGTTCATTGCATAATTGGCAGCAATGAAAATAGGAACATACCCTCGTGTTTCGGTCGGCAGAAAAGGATATATCGCCCAATAGTCTTGTTTACCGCCTGCTCTTCGGATTGCTTTATTTACATTACCCGGACCACAGTTATATGCTGCAATCACCAAATGCCAGTCACCATAAATATCATATAAGTCTTTTAAGTATTTTACAGCAGCATGAGTAGATTTGTAAGGGTCCATTCTTTCATCAACTAAGCTATTGATTTCCAATCCGTACATTTTACCGGTAGTAGACATAAATTGCCACAGTCCGGATGCACCTGCACGCGAAATAGCTGTTGGATTTAAAGCAGATTCTATTACAGGCAGATATCGCAGTTCGATAGGAAGTTTGTTTTTATCAAGAACTTGCTCGAACAATCTAAAATAATAATCACCGAGACTTAACAAGTAACCCACTTGATTTCTTCTTTTTATAGTATATAAATCAATAAAGGAACGCACATTATTATTAAAAGGCATTTCCATTACGCAAGGCATAAGCCTTAATCTTTTACTTACAACAGAATCAGGTACATAATAATCAAAATGAGTTGAGTCACAATGATGCGTCTTTGCATTGCTTACATACCAATTTGTAAGCATATGGTCGAGAGCATAGCTTACCTCATCAGGTACGAGAATGGAATCGTTTATTATTATTATTTCTCTGTTGTCATTCAAGATAGATAAATCTGATTGAGCAGATAGATGAATACATTGTATTACAAAAACAAAAAATAAAATCTTTTTCAAAAACATCCTTTATTAAAATTTAAAACTGCAACATAGTCCATATGTAAGTTGCATGTTTGTATTTTGATTTGTCAGAAATTTATCATGTGTTATGGTTGGTTTTATTTTTAAAGATAAATCCGTAGAAATATCAAAATCGTATAAATGCGCATCTACAAAAGCATCTATTAATGTCAAACCATAATATGCAACTGAAATAATGATACTTAAATCTCTATTATATCTTGATTTGTCCATTCCTGTTTTTATCATATTAGTAAACGATGATACTCCGCCATAACTTTCAATAGTATATCCCGGGGGAATGATATCCAAATAACTTGTGGTATTATCATCACTGTCTGTTATGTCTAAATAAGCATTTTTATATGTAATGAACTGTCGTGAATTCCAATTTATTGCATAAAAACAACCTAAAAAACCACCGTAAACAATAGGTAATTTCCAGTATTTTCTATTTAGAATTTGTCCATAACCAGGTATTACTGCACCCAACCAGATAGCACGATTTGGATTAGGTTTATATTCATCAGTTGTCTTTTGAGTTACAATATCATCTGTTGCCGTATCATCTTCAATAATTGTTTTAAACTCTAAATTCTGCAATGAATGTATTGTGTCTTGTGATTGTTTCTCCAAAAAATTATGACTAAAACCACATATCGGAAATAATCCAAGCAGTGCAATAATCCATATTTTTGGTCGTATCCACACAATTTAGTACAATTAATTTATGTCAATATTGTCGAATAACTCCATTATACGAAGCAAATCATCGTCATTTTTGAATGGTATTAGAATTTTACCTTTACCTTTTGCATCGGATGAAAACTTCACATTTGCATTTAATACTTTTTGTAAACGTGATTGTAATTCATTGTATTCTTCAAGATTAATTTTAGGTTTAACCGACACAGATTTTTCAAAAGCACCGGTATTGCTATATAAACGCACTAAATCCTCAACTTTTCTAACAGAATAGTCGTGTTTCAGAATAAGTTCATATAGTTGAAGTTGTGCAACTGGTTCGCTAAGTCCTAAAATAGCTCTTGCGTGTCCCATATCAATCTTCTTATCTTTAATTCCCATCTGAATTTCAGCCGGTAATTTCAGCAATCTCAAATAATTAGCAATAGTAGCTCTTTTTTTACCAACTCTTTCGCTAAGTCTTTCCTGTGTTAGTTTATATTCTTCCATCAGGCGATAAAACGACAAAGCTATTTCTATGGCATTCAAATCCTCACGTTGAATGTTTTCAATCAAAGCCATCTCCATTACTTGTTCGTCGGCAGCGGTGCGAATATATGCCGGAATCGATTTCAATCCCACCATTTTCGAGGCTCTATATCTTCTTTCTCCGGCAATTATCAGATAAGTACCGTCATTGTTTTTACGTAAAGTAACAGGAGATATAACGCCTAATTCGCGGATGGAACTTGCCAATTCTTCCATTGCTTCCTGATCGAAATATGTACGCGGCTGGTTAGTGTTGGTAGAAATCAAATTAAGATCGACTTCGCTTATAGATGATGAGCCAGATGCGTTGATATGATCCGTATCTATCAGTGCGCCAAGTCCTTTTCCTAATCCAGTAGTTTTTGCCATAGAATATTATCTCTAATTGAAAATTATCTTACAATAATATTTTTTTGTATTAACTCTTTTGCAAGATCCATGTAGTTTGTATTTCCTTTAGAATCAGCATCATATAATAATACCGGCATACCGTGACTCGGTGCTTCGCTTAGTCTTACGTTCCTGCTGATTACAGTTTCAAATACCATGTTTTCAAAATGCTTTTTAACCTCTGCTAATACCTGATTAGCAAGACGTAAACGATTGTCGTACATAGTCAACAAAAAGCCTTCAATCTCTAAACTTGTATTTAGTTTACTTTTGATAATCTTAATAGTATTCAACAGTTTGCTTATTCCTTCAAGAGCAAAATATTCACATTGAACAGGAATAATAACTGAATCTGAAGCAGTAAGCGCATTAACGGTAATTAAACCTAATGATGGGGAACAATCAATAAGAATATAATCGTACACAGTCTTTAAAGGTTTTAATATGCCTTCCATAACGTGTTCACGACTATCTAAATGTAGCATTTCAATTTCAGCTCCTACTAAATCTATATGAGAGGGTAAAACTTCGAGATTCTTTATCTCTGTATCGTGTATTGCTTGTTGTGGCGGCACTCCTTCAATCAAACATTCGTAAATTGTAAATTCTAATGAACGAATATCTATGCCTAATCCTGACGAAGCATTTGCCTGTGGATCTGCATCGACAAGCAAAACCTTTTTATCAAGTGAAGCAAGGGATGCAGCCAAATTGATTGCTGTAGTAGTTTTTCCCACTCCTCCCTTTTGATTAGCTAATGAAATAATTTTACCCATAAATAAGCAAGCCGTTTATTTTTCCCAATATGACTGACAAAGATAAGAAAAATAAATTGATTTTTTATTTATCTTTGCACAACAGCTTTAAGATGCTTTTATTCACAACAACACGCTTCAAATAACTGTAAAATGAAGATTAGTAACAGATTAACTACCATTATTACAATAGTTCTCTCGATTGCTTTTTTAGTAATTTTTACTGTTTATTCATATAGAATTGATTTAACAGAAGATAATCGATATAGTGTATCTGACTTTTCCAAGGACTTAATCAAAAGTTTTGATTCTCCTATCGAGATTACTATCTATCTGAATGGTGATTTTAACACATCATTTTATCAATTACGCAAATCGATTATTGATTATATTGATGATTTATCTTCTTTCTCAAAATATAAAATTTCGGTTAAGCATTTTAATTCTGATGATGTCGACACAGAAGAACAGCGTATGGCGAAGTTCAACTATTTAATAGATAAAGGATTAAAGCCAACCGAGATATTGATGCGTGATAAAGACGGTAATTCTGTTAGAAAAATAATATTCCCATGGATTGAAATTGCTGCTGATAATCAGAGTGTTCTTGTTCCGGTTTTGAAAAACATCAGTAGTCTTTCAGGAGAAGAAAACATCAATATCTCCATAGAAAATATTGAATATGAAATATCTAATGCTCTTAATAAACTTCAAAAGAAGGATGTACAAAAAATTGCACTTTTAGAAGGACATGATGAATTAACCGAAGCTGAAACTTATCAGATAATGAAGAGTTTAAGTAATTATTATCAGGTAGATAGAGGAGAAATTGAAGTTGATGCATCAGTTTTAAATGATTACGATGTTATAATTATTGCAGGTCCCAAAAAGCCTTTCAGTGAGATAGAGAAATATATAATCGATCAATATATAATGTATGGCGGTAGGGTTATTTGGCTGATAGATGGTGTTAGATTAGATGCAAAGCAGTTATCGTCAGAAGGTTATAGTCCGGCAATAGAGGCTGATATCAATCTGAATGATATGTTTTTCAGATATGGAGTGAAAATTCACCCTGTTTTAATTCAAGATTTACAATGTGCTTCAATTCCCGTCAATATTGCAAGACCGAAAGAAAAACCTCAATTCGATATTAAGTCATGGCATTATGCTCCTTTCTTATTGTCGTCAGATATTCATGCTGTTACTAAAAATGTAGGAGAGATAAAATCAGAGTTTGTTTCTATTTCTAGTGTTGCCAACCTAAATTCAAACTTATCTTCAGAAGTATTATTGGCAAGTTCATCACATTCAAAAATAGAGTTGGTGCCTGCTATCATAAATTTAAACAACTCGGATATTGCAGAAGACAGTACATTTAACGTGAGCCATATTCCTGTTGCACTTATGGTTAATGGAGTTTTCAACTCAAACTACACAAACAGGATAATACCGCAAGGTATCATTAATTCACTTCCTTTTAGAGAGCAAAGTGTAGACACAAAACAATTGTTTATTGCAAGTTCGAGTATTATTAGAAACGAAACTACAGGTATAGCGAGCGACAGTACTACTCTATCGCTTGGATATGATAGAGTAATGAACACAAACTTTGGCAATGAGCAGTTTATTGTTAATGCAGTACACTATTTAGCAGGTAAGGAAGAATTAATGCAACTTAGAAGTAAGACCTACAAAGCACGTTTGTTGAGTAAACAAATCAATAAAGATAAAAGAGTAACAATTCAAATTATCAATGTTGCTATGCCGATTATATTAGTATCAATACTTGCTGTTGTTTTTAGTTTGCGAAGAAGATTTATGTTTAAAAGAAAAATACCGAATTAGTCCAACCAACGGCTGGACAATTTATTTATCGAAAAAACAATCATCCTGCCAGCGGTCGGGATTGGAAACAATATATTGGGAAATACGGTGCAATGAATGTTCGTTGCGGATGATATGTTCGTAGTAATTACGTTGCCAAACAGAATAACCGATACGTTTGGACACCACCGATTTGAAACCGCGGATAATTGCACCCACCGTTTGTGATGGCGATTGTAGGGGCGTATTGCATACGCCATTATTATCCAATCCAGTATTGCATACGCCAGTATTATCCAATCCAGTATTGCATACGCCCGCATTATCCAATCCAGTATTTGGTATCCCCGCATTATCATCGTCCAATGATATATTGAAGATTTTATCGGGCGTATGCAATACGCCCTTACGTGATGATGGGATATTGGTAGTTGTGGTTAC
>CALFXE010000169.1 GCA_937927845.1 uncultured Paludibacter sp.
GTACAATAAAAACAACGAAGGAATTTTCTAACAATAAAACAATCAAATTATGATAGTCAGTCCATTTTTAATAGATAGCGGAGATAAGGCAATAATAGGAATTGTCCTCTGGGGATTGGTGATACTGGCGGCAATTATTCTGCCGAAAGCTATTCGCTATAAGAAACGTATGCGGAAAGAATACGAAGAAAAAACGGCTCCTGAAATAGAAATGATAGTCGTTCCGGGTGATAAAACGAAACCCGAATCTTCCGGCTATAAGAAACAGTTTCTTGTCAATGCAGGTATCCCGACAAGAAACGGAAAATTAGTAAGTATCCGTAAGGAATACCATAACCGGATTTCAAAGATTGTAGGGGTTATAGGAAAAAATGAAGTAACCATATTCAGTTACATAGACAATGTCCTGAAGCATCATTTTGAAACCTTTCAGGATGAGATTTCAGAACAGTATAAGAAGAATAACAATGATGATTACCTAAACCCTAAAAAGTAAGGATGGAAAAGATATTTATAACCGTAGTTATCCTGTATGCCCTTTTTGTCGGAATTTATTTCTTGTGGGCAAGAGCAGGAAAAAGACGAAAAAAGAACATTATCGGTCAGGGTAGCTCCATTCATGAAGCAGGTCGTTTGAAGGAAAATATTGTCGGGAAAAGCACATTTGATTTAAGCGCATCGACGCCACTCGCTGCCAAATCGGAGCCACTCACTGCCACCTCGCTAAAATCTGAAAATCAGGCTGAAAATCCCGATATATTTGCTTCGCCTAACGAGGTAAAGCCATCAGCGGAAGTGCCGCCGGAGGAATTGGAAGAAGCGTTTTCCGACACTCCACCGGATGAAGAAAACGAGCCTATGGATATAGATTATCCGCTCGAATATGAAATGACGGACGAAAACGAAGATGCGCCGGAAGACGAAGAAGAAACGGAAGAAGTGGAAGGAACGGCACAAGCCGTACTCGCTTCAGGTATTCAGTTCGATGATCTGGGTAATGCAGTCCGCACTGTAAACCGGACGAATGAAGCAACGCCGGAGCAAAAACGAAAAGCGGGCGATACTTTACTGGAGATACGGCAGACTGATATGTTTGAACAGGTGGTTTCTGGTAAGCCCGATGCAAAGCGAATCGTTACCGACCTTATGGCTGAAAGCCTTTCGGCTTTTTATGAGCGGAAAGACAAGGAAGCCGGAACTGCCGGAAACGGCAAAAAGGCTCCCGACAATTTTAATATCAGAGATTTCGCATAGTGCGAAAAGTATTAATAATAATGTAAAACAAAGAAAGATGAAAGAAAGAGATTACGGATAGCTTTCGCGCTATCAACCACTAAAAAATTCAATAGTAACAAGATTTATCAACCCGGTATCGGGACTATCCACCCCGATACCATTTTTTAAACAATTTCTCATTATGACAAAGAAAAAATTTCTAATGTCGGCAGCTTTTATTCTGGCTGCTGTTTCAAGTGCATTCGCACAAGGTAACGGAATTGGCGGCATTACCGAGGCCACGAACATGGTAACGAGCTATTTCGATCCGGGGACAAAATTGATATACGCCATAGGTGCGGTCGTCGGTTTGATTGGGGGTGTAAAGGTGTACGGAAAATTCAGTTCCGGCGATCCCGATACATCGAAAACGGCCGCGTCGTGGTTCGGTGCCTGTATATTTCTTATAGTTGCCGCTACCATCCTGCGCTCCTTCTTCCTTTAATCAGCTTCATACAGATAAGAGTTATGGAGTTTAATATTAACAAAGGGATAGGCAAAAGCGTGGAGTTCAAAGGTTTAAAATCACAATACCTTTTCATATTTGCCGCAGGCTTGCTTGCCGTATTCATTGTCTTTGTCATTATGTATATGGCAGGCGTGGATCAGTGGGTGTGTATCGGCTTCGGTGTAATCGCTGCATCGGTATTGGTATGGATGACCTTTAACCTGAATACAAAATACGGGGAACATGGCTTAATGAAAGTCATGGCTGTAAAACAGCATCCCCGCTATTTGATAAACAGGAAAACTCCGCACCGCCTGTTCAAACGGAAAAGAAAGGAGGTAGGATATGCGTAATATAATGAAGGCATCTACCATTGAAAACAAGTTCCCGTTACTGGCTGTCGAACATGACTGCATCATTTCAAAGGATGCGGATATTACGGTCGCTTATTATGTGGAGCTGCCGGAATTGTTTACAGTAACCAATACGGAATATGAAGCGATACACTCGTCCTGGACGAAAGCAGTAAAAGTCCTTCCTGAATACAGTGTGGTGCATAAACAAGATTGGTTTGTGCGTGAAACCTACAAACCACAGACTGATAAGGATGATATGAGTTTCTTATCCCGCAGTTTTGAAAAGCACTTCAACGAACGTCCTTTCCTGAATCACTCATGTTTCCTGTTCCTGACTAAAACAACGAAAGAGCGAATGAGAATGCAAAGCAACTTCTCATCGCTTTGTCGTGGGAACATTATTCCTAAAGAAGTCAATAAGGATACGAGTGTGAAGTTTCTGGAAGCTGTCGGGCAATTTGAACGGATAATGAATGATAGCGGATTTATTACGCTTACCCGTATCAGTTCGGATGAGATTACAGGAACGGATGAAAAGGCAGGGCTTATTGAAAAGTATTTCGCCTTGTCGCTCGATGATACCACCTGCTTGCAGGATATGGAACTGGGTGCCGACGGACTTCGGGTAGGTAGTAAACATATTTGCCTGCATACGCTTTCGGATGCAGAAGATCTGCCCGGACGTATTGGAACGGATATGCGGTATGAAAAACTATCGACCGATAGAAGTGATTGCCGTTTGTCGTTCGCTTCTCCGGTAGGATTACTTCTCTCATGCGACCATATCTACAACCAGTATTTATTTATTGAGGATAGTGCGGAGAATCTTCGGAAGTTTGAAAAGAGTGCAAGGAATATGCAGTCGCTTTCAAAGTACAGTCGTGGAAATCAAATAAATAAGGAGTGGATCGACCAGTATCTAAACGAAGCGCATAGCTTCGGGCTGACTTCCATCAGGGCGCATTTCAACGTGATAGCGTGGAGTGATGATGTGGAAGAACTAAAACATATCCGCAATGACGTAGGTAGCCAGTTGGCTCTTATGGAATGTAAGCCCAGACACAATACTGTGGATGCCGCTACTTTGTACTGGGCAGGAATGCCGGGTAATAGTGGGGATTTTCCTGCGGAAGAAGCGTTCTATACATTTATCGAACCTGCCTTGTGCTTTTTCACGGAAGAAACAAACTACCGGAGTTCACCCAGTCCGTTCGGTATCAAAATGGCGGACAGGGTTTCAGGTAAGCCACTCCATGTGGATATTTCCGACTTGCCCATGAAAAAAGGAATTATTACAAATAGGAATAAATTCATTCTTGGGCCGTCGGGAAGTGGCAAATCTTTCTTTACAAATCACATGGTGCGCCAATACTACGAACAGGGTACGCATATCGTTTTGGTGGACACAGGAAACTCTTATCAGGGATTATGCAACCTAATCAACAAGCGCACAGGTGGTCAGGATGGAGTATATTTTACTTACACGGAACAAAATCCGATTGCTTTCAATCCTTTTTACACGGATGATAATGTTTTCGATATTGAAAAGCGTGAGAGTATAAAAACGCTGATCCTTACCCTGTGGAAAAGGGATAATGAGCCGCCTTCACGGGCGGAAGAAGTTGCCCTCTCCAATGCAGTCAGCCAGTATATAGAAAAGTTGAAAACCGATAAAAAACTGATACCGTCTTTCAACACATTCTATGAGTTTGTCCGTGATGACTACAAAAAGGTACTGGAAGAAAAGAAAGTACGTGAAAAGGACTTCGATATAGCGAATTTCCTGAATGTACTGGAGCCGTACTATCGCGGGGGTGAATACGACTTCCTGTTGAACTCGGATAAGCAACTGGATTTATTATCTAAACGCTTCATTGTCTTTGAGATAGATGCGATAAAAGACCATAAAATCCTATTTCCCGTCGTAACGATCATAATCATGGAAGTGTTCATCAACAAAATGCGCCGTTTGCAGGGCATCCGTAAGATGATATTGATTGAAGAAGCATGGAAGGCAATCGCTAAAGAGGGTATGGCAGAGTACATTAAGTATCTTTTTAAGACTGTGAGGAAATTCTTCGGAGAGGCGATTGTCGTTACACAGGAGGTCGATGATATTATCGCTTCTCCTATTGTGAAAGAGAGTATTATCAACAATAGCGACTGTAAAATTTTGCTCGACCAAAGAAAATACATGAACAAATTTGACAGTATTCAGGCGTTGTTGGGATTGACCGAAAAGGAAAAATCGCAGGTACTCTCTATCAATATGTCCAATGTACCCAGTCGTAAATACAAGGAAGTCTGGTTTGGGTTAGGAGGTGTACAAAGTGCCGTATATGCCACAGAAGTAAGTCTGGAAGAATATTACACCTATACAACCGAAGAATCGGAGAAAATGGAAGTGATGCAACTGGCTGAAAAACTGGATGGAAATATGGAACTGGCGATTAAGCAGATTGCTGAAAGCAAGCGACAGGAGTACGGAGGATAGATGCCATGAAAAGAAAAAACAGTAAGCCGTTTGCGGCACCGCAACTTCATACCCATTTCCCGATGAGAGAGATATGCGGGACATGGGAAAGCCTTTGCGGTTCCCCCGGACTTAAAATATTCCATGACGGTAGTCGGTTCCGGTTGAAGTTTATTTACAAACAAAACACGGCGTTTACCGTCCCTTTGTGCCAGAGCTGGGGGATTACCTTTTTCTATTTCTACGGTATGATTCGCATTGCCTACGATGATGAGCGGGATATGCTTCTGCTTACTACCGAAGGCGAATACAAAAGGGTGTACGATTAAGGTACACAAAATCAATAATCATTAAAAAATAAAAAGTATGAAACGAATATTTATGTGCCTGATAGTGGCACTTTCTATGTTCTCATTTCAGGCGAAAGCGCAGTGGGTTGTAACCGATCCGACCAATCTTGTGCAAAATATCACAAGTGCGATACAAGGTACATCCACGGCAGGTAATATGATAAAAAACCTGCAAGAAAGTATCAAAATCTACAATCAGGGAAAGGAATACTACGACGCTTTGAAGTCTGTCCACAATCTGATTAAAGATGCCCGTAAGGTACAAAAGACGATTTCAATGGTCAGCGAAATTACGGACATCTACGTGAACGGATTTAATAAAATGGTGGGTGATCCCAATTTTACCCCGAATGAACTGGCGGCAATCTCAACAGGCTATGCCAAACTACTGGAGGAAGGGGGAGCGTTGGTAACGGATTTGAAAAACGTAGTTACCGGAAGCAACGGGCTTTCCCTGTCCGATAAAGAACGGATGGATGCGATAGACAACATTTATAATAAGATGTTGGACTATCGTAACCTGACGAAGTATTACACTCAAAAGAGTATATCGGTTTCGTATATCCGTGCCAAAGAAAAAGGCGATACGGACAGGGTATTATCTCTTTACGGTAGTCCTGCCGAAAGATATTGGTAATCAAACAAATGTAGTCAGTTATGAATTTTGACAACTTACATCAGATTCTTGCGAATCTGTACCAAGACATGATACCTCTTTGCAGCAACATGATTGGGGTTGCAAAGGGGTTGGCAGGATTGGGCGCACTCTTTTATGTAGCATACAGGGTATGGCAGGCGTTAAGCCGTGCGGAGCCTATTGATGTGTTTCCGCTTCTCCGTCCTTTTGCGATAGGGCTTTGTATAATGTTTTTCCCTACACTGGTTTTGGGAACTATCAATGCGGTTATGAGTCCCATTGTTACAGGTACTCATAGCATTTTGGAATCGCAGACAATGGATATGAAAGCCTATCAGCAACAGAAAGACAATCTGGAATATGAAGCCCGTGTCCGCGAGGGTAAAGCATGGCTTGTCGATGATAAAGTGTATGACCAGAAAATGAAAGACCTCGGTATTACCGATACACCCGAAATTATCAGTATGTGGGGAGAACGGCTTTGGTATGATATCAAAGCATGGTTCCGGCAGGTAATCAGGGATTTCTTTGAACTGCTGTTCAATGCTTCCGCATTGGTCATTGATACGATACGCACATTTTTCCTTGTCGTGTTAGCCATACTGGGGCCTATTGCGTTTGCCTTTTCCATTTATGACGGGTTTCAGGCAACGCTCACCCAGTGGCTTACACGCTATATAAGCGTATATCTGTGGCTTCCTATTTCTGACATTTTTTCTTCCGTACTGGCACGCATACAGACTTTGATGCTTGAACAGGATATAGCCTTGTTGCAAGATCCGAACTATATTCCCGACGGCTCGAATGGTGTGTATATCGTATTCTTGATTATCGGAATTATCGGATACTTCACTATCCCGACCGTAGCCGGATGGATTATTCAATCAGGTGGAGCGGGTGCATACGGAAGCGCAGTAAACAAAACAGCAAGTAAAGCAGGTGGAATTGCCGGAGGCGTTGCGGGATCAGTAGCAGGAAACGTTGGCGGTCGTTTGCTTGGTAAATAACCAATAAATGTAATTAAAAACATGGAGTTCAAAAGTTTAAAAAATATTGAAACAAGTTTCAAGCAAATAAGGATTATCGCCATTGTGTTTGTGGTGCTGTGTGCAGGAATTACCGGATATGCAGTCTGGAACTCATTCAGCTTTGCGGAAGCACAACGGCAGAAAATCTATGTATTGGATGAAGGAAAATCGCTTATGTTGGCTCTTTCACAGGACTTATCTCAAAACCGTCCTGTTGAAGCAAGGGAGCATATCAAGCGATTTCACGAACTGTTCTTTACCTTATCACCGGATAAAAGCGCCATTGAATCAAACATCAACAGGGCACTCTTTCTGGTGGACAAAAGTGCTTTCCGCTATTATCAGGATATGTCGGAAAAAGGTTACTACAACCGCATTGTGTCGGGTAATATCAATCAGATTATTCAGATTGATTCTGTGGCATGTAATCTCGATGTTTATCCCTATAAGGTAATGACCTACGCCCGGCAAATGATTATCAGGGCAAGTAATGTAACGGAGCGAAGCCTTGTTACACGCTGCGACCTGATAAACTCTGTCAGAAGCGACAATAATCCTCATGGGTTTACTATGGAACGCTTTGAAATATTAGAAAACAGGGATTTACGAACAATAGACAGATAAGCCATGATAAAGAAAAAACTTACAGCCGTAAGGGACTGGATGGAAGACGGTCTGCGGTCGTTGTTGGGGCGGATAACGCCCGACGGACGGGTTATCATAATCCTTGTAATGCTTTTTGTGTTTGGTGCAGGTTCCATCTACATGACGGTTTCGTCCATTTACAATATGGGCAAAAAAAGCGGTCAGGAGATGCAGATAGAACATATCAGACAACTGGAGCTGGAGCATCAGCAAAAAGCAGATAGTATAAACTTAATAAACAGATTTGATTATGAGTAAGGAAAACGAAGGTAACGAACCGAAACCGGAAGTTACTGAAAAAAAGAAAGAGAGTAAGCCTAAAAAAGAGCTTACGCCGCAGGAGATTCAGAAGCGGAAAAAGATGCTTGTCTATCCCTTGTTTGTCTTGCTGTTCATCGGGGCTATGTGGCTCATCTTTGCGCCCTCCGGCGGAAAGGATGAAAAGCAACCCGACGGGTTTAACCCTGAACTACCCATCCCTAAAGACGAAGGTATTGTAGGGGATAAGCGGACAGCTTACGAACAGGAAGCCATGCGTAACAAAGAAGAAAATAAAAGGCGTAGTTTACAAGACTTTGCATTTTCGCTCGGTGAAGATGAAGACCGCAAAACGCAGGAAGATTACGAAAAACAGGTGCGCACGGCTCCTGTTACTCCCGATTCTCCCGATAACTCCCGTAGTGCGGCTTCTCCTATCCAATCTTCAGCCCATGCTTATCAGGATGTAAACCGCCAGTTAAACAGTTGGTATGAACAACCCGCAAGCGGAGCCGATGAACAGCAGCTTGCTTTGGATCGGCGTATGCAGGAATTGGAGCGTAAACTGGAAGAAGCCGAAGCTGCGAAAAGTGCGGAGGATAAACAACTGGAACTGATAGAAAAATCTTATCAGATTGCAGCCAAATACACGCCCAATGCACAGGGACAGGTAACGCCTGACGGACAGCAGCAACAAAATGGGGATAACACAATCAACCTGCGTGAGAAAGTAACCCCGAAGCCTGTGTCACAGGTACATCACAGTGTTGTTTCGCTTTTGGCAGCTCCAATGGATAATGACGAGTTTCTGGAGCAATACAGCAAGCCCCGTAACATGGGATTTATCACGGCTGCCGGACAGGAAGGCGTAAGGGAGAAAAACGGTATCAAGGCTTGTGTGTGCCAGACTATAAAACTTTCCGATGGGAAAGAAATGCAACTGCGTTTACTGGAGCCTATGAGAGCCGGAAATATTCTGATTCCTGCTAATACTATTCTGACAGGAAGTGCGAAGATTAGCGGGGAGCGGCTTCAGGTAACAATCATTTCTATACAGTATGCAGATAATGTGATACCTGTTGAAATGGATGTTTACGATTTAGACGGATTGCGGGGATTTTCGGCTCCGGGTTCGGATGAAATGAACGCAGCTAAAGAAATTGCAGCCAACATGGGTACGTCGATGGGCAGTAGCATTACCATAACAGACGACGCAGGTTCACAGCTTGCCGCCGATTTGGGGCGAAGCGCCATTCAGGGATTGTCGCAATACGTCAGTAAAAAAATGCGTAAAGTGGAAGTAACATTGAAAGCTAATCATCAGGTATTACTTCTTCCAAAGGTATAAAACAGGGCGTAAGCCTACCACTAAAAAAATCCAATAGTATTTAGTAATTAACAATTAAAACAATTTTTCGTATGAAACAAATTCTTTTTGCACTCGCTATTATCGGGTGCGTATTCACAGCGAACGCTCAGGATGTTGAAAAACAGAGCGTAGAAAAACAACAAACAGCAAATATTTCTCCCTCTACCGGAGATTATTTTGACGGTCTGACCAGACCGCTAACCTTTAACCGGATGATACCACCGTACGCACTGGAGGTTACATTCTCAAAGACAGTGCATATCATTTTCCCGTCTGCTATAAGATATGTCGATTTGGGTTCTGCCGACCTGTTGGCAGCCAAAGCTGCTGGAGCGGAAAACGTATTGCGTGTAAAAGCTGCTCTCCGGGACTTCTCTCGTGAAAGCAATTTGGCGGTCATTACCGACGATGGCGCATACTATACCTTTAATGTTAAATATGCCGATGAACCGGTGAAATTGAGTGTCGAAATGACCGACTTTATCCATGATGGAGAAGCCGTGAACAGACCAAATAACGCTATGGAGATTTACATGAGGGAATTGGGTAGCGAATCGCCGTTACTGGTTAAACTGATAATGAAATCTATCTATAAAAATGATGACAGGGAAATAAAGCACATCGGTTCCAAACGTTTCGGTATTCAGTACACACTCAAAGGAATTTACACGCATAACGGATTGCTTTATTTCCACATGCAACTCAAAAACTCATCCAATGTGCCGTTTGATGTAGATTTTATCACTTTCAAGATTGTAGATAAAAAACTGGCGAAACGTACAGCCATTCAGGAACAGGTAATTGTACCACTCCGGGCGCATAATAACCTGACATTGATAGGTGGAAAACGGACAGAACGTGTGATTTTCACTTTGCCGAAGTTTACGATACCGGATGATAAGCACCTTATCATCGAACTGAACGAAAAAGAGGGCGGACGGCATCAAAGTTTTGTTGTCGAAAATGCCGACCTGATAAGGGCGAAAGTTATCAACGAATTGAAAGTTAAATAACCATGAAACGGCTATTACTTATACTAACGTTTGTGCTGTGCCTGGTCTTTGCAGACCAAGCACACGCACAGCGTTGTTTGCCCGGTATGCAAGGCATACAGGTAACTGGTGGAATGGTAGATGGATTCCATTTGTCAGACAAAAAGAATGAACTGGGCTATTATTTCGGGTTGTCGATGGCCACCTATACCAAACATGCAAATAAGTGGGTATTCGGTGCCGAGTTCCTGAATAAATATTACCCTTATAAAGATGACAGAATACCTGTCAGCCAGTTCACTGGAGAGGGTGGTTATTACCTGAAATTTCTTTCCGACCATAATAAAGTAGTCCTTTTTTCTTTGGGCGGATCTGCTCTTGCCGGATATGAAACAAGCAACTGGGGAGAAAAAACACTTTTTGACGGTTCCACACTCCGGAATAAAGACCGGTTCATTTATGGGGGTGCTATTACGTTGGAAATGGAAACCTATTTATCAGACCGTGTTGTATTGCTCCTGACTGCCCGTGAACGGATATTGTGGGGAACATCAACAGGGCATTTTCATTTCCAGTACGGATTAGGGTTAAAATTTATAATAAACTAAACTTTGAGAAGAAATGATAGCAACAACATCAGATAACCTCTTAGAATTTTTAAGATTCTGGAATAATGAACATTTATCGCAGGATGATACTGTCCCTGTGAATATGTATAATATGTCTGCTTTGTCAGCGGGGGTTGGTTTCACATTAAAATGGTTTATTTCAAAAGACGATTTTGAAAAAATAGCGAAGGAAGTAAACTACGTTTTTAATGACAGTGATAAAACTCGTATGCTCCTTAATATTGGAGAAGATAGAATAGAACTGGAAATAGACAAGTATAATATTATTGCTGATTTCAAGGAAGAGGTTAGAGGTATTGATGCTGTCTTTGATAAAATGACAAAACAATAAATATTTTAAAATAAAAAAACATGAAAAAGTTTTTAGCATATTTTTTATACACGCTATTGCTATCGGCAATAGTCTGTGCCTGTAGTGACGATTTGGATATTCAGCAGGCTTATTCATTTGATCTTGTTACTATGCCCGTCCAGAAAAAAATCGTTCAGGGCGAGAGTGCGGAGATTCGATGCCAACTGGTAAAGGAAGGTGACTATGATAACGCCCGGTTCTTTATCAGGTATTTTCAAAGTGATGGAAAAGGAGAACTGCGGATGGATGACGGAACGGTATTTCTACCGAATGACCTATATCCGTTGAATAAAACGACATTCCGGCTCTATTATACATCACACAGTACGGATCAGCAGGTTATCGACGTATATATCGAAGATTCATTCGGTCAGGTCGTGCAAAAAACATTTAGTTGGCAGAATGACAAGGGGGATGATGAAGAAGATGATGATTTACTAAAAGTATCAGTCCATGATTATATGCAGCTATATCGTGTTAAACGTCCTCTGCTGGCTATGGATAGCCCATTCGTTGAATAATGCACCGACAGACGTAGATCTGTGGGGTGAGGAAGTTGAATAAGTAAAGTACCCGGATTATTTCGGGTACTTACTGTTTTTACAGATTGATTATGAAATACCTACTAATATTCGTCACCGTTTTGCTGCATTTGCCTTTATGGGGGCAGCCGTTTGATTCTCTAAACAGAAAATCGGAAATAGAAGACTGTACGAAATCTGCCTATTCTATAAATGAGTTCCAACAGATAGCGGATTCTTTGCAAATGTCTATTGATGAGTTATCCGACTATCCTGTGATTTTTCCAATAAAAAAACCGCTATATATTTCATCGGGCTTTGGTAGGCGTTATCATCCTGTTTATAAAATACAAAAATTTCATACCGGGATTGATATTCCTAAAATCAAAGGTACCCCAGTCTATGCCACTGGTAACGGGATAGTAGTTCGCAAGGGTTTTTGTTCGGGATATGGGAACTACATTGAGATTGAACACGCAGGCGGTTTCCATTCATTTTATGCCCATTTGAGTAAGACGATGGTAAATGCAGGGGATTCGGTAAGTATAACCCAACAGATTGCCTGTGTAGGCAATACAGGAGTATCGACAGGTAGCCATCTGCATTACGAAGTAAGAAAAGGTAAGCGCTATCTGAATCCCCAAAAATGGTGTTATTGCCTTTTTGAAATTATAACAACGAAAAATAAATAAAAATGAATCCACAAGAAAAACAAGATGCTGAATTTGTCAGTAAGGATAAAGACAGATTTATGACACTACCCGGAGATAGACGAACTGAAAGTGTTTCTCTGGCTGCCATTGAAGTTGATCCCGATAATATAAGGTATGTGCCTGAAAATATTCTGAATGAAAAACTTATGAAAAAGGCACTTCAAGGTGATGGTTTAACATTGGAGTACATACCTGATAATATGAAAACATCCGATCTATGTAATGTTGCTGTGGAGAATAGCGGCTGGGCATTACAGTTTGTTCCTGAAGAAATGAAAACAGAACAAATGTGCCGAAGAGCCCTTCATTCCGCTTATGATATTACGGGAGAGGGTATCGAAGTGTTAGCTTTCATCCCTTATCCAGACGTTTGTATGCATGGGATAAAGCTATATGAAAATTCTATGGTTAATATGATGGATATATACGGCTTCATCAATCCGCAAATTATGACTGCGGAGATGGCCATGTATGGTGTTAAGGATGAACCGGGAGTATTAGGCTTTATTCCGGAACATCTTCATTCTTATGAGTTAAGAATGGAGGCTGTTAAAGGTGATGGTATGCGGCTATATAATATTCCTGACAAAGATAAAACGATGGAATTATGCGAGGCTGCAATTAATTCGACCTTTCATAGCCTGAGATATGTTCCCGATGAAATGAAAACTACGGAACTATGTAATCAGGCTTTAAAGAAAGACGCTTTTGCAATACAGTATTTCCCTGCGGATAAACTAACACATGAAGTTTGTCTGGAAGCGGTAAATACAGCCAGTCATCCCCGTATATTGTCATTTATACCGTTTGAGGATATTCATCTAAAGGTTTTCAATGAACAATGCAAAGATTACTCCACTACGAAAGAATTTTTGGAGAATATGAAGCCTGATTATATAAAACAGGATTTGGCATATAAAATTTTTGAGAAACAACCAGAGTTGTTTTACAATATCCCCATCCAATTTAAGGATAAACAATTATGCGAAGCTGCTGTAAAACGTGACGGATCATACTTGGCACATATTCCAGAAAGCCAAAAAACAAAAGAATTATGTGAGTTAGCTATAAAAAGCAGTCCTTATGCCATTCCGTATATTTTGGATGAAATGAAAGGGGAAGAACAATATCGAAAAATGGTAAAAGATAATCCGAAAAACTTAATAGGTATTCCTTATGAAGACCGAACCGATGAATTGTGTCGGATTGCTTTGGACAATACTTTCGGGAAAGATAAAAACGATTTCTCTGTTGTTAATTCTGTTACATCATCTCAAATGTTGCTGGAAGTATTTAAAGCTCATACTAATCCCGAAAAAGTGGATTTGTTGTTACATATTGTTAGTCATGATTTAATCACACCGGAAATAGCAAAAGATGCTTTACAAAAGAGCGGTAGAAGTTTTCACGTTATACCGCAAAAGGCTTGGACACCCGAAGTTGCTGAAACAGCCGTTAAGAGTGATCCCAGTTCATTAGGTTGGGTTCCTTCTAATATGAGGACTGCTGATATGATTTTATTTACTAAAAAAGCTATTGAGGGATATAACATCAATATTCCAGAAGAGATTAGCAAGGGCGATAACATTTATACATTCCACAAAAGAGTGGAAAATATAATAAATAAGCCCTTATCATACGATCAGCATAAGCAGCTATATAATGGAGAATCTATTAGAGTTAAGGATATACAAACATCTAATGGTTTTGTGAAAATTGGAGAATTAAGGTATGATGCAAAGAGCAAAAACCTAAATGTCAAATCTGTGGAACAAACTACCGCAGAAAAACAAAAAAACTCTATCCAAATCAATAAAAAGCCAGACCGAAAAGGGAAAGGGCGGAAAATCTAAAAAACAAAAATATGAACTTTTTATCTACATATTTACAGCCCGGAGAAGAAATAAAATACAGGGCAAAAATACATATATTTCTTTTTCTCCAACCCGCTATATTGTTGGGTATTGGCTATATGTGTTATCTTGATGATGCCCGGATGACACGCTATTTAGGTGTAACATTGCTGTTCTTGGGGTTGGTTTCCCTTGTACAGCGTGTTTTGATAAAGGTTGGTTCGATTTATGCCGTTACTAATAAACGAGTAATTTTGAAAACGGGTGTAATAAGCCGCAGAACGGTCGAACTTGTCCTGGCTAAATGCGAAGGATTGCATGTAAGCCAGAACGTGTTGGGACGTATATTTAATTTTGGAACTATTACAGTAACGACTGGCGGTGCTATCAGTAGCTATCCTTTTATCGCTCGTCCGTTTACATTCAAGCGAGAAATCAACAAGCAAATAGGATAGTTTACAGTGGCGTGCTATTGATTTATGTTTTCAAAATCAGTAATATTCCATTGTTTTTGTGTATTTTTGCACACAGGATCATTTATAACGATGCCAGTCATCGGATGGTTCTTACATAGGAAATAGCAGCATTATAGTGAGGTTTTGAAAACCGCCAAATATTTTAGAACTCACTCACATGGTAATGGATGTTAGCTTCCGTCAGTCTGTATATATGTTACTCGCATATACCGGCAAGGGCGTGAGGTTATTATCTATTGAGTGAGTGGGTGCTTGGCGGTACCTCAAAGCCGATATTTAGTAATTCTTGCGCCTGTTTTTTGGTACTAACATAATATTACAGAGAGATCATGAATTTTGCACAAAAAGCCATTTCTAAACTTTACCTTAAAAGGCAATCACCTGTAAATAAGTTTACTGTTTGTGATAAAATCCGTCCTATACTGGTATTACACAGAATTTCGATTAAAGAATCACTATTTATTTTTCCTGACTATGAGTATGTCTATGAAGCAATGAAAGGGAAAAAAGAATTAGTCAGTACACGGGATTGTATTCGATTTGAAGACATAGTACATCTGGACGAAACAGAGGTTTATGTGGAGATTGTAACCCGCACGGGCTTTGTTCATTTGTTATCTAAGGAAAAGCCGGAGAGAACCTATTTTAATATGTTTTCAGTTACCCATAATAAACCCCGTTTATGGAAATAAAGACAATCTATACTAAAGTAAAAGACTATATTGAGTATAAGAAATTTGTGTTTGAGGATTTGCGGGCTATGGGCTACATTTCAAAAGGGGAGATACTTTTCGTTTCTGTATTTATCCTGTTCGTGGTAGGCTTTACAACTTGGTGGATAATTGATAGTCGGCAAATGGAAAAGGAATACCAAAGGAAGGTGCAGGAATTAGACAGACATTACAGAGAGAAACAAAAGGAACTGAAGATTGACAGGCATTCATTGGACAAGATGCCTCACGAATTTGATTCTCTGGAGGATTGGATCAGGTGGGAAATGGAAAATGATTTTGACAGACCTCGATAAAACAAAAGAAGCATTAAATTTAACTTTAATGCTTCTTTTGTTTTTTATTTCACGGTATATTTTAGAGTTGATTTCTTCATCATTTGCTCTGTTGAAAGTTGTTCCGTTATCTGATCTATTGCTTGTTCTACATTTATGTCCTCCTGTAACTGCTTTTCCGATATATCCCTAATTTTTTCTGCAAAATTGGGGGGAATACTTATTGTTCTTATTCCCTGCATGATTCCGGTTCCGGCATCCACAAGAAACATTGTTATTATATTTGCTTCTGAATTTAACCAATCGTCTTGTTTTTCCTCTGGAATTTTAGTTACATCAATACTCACTTCAAAAGAAAAACCCATGTCAAAAATCAGAAATGGAATGTTAGAGTTTTCATATAAGTAAACATCTAATTTCCCCTTTCGGAATAGTCTTATTTCTTCTGTCGTTGGTTCATGGAAACTGCAAAAAACATCAAAAAATGCTGTATTAATAATAGCAGCAGTTGTTTCTATTTGATTCAAATATCTTTCATCAGGGAATCTCTTACCCACCTCGTATTTTATTTTTTCTTTTGATGTAGTGTCAGCAGAATGTGTGTTATTTGTTTTTTTTCGGTAATCGTTGAGATATAAGGAATAATATATGTATAGTTCCACTTCGCCCATTATCATTTCTTCTTCTCCGCTTGTAAGCGAAGCGGAAGGATAGCAAGGAACTGTATATATAAAAGAGCTTTCTTTGGGGGTAGTAGTCAATTTCTCAAATCCTCTTTTCTCTATAAAATTATCAACCAGTTCCAATACCATAGATGCGTCTTTTGCTTCAAAACAGCAAAAGTTCATATACAAAGGGATATTATTTTTTTCAAAGTTAAAAATAGCAACGTTGCTGGCTATGGTAGTAACGACTTCCAAATTAGTTAAAGGAAATTTCAATTTGCTCTTTTCCTTATTAATGTCCTCAAAGGGTTTGAGTAAATTTATTGTTTCCTCTGTAATATCATCAGTATCTCTAACAAGTGTAGAGCCTTTATATGTTATATGTTCAACCTTCATGCTTATCGCTTTTTATGCAAAAGTAGAGAATTTATATATATCATAGATGATTTCATTTAACTTTTTAAATATCTGTTAATCTACAATTTACTTTCCATAGTGGAATTTGTAGATTATTCTATGTATTTATTTTCGCTACTATCGGTTTGTTCTCGTAAAGCACGCTTTTTAGCTTTCTCTTTTTTCTTCTTTTCTTTTTTTGCTTTGTCATCTGCGATAATGTCATTCAGAGAGCGAACAGTAACAGGTTCTTCCCGTTTAAACCGTTTGATATATATATCTTCGATAAACTGGGGTAACGGAACTTTCCATGTTTCCTGTTTATGGTTATCTATTTTACCTAATTTATCGGGATTTAGTCCCAACTCACGAGCCATCTGGACGTGCTTATCTGACAATTTATGTTTTTTTTGGGCAACTACCCATTTTTCTATTTTTACAGGCATATTATTGAGATTTCAAGACAAAAATACCTATTTGTTCAAATGTATGAAAACAAATAGGTTTAAAAGGCTTTTTGTTACTTTTTCTTCCGTTAGATTACTTTTACTCATGGAAAACCTTAGGTTTGCATTGTAATTATTTTATAAACTATAATGAGTGAACCGTATGGAAAAAGAGAAATGTAAAGTCTATGTTACTATTTGGGACTCATTTTATTCATTTAATTTCAAGAATATTTAATGATTTACGTTATGAATTAAGAAGAAAGGAAAATAACAAGTAAATCAGCATGGAAAATAGGAATAACTTATGTTACTATAACGAACTTGTTATTTGTCTTGGATTAGACCTATATAAGAATTTTATCTGAAAGATATTTAAGGTTTTTAGGATATATTCAAATGCCTTTCCAAATTATAAATCATTAAATCACTTTATTATGGGAAACTATTATTTTATTGGAATTGATGTGAGTAAAAAGAACTTGGATTGTTGCCTCCTGAGTAATGGTGTGGTGGTGAAACAAGATGTTATTTCAAATCATCAAAAGAGTATCGAGGACTACTTATCTGTAATTTGTGCAGAACAAAATATAGATGCAGAACAAATAGTAGTATGTGCTGAATTTACAGGATTATATATTTATCCTTTAACAATCTCTTGTCAAGCCGGAAACTATAAACTTTGGTTAGAAGATCCTACTCAAATAAAATACAGTTCAGGGTTGCAACGAGGAAAAAATGATCCCGTAGATGCAAAGCGTATTGCTTTATATGCCTATCGTTATATAGATAAACTTAAAATATATAACCACCCAACTATAAGTGTTGAATCAATAAAGCTATTAACAACAGAATTAAATATGCTATGTGTTGATAGAGCTAAATACCAAGCTCAATTATCAGATCAAAAAGAATATATGCCTGATAGAGTCTATAAATTGAAGTCAAAGAGATTATCTCTGCTTATTAAAGAATTAGATAAAGCAATAGCTAATATTGAAGCGGAGATTGAGGATATTGTAGCAAAGGATGCTTTATTATCTCATCAGATGAAATTATTATTGAGCATTGAAGGAATAGGTAAAAAAACTTCTTTAAAAATGATACTGGAAACACAAGGCTTTACACGATTTACAGATAGTCGTAAATTCTGTTGCCATGCGGGTGTTGCTCCATTCAGTTATTCATCAGGAAGTAGTCAGCATTCTAAAAATCGGGTTTCCCATAGAGCAAATAAAAGTATAAAATCTTTACTCCATTTAGCAGCCTTATCTGCTATTCAAAATAAGAATAGTGGATTAAGGGTATATTACGATAGAAAAGTTGCTGAGGGCAAAAATAAAATGTCAGTACTAAATGCTATCAGAGCCAAACTCGTAGCCCGCATGTTTGCCGTAATAAAGAATAATGAACTATACAACTCAAATTATACTAATCAGTTTGTTGTCTGAAAAAACTGTTCGTATATTTGCGAATTAAAAAACTATTCGTATATTTGCGAACTATAAAATGAAGAAGATGGAAAAAGTGAAGAAAAGATATACGGTTGAGCAGGTGCAAATGGCACGTTTCGCCAAAGCCCTTTCGCATCCTGTACGGATTGCTATTCTGCAATTGTTAGCAAGTCAAGAATGTTGTTATCATGGAGATATGTCTGAAGTGTTACCAGTAGCGAAAAGCACTTTATCGCAACATTTGAATGAATTAAAAGATGCCGGTTTGATACAAGGTGAAATTACATTGCCATCTGTTAAGTATTGCATTAATCAGAAAAACTGGTCTTTAGCGAAAAGATTATTTGAAGCTTTATTGACTGAAGTAGAAATATCAGACAATTGTTGTAATACATAATTTTTTATCTTTAAAGTTCGTATGTTTGCGAACCTACAGACAATTCGCTTTAAAGCGAATTGAATTTTTGATAAACTTATTATTATATATGGAAAATAAAGAAATTAAAGAAATGGTAAAGCAAAAATACAGCGCACTTGCTTTACAAAATGATAACCAGTCGTCTTGTTGTGGCTCTGGATGCTGTTCCTCTGATAATGTGTATAACATTATGAATGAGGATTACAGTCAGCTTGACGGCTATGAAGCAGATGCTGATTTAGGTCTGGGATGTGGACTTCCTACAGCTTTTGCCGGATTAAAAAAAGGCGATTTTGTTGTGGATTTAGGTTCCGGGGCAGGAAATGATTGTTTTGTAGCCCGCGCTGAAGTCGGAGAAACAGGGAAAATCATCGGTATTGATTTTACAGATGCTATGATAGAAAAGGCAAGAAATAACGCACAAAAGAGAGGTTTTACAAATGTCACTTTCCGCAAAGGTGAAATAGAAGATATGCCTATTGGTGGTAATTCCGTTGACGTTGTAATAAGTAACTGCGTATTAAACCTATTACCAACCAAAGATAAAATCTTCCATGAAATTTTCAGGGTTTTAAAACCCGGTGGGCATTTCTGCATCTCGGATGTGGTTTTAGAAGGTGAATTACCTGAATCCATCAAACAAGTAGCAGAATTATACGCCGGATGCATTGCAGGAGCAATTCCTAAAGAACAATATATGGTTAAGATTTTCAGTGCAGGTTTTTTACAGGTGAAAATACAAAGGGAAAAACCTATCGTTGTCCCTGATGATATCCTAAAAGAGCATCTTGATGAAAAATCATTCCATGAATACAAGGAGAATAATTCAAAGATATTCTCTATTACAGTAACAGGTGTAAAACCTGAAAGTGCTTGCGATTGTAGTTCCGGATGCTGTTAATAATGTTTTGATATGAATGCACAAAAAGTTTTAATTCTTTGTACAGGCAATAGTTGCCGTAGCCAAATGGCACATGGCTTCCTGCAATCTTTCGACCCTGCATTAAAAGTATTCTCTGCAGGGACAAATGCAAGCGGAAAGGTTAATCCCAAAGCCATAGAAGTAATGAAAGAAGCCGGAGTAGATATATCCAGCCATACTTCCGATAGTGTAGATAAGTATCTGAATGAAGAATGGGATTATGTCATTACGGTTTGTGGTGGGGCAAATGAAAACTGTCCTACTTTTTTCGGTAAAGTGAAAAACCGTTTGCACATAGGATTTGAAGATCCGTCAGAAGCAAAAGGGTCACCAGAATTTATCCATTCGGAATATATCCGGGTACGGGATGAAATAAAAGAAGCATTTTATAAATTATACATAGAAAAAATAAAAGGCAATGAGTAAGAAGAAAATGAGTTTTTTAGATAAGAATCTCACTCTTTGGATATTCCTGGCAATGGCTATCGGGGTTGGGCTGGGTTACTTTTTCCCATCTTTCAGCACTACAATAGATTCATTATCCAGTGGAACTACAAACATCCCTTTAGCCATCGGTTTAATCTTAATGATGTATCCGCCATTGGCAAAAGTCGATTATAAACAATTACCGAAGGTTTTTAAGGACGTAAAAATATTATCAGTTTCGTTAATCCTGAATTGGATTATCGGGCCGATATTAATGTTTGTACTTGCCATCATCTTCTTACACGATTACCCTGAATACATGGTAGGTGTAATCCTTATCGGATTAGCGAGATGTATAGCAATGGTGCTTGTGTGGAATGACCTTGCGGAAGGAAATACGGAATACGGTGCAGGTTTAGTAGCCCTGAACAGTATCTTTCAGGTATTCTTTTACAGTTTCTATGCTTGGTTGTTTATTACGAAACTTCCTCCCCTTTTCGGGTTTGAAGGGGCTATCGTTGATATTTCCATCGGTACGATTGCCGAAACGGTTGCTATATATTTAGGTATTCCTTTCTTAATGGGAATATTGAGCCGACTTATATTAGTGAAATTGAAAGGAGAACAATGGTATAAGGAAAAGTTTATCCCGAAAATATCCCCGATAACCTTAATTGCACTGTTATTTACAATCGTTCTTATGTTCAGCCTGAAAGGTGAATTGATTGTACAAATACCAATGGATGTGGTTCGGATAGCCATACCGTTGCTTATCTACTTTGTCGTGATGTTCCTGCTTAGTTTCTTCGCAGGTAAGTTTATGGGGGCTTCTTATGATAAAAATGCTTCTATTGCTTTCACTGCAACCGGAAACAACTTTGAACTGGCTATCGCAGTGGCAATCGGCGTATTCGGATTACATAGCGGACAAGCCTTTGCCGGAGTAGTCGGGCCATTGGTCGAAGTCCCGGTATTAATCCTGTT
>CALFXE010000170.1 GCA_937927845.1 uncultured Paludibacter sp.
TGGGTGCCACGGAACCCCGCATTAAAGTACAGGTAAAACAGTGGCCGGATAATGCAATCCGCGTAGACGATATCCGGAGCCTGACTGGTTTATTAAGTAAAGAAGGAGACATAGGGCTGTTTGTGACATCGGGCTATTTCACTTCGGAATCCGAACGATCCGCAAGGGAGAGCCACCGCCATGTAAAGCTGATAGATGTCAATACCTTTATCGATCTGTGGCAGGAGTTTTACCCAAGCATGGCAGACGACGACAAAAACATGCTGCCACTTCATCCGATCTATTTTCTGGGCAGTAACGATTAGCGATTACCGCTGCGGAGATGCGAAATACTTTCCACCTAACGGCCAAAAGGCTAAATTTGCCTCCCTGAACCGATAGTAGACACTCATTTCCAGAAACCACTGAAGATAAATGGCCAAACAAAAAGTGACCAACGAAGAACCACTCGAGAAACAACTCTGGAAAGCTGCCGATAAACTTCGTAAAAACATCGACGCAGCCGAATATAAACACATTGTGCTCGGTCTTATTTTCCTAAAATATATCTCCGATGCGTTTGAAGTGCAATATGCCAAACTACAGGACGAGGTAAAGAAAGGTGCCGATCCGGAAGACCGTGACGAATATAAGGCGGACAATGTATTCTTCGTACCACCGTCAGCACGCTGGAATTTTCTGAAGAATAGCGCCAAACAAAGCACCATCGGCAAAATCGTGGACGATGCCATGGATGCAATTGAAAGAGAGAACTCGTCACTTAAAGGTGTATTGCCCAAAGTATTTGCCCGTCAAAACCTCGACCCCACCAGTCTCGGCGAACTGATCGATCTGATCAGCAATATTGCCTTGGGTACGGTCAAAGCCCGCAGCGCCGATGTGCTGGGGCATGTATTTGAGTACTTCCTTGGAGAGTTTGCCCTGGCTGAAGGCAAGAAAGGCGGACAGTTCTATACCCCACGCAGCGTGGTTGAACTGCTGGTTGAAATGCTTGAGCCGTACAAAGGCCGTGTATTCGACCCCTGCTGCGGATCAGGCGGCATGTTTGTGCAGTCTGAAAAATTCGTGGAAGACCACCAGGGTCGTATCAATGATATATCCATTTATGGACAGGAAAGTAACCAGACTACCTGGCGCCTGGCCAAAATGAACCTGGCTATTAGAGGAATTGACAGTTCACAGGTAAAATGGAACAGCGAAGGTTCCTTTTTGAACGACGCACATAAAGACCTCAAAGCTGATTACATCATTGCTAACCCTCCCTTCAACGTCAGCGACTGGGGAGGCGAGTTGCTGCGCAATGATGGACGCTGGCAATACGGAACGCCACCGGTGGGCAATGCCAACTTTGGCTGGCTGCAGCACTTCATTTACCACCTCGCTCCTTCCGGACAAGCGGGCGTGGTACTGGCAAAAGGCGCGCTGACCTCGAAAACAGGCGGTGAAGGCGAAATCCGCAAAGCGCTGGTAGAAGCCGGATTGATCGATTGTATAGTAAACCTGCCGGCTAAGCTCTTCCTCAACACGCAGATACCGGCCGCGTTATGGTTCATGAGCCGCAACCGTAAAAACGGTAAATTCCGTGACCGCAGCAAAGAGATATTGTTCATCGATGCCCGCAACCTGGGTCATTTGATCAACCGACGCACGCGCGAGTTGTCGCAGGAGGACATTAAACAAATCACAGACACCTACGACAACTGGCGGAACAAAGGTGGAAAGTATAGCCACGTTCCCGGCTTTTGCGCAGCGGCTCCCATTGAAAAGGTTGCTTCGCTCGATTATGTATTGACGCCTGGCCGCTATGTGGGCTTGCCGGATGAAGAGGATGATTTTAACTTTGCGGAAAGGTTTACAGCATTGAAGGCGGAGTTGGAATCCCAGTTGAAGGAGGAGGCGAAGCTAAATAAACAGATAGAGGATAATTTGAAGAAAATAAAACTATAATCGGGTGCAGCTACCGAAGCGGATATGTAAATTATGCAACGGTTAGCGCTCTCACAATTCTAAACCCGACGACGCCGGTATTGCCATACGATAGACCCAGCGCACAACCCATAAAAGAACAAAGCAAATGAGCGAGTGGAAAGAATATAGTCTGGATGAAATAACAGCCCCGATTAAGGAAACTTATTTTCCTAATGGCTCAGAGGATTTGAATTACATTGGTCTTGAGCATATAGAACAAGGGACTCTAAGAATAAATAGTATCGGAAAATCAGCTGAAGTTTCTAGCAATAAGTTCATTTTTAAGGCAAACGATGTATTATTCGGAAAACTTAGAGTTCATTTTAGAAAGGTTGTTAAACCAAATTTTGAGGGGATTTGCTCTACTGATATTTGGGTGTTTAGAGCTAAAAAAGGAATTGATCAAACTTTCCTTTTCTACTTTTTAGCGAATTGGGATTTTGTAAATCTTGCTGACGGTGGAGAAGGTGGAACCCGGATGCCCAGAGCTGACTGGAATTTTTTGAAAACAACTAAGTGGCAATTACCATCTCTCCCCGAACAAAAAGCCATTGCATCCATCCTCAGCAGCCTGGATGACAAAATAGACCTACTGCACCGCCAGAATGCGACGCTCGAAAAATTAGCCGAAACCCTGTTCAGGCAATGGTTCGTGGAGGAGGCGAAGGAGGAATGGGAAGAAGGAACCTTAGATGAAATACTAACAGTGAAAGGTGGTACGACACCAAGTACAGCCACAAAAGAATACTGGGATGGAAATATACACTGGACATCACCAAGGGATGTTACCAATTTGAACGGTATTTTTTTATTTGATACAGAAAGGAAAATAACAGAAGCCGGATTAAGGCAAATCGGCTCCGGACTTCTTCCAAAAGGAGTTTTATTAATGTCTTCGCGTGCCCCTGTAGGCGTTCTCGCGTTTGCTGAAATTCCTGTGGCCATTAACCAAGGCTATATCGCCATTATTGACGACAAAGGGTTTTCCAAGGAATTTATTTATCTGTGGCTGAAAGAAAATATGGAAACGGTGCAGAGCTATGCAAACGGTTCGACTTTTCTTGAAATCAGTAAATCTGCTTTCAAAACCTTACAAATAAGCAAACCACCTAAAAAGGTATTAACAGACTTTCAATCTCAGGTTCAACCATTCTTTGAAAAAATTAAAACTAACCAAACCCAAATCCGCACCCTCACCACCCTGCGCGACACCCTGCTGCCCAAGCTCATGAATGGGGAAATAAAAGTGGAAACGAAAGGATAAGGTTGTCCCCTACCCCTTCGCCCTATTAATTATGTTTGCGGGTTCCGTCAGTGCGGATGATCAGTTCTTGCGGATTGCACTCGATGGTTACGACATGGCCGCCCTCAAAGCCGGTATCTTTGAGCCACTTGCCACGAAGGCGTAACTCCGAAAAAGCCTCCATACCTATCGAACGATTTCCTCCGAAATTGCATACGGTCATCTTGCGTGTCTTTTTAGTGTGCGTATCCATAACTGGTGATTTTTAAGCCAAAGCACGCAAAACCGGAAAGGATAAACTATTCCCGTCTGGGATAAAACAGTGAAAAAACGGGGTATTTTACCCGTTAAAAACACTAGCTACCGATATAAAAAAAATGTAAATTAGCCCGATGACAAACTCAACCATGAAACAGGTACACGAGGGCCGCAACGTCAAGCGTTTCCGCGAAATGCTGGGCATCAAGCAGGAAGCTCTCGCCTTCGAACTCGGTGAAGACTGGAACCAGAAGAAAATTTCGTTGCTGGAGCAGAAAGAAAGCATAGAGCTGCCGCTTCTGCAGCAAATTTCCTCTGCGCTGAAAATACCGGTAGAAGCTTTTCAGAATTTTGATGAGGAGCAGGCAATAACTGTTATTTCCAGTACTTTCAATGACAACGCCGCTGTCGTCAACAATAATCCAACATTTCACCCCATTGATCAGCTCATCAAATTGCACGAGGAGAAGATTGCCCTTTATGAGCGAATGCTGAAGGAGAAGGATGAGATGATGGAACGGCTGGAGAGGTTGATGGGGAAGTAATAAATAAATTTTAGCCTTAAGTAGTTATGCTAAAATTTATTCAAAAAAGAAATTAACGAAATAAGAATATGTATCTAAATAAGGTAATAATTCAAAATGTACGCTCCATTTCAAAATTTGAAATGACATTTAATAATCCGGCTGGCTGGCATGTCATAATAGGCGATAATGGCGCTGGCAAATCTACTATTGTTCGATCTATTGCCTTAGGTATAATTGGACCAAGCGATTCAAAAGCACTACGTCTTAATTTAAATGATTGGGTTAAAAAAAATACGGAAGATCCCGGAGAAGTAAAGCTACTTGTCACAAAAAGTGAATATGACAGCAAAATTGGTCGAAGTGCGCCAAGAAAGAAGCCTTTTGATGCTACAATTACATTAGTAAAAAAAGATAATGGTTATATTTTAGAAGGTAATAAAGGAGCTCCGCGAGAAAATATTTGGAGCAATACTACCGGTTGGTTCTCTTGTGCTTTTGGTCCTTTTAGGCGATTTACAGGTGGAGAAAAAGAATGGAT
>CALFXE010000171.1 GCA_937927845.1 uncultured Paludibacter sp.
AAATATAACTTAGAAGGAAATTTGCTATTTGAACGTTATGAAGATAATATTTTGGGAAGTAAATATAGTACTGAGAAAATGTACAACAACGATGGATCTATTGCTAATGAAAAAAAAATAGATAGTAGATTTGCCATAGGAGGATCCTCTAGAACAGTTCCAGATGAAACAATTCTTAAATATGAATATAACAACGGCGTCTTATTCAAAACAACCTCGTATACCCCCAAAGGAAAAACCAAGTCTTCTACAGAATACAATTTTGATAACTCTGGAAGAATTAAATCTCAAGTAGAAAAAGAGTATCAAATAGAAGATTCCAATAATCCAGACAAAATAAAGGAGGTTTCGACAACAATCGAATTTACATATAATAAGCATAATAGAATAGAAAAGAAAACATATTTCATGCCGAATAATAGAATTCAATTTCATACATTTGAATATGACAAAGAAGGGAATATTATCAAGGAAGAAAAGAAAGATAAAAAAGAAACAGTAGACACACTAATTACATATAGTTTTAATGATGATGGAAAAGTTGATTTTAGCAAAAAAAAATATATGCTCGAATATCACAATACAAATATTTCAATTACAAGAAAATTTGATGAATTTGGAAATGTAATTTTTAAGGAAGAGGTTGATGAAGAAGAAGAGGAGGAGGAAAGGGTAAAAACAGAAATATACAAATATGAGTTTGATGAGATCGGGAATTGGACTAAAAGAACTACTTATGATCCTTTCATGCAACCCAATATTGTCAAATTGCGTAAATACGAATATTATTCAACTGACCCGCATAATAAAGAATCTAATAAAATGAAAGAATCGGAACAATTAGCATTAGAAAAAGAATATGAAAAAGAGAGAAGAATAGAATTATTTTGCTCAGAGAATTCAGCTTTAAGAATTTTGAAAAATCAATTATATGAAAACAATTTCATATTAGAGGAAGATGCAAAAGTTCAAAAATTAGATGATTGTTCTTTTCTTGTATCTTTTTTTGCTACAAGTAATGCCCCCTATTCATCTCAAAGAATTAGAAGTCAAGCAAAGATAACTATTGATCCTGAAAAAGAGACTGCAAGCGTTGAATACCTGTAAACATTATATGGAACCTCATATTAATTGATAATTATTTGTATCAAATCAAATTTTTAGATCCAATACATATAAATACAAAAAATATCTCATATCGGTAAATATTGCACTATTAGCAACATATATGAATAAGATGAAATCTAAATCTATCACTTATATCTTAAGTAATAAATAGTCATGGAAACTAACGAATTGGCCATTGGCACATCCCTACAATCAGGAAAATACACAATTGAGCGGATACTAAGTATTGGTAGTTTTGGTATAACCTATTATGCCTATCACAATGGATTAGGACTCCATTTCGCCATCAAAGAACTTTTCATTTCTTCTTGCTGTAAGCGTGATTCTTCAAATAATAAAATAATACCACATGGTATAGATCCTCTTATTTATGATAAACACAAAATAAAATTTATAGGAGATGCTCAAATACTAGCACAAATCAACCATCCAAATATTGCAAAGATCGTTGACATTTTTCAAGAAAATAATACGGTATATATTGTAACACCCTTCATTGAAGGAGAAACTCTACAAGAATTGGTGGATAAAAATGGCAAGTTAAGTTTTGAAATTGCTATCAATTACATGAAACATACATTAGAAGCGATTGAATATATTCATCAGCGAAATATATTCCATAGTGACATAAAACCTAAAAACATAATTATTACACCCGAAAATAAAGCAATCTTGGTAGACTTTATTTCTGCAAGAGATTTTATTTACGATCAAAAACAACAACATGAACCAATATATATCCAAAGTTATACTGCCTTAGAGCAGTATTCTTCCAAAGACAATAAGAGTTCGCGATCTGATATATATTCACTTGCGGCTACATTCTATTTTATTTTGACCGGAAAAAAACCGATGGATGCTGTTACGAGAACGATGGAAACGATTTCAGAACCCAAAGCATCAGCTTCAGACATTCCGGATATAATTAATCGCGCAATTATGAAAGCGATGTCTATTAAGCCTGAGGAGAGACAACAGAGTATAAGCGAGCTTACAGAGGATATATTTAATGACAAAAATAGAAGGGGTTTAATTGACAGTACAGCAAAGCAGAATAAGCATCCAAATTGGGGGGGCATACTTTCTATATATATGGTTTTATTTGCAATATCAATTGTGGTATTTCTGCATATATCAAATAATTATATCGATAAGAAAGTAAGCTCATTAGGCTCGATGGCTCATGAAAATCTATGGGAGTTTTTTAAAAGCTTAAATGAATTTGAAGCATCCGATTTTGGACGACCTATACCTCTTGAGATTCACCTTATTATAGATAGAAATAAATTTAATCGAAATGTAAAATTTACCGAAACTGAACTCCCGATTAATTGGGGTAAAAAATATTCTGATATTTATAAATATTTCAAGATTGACCAAAATAACTGCGGATGGGATCTATTTGTTGCTCAAAGATTTTCATCAAATGAATTTATCACTTACTATCTTTATCCTGGTTATGTTGGATATCGAAAGCAAGATGATGAATATATGTACGAGTTTATGCCATCTGTAGAGGATATTACAGATAATGCTCTTGCCTCTTTAATTGAGAATCAAAAATCAGCATTCTTTGATTGTTACGAGAAAGGAAGCGCACAAAGGGTCGAAAACTTTATAAATGATTTTGAGAATGAATATTATTATTTAGAAGCTAAAAAATATAACGATGAGTTTATGCTAGCATGCTCTTCAGTGGCAGATTCTTATTCTTTATCTAATCAATACTCGAGATTATATTTGGATTATAAAAATATAACATTTTATTCTATAAAACAAAAAGATTCTGACATAATAGAAAAAGATCGGAAAGAGCTAAAGATAAAAGGATTAATTCTAATTTCTTGCTTATTTATTGGACTACTAGGAATTCATTTTTACATTATAAAAAAGTATACCTAGATTACAATAGTTCGTTAAGTTTTCTGTGATATTTATGCGGCTTTAGTGCCATACGATAGGAGTTCCTTGATATGTTTGTGATTTTTCTTTGAGTTCGGATTAATACCGAACTTGCGAATAAATAGTTGTACCATCAAGTAGTTGTTCATTAACAGCTTAGTATCGGCAATAGAAAACGGATCGGCTCCTTGTTTGTGGTTTGTCCAATGAGCGATCTTTGCGATATTAACAGCTGTCAGGGAGAAGTTGAAGTGAGAGTAGAGTTTATTAATGCTTCTAGCTTGGCAATGAGTAAGTCCGGTGGCTTGTTTGGCATCACGGAATTGAAATTCAATCTGGAATCGGGTGTGATATATGTCAAGCACATCGGTAGGATTGGCTCGGATGTCAGTGGAAAAGATGATTCGTAGAATGATCTTTTTTTTATCAGTGATTCGTTCCACAATGATAAGGATTTCAGTTTGAAGACAGAGGGAGTTTACCACAGCGCAGTAGCAGGTTTGGTTTTTGTAGAGGAAGGTTGAGAATCGAGAAGTATCGATATTTTTAAGATCTATCTTTCCGTCGTACTTTTTGGGTCTTCCTCTGCCTTTTGGATGTTTTCCATGGTAAAGATACCTGAGATTGGCATTATTTTGGAGTCGGCTGACCAGATGAAAACCGAGGGTTCGTACTTTATAAACAAAAGGGCGTTTAGCGAAGAAGGCATCAGCAACAATAATGGTTGAGATTTGGAGTAACTTATCAACTCGTTGTTCAATCACATAGCAGTACCAGTCCAGTAAACTCTGAAACATGTTAGACAGGGTTTTGGTCGGAGGCGTTTGTACCGCCTCCAAGTGCAGCGCAATGCGGTTGTCTATGTCGATAGCTGCAATGCCCATCATCTCAAGCCCCCGTTTGATGGATTGACTGCATCCGGACCAGAAGCTTCCCATATAGGGAGTTTTCTTTCCGGATTTGGGGATGAAACAGGGATCAATGGCAATGGCACGACGTCCGGTCATGTTTTGTGTCATCAAATGGGAATTGAACTCCATGAAGTCAAGCCGTTTTTCAAACTGTTGTCTGAAACGTTGTTCAGAAAAACGGCTATACCTGCCTAGTTGCAGGAAGCAAATACGCCCCGGAATGCTCATAAAAAGCAGGAGGGTCTCAAGGATAAAATCACGACGCCACTTAGTAAGAGGGGTTGAACACTTGTCTAATGAAGACATAATAATGGAATAAAATTGCTTATGAACCTGGTTTTTCACTGCTTTATTGATGAGTGAGATTATCTATAAAGATAGTAAAAACCAGGGGATTAGGCAAGAAACAATGAGATTATATCGATGATAATCAGAGAGATATATAAAAGATTAACGAACTATTGAAATATAGGGACTGATTTTAATTTTAAATGGAAGTTTGAATGATCTATAAAAGAGACTATTGTGGTTGATATACAGTTTCTTATTTATTAATTTTAAAAAGATTGATCGACTGTGATAACTCGGTCAATCTTTTTTATATTTTTTTCTCCTCTTTTTTTGTGATCAATCTAAATAATATACCTACATTCGTAAACTGGTATTTTTAATTCTTTATTGAAATTAGATCCGGTTGAATGTGTATCGAACGTATTGACTCTTATTCCGCGAATCTATTATTCGGATCTGTCTTTCTTAATCTGTTGATATGAAAAATGAGGATGGATATCGCTGTCGGTTTGCTGTAGATAGGAGTTGATTTCTTTAGAATGGGGTCGCCTTTTGAGTCTTATGTATTCTTTAAAAGATCACTATTTCAGTAAGTTATAATTATCTTCTTTCTCTTTTAATGTTTTCTTGAATATTCTTTCTTATAGCTGTATTGATTGAACTGTTGGAACCCGATTTTAGTGTCTTAAAGGGTACTTGATCTGTTCTCTGAAGTAAGTATTTTATAGAGGAAAATATTACATATAGAACATTTAACAATTAATTAGGGTTTATTAATCGAAAATATACCTCTTCTTATTTAGAAAGCGTATAAATTTGCAATGCGAACCTACAACACAGGAACGTGTGAGGTTAGGACCAGATTCTATAATATTTAAAAAGTAACATTATGAAGCCTCGTCAATTTCGTGAGAGTTTATTAGGAGTACAAGATAATCTGTACAATTTCGCGTTGACCTTAACTGCAGACCGTGACGATGCAAAGGACTTGCTTCAGGATACTACACTGAAAGCACTCGATAATGCGGAAAAGTTTTATGATAATGTAAATTTCAAAGGATGGTTGTACACCATCATGCGCAATATATTCATTAATAACTATCGCCGTCATGTACGTAGCCAGACAGTTGTTGATCAAACAGAAGATCTATATCATTTGAATTTGCCTCAAGAGTCGGGATTTGATACTCCGGAAGGTTCATATACCTATAATGAGATTATGACAGTATTGAATGGATTCGCGGATGAGTACAAGGTTCCATTTAAAATGCATACCGAGGGGTATAAATACCACGAGATTGCCGAAAAGATGGGTTTGCCGATCGGAACGGTAAAAAGTAGAATTTTCTTTGCCCGCCAACGTTTGCAATTGCTGTTGAAGGATTATAAGAATGCGTATTGATCAGAAATATTTTTCACGTTTGTATTGTAATTAAGATTGGTATGGGTACTATTTCATAGGAAATAGTACCCATTTTTTACGTAGTTCTTAGGAAAGAATTATCTTTGTCAATAGTACCTGATTAACCCACTAAAG
>CALFXE010000172.1 GCA_937927845.1 uncultured Paludibacter sp.
GATGGAAGGCTAACCAATTGCCTCATAGGAAGAAATTTATGCGGGGGCTTAGGGATTTTATTTTAGATTATCAGTTTAATATCAGGAAGCTCAATAAGGAAATACACCAGGTATTTGATCAGCTGAAAACAGATATTCAAGAGAAAGATATTGTTTGGAAAAAGACAATAACAGAAATAGATATCAGAAATCATAAAGTTGGTGAATACGATGAAGAATTAGGAGGCTTTCCTATAGCACCAGAATACGATAAAGAAGTTCAGGAATTTATGGATTCCGACAAAGAGGTGTTTGAATCTGATAATAAAGCCATGAATTATTCAAGCCAATTGCAAAAAGCATTTGATGGAAAGGAATCCATAAGTTATCCAGATTGGCAAGCTTGTCAGAAAGAATATGAGAGCAATGAAAACCTTAATATCCTTTTCGATCGTCCGGTTACACTAGCTGTTATAGGACTAAGAGATATTGCCGGGCAATTGAGTGAAGAAGAAAAAATCTGGTGTATAAATAAAATTCTGGGAACCGCAGCAATAATTATCCAGGATACGACCAGCCAAAATTTTGGACTGAATATGAGCTACAATCTTATGGAAAAGGAATTGGCTTTATCCTCTTTTCATTTGCCGCTTAATTTTCTGAAAGCAGAAGAAGATCGACATGAAGTAATGCTCATTATGGTACATATGCTTATCGCCCCATTTCCAGAACATGAAGTGGATAAAATAACTAAATACATCAGAGAGATTTTTTCTAACCATTACCTTCAAGAAACAAAAACAGTATGGTTTTCAGTAGTACAATATGCAGCGTATCGCAAAGCTAATCCGCATTTCTATGATGATTATGATAATAACAGGCTTCAATTGGCAAAAGAAAAAGAATATCAATACATTGAAGAGCAAGTAAAAATTGAGGATATAGTTTTAGATCTTTCTACTGTTACTCTTGATAGTCATTCAGGATATTTATTACCAAGGGCATTATTGATGATTCCCGGTGCTACTGATGACGTACAGCTCAAAGAGTTTATTCGGCATTTCGTTTCACTACTCGTAAAGGATCTGCAACTTGAAGAAGATTATTCTTACAGAGTAAGAAAAGAAGGTAAGCAAGTAGGATTTCAGGAAGTTTTAGAAATCAAATTCTATTTGGCAGAATTGCTGATAGTTGCAGACCCTTCATTTTCAAAACTAATTTTGGATATTATTTTAGATGAATGTGACAAAAGTATAGCTAATGCACAAACATATAGACGCCAGAATGATCTTTTCAAATTTGCCGCAGATGTTTTAAAATTTTCTGTAGCTAAACTGGATGATATAGTTGCTAATATCCCAGATGATACAATTAAGAACGCTGCAATTAAACATTTTTGGGAGGTTTGGGAATACTTATTTGAAAAAATTAAAAGAAGC
Organism: uncultured Paludibacter sp.; assembly: GCA_937927845.1. Classification (GTDB taxonomy): domain Bacteria; phylum Bacteroidota; class Bacteroidia; order Bacteroidales; family Paludibacteraceae; genus Paludibacter. The sequence continues at coordinate 1,419 of CALFXE010000172.1, forward strand.
AGGACCGGTTATTTTGTCCAACAACTGCTGCTTGATACCGGTTGGAAGGAACAAGCAATAGATTGGCAGCCACTGCATGGAAAAAAAGAAATTTACCACCAAATGATCAATGATTTTGGTGCTGCTAATGTGCAGTCTATTTTGAATGTTTTTTCTACAATTGGTGAAAAAACATTCTTGCCAGAAGGGCTTAGTTGGCTTGTTGAACTTCTTAAAAAGGAACCCACGCAATTAACCGTATTAATGTCTGTAGCTGCCGAACGATTGGTGAAAAAACTATTCTACAACTATATATCTGAAATAAAAGAGAATAAAAGACTGATAGACGATTTTGTTTGGATTTTAGATAATATGGTTGAATTGGGTTCGTCTGACGCCTATCTGTTTAGAGAGAATGTGATCACATATAAATCAACGTCTGTGTAGCAAGCATGTCATCCCTTAACAATCATACAACCTTCCATTTCCTTTCAGAAATTTCAAAGGAAAACACCTATAACCTGCTTTTCCCGGAAGCTAAAGCGGGCCTGGCGATCGTATGGTTGTATGAGCAGATGCAGAACGGAATATTTCCACAAAATAGCTTTAAAGAAAAAGATATCCATGAAGCCCTGCAGACGGTAAACCCAGCTATTGAAAACAACAAAAGCCGTCATCCTAGGGAACATTACAATGCCCTGATCTCAAACCTGTTGGAATACTTTCTCCGCTATGATGAAGAACGGCAGGAATACTCGTTCAAGGAATATGCATACATTTTTTGCAGGCAGGCACACGACATACTAAAAGCCAACTTCTCTCCTACAAGGATTGAGAAAATATGCTTCGCTTTACACGAAAAACTGAAACAAAGCAAAGACCTTGATGCATTCCTGGATTGGTGCCGTATTGATTTTGATGCCTTTAAGCCCCAGTTAAAAAGCCAGTTGGATTTTCTGGACCGGCAGATCGACCAATCGGTCGCCTCACTAAGAGAAAACAAAAAGCTTAGTCTTCAGGAAGGCACCATACTGGAAACACTGCGGCAAATTGATGAACGCTTTGAGCTCATCAGGGGGCAAAACAAGGAGCTCCGCATTGCATTCCGGGAAATAGAGCAGATACGTAGGCTGATGGAAAGCAATGCATCAGCCTACGATCATGCAGAAGTTGACGCGAGAGTACATGAAGCCATTACTTTCTTCCAGGAAATGCGCCGGACGCTTTCCATTATTGATAAACGGCTCGACCGCATTCAGCCCAAAATCAGGCAATTGTTCAGCAACCTGAACAAGCCGCTGTTCAATACCCGGGTAGAACGTTTCCTCTATCACCTGGTCGAAAACAGTACAGAGGTCATTGAGGTCAGCAAAAAAACAATCCGTCTGCCTGGCAATATTCCGCCATTGTCTGTATTTCGGTTGCAGCAAGACCTTACAATC
>CALFXE010000173.1 GCA_937927845.1 uncultured Paludibacter sp.
GTGGCGCGTTAGGCCACAAGGTCACAAGCATTTTCGGCAGTTCTTCAAGAACGGTAGTCAATACAGCTTCAGCCGGTGCAGGCATGGCCGTAGATGCAATGGGCAGCGCGGCAAACCGTATGACGCAAAGCATGGCCAGTAGCGGCAATTCCAATCCTTATTTCGGTGAGGGCAGTAGTGGCAAATCTGGCTATATGAACGACAAGCTAAAAGGCAATTCATAATAATTAAAAGGGAGATATATGTTCAAGAAAATGAAAAACATTGATACAGCTTTCCGTCATATCAGGAGTTTTACCCTGGTAGTGATTATAGGTTGTGTACTGATATGCTGCTTTGCATTATACAAGAGTTTCAGCCTTGTATCCCAGATGCAAAGCAAAATATACATCCTTGCAAATGGCAAGGCACTGGAAGCCTACGCATCTGAACGGAAAGACAATATTCCTGTAGAGGCAAGAGATCACGTAACTACATTCCACAAACTATTCTTTACGCTTGACCCTGATGATAAAGCAATCACAGCAAGCATTACCAAAGCCTTGTACCTGGCAGACGGAAGCGCCAAACGAGCCTACGATGATCTGAAGGAGAACGGGTACTATGCAGGGCTTATATCCGGCAACGTCAATCAAACCATTGTTGTGGATAGTGTGGCGGTAGATATCAATGATTACCCATACAAATTCCGTTGTTATGCTACGCAGAGCATTATTCGACCGACCAGCATTACTACCCGTAGCCTGGTGACAGACGGTGCATTGCGGAATGTATCACGCAGTGACAATAATCCACACGGTTTCCTTATCGAGCGATGGAGTACGATTGACAACAGGGATTTAAAAACAGTAAGCAGGCGACAATAAAAATCAAGATCATGAAACTATTTCCAAAAAGAAAAAAGGACGATGCTGAGCTAAGGCCCAATGCGCTTTCCAAAGGAATAACAGCGGGCTACCAACGAATACAAGTTGGCTGGGCAAGTTGGATGATGAGGCGAACAGAGAATTTCTCACGGCGTACATGGTTTGTGCTGCTTATTCTTTTCGTTCTGTGTACCGGCACATACAGCATATATCTGGGCGTAAGTGCTTTTACCGGCAAAAAAAGCACTTCAATAACCATAACACCCATCAAAAAGCCTAAGCACGTAACTGAAACGGGAGAAGCAAATATTGAACCAGCGGAAGTGTCTGAGGCTGAATACAGCCGCATCAAGAGGTTCAGGATGTATATGGATAGCCTGGCACGAAGTCCTGCGGGGAAAACTCTTTATGACAGCATAATCCAGCATCGTCCGGGACTTATGGACAGTGTGCGGTTTATTGAAAATTATTATCAACAATTAAAACAGAAATAAAAATGGAAAAGCAAGTAAAAACTCCGAAGGAGATCAGGCAGCGCAGGTTCTTATTGGTATTGCCACTTCTCGCATTGCCTTTTATGACCATGATTTTTTGGGCGCTTGGCGGTGGCAAGGTTGAAAAGGTGGAAGCCCAGGCATCTGCAAAAAAGGGATTTAACATTAATCTGCCGGACGCTAATCTAAAAGAGGACAAGTCGATGGACAAAATGAGCTACTACAATCAGGCTCAACTGGATTCTGTCAAATTTCAGGAAATGATAAAGAATGATCCTAATTACAGGGATATTGGATTGACAGATACCAATGAATATCTGTCGAATGACGAAGATACCTTTCAGCAACCGAAAGGTTTGAATACATCCCTTCAGGGAAGCCGAGGACACAATGATCCCAATACTGATAAAATCTACCGTAAGCTGGCAGAACTGGATCGGGAGATGAATAAATCACTACCGACATCATCAGACAATAACGAGTATGATACATACCAACCCACTTCATTGAAGAACCGCAACAGTGCCACAGTAAATTCTTCTGATGTGGAAAAGCTGGAACAAATGATGAACACGATGAATCAGTCGAATGGCGAAGATCCTGAATTGCAGCAATTGAATGGTATGCTTGATAAGATATTGGACGTACAAAATCCCGAAAGAGTGCAGGAGCGACTAAGACAAACTTCTGAAGCGAATCGAGGACAAGTGTTTGCGGTATCATCTAAAAAGAAAGATAATAGTATCACGCTGCTTGATACCGAGCATATATCGGGCAACACAGCCAATGGCTTCTATTCACTTACCGGGGCAACAGCTATCGAAGATTCGCAGAATGCTATACAGGCTGTTATTCATGAAACACAAACCATAGTAGATGGCTCAACTGTTAAGTTGAGATTGGTAAATGATGTTTTTATAAATGGCGTTCGCATTCCGAAAGACAATTTCCTCTTTGGAATAGCCTCGCTGCGTGGCGAAAGATTAAGTATCAAGATTAACAATGTACGCTTTGGCAATTCTTTATTCCCGGTTGAATTATCGGTATATGACATGGACGGCCTGGACGGCATTTATATTCCCGGAGCGATTACAAGGGATGTTGCAAAGCAGTCGGCAGACCGTTCTATGCAAACAATCGGGCTGACCAGTCTTGATCCATCGTGGGGCGCACAGGCAGCAAGCGCAGGCATTGAAGCTGCAAAAACGCTTTTCAGCCGAAAAGTAAAGCTAATCAAGGTAACTGTCAAGGCAGGGTATCAGATACTTCTGCGTGACGAAAATCAAAAACAATCCAACTAAATATTTCAATCACTTAAAATTCCAAAAGATGAAAAAGATCAGTCCAGTAATGGCAATAGGAATTTTCCTGCTATTTACAATTTTCAAAGCTCAGGCCCAAACAAACACAACCTGGCAAACCAAAGCAATTGAAACGTATCATGTAACAGTTGCTTTCTCCAAAACCACCAACATCATCTTTCCTTATTCTATCGTCAGCGTAGATATAGGAAGCAGAGATGTACTGGCGCAAAAAGCGAAAGGTGTAGAAAACATTTTGCAGATAAAGGCTGCAAAGGACAGTTTTCCGCAAACCAATATCAGCATCATTACGGCTGACGGCAAGCTCACGTCATTTCTTGTTGATTATGACAACCAACCGTCAGTGCTCAACTTGGCCCTCACAGGCGTAGGCAGGCAAAATATTATCTCCATTCCTTCAGAGAACATTAACCAGGAACAAATGGAGCATTTTGCTAAGATGGCTTCAGAATCAAAATCGAAGGCAAGAGGTATAAAGGATAAAACTTTCGGCATTCGCTTTAAGCTGAATGGAATATTTATTCATGAGGACATAATGTTGCTACGCTTCAATATTTCCAATCAAACCAATATCAATTATGATATTGATCAATTGAGGCTTTTTATCCGTGACCAGAAGAAATCTAAAAGGACAGCAACACAGGAGATTGAAATATTACCTGTACTCGTGCAGAATAATACCAGCAAGGTAGCAGGTCAGTCGGATAATACAATTGTGTTTGTTGTACCAAAGTTCACCATTCCTGATAAAAAATATCTCGCTGTGCAATTGATGGAGAAGAATGGAGGTCGGCATCTGGAGCTGCATGTGAAGAATAAGAAGATTGTAAAGGCAGTTCCGATTGACTAACAATCAAGGTCGTTGTGAGATGGAAAAAGTGAGTAGGAAATACGACATCATTTACGCAGACCCTCCCTGGGAATACAGGGTATGGAGTAAAAAGGGTTCAAAGCGGTCAGCAGAAGCGCATTATTCGACACAATCGTTAGGCTATCTCGCCTGCATGGATATTGCGTCTTTATGCAACCTTGATTGTGTGCTGCTTATGTGGGCCACATTTCCGTGCTTACTTGAAGCATTCGCATTAGGAAAGGCTTGGGGATTTATTTACAAGACAGTTGCTTTTGTATGGATTAAGCGAAACCAGCATAATCAAAATCTTTCAACCGGTATGGGCTATTACACTCGGGCAAATGCCGAAGTGGTACTGCTTTTTACAAAAGGCAGAGCCTTAACACGGGCAAGCAAAAACGTTCCACAAGTTTTGATCAGCCCTAAAGGAAAGCACTCGCAAAAGCCACCTGAAATACGCAAGCGAATTGAACGTCTATTTGGTGATCGCTCCCGACTTGAACTATTTGCCAGAAGTCGAGAAGGCTTTTTTCAGGACGTTGAATATGAAGGCTGGGATGTATTCGGTAATGAAGCCAATCATTCCATTCCCATAAATCTCAATCAGCATCTATTTCCTCTAAAAATTTGAACTATGAAAATCAGGAAAGACGATTATCAGGATGTCCTTGAATACCTAACAAATAAACGTTGGGAAGGTGAAGAATTTGTAACGTTCCTCAATGATGGTTTACCTGTCAGTAAAGAAGAACTACATACATTCTCTACGGAATATGATGCCAGGGAGTTCTGTTACGAAATGTCCACCGACATAGACTTTTACAACTTCTTGTCAATACGGTCGGCGTACAGGGCAATGCAGGAAGCTGCGGAAGATAGTAAGTTAATGATTGAAAGGGATGGCGTCATTGACGTTTCTCTCATGGTAGCTGTGCGATATGAAAGATTAGAAAGAGAACAATTAAATAACAATCAAAATTCAAAAGTCATGAATCAGAAAAATTTTGAATACCTGCGTGACCAGGTAAAGTACACGGGGTTTGGTGAAGGGTTGGAAAATGACCTGAAGCAAAAAATTCAGGAAGGAAACCCGGAATTTAAGTTAGCCTACGAAACCAAGTACGGCAACGATACAGTAAACGCAACATTGAATTTCAGCCAATCCAAGCAAAGTGATATGTACTTCTTTAATTCCTATCAGGTGAATGTACAAAAGGAGAATAATGCTGAAACAATGGATCAAACCTTCTACATCAACAAAGGCAACAACATTACCCTGAAAGAAGCCTATAACCTGATGGAAGGCAGGTCGGTCAACAAAGATCTCACCAACAAGGAAGGACAAGTGTACAATGCCTGGGTACAGATGGACTTTAAACAAAGTGACGATAACGGGAATTTCAAGCTGAAGCATTACCACCAGAACTATGGCTATAATCTGGAAGCTGTCTTGTCTAAGCATCCTATCAGGGAACTGAGTAATGAAGAATACAAGGCTAACCTAATGGATTCTCTCAAAAAAGGCAACCTGCAATCTGCAACGTTTCAGATCAACGGCGCAGACCATAAGCAATACATCGAAGCAAACCCTCAATTCAAGACAATCAACATTTATGATAGCAGTATGCAAAGGGTGGATAACCGGCAATCAAAAAAAGAACAACAATCTGAAGGCGAAGGCCAGTCAATTAAACAAGATGGTAAAAAGGAAAAGCAGACACCTGCTGAAGATGATGGCCCTGAGATGCCGAAGGCATCTAACAAAAAGAAGAAACGGCAAAGCATCAGCTAAAGATTAAACAGACCAGCTTATCATAAGTAGCCGTTATGTTGGATGTGTGAAAAGGGAAACTATTTATAACAAAAAAGCAAAGTCAAATGAAAAGTCAAATAATAATGCTGTTAGTATTCATCATCGGTATTTCATCATGTAAGAAGGATAATAATGCAACAGTAACCGAGAACGAAAATAAAACGGTGCTGCTACGATCAGGTTCAGGCGCAGTTATGCCAGATAATCCCAACAACGCCTATGACAGCATAGGTTATTGGCATAACGAGATCGTTGCGTATGTGCAGGAATGCAAACAGCCTAACAATGAGCCGGATGTAAAAGCATCAACACAATGTATCCTCCGCTTTTGCAGGGAGAACCAACGTCCCGAACCACCTGCATCGCTGTTTATTGCAGTGGAGCAGACGGTACGGCAAAGCAATGAAAGCATTGAAAACCTTATTGCGAATTGTCCTTATGAAGAGCCAGTAAAGGCTGCCTTGGATTCGCTGGTGCAATTGATAAAGGGACTGTCAGACAACGAAAGTCCTTATCCGGTCATTAAAGCCACTATTATGGACTATGAGCGCAGGATAATGCAGAATGACATGCTTACTCCTGAAGGACGCGGTATTGCACTTAAAACCGCATCGGTGGCACGTTACTCCATTTATTATTGGATAAACACGCTCCCTCCTCCGGTTCCAATGGCAGCTTTTAAGTTTAAGAACATTGTGAAATGGATTGCTGCGGTAACAAGTGATATAGGCGGTGCTATTGTGAGCGGCAATGTGGAGTATGCTGCCGATTGCAGCACCTATGCTTATGATCTGGTGACTTACAGTATGCCTTAATTGTGTACTCTTTAAAAATCAGGTTATGAATAACAGCCTTGTGAACAGAGTGGAAGCGGAATTGAATCAATGGCGGTCAAGGGAAGAACGGTTTAGCAAACTGTTCTCCTTTAACCTTTCATCGAACAGAGCATTGCTAAAAGAAAAGCTGGATTACTATGACCGTATAGCGGCAAAGTACAAAGGCACGCAGGATCTGGACGAACGTTTTGCGCTTAGGATGTTGCGGCAAGAACGCAGCCGCATTGAGAAGCAGCTTTACCCTAACCTGTTAATAAGGCTGTTGCGGCGGTTATTGGTAGCACCCGTAAAGGAACAAATTGTGATTAGGCAGGATAACAGGAAGACAGAACAAAACAGCCAGGCACTGCACCAACAGGTGCAGCGCACTGGCTTTCCTGACCTTTCGGCAAAAATTGATGAACAGCTAAGGCAGGGACAACAACAGTTTTCCATTCCGGTTTCATATTACCTCAACGATAAGGAAAGAGTTGATCACCAGCTATCATTTGTAAAAGACCAATCCGGGCAATACCATTTTGAAGGGTATAAAACGGCTTTGTATAATGAAGCAAAACCGGATGAAAAACGCCAGCAATACTTTAGTATGCGCCACGAGCATAATCTCAATACTTCGGAAGCCTATAACCTATTGTCTGGCCGGTGTATTCAGAACGGCGGAACCTGGTTACAGCTCGACCTTAACGATAAGGACCAGCATGGCAACTTTCGTATCAAGCAATTTCATTCCGATTACGGATATGATCTTGATAAGGTGCTACAACAGCTTCCTTTGAGGGAGTTAACGAATACAGCCGAAACGGAAAAGCTGAAAGAGGCTTTAAAGAATGGCGAAAAGATTTCTGTGAGTTTTATAAAGGATGGCAATGAACAACGCTTTTACATTGAAGCAAATCCACAGTTTAAATCAGTCAATATTTATGACGAGCATTCCAGAAAGATAACCCTACATACGGCATTAGGTAATAAGACAATGGATGCCATGAAAGTAACCCACAAGGTGAATGAGCAGCAACAGCAACAACATTCTAAAAAGAACGGTATTAAAGTAGGTTAAAAAGATATGGGCAATGGACAGGTTAAGTTACTTATCGGATTTTTTTGAAGCCATAGGAACTGATCCACGCATCAGCATTACCCATATTGGTGTATATGCAGCCCTGTTACAATACCGGATGCAAAAAGGTTTCACTAATCCGATACAGGTATTCAGCCATGAGATTATGAACATCGCGAAATTATCATCGGCTATAACCTACCATAAATGCGTTAAAGAATTAAGCAGTTATGGATACATCAGGTATGAACCTTCATTTAATCGTACAAAAGGCAGCAAAATTTACTTTGCCGAAAGAAGCGATTGAAACTTAGAGTTTAATAATAATCTAAGCCCGTGACGGGCTTTTGTTATCAAAAGGGAGGTGTGAGATGGAAGATGAAAAGTTGATAAGAATAACTCCTGACAAGGCGATAGAACTATTACAGAAAGACGGTATTTACGTCAATATGGAAGAAGCTCAGATTATACTCGACTTCTTGTACAGCATGGCAAATATTGTCGTGGAGCAGTTTGTCAGCAGGCAATCTGATGCCATAACCGCAATAAATGAAAAAAAATAGCAGCTATGAAAATTGCAGACCTTTATATCAGGGTGAGTACAGATGAACAGGCAGACAAAGGTTATTCTCAACGTGACCAGGAAGAAAGGCTGCGCAGGTACTGCAACATCAATAACATCCAAATACGCAAGGTTATTTTTGAAGATCATTCAGCAAAGACTTTTAGGCGGCCAGCATGGCAAAATCTGTTGGTTGATTTACGGAAGCAAAGAGGTCATTCTGACCTTATCCTTTTTACAAAATGGGATAGGTTTAGCCGTAATGCCGGGGATGCCTACCAAATGATAAGCCTGTTACGTCATCTTGGAGTAGAGCCGCAGGCAGTGGAGCAACCATTGGATTTGTCCATTCCTGAAAACAAAATGATGCTGGCGTTTTACCTCGCAGCACCGGAAGTAGAGAATGACCGCAGGGCATTAAATGTATTCAATGGGATGCGGCGTGCTAAGAAGGAAGGCCGCTGGATGGGCACAGCTCCAATTGGCTATCTGAACAGAATTACAGAAGATGGCAAGAAATACATTGCACCGAAAGATCAGGATGCTAAAATAATGAAATGGGCTTTTGAGGAAATCTTTCGCAATAAGCTGAATACTGAACAAGTTTGGAAACAAGCCCGTGAAAAAGGTTTGAAATGTAGCAAGAATAACTTTTGGGTAGCAATAAGAAATCCAATTTATTGTGGGTTGATTTTTGTTCCGCAACATAAAGACGAGCAAAGCCAGCTTGTGCCGGGGCAACATGAGCCGATCATAACCACTACATTATTTTTTGATGTGCAGGACGTGCTGGACGGCAGAAAGAGAAAGGCGGTCAGTAAAAAAGTAGTTTCACAGGATGATATTCCTTTAAGGGGCTATCTGATTTGTCCAAACTGCGGTAGGTTTTTAACAGGCAGCGGTTCAAAAGGCAGGAAGAAATATTATCATTACTACCATTGCAGTTCTGAATGTGGTGTACGTTACAAAGCAGATGACGCAAACAATTTGATGATAGACGCAATCGGAGAAGAAGTGCGTAATGTTCCGCAACTAAAACTGTTCAGGGAAATTATTGCAGCCACTTATATGGACGTAAATCGGGTTGAAAAAACAGATCAGAAGCGCATGATGTCACAACTCGACCAGATAAAGCATCGCCTCTCAAAAGCTCGTGAACTTTTACTTCGTGAGGAAATTGAGGGGGAAGACTATCGTACTATTAAGACAGAGGCCAGCGAAAGAATTGCTGATATTGAAGCAAAGCTAAAAGCCTCTAATTCCTTTTCAGACAGTATGGAACTGCTTTGGGATCTTCCGATTTCCAAAGTCTCTCATTTAGATATTTTATTTCAAAACGGAACTGTCATACAGAAAAGGAAAATTGTAAGTACAATGTTCCCTGATAACCTGATATACGACGGTGTAAAGCTCCATCGCACCAGGGTTAGCGCAGCAATCAGCTTGTTGACCACCCGCAGAAAATGTCCACAGGAAGCTGTTGCAAATAGCAACCAAACTTATCGGGCTGAAAGTGTTCATCTTAACCGCAAACATGCCGTAACTGCATTGCGAAACAGAATGTAGTTTTGCTATTTAGCGTCAGGCAACTTTGCTACAATCTTCCCATGTAACCGCTCGTTGACCAAATAACCAAGAAAAGAAACAAACGAAGTAATGTCATGTCCTACACTTGCCTGCTCCAAAGCCTGCATATACTCATCCCTTCTTTCAACTGGTATTATTGTCCACGGGTAACCTCCCGAAGCCAGCATAGCATTCATCAGAAAACGTCCGATCCTTCCATTACCGTCCATATATGGATGGATAAAAACGAAGATAAAGTGTCCTAATACTGCTCTCACCGATGGTTCAGTTTCATCCTCCAGTAACTCAAAAAGTACAGGCATAGCATCTCTCATTGCATCTACATTCAAAGGAACATGCTTGGAATTACCAATGTACACTTGGTGGTTTCGATACCCTGCAAGGTCTGTGGCTTTTAAAAGTCCTGCGGCTACACTTGGGTCAAACAGTTGCCTGTACCATTTTGAGTGATCCTTGTCAACCTGCTTTCCTGCATTTGCGCCCTTCAGTATAGCTGTGATGGTATCTTTCACCTGCAGGAAGGCTTGGTAGTAACCTCTGGCTGCCATCGCATCCTTTTGTTTCCGGTCTTCTTCGTTCTCCTTGCTGTTCCATTGGCCGCTGCTTACCCTTTCGATCAGTTCCGGGGTTACACGATACCGCTCTATGGAAAGTGAATGGTATGCGTCCGTAACGTAAATGTCGTCAACATCCTTTAAGTAGGCTTGCAGATCATCCGGTATGCCTGGTGCTTTAGGAAAGCTGGCAATAACAATCTCACGCATCTGCTCCCACATGAGCCTGATACGATTGGCGTAGGGAGAGCGTTCACGAGAGGACAGACTAAGGGTTAGTTTGGTTTCAAAAGGATCTTCTTCCCGTATATCATAATCAGCTTGTTTAAGGGTGTCAACAATTTGATCAGCTATCTTGTCTCTGTTTATATTTCTGAAAGCACCTGCTAACCTGCCTGCAAAGGTTGTATGCCCATTCTCCAGTAGGATAGGCAATACTTCCGAAGCATCTCTTATCAATGCAAGGGCTGTGCGGGCATCAATGGCATTTCTTGTATAAATACTTGGAGAGCTATAAACCAATGCAGCCGGAAGATTGTACATTCTAATCCCATTTGCTATGATGGTTTGATCCGCAGGCGGGACATTTGCCTTTAAATTGAACAAAGAAGTATTATGCGGCAAGGGTGTAGGGTTATTATTGCCCTGTGGCGAACGTAACATTAGCTGTTGCGGTACAGCACTGTTTCCTGCATGGATAAGAAGGGATTGGTCTGGTGATAAACACCATTCTTCCCCAAATTTGTAATTCAGGAATTTGGCAACAAAGTCCCAATAAGAGCTGTACCAGGAAGTTGTTTCTCCTGCTTTTTCCGCAGGGTCAGTAGGTATATACCAACCCTTTGTAACTTCCCGAATAAAGCCGTTTTTAAGTAGTATCTCTCTGTATTTCCGATTGGGTATTTCATCGGTATGAATACCAACAACCCCATTATCCTGCAATTCTTTCAGAAATTTCAGGGATTCTACTAACCGTTCGCGTGGTGTTGCCATATCTTATTTTTATTGAAAGGATGTGCCTCCTATTAAACCGTGTCGCTTTCTGTCTATTAAACAAAGATGTGACAAATTTAGTAAATTTTGCAGTGATAATTCTATTAAATGTTGTTCATCCGGTATTTCTTTGTACCTTTACATTGTACCACACTTAATTTTTATAGTATGAAAATAGCAGACATTTATGTACGGGTAAGTACGGACGAACAGGCCGATAAGGGCTATTCGCAACGTGACCAGGAGGAACGTTTGCGGAAATACTGCGAAATAAACAATATCCGGGTCAGGAAAGTGATACTGGAAGACCACTCTGCAAAGACGTTCAAACGACCAGCTTGGACTGGATTATTAGGCGACCTGCGTAAGCACAAAGGACATACTGACCTTATTCTGTTTACAAAATGGGATAGGTTCAGCCGTAACGCAGGGGATGCTTACCAGATGATCAGCACCCTTCGGCGTTTGGGTGTCGAGCCGCAGGCAGTTGAACAACCGCTTGACCTATCTATTCCAGAAAATAAAATGATGCTGGCGTTCTACCTCGCAGCACCTGAAGTAGAGAATGACCGCAGGGCATTAAATGTGTTTCATGGTATGCGCCGTGCTAAAAAAGAAGGGCGCTGGATGGGAACCGCTCCTATTGGATATGCGAATAAGGTTACTGAGAATGGCAAGAAATATATTGCTGCGAAGGATATTCAGGGAGACATAATGAAATGGGCGTTTGAGGAACTTTCCCATAGTCAGCTTAACACGGAACAGGTATGGAAAAAAGCGAAAGAAAAAGGCTTGAAATGCAGTAAGAATAACTTTTGGGTTGCCATAAGAAATCCGATCTACTGCGGATTAATATTTATACCAAAGTACAAGGAAGAAGAAAGCATGTTGGTAAAAGGACAGCATGAACCGTTAATTTCTGAAACTCTGTATTATGACGTTCAGGATGTATTGGATGGACGCAAGCGGATTTTAGGAACAAAGGTTACGGCAGACGATAATATTCCGTTGAGAGGCTTCTTAATCTGTCCAAAATGCGGAAGGATGCTTACCGGCAGCGCATCGAAGGGAAGAACGCAATACTACCATTATTATCATTGCAGTTCTGCTTGCGGAGTTCGTTACAAGGCAAAAGAGGCAAATGACAAAATGGTTGAGGAAATCAGGAAATATGTATGGCCTCTTTCAAGACTTGAAACATGCAAAGACGTAATCACATCAACGTACAAATCAAAAGAACGTGGTGAAAGAGATGAACAGAAAGATTTAAAGCTGCAATTGCAGGAAGTGAATAGCCGGATTGTAAAAGCAAGAGAATTGCTTTTGTGTGGCGATATAGAAGGCGACGACTATCGTGCAATCAAATCTGAATGTGAGGAGAAGATCAATCGTCTGGAAGCAAAATTGAAAGCTGCTGTAAGTTTTCAAACAACGGTAGAGCCATTGTGGGATAAGGCTTTTAGCAATATCGCTCAGCTTGATATTTTGTACAAAGAAGGTACAGTAGAACTTAAAAGAAAGATAGTTGGTTCGATGTTCCCTGAAAATATCGTATTCGACGGTTGCCAACATCGAACCAAAAGATTGAACGAAATCATCAACATTATATCCTTGATAGATAGGGAATTAAAGCCCAAAAAAAATGGGACAAGTCGTTTGAATTTTGACTTGTCCCATATGGTGATCCCGCTGG
>CALFXE010000174.1 GCA_937927845.1 uncultured Paludibacter sp.
AAGGATGGGTATATTAATCCTGTTACTATCACATTTAAAGGAGTTAAAGAAAATAGATTAAAATAGTAAAATAGAATAAGATGATAAGAAGAAGCATTGTTTTAATTGTAAGTTGTTTGTTGGCAATAAATATATCTGCTCAACAAAATCTGGTTCAATATGTAAATACATTACAAGGAACAGATTCTCATTTTGGATTAAGTTATGGTAATACTTATCCAACTACAGGTATGCCTTATGGAATGCATACATGGTCAGCACAAACCGGCCCTAATGGTGAAGGTTGGAAATATCAGTATTTTATTGATAAAATAAGGGGTTTTCAGCAAGCGCATCAGTGTAGTCCGTGGATGAGTGATTATGCAGTATATTCATTTATGCCGATGGTAGGTAAGTTGGTTGTGAATCAAGAGGCAAGGGCTACCAAGTTTAGTCATGATAATGAGATTGCAAAACCACATTATTATAAAGTGAAACTTGATAATGACATTGTAACAGAAATGGCACCTACAACACGTGGCGTGCATTTGCGTTTTACTTTCCCCAAAAAGGAAGATGCTTATCTTGTACTTGATGGCTATACGAATATGAGTGAGATAAAAATAGACCCGATAAAGAGACAAATAATAGGTTGGGTTAATAATCAACGTTTTGTGAACCAACCACAGACGTTTTTCAACTATTTTGTAATTCAGTTTGACACTCCATTTGAAGATTATGGAACTTGGGAAAATCAAAAAGATGAGATTTTTCCTAAAAAAGTATCTGGTGAAGGTAAAGGATACGGAGCATATATTAAGTTCAAAAAAGGAGCGAAAGTACAAGCTAAGGCAGCTTCTTCATACATTAGCTACGATCAGGCATGGATTACATTAAACAGAGAATTAGGTAAAGATAAGAAACTTGAAGACACCAAACTACGTGGAGAAAAAACTTGGAATGAATTGCTAAATAGAGTGCTTGTTGAAGGTGGTACTGAAGAACAAAAAAGAACTTTTTACTCCTGTTTGTTCCGTGCTAATTTATTCTCCAGAAAGTTTTACGAAAGGGATGAAAATAACAACCCATATTATTATAGTCCATATGATGGTAAAGTGCATTCAGGTTATATGTACACAGACAACGGATTTTGGGATACTTTCCGTTCACAATTCCCTTTAAGCAACATATTGCATCCCACTATGCAGGGACGTTATATGAATGCATTACTTGATGCACAGGATCAATGTGGATGGTTGCCTTCATGGTCGGCTCCGGGTGAAACCGGTGGTATGATAGGAAATCATGCCATTTCGTTACTCGCAGATGCTTGGGCAAAAGGAATACAGACATTTGATTCGGAACGAGCATTAAAAGCATATGCTAATGAGGCGATGAATAAAGGTCCGTGGGGAGGAGCTAATGGTAGAGCAGGATGGAAAGAATATTGGCAGTTAGGCTATGTATCTTATCCTGAATCTTTAGGTTCTACATCACAAACTCAAGAATATGCATATGATGATTTTTGTGGATATCAGTTGGCAAAAATGACAGGAAATAAATTCTACGAAGAGATTTTTGCTCGTCAGATGTACAATTACAAAAATGTATTTGACAAGGAAACCGGCTTTATGAGAGGACGCTTGAAAGATGGTTCGTGGTTAGCTCCATTCGATCCGTTTGATTGGGGTGGAGCCTATTGCGAAGGAAATGCTTGGCATTATACATGGTCTGTGTTTCATGATGTACAAGGGCTAATAGATCTTTTCGGAAGTGATAAGAAATTTACCACTAAAATTGACTCGGTTTTCACAGTTCCAAATGTTATCAAACCAGGTACGTATGGCTATGTAATTCATGAGATGAAAGAAATGGAGTTAGCCAACATGGGACAGTACGCTCAGGGTAATCAGCCAATTCATCATTTAATTTATATGTATAGTTATGCAGGTCAACCTTGGAAGACTCAATATTGGTCACGTCATATAATGGAAAAACTATTTAATTCTACAGAAAGAGGTTTCCCTGGTGATGAAGATCAAGGTGGTATGTCGTCTTGGTATGTGCTCAATGCTTTAGGAATGTATAGTGTTTGTCCCGGAACCGATCAGTATGTCATAGGTAGTCCAATATTCTCCAAAGTTACAATTACAATGGAAGATGGGAAAAAGTTTATTATTCAGGCTAATAATAACTCAAAAGAAAATGTATACATACAATCTGCATCATTAAATGGAAAGCCATTGGATAAAAACTATATAACTTATAGAGATATTGTTAATGGTGGTACTGTTGCTTACGAAATGGGAAATCAACCAAACAAATCAAGAAATATAACTAAGGATGCCGTTCCATTTTCAGTTTCAACAGCTAAATAAATATATTATAGTAATGAGAAGCAATAGATTGATATATTTTTGTTTATTGATAAGTGCTCTATCTTTAAGTGTTGATTTCCTTAAGGCTGATGTTAATTATGCTAAAGAGGTTAACACTCTAATTGGAACTAAAGGATTGGGTTTGACTTCGGGATATTGCTATCCCGGAGCGACTTATCCTTATGGTATGGTACAATTTACTCCTTCATATTTCTCAAAGCGATCAGGCTTTGTCATTAATCAATTAAGTGGTGGTGGATGTGAACATATGGGTAACTTTCCGACCTTTCCTATTGCAGGTAAGCTTAAAATGTCTCCTGATAATATTTTGAATTATCGCGTTGATGTTTCTCAAGAAAAAGGTCATGCCGGTTATTATGAGGCTATTGTACAAGATAAAGTTCAGACAAAACTTACCGTAACCGAGCGTACAGGCATGGCTTTGTTCGAATATCCGAATGATGAAGAATATGGTTCGGTAATCATAGGAGCAGGAGTTGCAGCTACACCGATTGAAGTAGCATCGGTAGTGATAACTTCGTCAAATTCTTGTGAAGGTTATGCTGAAGGCGGACAATTTTGCGGTACTCCAACGCCATATAAAGTGTACTTTGCTGCCGAATTTGATGGTGATGCAGTCGAAACCGGTGTTTGGAAAAACAATAAACTGTCAGTTGGCGGTACTTTTGCTGAGGGAAAGAATTCAGGTGTTTATTTTACATTTAATACGTCCAAAGGCAAGAAACAGATTCAATACAAGATAGGAGTTTCATATGTTTCAGTTGAAAATGCTAAAGAAAATCTAAAAACTGAGAATCCGAATTGGAATTTTGCTAATACACAACAACAGACAGAAAACAAATGGAATGAATATCTCAATTTAATTAAGGTTGAAGGTACAAATGCAGATAGAATTACCCAGTTTTACACTCATTTGTATCGTTCTTTTATTCATCCAAACGTTTGTAGTGATGTTAACGGTGAGTATATGGGAGCTGATTTTAAAGTTCACAATACACGTTCTAAACATTACACATCTTTCAGTAATTGGGATACATACAGAACACAAATACAATTGTTGTCAATTTTAGATCCTGAAGTTGCATCTGATATTGTTGTTTCTCATCAATTGTTTGCTGAACAATCAGGAAATGCTTTCCCAAGGTGGGTTATGGCAAATATTGAAACCGGTATAATGCAAGGTGATCCAACTCCTATTTTAATTTCGAATGCATATGCTTTTGGTGCAAGAAATTATGATCCAAAACCAATTCTAAACTTAATGAGACGTAATGCTGAAATTCCGGGTGCTGAATCTCAGAATATTGAAGTTAGACCGGGATTGAAACAATATCTTGAGAAAGGATATTGTAATGCATCAATTCAATTGGAATATACTTCAGCAGATTTTGCTATCGGACAATTTGCGTTACGTGCTGTAGGTGATGAGTTTCTCAGTTGGAGATATTTCCATTTTGCTCGGTCGTGGAAGAATTTATTCAATCCTCAGACAGGCTGGCTACAATCGAGAAATTCTGATGGATCATGGAAACCTTTAAGCGAAGATTTCCGTGAATCAACTTACAAGAACTATTTCTGGATGGTACCTTATGATATCAACGGGTTAGTTGAAATTATCGGGGGACCAAAAGAAGCAGAAAGAAGATTGGATGAGTTTTTTGTTCGTTTGGATGCAGGTTATAATGATCCTTGGTTTGCATCTGGTAATGAGCCAAGTTTTCACATTCCATGGGTTTATAATTGGATAGGAAAACCTTATAAAGCGTCTGAAGTTATAAACCGAACGATAAATGAGCAGTATTCAAGTGCTATTGATGGATTGCCCGGAAATGACGATTTAGGCACGATGGGTGCCTGGTATGTGTTTGCTTGTGTAGGCTTGTATCCTCAAATACCTGGTATTGGTGGGTTTACTGTGAATACTCCTATTTTTGAGAATATAGTTGTAAAACTCAAAAAGGGTGACTTGATAATTAAAGGAGGCTCAGAGAAGAATATTTATACTCAATCGATGAAAATTGATGGTAAATCCTATGAGTCGACTTGGCTTGATTGGAAACAAGTTGAGAATGGTGCCACTATAGAGTATAAGACAGCAGTAAAGCCTAATTATAAATGGGGAAGTGAGAATTTACCACCTTCATTTCCATAATTTAAATACATAATTTAATATAATATTAAAATAATCAATATCGACATGAAACAAATAATTTTCAAATTACCAGCTGTGTTTTTGACCGCTTTGATTTTACTTTCATGCGGACAAAAAACAGGAAAAGCATATGAGCCTACATTCCCTTTAGGTGAGTTTATCAGACCGGCAGGTGTGAATCCAGTAATTAGCCCTGATACAAGTTCTGTATTCTTTTGCCCCATGAATCAGATGGACGTTCGCTGGGAAGAAAGCGATGCTTTTAATCCGGGTGCTGTTGTGAAGGACGATAAAATTTATGTCTTGTATCGTGCCGAAGATAATTCAGCAATTGGTATAGGAACACGTGTTTCTCGTGTAGCAATAGCAGAATCTACAGATGGTATCAATATGAAAAAGTTTGATGCTCCTGTTGTCTTTCCTGCTGATGATAACAATAAGTTATACGAATGGCCAGGAGGATGTGAAGATCCACGAGTTGCAGTTACAGAAGATGGAACCTTTGTGATTTTCTATACTTCATGGGACAGGAAAGTTGCTCGTCTTTGCGTTGCCACATCTAAGGATTTAATTAATTGGGAAAAGCACGGACCTGTATTCAGAAATGCTTATGAAGGTAAGTATTTAAACACATGGTCGAAGGCTTCAAGTATCCTGACCACTATAAAAGATGACAAATTAGTTATATCCAAAATAAACGGTAAGTACTTTATGTATTGGGGCGAATATGTCATTTATGGAGCAACTTCTGATGACTTAACAGATTGGACTCCAATCTTAGATGAAGATTCTGAGTTAAAAGTGTTGATGGCGCCACGTAAAGGTTATTTTGACAGTGATTTAACAGAATGTGGACCTCCTGCAATTATGTCAGAAGATGGAATAATTTTACTATATAACGGTAAAAATAAGAGTGGTGAAGGTGATTCTAATTATGTTACAAATGCTTATTGTGCTGGACAAGCTTTGTTTGATAAAAAAGATCCCACTAAGTTGATTGAGAGATTAGACGAGCCGTTTTTAATTCCTGAAGAAGACTTTGAGAAGAGCGGTCAATATCCTGCAGGGACTGTCTTTATTGAAGGATTGGTATATTACAAACAAAAATGGTTTTTATATTACGGATGTGCTGATTCTAAGGTGTCGGTTACTATATATGATCCTCAAAAATAATATTTGATAAAAGACATATGTGGTCATTGTATAGATAAAGTTTTATATAGTTTTTGCTGAGGTTATAAGGTTCAATTTTAAAATCTTAATTCTAAAAATAAAAATATGATGTTAAAAAAAATGTATTTTGTGCCCCTAATACTATTGATGTTGTGGGGAATCGCTTGTACTGATAAAGACTTCTTAGATGAGACTGTTACCACAGATCTCAATCGTGAGGCTGTTTTTGCTGATAGTACTTATGCGACTGGGTTTCTTACCGAGATTTACCGTGATATTGGTTTTGATACCGATCCGGACAGATTTTCGATAACTGCTTTTGGTTGGACAACTAATTTCGGTGGTTTGCAGACTGCCAGCGATGAAGCACGTTTCAGAAGGAGTTCAACCATCACTACTGATGTGATGTTTGCCACAGGCACTGTTAATCCTGTGTTGGTAACTAAAGATGCATGGGAGAAAGCTTATGTAAATATTAGGAGAGTCAATATCTTCTTGAAATATGTTGAATCGTCTCCTATTGTTGAAAGAGTTAAAAATCAATACAAAGCAGAAGCGAGATTTCTTAGAGCTTGGTATTATGGAATCCTTCTAAGACATTATGGCGGTATACCGCTAATCGGTGATGCTATTTATGAATTAGAAGATGATATCAATATGAAGCGTGATACCTATAAGGATTGTGTGGATTATATTGTTTCAGAATGTAATGATATCATCAGCTTAAATGTTTTGCCAAAACGTAGAACAGGAAGAGATTATGGTCGTATAAGCGAGGCAGCTTGCAGGGCTTTAAAGGCTCGCGTATTGCTATATGCTGCCAGTCCATTGCATAATGGTATTGAAGACAGATTAGCTCCTACTCAAGAATATAAAGAACTTTTAGGCTATCCTGATTATGATAAGGAAAGATGGAGATTAGCTTATGAAGCTTCCAGAGATGTGATTGCAATGAATGAATATACACTATTTGTTTGGGACAGAACAGGAAGTGCCAATGATGATAAATCCGAACCGGAAAAAGGCTGGGGGTTCTATGCTGTAACCTCTATGGCATCCGACTTTATGAATTTTACTGTAAATGAATACGGAGATTATCTAAAGGGAGGTGCTTTTACTGAAATTATTTTAGACAAAACTGCTGATAAAGGTAACGCTCGTGAACGTGTTTATGGTCCCCCAACCAGTGGTGGATCCGGAGAGTCAGGATATGTATATAAAGAGTTAGCAGATGCATTTCCAATGTTAGATGGAAAATCTATAGAAGAAAGTGCAGCTTATGATATCTTTAATCCGCATGTTAATAGAGATCCGCGTTTTGCAAATTCAGTGTTGTATGATGGTGGCTATTTCTGTACAGGTCTGAATGAGTATAAACCAATTAGAATATCTCAAGGTGGAAAAGATGAAACCTTAGATGCAGTGCATAAAGGAACTCCAACCGGTTACTATGTTAAAAAAACAGTGAGCCGATCAACTTGTGGAAATTCATTTATTGGTGTACCGCAAAGTCGCCCTTTAATTCGTTATGCTGAAGTTCTCTTAAATTATGCAGAAGCTGCAAATGAATATTATGGTCCTGATCATCAGGATGCATATACTAATATTTATGATGCTTTAAAATCTATACGTAAGAGAGCGGGTATTGTACCTGGAGATGATGGTATGTATGGTTTGAAGCCAAATATGACTTACGCCGAAATGCAAGAAGCGATTCGCTTGGAGCGTAGAATAGAATTGGCATTTGAAGGTCATAGATTTTTCGATGTGAGAAGATGGAAGATAGCAGAAGATACAGATAATAAGATGATGCATGGACTTGAAATCACTGTTAAAGATGATGTGGATGATGATGGTAAGCCAATAAAGGTTAAAGAGAGTAGAGAGTTTGAAGTGGCTAAGCACGTTTTCCGTCCGGCTATGTATTTCTGGCCACTTCCTTATGAGGAGGTAATCAAATCTTCTGATTTATTGCAGAATCCAAATTATTCTGCAAATGAATAATGGTTGCGTTGGTATAAATAATTAAAATTGTTATAGTATGAAATCTGATAAAATTTTGAAATTGTTATTGTTTGTATCGCTTACAGTGGTTTTTACAGGATGTGATGCATTTAAGGACGGCGAGATTCATGAATATGCTGAAACTATCAAAAACTTAGATGGTGTTTGGCAATTGACAACCGTAAGCCGTAATGGAGTTGATATTACTCAAACCATGGATTTTACTCAATTTAGATTGAATTTGAATCAAGATGGGAGTTATAGTATAGACAACTACTTACCGTTTGCTGTAAAAAATGACGGTACATGGAAAGTTGATGATCCTCAATATCCCTTTAATTTAATTTTAAAGGAAAGTGGAGCTACTTCAGAGGTTAATATAAAACTAAAATATCCTATAGTGGAAGGTAGACGCAGAATTGCTGTTTCTGTAAGTCCCGGATGTCTTAGAAATACTTATCAGTATGTATTAGAAAGAATTGAAAACAACTAAAATGATAATACAAATGAAAGATAATTTTATGAAAAGAAGGAGTTCTTTTATAGCAGGTGTCATTTTGTCTTTAGCTATAGTAGTTGTACTGATAGGATGTGTATATTTAGATAGCATCTCTATTATGCAGATTCAAGAGGATGGTACAGAAGCTCCCATAGCGAAAGCAGGCACAGATGCTACTTTTACTGTAAAAGGTAATATTAATTGCCAAGAAGATCATGGCGATGTACAGTTTGTTGTGTCTTTTTTAGCTCCTAAATCATGGAACGTAAGAGAACATGCTAAGGTAACTTATGTTACGACTTTGCATACAGATCCGGATGAAAGACTTAAAATGAGTATTATACCCGATTCATCTTTACCGAAAAATGCAGGTGGCAGAACATGGGGTGAAACGCTTATTCAAGAATATGGCGTAGGTCCGAATGTGCTTTCTGATATGGAGTGGGTGTCGTTTATAACTGATGATAAATGGGAGATTTATAATGGAGATAAACCTACTTATACGATTTATATTACAACAAACGTAGGAGAGTTAAACTTGAGAACTTATTTAGGTTTTTTTGTGAATCATACTGACGATGGTATTAGCACAAGTAGTGATCATAAAAAAGTTAAATTTAGCGATGAGATTTTTGAGGTAGTGGAAGGAAAGGGACTATTAATTGATTACGCTCAGGAGCATTTTAATAAAGTGCAACCATTAGCTTCTTTACAAGATGATTATGTGACAATTAGCTTTAATGGTGGTGTTTATGCGAATGACTTAAATGATGAGGATGAAGTGTATTTCAAAGCTATCGCTTATGATGAAAGTGGTGTTGTAATAGCACAAATTGATGAGAAAACTGAGAAAACACTCATGAAAAGAGAATCAAGATATAATCGAATTCGTAGTCTGACGATATGGCCGGCTCAGTTTTTTAATGTGCCCGAAGGTGCTACTGTAAATTATATAGAGTATGTGTTCACTAATCAGGATGGAACTATTACTATTACTAAGTCTGATGATGATTTAGTAACTAATAATATCCCGATTGATAATCCCGGAGCTAAAGTTCCATTTGTGTTTGAATTCCTTTGTGAATGATAGTAAATCGCTTATATCTAAAATTTATATATATGTATAAAAATCAAATTAATAATAAATTAGGATTTTATTTTTTATTCATAAGTTTTTTTCTACTTATGATTGTAAATCCAACAGTCTTGCATGCTCAAGATAATAATCAAAAGTCTTCACAGAATGTGGTTCAGGATTTACATGGAAATCCTATCTCAAATGTAAACGTGTTGATCAAAGGAACCAGTAAGTCAGTTCAAACATCAGATAATGGCATATTCGTATTGGATTTTAAATCTGGAGATGTTCTGATATTTACGCACAAAGATTTTTTAATCAATGAATCTACCATGTCTGAAAGAGACCAAAAGAAGGGTGTCCTGATCAGAATGCAGGATAAACTTGTGAAAAGCTCAACATTAATTCCTCATCCTTATTCGGAAGAGAGAGATTCAGAGAGTTATATAGGATCTGCATCTACTGTTTATTCAGATAAATTAACTTCCATGATGGGAACAACCATTATACCTGCTTTGCAGGCGCGTATTGCGGGTTTGAATATTTTTCAAGTTCGCGGTGCCAGAGAACGCCATACTTCAGCTAACTATTCGGGTAGCTTAGGAGGAGATGTGCCTGTATTTGGAAGAGGTTTGTATAGTGATAATTCTGAGTTTGCTATTAGTTCTCGAGGCTTAGCACCTGTAGTGGTGATTGATGGAGTTCAAAGAGAATTTTACGCAATTGATCCGGATGTGATAGAGTCGGTGTCTTTGCAGAAGGATGCTCTTTCATCTATGTTTTTGGGTATGCAAAGTTCGAGAGGCGCACTTATAGTTACAACTAAAGAGCCTACAAAAGGTCCTTTGCAGGTTTCATTTACTGGTAAGATGGGCGTTAATTCACCTGTCATAATGCCCAAACCTTTAAATTCATATCAGTATGCATATCTCTTGAATGAGGCATTGGAAAATGATGGTAAACTACCATTCTATTCTAATGAAGATTTTGCTAAGTTTAGACTTGAAGATAATCCTTACACACACCCTAATGTAAACTGGTATGATGAGTTGTTTAATGAAAATTCAGTATCCCAGTATTATAATTTGAATGTGTCGGGTGGAAATAATGTAGCACAGTATTTTGTTGGTTTAGGTTATACAAGTGAAGAAGGTTTGTTTAAAACTTCAAATGACAATCCTTATAATACCAACTTAAACTATCAGCGTTATATGATAACTTCCAAAGTAAATGTAAATGTAACTTCGGATTTTACTGCGAATATATTATTGATAGGAAGAATAGAGTCAGGTAATCAACCTGGTGGTACGGGTACCGGTTATAATGATTTGTTAAATGCAATCTATTCTACGCCTAACTCTGCTTATCCTGTTAAAAATAAGAATAATTCGTGGGGTGGAAATATCTCGTTCACAAATAATTTGATGTCACAAACTTTAAATTCAGGTTATCTTTTAGATAATAGTCGGGATGTTTTGGGTACTATCAACTTAAATTATGATTTTAGTAAAATTGTCAAAGGTCTTTCTGCATCAGCAAAAGGCAGTATAACTACACAAACACGCTCTTATACAGATAGAACAAAACGATCTGCTGTGTATGCCTTCAAAGAAGATGATTTTGGTCAACCTGTTTATACTATGTATAGTACACCTACTCCGCAAGTCAGTAAATTTTATTCAGTAGGAAATTATCAAAGTATGTACGGACAGTTTGCTGTGAATTATAAACGTCTCTTCGATAATCATTCAGTGCAAGCAGGTGTGAAAGCTGATACACGTACAGTGTTGAATAACTACGACTTACCGGAAATACCATCCAATATTATTGCAGATTTGTCTTATGACTATGCTAAAAAGTATTTTATTCAGGCATCCATAGCCGAAAGTTATTATAATCGATATGCACCGGGTAAACGCTGGGGTAATTTCCAAGCCGTAGGGGTAGGATGGTATGTTAGTAATGAAAACTTTATGGATGAGATTGATTTTGTAGATAAGTTTAAACTGCGTGCAGTCTATGGTAATACAGGTAATGGAGTTTCTAATTCAGGATATTATTTATGGAGCCAAACTTATTCTTATCATGGTGCAGCATGGTATTCTTTGGGTAGCAGTCAGTCAAGCGGACATTTTACTACGGAAAACTTTCCACTTGCCAATCCTAATATAACTTGGGAGAAAGCACATAAGGTAAATTTGGGTGTTGATATTTCAATGTTAAAAGACAGATTACAGTTTACTGTTGATTATTATAACGATAATTATCATGATTTACTGCAAAACCGTGGTAAAAATATCGAATTGATGGGAGCACAATATCCTCCGGAAAATATAGGTAAGATTCTTCGTACCGGTGTAGAGTTAACTGCTATTTATCAAAATCGTATTGGAAGTTTTAATTATTATGTGTCAGCTAATTGGAATATAGAAAATAGTAAAGTATTATTTATAGATGAACAAGAGATGCCACATGATTATCTATACCGAACAGGTCGCCCGCAAGGAGTGATGTTTGGATTGATGTCAGATGGTTTCTTAACTGCTGAAGACATAACTGCCGGATATCCTGTGATGCAAGGATTCACAGATATTCAACCAGGAGACATAAAATATATTGATAAAAATGAAGATGGTGTTATTGATGAGTTTGATGCATCCATTATCGGAGGAGACAAACCACTTTCTTTCTTTGGAGTTGATTTAGGTGTTGAGTATAAAGGATTTGAATTATCTATGTTGCTACAAGGAGTGTACAATAGAGATATATATTTAGGTAATCGTGATTTTACAGAAGGTTTCATGTCTAATAATCAGCATTTTGGACAAGCATACGAGCATCTTCTAAATAGATGGACACCTGAAAACGCTGAAAATGCTACATTTCCACGTCTTTCTGCGGGTGGTAATAATTATAATCAGGGAAATGGTTGGGGGTCTTCTTTTTGGGTAAAATCAGGGAATTTCATACGTTTGAAATCTATTAATGTTGCTTATACACTTCCTCAATCTTTTTCTAAAAATTATTTAGGAAATATGAGGGTTAAAGTGTTTGCAACCGGTCAGAATTTGTTTACTCTGTCTGCTTATAGCTTACTCGACCCTGAGGTGCAGTTTACAGAGTATCCTATTCAAAAGAATATCAATTTTGGTGTTAATGTTAAATTCTAATTAAAATAAAGAATATGAAACAGAGTAGATATATGTTATTTATGCTTGTCTTTGTAACTGTTTTAGCAGGTTCGTCCTGTACAGACAGTTATGAGAACTTCCCTGTTGATCAGTTTACTATTGATTATGTTTTTTCAACTACTGATTCAATGGGAGTGCAAGCAAGAAACTTTTTACATTCGACTTATGATTTGCTTCCTAATGGTCATAATGGAATAGGAGGTGATTATTTAGATGCTGCATCAGATGATGCAATATCTATAAAACAAAAAGATCCTGATGTTTTAAAATTAGCGTTGGGGCAGTATAGTGCGAGTAATAGAATAAGTTCTCATATGGGCTGGGGAAGGTATTATGAAGGAATACGAAAAGCAACCATAATTGTTAATAATATTGATGTTGTACCATTCAAATCGACTTTTGTTAATTTTGACAAAGAAGAAAAGCCTTTGAATGCAACTATAAAAGCAGAGGCAAGATTTTTAAGAACCTTTTTCTATTTTGAATTGGTGAAGAGATACGGAGGTGTTCCATTATTGGGTGATGTGATTTATGAGCTTGGTGATAATATGGAAATACCACGTAATACTTTTGAAGAATGTATCAATTATATGATTGATGAGTTAGATGATATTCAGGATGACTTGAGAAGTGTAACTATGCCCGATAAAGATCAGAACGCACATGCAGCTACAAAAGAAGCGGCAATGGCTCTTAAATCCAGGATATTATTGTACGCAGCCAGTCCCTTGTTTAATGGTCAAACAATAACTACAAATTCAGAAGAACAAAATGAATTGATTGGATATTTAACTTACGATGTAGAAAGATGGAATAAAGCTTCTGTAGCAGCCAGAGAGTTTATTGAGGTAGCAGGACATTTAGGCAACAAATCTGTTAATTTAGCCATAAATTACAATAATGTATTTATAACCTTTTATGGACCTGCTAATCCTGAAATGATCTTTTTTCGACAAGGAGGACAAAATAAATCTATTGAAACTGCAAATGGTCCTTTAGGCTTCAGCGGTAATGCATTAGGAAATGGACGCACAAATCCAACTCAGAATTTAGTAGATGCTTTTTTAATGAAAGATGGTAAAACTAAAGATGAAGCCGGAAAATATGTTTATGATATGCAAAGACCTTATCTAAACAGAGATCCACGTTTAGATCTTACGGTGTTAAGGCATGGATCAAATTGGCTTGGTAGAGTGTTGGAGACAAATCAAGGTGGTACAAATAACCCTACCAGTTCAGCAGAATATACTAGAACCAGCTATTATTCACGAAAATTTATGGGTAATTTTACTGCTTCTGTTGAATATGGAAATACATATCATTTATGGGTATTATTCAGATATGCGGAAGTGTTGTTAAATTTTGCTGAAGCTGAGAATGAGTATCTATCATCACCCTCACAAGAAATTTATGATATGTTGATTGCTATACGTAAGAGAGCAGGAATTGAAGCAGGTACAGATAGATTGTATGGTCTCAAAGCTAATATGTCTCAAAAAGAGATGAGAGAGGTTATAAGAAATGAACGCCGTATTGAAATGGCTTTTGAAGAACAAAGATTTTGGGACATCAGAAGGTGGCGTATTGCAGAAGAGGTGTTTAGTACGCCTTTAAAAGGAATGAGTATAGTTAAAAATTTGTCAGATGTTTCTTATACTGAAATTGATGTTTTGAATGTTAATTTTGAGGAGAAGCGTTATTTATACCCTATCCCTTATTCTGAAGTAATAAAAAATAGTAACATGGTTCAAAACCCTAAATGGTAATAGTATATGAAAAAGATTAAATTTATAATATTATTTCTCCTTACAGTATCAATAGCGTACAGCCAGTCATTCACACAAAAAGGAGTAGTTACTTCTGTTGATGGTGAAACGCTGATAGGAGTGAGTATTGTATTGCAAGCAACAACAACTGGTACGGTCACCAATATTGATGGAGAATATTCCATTAGTGTAAATCCTGGTGATAAACTGGTTTTTTCTTATGTGGGCTTTGTTCCCCAAGAAGTTGTAGTTAAAAGAGGACAAGCTATATTAGACGTACAATTAGTTCCTGACCAGAATACTAACTTGGAAGAAGTGGTAGTAGTCGGATATGGAAAAGCAAAACGTTTAACTATGACGGGATCTGTAAGTGCTATTACGGCTCGTGAAATTCGTATTGTACCTACCAGTAGTGTCCAAAATGCTTTATCCGGTAAGCTTCCTGGATTTTTCTCACAACAGCGTTCAGGCCAACCAGGTAAAGATGCTTCAGACTTCTTTATTCGTGGAGTTAGTTCGCTTAATGATGCAGGAAATCAACCTTTAATTATTGTAGATGATGTGCAGTATTCATACGATCAACTACAGCAGATAAATGTTAATGAAATAGAAAGTATTTCTATCTTGAAAGATGCTTCAACTACAGCTATATACGGTATAAAAGGTGCTAATGGAGTGTTGGTTGTGAAAACTCGCCGTGGAGAAGAAGGTGCACCTCAGATAAATCTACGTGTCGAATCAGGTTTACAATCTCCTATCCGAGTACCTAAGTTTCTAAATTCTTATGAAACAGCTAAGCTTGTGAATGAAGCTTATGTAAATGATGGATTGATTTCTCAAGTTCCATTTACTGATGATGACTTAGACATGTTTAAGAATGGTTCCAGTCCATATACACATCCGGATGTAAATTGGTATAGAGAAATTTTCAGACCATTGGCTTCTCAACAAAATGTGAATCTGGATATTTCCGGTGGTTCTAAGAAATTAAGATATTTTGTGTCCGGAGGTTACTTTACTCAAGATGGTTTGATTAAAAACTTTAATATTGGTTCTGATGACGTAAATACCAATTATTTCTTTAGAAGATTTAATTATCGTACAAATTTGGACTTTGATGTTACAAGTAATTTAAATATGAGATTGGACTTTTCAACTCGTTTTATGAATATCAATGAACCCTCAAGTATGAACGCCACAGGAGAAATTTATAACTTTGAAAAAATGACTCCTTATGCTTCTCCAGTCTTAAATCCTGATGGTTCATTTACATATTTAGATACTAAAGGATTTCTACCGACTTTAAATGCACGATTAGCCAATGAAGGGTATAAAAGAACGAAAAGGAATGATATAAACATTCTTTACGGTGCCATTTATAAAATGGATTATATAACGAAAGGACTTTCTGCTAATTTTAGATTAGCGTACTCAAGTATTGATGAAAATTATAGAAGAGTTTCGCGTGGGAGTGATGGCTATCCTACTTATAGATATCATCCGGAAAATGATATTTATGTTATCAATCCAAATCAAAAGTATGCATATTCAACTTATGGAGTAAATTCGGGTGTTGATCAAGCATTGAGCGATCTTAATATCCAAGCATCTGTCAATTACGAGAGAGTGTTTAATGAAGACCATGATGTGAGCGGAATGTTATTGTATAATCGTCAGAGTCGTACAAATGAGCATAACGCGTCTGTACCCAATAATTTTGAAGGTTATACCTTAACTTCAGGTTATAAATATAAAAATAAGTATTTGATTGATGTCAATTTAGCTTATAATGGTACAGACCGTTTTGGTAAAAATAGTCGTTTCGGCTTTTTTCCTGCTGTAGGATTGGGTTATGCGATATCTGAGGAGGGTTTCTTTAAGTACTACGTGAATAATGTTCAGATGTTGAAAATCAGGGGATCTTACGGTTTAGTAGGTTCTGATGCTGCACCTGGCGATAGATATCTGTTTCGCCAAGTTTATGAAAAAGGAGGTGGATATTATTTCGGTGAAAATCCACAGAAATATGATTCATACCGAGAGGGTGCTATGGGAAATGAATTCGTAACTTGGGAGAAAGCCAAAAAACTTGATATAGGTATTGATTTAGTAGCTTTTAATAAACTTTCTTTTACTATTGATTTTTTCCATGACACTCGTTTCGATCAATTAGTAACACGCTATGATATTCCTTTGATTTTAGGAATTGGAGTTTCTCCTCTTAATGTGGCTAGAACGATTAATAGAGGTTTCGATGGATCTTTGGGTTATCAAACTCGTATAGGACAGGTTAATTTTAATAGCAATTTAGTATTCTCATTTGCTAAAAATAAAGTGATTTATAAAGCTGAAGCTCAGCAACGTTACCCTTGGTTAGCTGAAACAGGAAAAGCAATTAATCAACCTTTTGGATATAAGTTTATAGGATTTTATACTCCGGAAGATATAAGCTTGATTGCGAATGAAGATCCTGATGCTCCTGCTGTTCCAAATACAGATACTCCCGTTCAAGCGGGCGATTTAAAGTATTTAGATATGAACAACGATGGAATTATTGATGACTTTGATAAAATGGCTATTGGTAAACCTAATTTACCTTCAACAACTGTGGGGTGGACGCTTGCAGCTAATTGGAAAGGCTTTTCTTTAAGTCTGCTATTCCAAGGTTCTTTCGATTATAGCTTTAGTGTGATCGGAACAGGTATTGAATCGTTCAAAAGTCAGTTCCAACCTGTGCATCAAAAACGCTGGACTCTTAAGAGGTACCAAAATGGTGAAGAAATTGATTTTCCACGTTTAACGACCATTCCATCTACTGTAAACAGTGCTGAAGGTTATATGTCTGATTTCTGGTTGGTTGATGCATGGTACCTACGCTTAAAGACTGTTGATTTTGCGTATCAACTACCTAAGAGAGTTCTACCAAGTTATATCAATAGTGCCAGAATATATACGAATGCGTATAATCTGTTTACTTTGACTAACTATACTAAATATCAGCAAGATCCTGAAATCAGTACCAACACAGCCGGTGATGCTTATATGAATCAACGTGTGTTTAACTTAGGTGTTCAGGTGACTTTCTGATAATGTAGAACTCAATTCTATAATCAAATTATTTATTTAAAATGAAACATAACAAGTTATTTTTTCTGATGCTTATACTATCTGCTAATTTGACCGTTTTTTCGGCAAAAGTGGATAATCCTGATGTCTTTGGTTCAGTAGGAAGTATGAGCGGTGGATTGGATATCAGACAGCAACATCAAACTACTTTCACTAATCCTGTAATTTTGGGTGATGTTGCTGATCCTACTGTTATTAAAGTGGATGGTGTATATTATGCTTGTGGAACTTCTTCAGAATGGGCTCCTTATTATCCTAT
Source organism: uncultured Paludibacter sp. (assembly GCA_937927845.1). Classification (GTDB taxonomy): domain Bacteria; phylum Bacteroidota; class Bacteroidia; order Bacteroidales; family Paludibacteraceae; genus Paludibacter. The sequence goes on from CALFXE010000174.1 coordinate 17,627, forward strand.
GTACTCATCTACGGATTTGATAAACTGGAAACAAGAAGGACATGTATTCAATAAAAAACCATCTTGGACATCCAATTCTTTTTGGGCACCTGAACTGTATTATCACAACAATAAGGTGTTTTGTTATTATACTGCTAGAAACAAAAAGAATGGCATTTCAGGAATAGGTGTAGCAAGCACCGATGACCCCACTAAAGAGTTTACCGACCATGGTTTACTGATAGAACATGGAAAAGAGGCTATAGATGCTTATGTGTTTAATGACGACGGACAACTTTACATTTCATGGAAAGCTTATGGTTTAGAATCCAGACCGATTGAGTTGGTGGCGTCTAAACTTTCATATGATGGACTACGACTGGAAGGTGAACCTTTCTCTCTTTTAAAAGATGATGAAGAGATTGGAATGGAAGGGCAAAGTCATTTTAAACACGGAGATTATTATTATATAGTTTATGCTGCACGTGGATGTTGTGGTTTTAATAGCGATTATGAAGTACGAGTTGCACGCTCAAAAAGTTTCAAAGGTCCTTACGAAAAGTATGAGCATAATCCTATACTTGCAGGTTTAAAACATGATTTTATTTCTATAGGTCATGGAACTATAGTTGAAACGGATGATAATCGCATGTTCTATATGTGTCATGCTTATTTGAATGGCGAAGGAAAGTATGCAGGTCGTCAGCCTGTTATTTATGAAATGTATGTAGATGATAATGATTGGATGGCATTTAAAGGAGGGCAAATAGCACGTAAAACTCAAACTTTGCCCTTTGAAGGTAGTTATCAGCAATCATCTCAAGCCTTTGAAGATGATTTTACATCAACAACATTAAATGTAAATTGGACATGGAATTATCCTTATTCTGATATTCAAACTACAATCAGAAATGGTAACTTATATCTTACGGGAAAGCCTGTTGGTAAGAAAGCCGTCAATGGAAATGCTTTATGTGTTAGACCGCAATTTCCTGATTATGAATATCAAACACAAGTAGTAAATCGCAACAAGAGTTTAAAAGGGTTAACCCTATATGGCGATTATGAAAATTTTGTAGCTTGGGGAGTTGAAGATAATCAGTTTGTATTAAAGCAATATGATAATAATAAAGAAGTTGTTCTGTTTTCTAAGCCTATTGAAAGTCAATATTCCTATGTGAAAATATTGGTTAAAGAAGGTCGAAAATTAGACTTCTATTATGCTGATAAAGAAGAAGAGTGGAATAAGGCTTTAGATTCTTCTATAGATATGGAGAAGTTGGTTCGTTGGGATAGAATTGCTCGTCCGGGATTGATACATATTGGAGAAACAAAAGAGCATGCTGCTTTTTCGTATTTTAAATTGACTAAATTATAATTAGATATTTTGGTAAAATAATGAAACGAATTTATATAGCATTAGTAATTTTTGCAAGTTTAGTTACCGCATCATTTTCACAAACTTTAATCCCTTTTAAAGATGGTGAACGTGCAGTTTTTTTAGGAAATAGTATAACAGATGGTGGACATTATCATTCATATATTTGGCTGTATTATATGACTCGTTTTCCTTATATGAATATACAGGTGATGAATGCAGGTATAGGTGGCGATACTGCTTACGATATGTATAAAAGATTGGATGGTGATGTGTTTAGTAAAAATCCTACTACGCTCTTTGTAACTTTTGGCATGAATGACTCTGGGTATATGGAGTACAATGGAGACAATCCACAAGAGTTTGGTAATCAGAAATACCAAGAGTGTTATAAGAATTTCCAGAAAATAGAGAAACGCTTATTAGGCTTACCTAACACCAAAATAGTAATGCTTGGAGGTTCGCCTTATGATGAGCATGCAAAGATTCAAGGTAATACAGCTTTGAATGGTAAGAATGATGTGATGATAAGAATAGTTGAGTTTCAACGTAAAGCAGCTGAAAAACATGGATGGCAGTTTCTTGATTTAAATGAAACCATGTCTGATATTAATGCAACTTTCCAAAAACAAGATTCTACATTTACTCTTTGTGGCAATGACCGCATCCATCCTGATAATGATGGACATATGGTTATGGCATATTTAATCTTAAAAGCACAAGGTTTTGTAGGGAATAAAGTGGCAGATATTGAGATTGATGCAAATAAAAAAGGTTCTATTATCAAATCGGATAATTGTGAAATCTCTGATGTAACTCAAAATAGCAAAGAATTATCTTTTACTTATTTAGCCAATGCTTTACCGTATCCTATAGATACTGTTGCAAGAGGTTGGGGAGCTAAAAAATCACAATCTAAAGCATTGAAATATATTTCTTTTATGGAAGAAATGAATCAAGAGCTACTGAAGATTATCGGTATGAAGAAAGGATCTTATTCTTTAACTATCGATAATGAAAACGTAGGTGTATGGTCTTCTGAAGAATTTAAGAATGGAATTAATTTGGCAAAAGAAACTAAAACTCCTCAATATCAACAATCTTTGGCAATTATGCATTTGAATGAATTTCGTTGGGAGATAGAAAGAAACTTTCGAGATTATGCATGGGTGCAATTTGGTTTCTTCCAAGAAAAAGGTTTGTTATTCGCTAATAATGCAAAATCTGTTGAGGTCATGGATCAAAACTTAGATAAGAATTTATGGTTAAGAGTGCATCGTGAGACTTATTCTAAATACATGCATCAAGCCGTAAGAGAGGCGAGAGAGAAAGAAATGGAGCTGTTGATTTCTAAGATATATGAAACCAATAAACCTGTGAGTAGAAGAATCAAAATTAAAAAAATCAATTAAATTTATTTTTTCTTTAATAGTTTTTTCTTACTTATTCGTCTTAATAAATGTAGGGGTAATTGAAGCTCCACTATAAATAATTTAGTATTAATATTTAATTTTATTGTTATGAAAAGAATTTTTATCTCATTATTTGTTGCTTTAATAAGCAGTGTGGTAGTTCATGCAGGCACCTGGGTTGTAGGTGTTAATCATGTTGTTAACTTATTGGAAAGTATCGAACAGGGTACAGGTGATGTTCCACCGGAGGTGCCTTATAAGGTAGACCCTCTGAATGAAGAGAATAGGCTGGTGAATACTGATCTTGAGGTTTGGGAGCTGATAGATGGTATTACTCTTACAGAAGAAGATGTTCAGCCGGAATATTTAGATTGGGAAAATCCGGATAACCATTGGCGTGCTTTTGTTGCAATAGACTTCTCAGACAAAGGATACAAACAAAAAGATGAAACAGTGATTTCTTTTATCCAGCCCAGTGTTTATGAATTTGATTATCCTGGTGGCGTAGAACCTCTAACTGGTGATGATTATGCAAATTATTGTGATAGACGTGATCTCAGATGGTTGGAATATATTGATTTATCAGGAAATGATTTTCATACAATTGAGATTGATGGAGGTATATATCAAGATATGATTTTAAAAGAAGTGAATCTATCTAATAATCCAAATTTAACATCTTTAATAGTTGAAAATTGTGCTGCTTTAGAAGTGTTGGATATTTCTAATACCGGATTAAGTGCAGCAGACATTCAGGACATTACAGATGCAGTTTTAGATGCATCTCCTGATGCGCAAATTATAGTAGGGGCTACTTCAGTTGGAAAAGTTGATAGTGCAACTCCTTTTGTGTATGCAACTAAAAATAATATTATGATTTCTAATAAAAATCCTGATGCTACGGTGGAGGTGTATGATATATTCGGTCGTATGATAGTAAGAACTGCAAATAACGATATTGAAATTTCTAATTTCAATCGCGGTGTTTATTTAGTTAAAGTGGGAGATCAAGTAACTAAGATTAAAAAGTAAAACCTTAATTTCATACGAATAGTTGCTTTTCTAATACTATAAATTTGTATTTAAATTAATTTAAAAGAATTATTAATAAATTATTAATTAATAAGCCTTAATAATGTAAAGGCTGTTCCGATATTTTCGAAGAATAGCCTTTACTCTTTTATTCTCAAATTCCAATAAAAATATTTGTTATCATGAAAAAAATTATATTACTTGTTTTAATGAGTATAAGTGTATTGGTGCACGCTAATCAAACTTCAAATTATCTCCTGACTTTGTCAATGCGACACCTTTTTAAGTTTCGCACCAAAAATCAC
>CALFXE010000175.1 GCA_937927845.1 uncultured Paludibacter sp.
CTCTCCGGCCGATTCCGATTGTTCAATCGTCTCGACAGCCGCAATCACCTCCTTATTCCCTCCACCGGGGAATAACGAATACAGCTCCATGTTCAACATAATAAACATGACCGACACGACGGCAAAACCAATCCCTGTCCATCGTACATACTTACGAGCAAGCGTTTTCATCAAGCCATGCTCACCATATTTATTGCTCATGCCGTAAATTTTCATGACGAGGAATGTTCCAACCGCCAGGATGATACCGACACATAGATAGGTGGGCAAGCCGACGATGTACATCAAGGCAAAGACAATGAGCAATGCAACAACACCGCCGCCCAAATACCAGATGTATTGTGCTTTCAAGCCTTTAAATTCAATACTCTGATTAATTCCTTTGTTGATTTGATAAACACTATTTGCCATAACTTTTCGTTTTTATTGTTTTATAATCGCATCCTGCTTCGCGGACGTTCCGACACTTGAGTTGTTGCCAGTACTAGTTCCTTCGCAGCAGAATGTCCGTTCATCTTTTTTGTCAACTGGATAACAGGTGTTTCTGCAACTTCTTCCGATTTGCTTTCTACCTGTTGTTGTTTCAGTTGGTTTTCCTGTATCTTAATTGCTATCTGCCTTTCCAGGTTAGCGAGTTCATTTTTCATTTGCTGCAATTCCGGCTCCTTTAAAAAAAGCTTCGTAGTAAGCTGTTCCAGCTTAGGTATTGCTGTATTCAGGTCAGATAATGTATGCTCATACTTTCCTCTGAGGCTTTCTACGCGGTCAATGGCGTTAAGAAAATGTCTTGCAGCCAGTTTGGGGTTGTCTGTATTAGGAAGACCATTGTTGTACGTGTACTTAATACCATCATCGCCGCCTTGCGCATAAAAGCTGTTAGAATACCGGTATTCAAAAATGCCGTTTTCCTCGTAAGCTTCCTGCTGCCGGCGGATATACAGATTAAAGCCGTACAGCGTACCGATTTGCTCCTTTTGTTCGCTTGCAACGGTTGGCTTCCAGTCCTGATACAGCTTAATAATATGTCTGCCAATTGCTTCACTGTTTGACGTGTTGACGTTAACCAGCTTGATGGGATTAACCTTGATACCATCCTTATCCAGTTGAAGATTGGCTTTGTACACCTTTTCATCTGCCACCAGTTTGTCAAGCGTTTTTACGGTAGATGCCTGTTCGTTTTGCAGATTTTCCAACTGGTACTTGTTACGAGCTATTTCCCTGAAGTGCGATACTTTCAGGCTTTCCATTACTGCTATCTTTTTTTCCAGCTTTGACTTTTCGAGAAGTGTTGTATCTCCTGAAAGAATAGCAATGTATTCGGAGAAATTCATTCCACTCTTTTCATCAATGGCGCCTTCATCAATGGTACGTACATTAAGCTCACAGTTTTTCATTTGTGAAATGAACGTCTGCTTATTTTTCAGTAGGTTAAATTTGTAATTATCGAGCGATTGCTCTACTGCATATACATAATTCTGTACCTTGTTGCCGTAATGCTCTTTGGCCAATACATTGCCCTGCCTTGCTCCACGGCCATTGCGCTGTTCCAATTCAGAAGGTTTCCAGGGAATATCCAGATGATGCATCGCTACCACTCGTTGCTGGACGTTTAAGCCTGTACCTGCTTTTTCAGTACTACCTAATAGGATGCGGATTTCGCCTTCGTTCATCTTTCTAAACAGTTCCGGTTTTTTCTTATCTGTCCAGTCGTGAATGAAAGTGATTTCTTCTCTTTAAGCGCACCATAGATATTGAACTCGTCAGGCTTGGGTGTACCGATGTCGCAGAAGACAATCTGTGTTCCTTTGTGTGGCGTGGTCTCGTTATAAATTGCCGCAATCTTCCGGGCTGATACATTTACTTTGTTATCAGGGTGGTCGCTGTATTTCCACTCATTAATCAGCCGCATATCGGCTGCCATCTTTTTGGCATAATTGGTAGCTATCAACATACGGCCTTTATCTTCTTCTGGTGTTAGCTTGCCACGCCCGATTAATTCCCCATCGCCCGTTTTAGCGAATTGCATGAGGTTTTTAATGAACGCACTTTGCTCCGGATTAGGCTTGATATTGACAAGCGTTTCGTTTAGTTCGGGTTTATCCAGGTGGATATGTTTAGCGGTTTTATAATCAGTAATCTCATTATAGAATAAAGCGAGCTCCGGCACTTTAATGAAATGACGAAAACGTTCCTTAGCGATGATTTCATTCGTTACTGAAAATTCAAAATCTGTTGTTTTGCGGGCAAAGACGGCTGCCCAGCCATCAAAGTTTTCGATGTGCTGTCGCTCCATTTCCTTTGGACGGAGGTATTTAAAGAGCAAATACATTTCGGTCAGGCTATTGGATATAGGCGTTCCCGAAAGGAAGGTTACGCAGAGGTCAGTATTAAAACGGTTTTGCAACTCTCGAACGGCAAACAGCATATTGAGCGCCTTCTGACTACCTTCCATATTGCCTAAGCCGGCCACTCGGTTATGACGGGTAGTAAAGGTGAGATTCTTATACTTGTGCGATTCATCAACAAACAGATGGTCAATGTTCATATCTCTGAAGTTGATACCCGCATCTTTCTTTTCTTCTATGTCTTTCAGAATTGACTTCAGTTTCCCTTCCAGGTTGTTCTTTCGTATTTCCAATCCTTTAAGCATCTTTTTGGAAATATTACCTCCCAAGTCTTTTACTGTTTCTAAATCTCTTTCCACATTATCCAGTTCCGTTTGGAATATCTGTTTTTGTATCTCAGGTGATTGTGGTATTTTACCAAACTGGTCATGCGTTAGTATGATGCAATCCCAATTGTTGTTTTTTATTTCATGAAATAGCCGCAGCCTTTGCGCAGGTGCAAAATCATTTTGTCCGGGAAATAAAATGCGGGCTTTGGGATACGCTTTTTTATAGGTTTCCGCAATCTGATTCACGTTGGCCTTTAAAGCCACTATCATTGGTTTATGAACAATATCCAGCCGCTTCATTTCCTGTGCGGAAATAATCATGGTAAGGGTTTTCCCCAGGCCCACTTCGTGGTCAATCAAAGCTCCGCGGTTTTGAATGATACGCCACGCAGCGTTCTTTTGGCTGCTGTATAAATCTTCAATACCCAGCGCATTCTTATCCAAACCGGGAAAATTTAAATGGCTGCCGTCAAACTCCCGCAGCACATAGCAATTGAAGGTATCGTTGTATAGATTCTCAATACTCTTTTTCTCTGTATCCGGCAAATCTTTCAGCCATGCTACAAAGCCATTACGCATTTGCTCAATTTTTTGATGCGCTAATTGTATGGCTTCATTATCCGGCAGGCGTATGGTTTTGCCATCCCCGACAGAAACTTCATAAGTAAAAAAAGGTGTGGTGTTTTCCAATGCATGTTCCAGCAAAGAATAGCCATAAGTTGTTCTGCCGCTTTTAGGTGTTACCGCAAACTCCCTGGCTACTTTTATATTCATGCAGGTGCTCACTTTGAATGCATCCAACGATGGGTAATAATTGATGGTGGTATCCTGCTCAAATAAAGTAGTTGCGAACCGCTCATAGTACGAAGTAGGCATCCAGCGTTCCCCTAAATTAAAATCCAGCAATTCAAAGGGAATGCGCTCTGGCTGTACCCTTGCTATGGCTTCAGCACTTCGTTTGTATTGGGGATTATCCGGAAACTGATTCGTAAGGCGCTCTGCTTGCCTTAGCTTTTCAACTACATTGCCACTCAGGTACTGATCGGCAGTTTCCCATTCGCTGCTGGAAGGGTTTAAATACACATGATTGCCAAGACGAGTAATTACTTCACTTTCTTCCAACGCCATAGCTGCACTGATAAATCCCAAATCAACTTTGCCAGTATCATTCAGGCTATGAGAAAGAGCTTCAACAGGATTATCGGTTACAAACCGTTCCTTTACCTGATGGATGGAATGGGTAAGTATATCTGCCTTGACAAAACGTTCACCGTCCCGGCGTTCAAGTGACGACAGCGTAATGATACCAAAGGCGGTGTCTTCCAGAATAAGCCAGCGGTTGTCCGGACTGTTCAAAAGTCCATATTGCGAAACAAAATCTTCGTAGGCATTATTAAGCTGTTCCCTGCTGGCTTCGCTGATTGTTTCCCCGGCTACTTCTTTAGTTGATAATTCAAGATAGCTGTCACGAAGCGTTGTATAATTTTCGTAAAAGTTGATATTTCCCTGAAGCACGAGTGGTTGAAAGACCGCCTGTTTGTATTCAGAATCGGGATTACCAATCGTACCGACATTTCCCATGTGTACCACTAAAGTGCCTTCCTGGTAATAAGGCTTTAAGCCGATAAAGGGAAGCGGTGTTTTCTGCTCAAACCGGAAAAATCCTTCCAGCGTCTGATCGCCCTCATATCTAAAGCTGTGGTCAAATTGTTTCAGATAATTGGATATACCTGTCAACTCATGTCCTAATAAACGGGCATCCATCCAGTTCGCAGACAGATGATTTATCTCTTCAACATTGGAATATAGCTTGTATAGATAGCGATTACTTTTATGCTGTTTTGCTGTAAGCAATACGACGTTTTCATGGCTTGGCTTATCGGTGGTGCGTATCGTACCAATGATACGGGCGGTTGATTTTTGTATAACTGTTTCGTCGAGCGAGTTGATATAAGCCATTGCCCGGTTGATTTGTTCTGCCGGTGCCGTATCGAATAATCCTAATTGAACCGATGCGGTTTCTGTTTTGTTTTTGGGCATCGGCAGATAAGTCAGTTTTTTATCTTCATTTTCAGAAGCCAGTAATTCAACTGTTTGTGCTTTTCTGTATAATTCAGCATTAAACCGATTCTGAAATTGATGGGTAAGGCTGGCATGAAGACTATCCCTGATTTGGTTTATATCGCCATCCTGCCACACAGTTTCATGTGCCTGGCCATATTGATTTTTACCGGGTATTATCTTATTACCAATAATGACTTCTTTATGATTAAAGAGATATAGGTTTTGATGGTAGCTGCCAAACTGGTTTTTAAGCTCTACTGTGTCAATCAATAGTTGCTCACTATTGGAAAGCTGCTCTTTGGCTGTATTCTTCTGTACGATCAACAAATGACTGGGCGCTTCTGTATTGCCGGTATCTTTCATCAGGTTGTCCGGCATCACTGTCAGGCTTACAAAATCAGCACGTTCAAAAAGATACTGTCTCGCTGTATGATTGGAAGGACTGTTTAAAAAAGCATCGGTAGTAATAAAACCCATTAAACCCCCATCAGCCAACTTATCAAGCCCTTTGGCAAAAAAGTAGTTATGTATTTTGCCGGATAATTCTTTGTCGGGAAAATCTTCATCATAAACCGAGAAGTTACCAAAAGGTATATTGCTTACCATCAGGTCATAGCTTCCGTTATCTTTTACCGGAGCTTCTTCAAAGCCGGTAATGTGTGTATCCGTTTTAATAGAAAGAGAACTATTGATAGCAGATAGAACCAATCCGGTAAGCCGATCCTTTTCCACTGCCGTAATCTGCTTTATTTCAGGAAAGGTGTTAACTGCTTCACTAATGAAAACACCGGAACCGGCTGACGGTTCATACAGCCTTTTGGGCTGAATGTCTTGTGTCGCCAGAACATTGTACAATGTTTGCGGTACTACTTCCGGTGTATAAAATGCGGTGAGAACACTATTGCGTAATGAAGCAA